>NZ_CP108381.1:3070833-3685000 GCF_035956715.1 Nocardia sp. NBC_01329 | reverse complement strand
TAAGCTTCGTAGTCGAGAGGGAAACAGCCCAGATCGCCGGCTAAGGCCCCTAAGCGTGTACTAAGTGGAAAAGGATGTGGGATTGCGCAGACAGCCAGGAGGTTGGCTTAGAAGCAGCCACCCTTGAAAGAGTGCGTAATAGCTCACTGGTCGAGTGATCCTGCGCCGACAATGTAGCGGGGCTCAAGTACACCGCCGAAGCCGCGGCAGTCACACAATACATCCGCGCATCCTTACGGGGGTGCGTGCAGTGGTGTGGCTGGGTAGGGGAGCGTCGTGTAGCCAGGGAAGCAGCGGGGTGACCCAGTTGTGGAGGCTGCGCGAGTGAGAATGCAGGCATGAGTAGCGAAAGACGAGTGAGAAACTCGTCCGCCGAATGACCAAGGGTTCCTGGGCCAGGTTAATCCGCCCAGGGTTAGTCGGGACCTAAGGCGAGGCCGACAGGCGTAGTCGATGGACAACGGGTTGATATTCCCGTACCCGTGTATCCGCGCCCAATGGCGAATCATCTGTGCTAAGTGCCCAAATGCGGACGGACCTCCTTCGGGAGGCTGGAAGTGGCTGCGCACGACCCTGGGTGTAGTAGTCAAGCGATGGGGTGACGCAGGAAGGTAGCTGGGCCAGTCAGTGGTTGTACTGGTGTAAGCCTGTAGGGCGTTGTGTAGGCAAATCCGCACAGCATATAGCCTGAGAGGTGATGCGTAGCCGATTGAGGCGAATTCAGTGATCCTATGCTGCCGAGAAAAGCCTCTAGTGAGTTGGTACACGGCCCGTACCCCAAACCGACACAGGTGGTCAGGTAGAGAATACTAAGGCGATCGAGATAACTGTGGTCAAGGAACTCGGCAAAATGCCCCCGTAACTTCGGGAGAAGGGGGACCATGTCCGGTGAACGCCTTTACGGTGGGAGCTGGGTGTGGTCGCAGAGACCAGTGAGAAGCGACTGTTTACTAAAAACACAGGTCCGTGCGAAGTCGTAAGACGATGTATACGGACTGACGCCTGCCCGGTGCCGGAAGGTTAAGAGGACCGGTTAGCGCTTCGGCGCGAAGCTGAGAATTTAAGCCCCGGTAAACGGCGGTGGTAACTATAACCATCCTAAGGTAGCGAAATTCCTTGTCGGGTAAGTTCCGACCTGCACGAATGGCGTAACGACTTCTCAGCTGTCTCGACCACAGACTCGGCGAAATTGCACTACGAGTAAAGATGCTCGTTACGCGCGGCAGGACGAAAAGACCCCGGGACCTTCACTATAGCTTGGTATTGGTGTTCGGTACGGTTTGTGTAGGATAGGTGGGAGACTATGAAACGGGCACGCCAGTGTTCGGTGAGTCATCGTTGAAATACCACTCTGATCGTATTGGACCTCTAACCTCGGACCATGATCTGGTTCAGGGACAGTGCCTGGTGGGTAGTTTAACTGGGGCGGTTGCCTCCCAAAATGTAACGGAGGCGCCCAAAGGTTCCCTCAGCCTGGTTGGCAATCAGGTGTTGAGTGCAAGTGCACAAGGGAGCTTGACTGTGAGACTGACAGGTCGAGCAGGGACGAAAGTCGGGACTAGTGATCCGGCACCGGCAAGTGGAAGCGGTGTCGCTCAACGGATAAAAGGTACCCCGGGGATAACAGGCTGATCTTCCCCAAGAGTCCATATCGACGGGATGGTTTGGCACCTCGATGTCGGCTCGTCGCATCCTGGGGCTGGAGTAGGTCCCAAGGGTTGGGCTGTTCGCCCATTAAAGCGGCACGCGAGCTGGGTTTAGAACGTCGTGAGACAGTTCGGTCTCTATCCGCCGCGCGCGTTGGAAACTTGAGGAAGGCTGTCCCTAGTACGAGAGGACCGGGACGGACGAACCTCTGGTGTGCCAGTTGTCCCGCCAGGGGCACGGCTGGTTGGCTACGTTCGGAAGGGATAACCGCTGAAAGCATCTAAGCGGGAAGCCTGTTCCAAGATGAGGTTTCCCACCACCTAGAGTGGTTAAGGCCCCCTACAGACCATGGGGTTGATAGGCCGGAACTGGAAGCACGGTAACGTGTGGAGGTGACCGGTACTAATAGGCCGAGGGCTTACTGAACAAAGATTGCTACGCGTCCACTGTGCAGTATCTGAAACAACACACAGATACAGAAGACACTCCAGAATTCTGGGCCGGGGTTTATACCCTGTGGTTCCGGGTTCGAAGAAAGGGAGTGGCTCTCTGTGGATAGTTTCATAGAGTTACGGCGGTTATAGCGGCAGGGAAACGCCCGGTCCCATTCCGAACCCGGAAGCTAAGCCTGCCAGCGCCGATGGTACTGCACTCGACAGGGTGTGGGAGAGTAGGACACCGCCGGAACATACTTTTCAAGGTAGGGGACCCATTTTGGGTCCCCTACCTTCATTTCTGTATACGGTGATATGGACCCGTAAACTTGGTGTGAGTACAGTTCCACCAGTGTCGGCGGCGAGACCGTTTCGCCGTGCCATTCGATCCAGTCTTGTCACCGAGAGAGGGACCCGCCGTGCCGGAACAGAACAATGGCCGGAAGCCGTTCCGGCGCAATTCTTCCGGATCTGATGGCAGCTCCCGCGGCAGCGCGGGTGCGGGCGATGGCGGACGCTCAGGTGGCGAATCGAGTGGCCGGAGCGACGCCGGCCGTGCGGGCGGCGGGGGCGGATTCCGTCGCAATGACGACAATCGCGGCGATTCACGCCGCGGTCGTGAGGCGGACACCAGAGGTGAGGGGCGCGGTGGACGCCCGGCCTCCGGTGGTAGCGGGTTCGGCGGTGACCGGCCTCGTAGCCCCCAGCGTCCCGACCGTAGTGGCCGTGACGAACGGGCCGGATCGTCGGGGCCGCGTGAGAGTGGCGCCGATCGGGCCGGTGGCCGACCGGGTTTCCGGGCCGAAGGTTCACGGCCGAGTCAGGAAGAGAATCGTTCCCGCGGTCCGCGGTCGCAGTCGCGTCCCGACGGTGACAAGCGGGAGTACGGTGCGCGGGAGCGCGGGGAGTCCCGGTCTTCGGGACGCTCTGCCTTCGGCGATTCCGATCGTGGCCGGAACCATCGGGGTGACAGTGCCGGACGCGCGGATGATCGAGGCGGTGCCGAGGACCGTCGTTTCGGTGGGCGCGGTGCGTCCGACCGCCCTGGTCGCGGTGGGGACGATCGCCGCTTCGGTGGCCGCGGTGCGTCCGACCGGCCCGATCGCGGTGCGGATCGACCCCGCCGGGACCGGATCGATTCGACCGGAAGTGGCAACAGTTCGGGCTCTTTCCCGCGAGGCGGTGGAGAAGCCGACGGAGCGAGACGCCGCGGCGGCGAAGGCGGCGGTCGCGGAGTCGATCGACGCCCGCCACGGCCCGAGGAACCGGACCTGCCCGACGAGGTCCAGGCCGGCGATCTCGATACCTCCATTCGGCGGGATCTGTTGAGCCTGGACAAGGGCAATGCGGAGACCGTGTCCAGGCATCTGGCGATGGCCGCGCAAGTACTCGACGACGATCCGCAGCTGGCGCTGGCCCATGCCCGGGCCGCGCGGCAGCGGGCCGGACGGATAGCCGTGGTTCGCGAAACCGCCGGTGTCGTCGCCTATCACGCCGGGGAATGGGCCGAAGCGCTCTCCGAACTGCGTGCGGCACGGCGTATGTCCGGTGGATCCGGCCTCCTGGCGGTGATGGCGGACTGCGAACGCGGTCTCGGCCGCCCCGAGCGCGCGATCGAGATCGGTCGCAGTGACGAGGGCCGGGCCCTCACCGGTGACGAGGCGATCGAGTTGCGCATCGTGGTCGCGGGTGCGCGGATGGACCTGGGCCAGTACGACCAAGCCGTGGTGACCCTGCAAACCTCCGACCTGGACCCCGCTCGTACCGGTTCGGGCCCCGCGCGGCTCTTCTACGCCTACGCTGATGCCCTGGTCGCTGCCGGTCGGACCGAGGAAGGGCTGACCTGGTTCTTCAACGCGGCCGCCGCCGACCTCGACGGGGAAACCGATGCCGAGGAACGTGCGGCCGAACTGACCGGCGAGGCGTGACCCGATGCTTCAGGATTGCGCGATCGTCCAGTTGAGTTCGGTCCGCAGATCGGCCGGGTCCATCTGCGGATTCGGTTCGGTCAGATAGACCTCCCAGCGCTCGGCCGCCGGGGTCAGGCCCTCGTCGGTGATCCAGGTGCGCAGACGATCCCAGGTGACACCGAGGGTGTCGAAACTGCCCTCGTGCACGACTCGGGCGATCAGGCCCGCCGGGAGATGAGCGGGGACGACCTCCCCGTCGGGTGCAATCCGGCGGTCCACCGGGAAACCCACCTCGAGGTCTGTGGACGGTCCGGATTCGGTCTTCCACAGAGACAGAGCCGGTCCGGTGATCACAGCCCCCTGGCCGGCGAGGGCCGGCGGCAGCAGGCCGAACGAGGAGTCGAAGAACGAGACGGCCTGATCCGGCGTGATCCGGCCGCGGACCACGGCAGTGATCGTTTCGGCGACCTCCAGCAGTTCGGGGTCGGCTGTGCGATCGATCGGGTCTACGGTCACTGGTCCTCCACGAATGGGTGCGTCCGCCGCGACGGAGTGGTCTCTGAACTGTTCCGACGTTGTCCGACCGGAGAATTCATCGCAGCCGGATCGCCGGAATTCCCGAATCAATTTACAGCCGAACAGACGGCTTGCGGCGTGCCGACCGACGCACGAAAGCGTGTACTGGGCACTAGCGGGTGTAGGGGACGTCGGAGGTAGGACGTAGGGTCCGAGTGTGCGGGAAGCGAGTGAGATGCCGCGGTTGCGGGACAGGTACGAGGCGCTGCTGCTGGATCTGGACGGGACCCTGTACCGGGGGCCCGCGGTGATCGACGGTGCGCCCGAGGCGCTGGCCGGCGGGACGCAGCGGCTGGTCTACGTCACCAACAACGCGAGCCGGTCGGCCACCACTGTGGCGGCCCATCTGGCCGAGTTGGGATACCCGGCGGCGGAGGCGGATGTGGTGACCAGTGCGCAGGCGGCGAGCCGGCTGCTGGCCGAACGCGTGGTGCCCGGCTCCGAGGTTCTGGTCGTCGGGTCCGACGACCTCGCGGCTGAGGTCGAATCGGCGGGTTTGAAACCGGTGCGTCGTGCGACGGGGACGGTGATGGCGGTCGTCCAGGGACATTCGCCCCAGACGGCCTGGCCGGATCTGGCGGAGGCCTCGTACGCGGTACGGGCGGGCGCAGTGTGGGTTGCGGCCAACACCGACAGGACGCTGCCCGACGAGCGTGGTCTCGCGCCCGGTAACGGAGCGATGGTCGCGGCGCTGCGAGCGGCCACGGATCGGGAACCGGTGGTGGCGGGCAAACCTTATCCGCCGCTGCTCGAGGACGCATTGGCCCGGGCCGGGACCCGCGCGGCCCTGGTTGTCGGCGACCGGCTCGATACCGATATCTCCGGTGCGCAGAATGTGGCGCTGGATTCGCTGTTGGTACTGACCGGTGTCAGCACCGTCGACGATCTCGCCGGTCTGCCCGAGGCGGAGTTGCCCACCTATATCGCCGACAGCCTGGACGCGCTCGGTCAGCCGCCGGTGCCCGGTCGTATCGACCTGTCCGCGGTGCGCGCGGAACTGCGGGCACACCCCGGGCGGGCGCTGACGGTACGCGCGCCACGTTCGGAAATCCGATAGCGTTGAGCTCACGATGACTACCCCGACTCCCCGCCCGAACAACCTCGGCACCGCCCGCTCCGGGGCGCCGCTGCCCGGCCGGCATCTGCCCGGGGCAGCAGGACACGGTGAACCCGCAGACCCGGACCGGATCCGGGCCGAGGTCGGTGACTTGCTCGCCGAACTCGGTACCCCGCCGGACGTCGGCGGTACCTCAGCGGAGGCCTCCTCTGTCGGCGCCGATCTGGCTCGCCGTGCGCACATCCTGGACCAGGCACACGAGGTGCTGGTGCAGGCCCTGGCCACGGTGGACAAGATCTGAGGTGGCCAGGCGGGCGCGGGTGGACGCGGAACTGGTCCGCCGCGGTCTGGCACGGTCACGCGAACACGCGGTGGAATTGATCGGTGCCGGGCGGGTGCTGATCAATGGCACTGTCGCGGTGAAACCGGCGACAGCGGTGGAGACCGGGACACCTCTGCTGGTCAAGGAGCAGGTCGACGAGGTCTCTTGGGCATCGCGAGGGGCACACAAACTGCTGGGTGCGTTGGATGCGTTCGAACCGCAGGGGCTGCCGGTCGCCGGGCGGAGGTGCTTGGACGCCGGGGCGTCGACCGGAGGCTTCACCGATGTGTTGCTCAGCCGGGACGCCCGTGAAGTGGTAGCGGTCGATGTCGGATACGGGCAGCTGGTGTGGCGGTTGCGTACCGACGACCGGGTGCACGTGCACGACCGCACCAATGTCCGGAAGTTGACCGCTGCCGATATCGGCGGGCCTGTCGATCTGGTGGTCGCCGATCTGTCCTTCATCGCCTTGACCCTGGTGCTGCCCGCGCTGGCCGAATGTGTGGTGCCCGGCGCTGATCTCTTGCCCATGGTGAAACCGCAGTTCGAGGTCGGCAAGGACCGAGTGGGCTCCGGTGGGGTGGTACGAGACCCGGTACTGCGCGCCGAAGCGGTGTGTTCGGTGGCCGCTGCGGCCGCGGACCTCGGCCTGCACACCCGGGGCGTGGTGGCGAGCCCGCTGCCCGGCCCGTCCGGCAATGTCGAATACTTTCTGTGGTTGCGCCGTGCGGAGACGGCGGGTAGGTCCGCCGACGAGGTGGAAGCGCTGGTTAAGCGGGCAGTCGAGGAGGGGCCGCAGTGAACACGGAGGTGTCCCGGCAGCGAGAGATCCTGCTGGTCTCCCATCCCGGCCGGGCCGAGATCAGTGAGACCGCGCATCGGGTCGCGAAGATCTGCGCGGAGGCCGGAATCGGTTTGCGCGTGCTGGCCGATGAGGCCTACAGCACTCGATTCGACGCCGAGATCGAGCCGGTTGCGGATCCCTGTGGATATCCGGTGCAGGTGGTCGCCCACGAACCCGACGCGGCGCTGGGCTGTGAGATGGTGCTGGCGCTCGGCGGCGACGGAACGCTGCTGCGGGGCGCGGAGCTGGCCCGGCACGTGACGGTCCCGGTGCTCGGTATAAACCTGGGGCGGATCGGCTTTCTCACCGAGGCCGAAGCGGAAAACCTGGACGAGGCGCTCGCGCAAGTCGTCCGCCGTGACTACCGCGTCGAGGAGCGGATGACTCTCGACGTCAACGTCCGCCTCGACGACGAGATCATCGAACACGGTTGGGCGTTGAACGAGGCCAGTATCGAGAACGCGGCCCGGATGGGTGTTCTCGAGGTGGTGCTCGAAGTGGACGGGCGACCGGTGTCCTCCTACGGGTGTGACGGAATTCTTATCGCTACCCCTACCGGTTCGACGGCGTATGCTTTCTCCGCAGGCGGGCCCGTGGTGTGGCCGGAACTGGAAGCGCTACTGGTGATTCCGAGCAACGCGCACGCCCTGTTCGCGCGACCCCTGGTGACCAGCCCGGATTCACGGATCGCGGTCGAATCCGTTGCCACCGGCCACGATGCGATAGTTTTCCTGGATGGCAGGCGCACCCTCGCACTGCCGCGGGGCGGCCGGGTCGAAGCGGTCCGGGGTGCCGAGCCGGTGCGGTGGGTGCGGCTGGACTCCGCGCCGTTCGCGGATCGGATGGTGCGCAAGTTCGAGCTGCCGGTCACGGGTTGGCGGGGCCGGCGGCGAACGGAGGGCACACGTGCTGACAGAGATAAGAATTGACGGACTGGGCGTCATCTCGACGGCCACCGCGCAATTCCACGAAGGGCTGACTGTGCTCACCGGGGAAACCGGGGCGGGCAAGACAATGGTGGTCACCAGTCTGCACCTGCTGAGCGGTGCACGCGCCGATGCCGGGCGAGTCCGGCTCGGGGCGAATCGCGCGGTGGTAGAGGGTAGGTTCACCCTCGACGAGCTGAACGACGCTGCGCGCGGCGATTCCGAGCAGGTACTGGAATCGGCAGCCGCTGTCGCCGACGACGACGGGACGGTGATCGCGATCCGAACCGTCGGCAGCGACGGTCGTTCCCGGGCGCATCTGGGCGGTCGTGGCGTACCGGCGTCGGTGCTGGCCGATTTCACCGCACCCATGCTCACCGTGCACGGTCAGAACGACCAATTGCGATTACAGCGGCCCGAGCAGCAGTTGCACGCGCTGGACCAGTTCGCCGACGCGACGGTGGGGTCGCTGCTGCGCGACTATGTCGAACACCGCCGCGCTTGGCTGGACGCCCGGACATCGCTGCTGGAACGGACCGCACGCGGCCGGGAGATGGCGGCCGAAGCCGAACGGCTCACCCAGTCTCTGGCCGAAATCGATGCTGTCGCACCGGAGCCGGAGGAAGACGAGCGGTTGCTCGCCGAGATCCGGCGGCTCAGTGATCTGGATTCGCTGCGGGACGCGGCGGCTACCGCGCACGAGGCGCTGGCGGGGCCGGTCGACAACTCCGGTGAAGGGGGCGGTGCGCTGGATGCGCTGGGTATCGCGCGGTCTCGGGTGGAGGGCGCCGAGGATCCGGCTCTCGCCGTGCTGTCGCCTCGCTTAGCGGAGGCGATCGCGGTGGTGGTCGACCTGACAACCGAACTGAGCGGGTATCTATCGGATCTGCCGTCGGACCCGGGCGCGCTGGAATCCATGCTGTCGCGGCAGGCCGAATTGAAGTCGCTGACCCGAAAATACGCGCCCGATATCAATGGTGTGATCGCATGGGCGGGGGAGGCGCGAACTCGGCTGGAGTCGCTCGACGTTTCGGAGGAGACCCTGGCGGCGTTGACCGCCGAGGTGTCGGCGGGCGCCGACCGGGTGCGGGCGGCCGCGGTGAAACTGTCGGCGGCCCGGGCCGCGGCGGCGGTTGCGCTCGGGGCGGCGGTTACCGAGGAATTGAGCGGGCTCGCGATGGGCAAGGCGCGGCTCGAGGTCGAAGTGCGGCCACTGCCGGCCGGGGCGCAGGACTCGGCGCCGCTGCTGGTCGACGGCACCGAACTGCACGCGGGGCCCGCGGGAGTGGACGAGGTCGAGTTCCGGCTGGCAGCGCATTCCGGTGCGCAGTCGCTGCCGTTGAGCAAGAGTGCCTCCGGCGGCGAGCTCTCCCGGGTGATGCTGGCCCTGGAGGTGGTGCTGGCGGGCGCCGAACACGGGGCGACGATGGTCTTCGACGAGGTCGACGCCGGTGTCGGTGGTCGGGCGGCGGTCGAGATCGGTCGCCGACTGGCCCGGCTCGCACGCACCCACCAGGTGATCGTGGTGACGCATCTGGCGCAGGTGGCGGCGTTCGCCGACACCCATCTGGTGGTGGACAAATCCGATGACGGCGACGGTGCTGTGAATTCGGGGGTCCGGGCCCTCACTCAGGACGAGCGGATCGTCGAGCTGGCCCGCATGCTGGCCGGGCTCGACGATACCGAGACCGGCCGCGCGCACGCGTGGGAACTCCTGAACACCGCGCGTGCCGAGCGGATGGCGGCCTACTGATCGATGGCGCGGGGGCGTCGTAGTCCCGTCCGCGAGGTACTGGGCCGTATCCATCCCGGCACATCGGGGTCGAGCTGTCCGAGGAGCCGACGGGTCGGCGTGTGGAACGAATTCCTCGCCAGAGCCGGCTCCCACACCGGAACAGCGCTGCCATGCGGTAGCGCGGCTCCGGTATCGCGCCGACGGGTCAGTTGACGGCCTTGTGCGCGGCGGAGATGAACTGGTTGATCAGGCCCTTGAGACCGATCTCCAGGATCTTGGCCGGAACAGGCAGCGAGGGGTCCGAGGTCATCGTGTAGGAGACGCGGGTGCCGTTGTCCGTGTCGGCGAAGGTGATGACGCCGATATGGCTTTTCACCGGGGCGCCCTTGACGATCTTGTACTCCATACGTTCGTTCGGGACCAGCGCGGTGATCTCCTCGACCACCCCGACCGGACCGATACCGATCTTGTGCTGGGCGCCGACGCCTTCTCGTTCGGTGGTGCCCGGTTTGACGAGCGTCACGTTCACCGCAAGGAACGGGTCGATGCTCTCGCGGTCGGCGAACAGCCGGTACACGGTCGCGCGCGGGGCGGCGATCACGGTATCGACGGTGGTGCTGGCCATGGAGACTCCTCTTCGTGTGGCTGTCCCGGGCAGCTTACGGTGTACGGCCGTGGATTTTCGTGTCGCGCCGACGGCGACCGCCGAGGTCTGGCTTCCAATAGATAGCCGTACGCTATCGAATCGCGGCGTGTCTCCACCAATGGTTGAGAGTTTCCGACGATCATCGCTGCATGAGGATGCTGGCGCTGCTGTCGAAGAATTCCGAGACGCTGCCCGGCCGGACCGGCACCGCCCGGGTCGACCGCGATACCCGGCGGCTACTCGACCGGTTGGAGCCGGGCGATATCGCGGTTCTCGACGAAATGGATCTGGACCAGGTCACCGCCGACCGGCTGCTCGCGGCCGGGGTGGCGGCGGTGGTGAACACCTCACCGTCGATCTCCGGCCGCTATCCCAACCCGGGACCCGAACTCCTGGTGGCCGGCGGTGTACTACTCCTGGACACGGTCAGCTCCGATGCCTTCGGTCGTATCAAGGACGGCGCGAAGGTGCGGATCGACAACGGCGTGGTCTACGCGGACCGCCTCACCCGCCGGGGATCGGAAGTCCTGGTGGAATGCCTCGAACTCGACGAGAGCGGTGTGGCCGAACGGCTGTCGGAGGCGCGTATCGGGCTCGCAAGCCATCTCGAATCGTTCGCCGTCGACGCCCTGGAATTCATCCGCGCCGAATCATCGCTGCTCATGGACGGTATCGGCGTGCCCGCTCCGGGTCTGGATCTGAACGGCCGTCAGGTTGTCGTGGTCGGCGACGGGCCCGGCCACGCCGAGGACCTGAGGAAACTCAAACCCTTCATCAAGGAGTACGCCCCGGTCATCATCGGGGTGGGGCAGGGCGCGGAAGCGGTGCGCGGCGCCGGCTACCGTCTGGATCTGATCGTCGCCAATCCCGACGAACTCACTGCCAAAACCCTCACCGGTAGCGCCGAGCTGATCGTTCCGGCGGAAACCGACGGTTACGCCGAAGGGCTGGACCGGGTCAAAGAGCTGGGGATCGGCGCGATCACCTTTCCGTGTTCCGGGACGCCCGCGGATCTGGCCTTGTTGCTGGCGCACCATCACGGTGCCGCGCTCATCGTCACCGCGGGGGCGGCTGCATCGTTGGAGGAGTTTTTCGATCGCGGCCGGCGGGAGAGCAATCCCGCGACCTTTCTCACACGTCTCAAGGTCGGTGGCACGATCATGGATGCCACTGCGGTGGCCACGCTGTACCGGAGCCGGGTCTCCGGCGCGATGACGGCGATGCTGGTCCTGGCGGCGCTGGTCGTACTGATCGTGGCGGTGCTGGCCGCCGGGCACGGAAGCGAAGTGTTCACCCTCGCGCAGGACTGGTTGCATCGGGCGGATCTCTGGGGGCGGGAGATGCTGAACCGGCCGCAGTAGCCGGGGCGGAGGCGTGTGGGTGCCCGAATCGGCCTCGGCTCCGGACGGGTCGCTCCTGGCGTCTGCGCGGGCGGGGCGCCTCCTGACGGCCGTGCAGACGGGCGCTCCTGGCGGCCGTGCGCAATCGCACAGCATTGGGACGAATTCGCAAGATCTCCGACTGCGGGGCGCGGGAGTGTGAAGGAAGTGGCCGGTGGTACCTCCGGGACGGGAGTAATCGGTCTTCGGCCCGGATCGCCGGTCGCGGTATCGGGGGGAGGTGGCGATCGGACGGTTAACCGGGAGTGGCGGTCGATCGTCGCCCGGGGTTTCGTGTTACCGTGAAGACCCGTGGGTCATACACGGATTCAGGCGCGGGCAGCCACCAAACATATCTTCGTCAGCGGTGGCGTCGCCTCCTCACTCGGTAAGGGTCTCACCGCCTCCAGTCTCGGTCAGTTGCTGACCGCGCGGGGGCTACGGGTCACCATGCAGAAACTCGATCCCTATCTGAACGTCGATCCCGGCACCATGAATCCGTTCCAGCACGGAGAAGTGTTCGTGACCGAGGACGGGGCCGAGACCGACCTCGATGTGGGGCACTACGAACGATTCCTGGACCGGGATCTCTCGCGGGACGCAAACGTCACCACCGGTCAGGTGTACTCGTCGGTGATCGCCAAGGAACGGCGCGGCGAGTACCTCGGCGACACCGTGCAGGTCATCCCGCACATCACCGATGAGATCAAGGCGCGAATCCTGGCCATGCGCGGTCCCGACCTGCAGGGACACGAGCCGGATGTGGTGATCACCGAGATCGGCGGCACGGTCGGCGATATCGAATCTCAGCCGTTCCTCGAAGCGGCCCGCCAGATCCGCCACGATGTCGGCCGCGACAACGTCTTCTTCCTGCATGTCTCGCTGGTTCCGTATCTGGCGCCCTCGGGGGAACTCAAGACCAAACCCACCCAGCATTCGGTGGCCGCGCTGCGCAGTATCGGTATCCAGCCCGACGCGCTGATCCTGCGCTGTGATCGTGAAGTTCCGGCCGGTCTGAAGAACAAGATCGCGCTGATGTGTGACGTGGAGGTCGATGCCTGCATCTCCACCCCGGACGCGCCGTCGATCTACGACATTCCCAAAGTGCTGCACCGTGAAGCCCTCGACGCCTATGTGGTGCGCAAACTCGGGCTGCCTTTCCGGGACGTGGACTGGACGATCTGGGGCGATCTGCTCGACCGCGTGCACGCACCGCGGGAGACAGTGGAGGTCGCGCTGGTCGGGAAATACGTGGACCTTCCCGACGCCTACCTCTCGGTCACCGAGGCGCTGCGCGCCGGAGGCTTCGCCCACCGAGCCAAGGTGAAACTGCGCTGGGTGCAGTCCGACGACTGCGAGACCGCTGCCGGGGCGCAGGCTGCCCTGCGCGATGTGGACGCGGTTCTCATCCCCGGTGGATTCGGGATACGCGGGATCGAGGGCAAGGTCGGGGCCATCCACCATGCCCGCACCCGCGGCCTGCCGCTGCTCGGGCTGTGCCTGGGATTGCAGTGCATGGTCATCGAGGCCGCGCGCTCGGTGGGTCTCACCGACGCCAACTCGGCCGAGTTCGAACCCGAGACCGAGCATCCGGTGATCTCCACCATGGCCGATCAGGAACAAGCTGTGGCCGGGGAGGCCGATCTGGGCGGCACCATGCGGCTCGGCGCCTATCCGGCCGTGCTGGAGAAGGGCTCCGTGGTGGCCCGGGCCTACCACGCCACCGAGGTCTCCGAACGGCACCGGCACCGGTACGAAGTGAACAACGCCTACCGCGACAAGATCGCCACCAGCGGATTGCGGTTCAGCGGTACGTCCCCCGACGGGCATCTGGTGGAGTTCGTCGAAATGCCCGCCGAAATTCATCCCTTCTTCGTCGGCACCCAGGCCCATCCCGAACTCAAGAGCCGCCCGACCCGGCCGCATCCGCTGTTCGCCGAACTCATCGCCGCCGCCCTGCGGTACAAACTGGCCGAGCGGCTGCCGGTCGATATCCCGGGTGAGCAGGAACTGGCCGGTACCTCCGAGCGGGTGTCGTGACGTCCGTGAACCCGGCACCCGGTAGTCACGACTTCGCGACTGTCGACAGCCGGCTCGTGTACTCGGGTGCGATTCTGGCGCTGCGGGTGGACCGGGTGGAGATGCCCGACGGGCGGATCGCGGAACGCGAAGTGGTCGAGCACCACGGCGCGGTCGCGGTGGTCGCGGTCGACGACGACGGCCGGGTGGTCCTGATCCGCCAGTACCGTCATCCGCTCGGGGAGCGGCTGCTCGAACTTCCCGCGGGGCTGATCGATATCGCCGGTGAGGATCCGCTGTCGGCCGCCCGACGCGAACTCGCCGAGGAAACCGGGCTGGCCGCCCGGGACTGGTCGGTGCTGGTGGATGTGGCGCTGTCGCCGGGTTTCACCGACGAGGCGCTGCGGGTGTATCTGGCGCGCGGGCTCTCCGAGACCGAGCGACCGGCGCCCGAACACGAGGAAGCCGATCTGGAACTGGTGCGTATGCCGGTCGCCGAGGCCGTCCGCGCGGCACTCGCCGGCACGATCGTGAATGCAACAGCGGTGGCCGGACTGCTGGCGCTGAGCGCGGCCGAGGCGGCGGATGTGCCGCTGCGGCCGGCCGACGCGCCGTGGCCGGGTCAGCCGGACGCACTGCTCCGCCGCCAGGCCGCGCAGCGGAACACGGACTGATCGGGGACCATCGGTGCGGGAGGTCGATATCTTCCTGGACCATCTGGCAGTGGAGCGGGGTGCCGCACGCAGCACCCTCTCCGCATACCGGCGGGACCTGGTTCGCTACCGGGAGTTTCTGAGCGACCGCGGCGTCACCGACCTCGGGTCCGTCGCCGAAACCGATATCTCCGAGTTCGCGGTCGCGCTGCGCGCCGGTGGGGAGCGGCATCCGCCGCTGGCGCCGAGCTCGGTGGCGCGGGCATTGATCGCGGTGCGGGGGCTACATCGTTTCGCGGCCGCCGAAGGTCTGACGAGCGCCGATGTCGCGCACGCGGTGAAGCCGCCGACGGTCGGCCAGCGGCTGCCGAAGGCTCTACCGGTCGAGCAGGTACTGCGGTTGCTGGACGCGGCCGATGCCGGTGCCGGAACCGGAGGGGAAGCCGCCGCCCGCGGATTGCGCGACCGGGCACTGCTGGAACTGCTCTACTCGACCGGCGCCCGGATCTCGGAAACGGTCGGCCTCGATATCGACGACCTCGACCTGGGCGACCGGGCGGTCGTACTACGCGGCAAGGGCGGCAAACAGCGGATCGTTCCCGTCGGGCGGCCCGCATCGGCCGCAGTGGACGCGTACCTGGTGCGCGGCCGCCCGGTTCTCGCGGCCCGGGCGCGCGCCGGGCGCTATACCCCCGGCGCCGCGGCCGCGCTGTTCCTGAATGTCCGCGGTGGTCGGCTGTCCCGCCAGGGCGCCTGGCAGGTCCTGCAACGAGCGGCCGAATACGCCGGGATCACCGCCGCAGTGTCGCCGCACACCCTGCGGCATTCGTTCGCCACCCATCTGCTCGACGGCGGCGCAGACGTCCGGGTCGTGCAGGAACTCCTCGGTCATGCTTCGGTGACCACCACGCAGATCTACACCCTGGTCACGGTGGGGACGTTGCGCGAAGTCTGGGCGACGGCCCACCCGCGCGCGAGGTAGTGCCGGTTCGCGAGGGGCGGCAAGCAGTTCAGTAACGTTTCGGTGTCGCCGGTCACTCCGGTGACGCGCGATACCGGCTGGTCGCAGCCTTGCGGCGAACACGCCGTGCTTACACGCCGCGCTCGAGCACCGTCAACCGGTAGCGTCTAGGTCTAGCCGGACCGTGGCGAAAGCGAGACCGTGCCTTGATCGGCCTCGTTACGCTCTACGAGGTGACGGACGGGTAGGAAACGTATAAGGAGCAGCGGATCGTGACGACAGCCGGATCGGCGGACTCGCCCAAGGGCGCCGAGAGCGACGATCGCGCCGCGTCGGTGTGGGGCGCGGGCCCCGAACCCATTCCCTCAGACGCCGCACTGGGGCCGACGGGGCGGCCCTTGCGCCAGGTTCCCGATCCGCCCGATCCGTCACATGAGGGCCATGCGCTCATCGTGGCCATGTGCAACCAGAAGGGCGGAGTCGGCAAGACCACCTCGACCATCAACCTGGGTGCGGCGCTGGCCGAGTACGGTCGCCGGGTGCTGCTGGTGGATCTCGATCCGCAGGGCGCGCTGTCGGCGGGCCTGGGTGTGGCACATCACGATCTGGATCAGACCGTGCACAATCTGCTCATCGGGACGCCGGTCTCCGCGGACGACGTCCTGATGAAGACCAAGGTCGAGAACCTGGATCTGCTGCCCAGCAATATCGATCTGTCGGCGGCGGAGATCCAGCTGGTGAACGAAGTCGGCCGGGAGCATTCGCTGGGGCGAGCGCTGGAGCCGATCCGCGACCGCTACGACTACATCCTCATCGATTGCCAGCCTTCGCTCGGTCTGCTCACCGTGAACGCGCTCGCCTGCTCGAACGGGGTGATCATCCCGATGGAGTGCGAGTACTTCTCGTTGCGCGGGCTGGCATTGCTCAACGACACGGTGGAGAAGGTCCGGGACCGGCTCAATCCACGGTTGAGCCTGTACGGCATCGTGGTGACCATGTTCGATGCCCGGCTGCTGCATTCCCGTCAGGTGATGGCACGGGTGGTCGAGGTCTTCGGGGAACTGGTCTACGACACCGCGATCGCGCGGACGGTCCGATTCCCGGACGCCAGTGTCGCCGGTGAACCGATCACCACCTGGGCGCCGAAGTCGAGTGGCGCCGAGGCATATCGGGCGATGGCACGGGAAGTCATCCACCGGTCCGGTCGGTGAACGGGCCGACCCCGCCCGCACTATCGAAGACGAACGAACCCGCCCCGCCCGCGGTGGTCACGGGCACGGACGCGGAGAAGTCCGGTTTCCATCTGCGGTTGAGCAATTTCGAGGGCCCTTTCGATTTGCTGTTGCAGTTGATCTCGCAACGCCGTCTCGATGTGACCGAGGTGGCGCTGCACAAGGTCACCGACGAGTTCATCGCCTACACCAAGGCGTTGACGGCGAGTCTCGATCAGCCGGGTAATTCGCTGCGTACGGACAAGATCCTCGATCAGACCACCGAATTCCTGGTGGTGGCCGCGACTCTGCTGGACCTGAAAGCCGCGCGGCTGCTGCCTTCGGGTGAGGTGACCGACCCCGAGGATCTGGAACTGCTCGAGGCCCGGGATCTGCTGTTCGCCCGGCTGCTGCAGTATCGGGCGTTCAAACAGGTCGCCGAGTTGTTCGCGGAGCTGGAGGCGGTGGCACTGCGCCGCTATCCGCGAAGTGTGGGCCTGGAGGAGCGATTCGCGAGTCTGCTACCCGAGGTGAACCTCGGGGTGGACGCCGCCGGTTTCGCCGATATCGCGGCGGCTGCGTTCCGGCCCCGCCCGGTGCCGACGGTGGGGCTGGATCATCTGCACGCGCATTCGATATCGGTGGCCGAGCAGGCGACGCTGGTGCTGGAGCGGTTACGTGCCCGGGGCGTGGGCGTCTGGACTACTTTCGCCGATCTGGTGGCCGATTGCGCGGCGCCGATCCAAATCGTTGCCCGGTTCCTTGCTTTGCTGGAGCTGTACCGGGGTAAAACGATCGAGTTCGACCAGCCCGACCCCCTGGGCCCGCTCGCCGTTCGCTGGATCGGTGACGACGAGGAGGGCGCCCCCGCGCCGGTAACCATCGAAGAGGACTACGGATGAGCGAATCAGGCCCGGAGGCGGGAGCGCAGCGTGACCACGTAGGGCCTTCGCTCATCCGGGGCGGGCAGGGCATGAGCGAATCAGGCCCGGAGGCGGGAGCGCAGCATGACCACGTAGGGCCTTCGCTCATCCGGGGCGGGCAGGGCATGAGCGAATCAGGCCCGGAGGCGGGAGCGCAGCGTGACCACGTAGCGCCTTTGTCCGATCACGGAGGGCAGAGCGTGGGCGAGACTGTGACCGATTTCGCCCCCGAGCCGTTGGACGACGACGAGTTCCGGGCGGCACTCGAGGCGTTACTGCTCGTGGTGGACACTCCGGCGCCGGTAGAGCAGCTGGCCGCCGCCTTGGAAGAGGCCCCGCATCGGGTGGAGCGGACCCTGCGGGAGATGGCGGCGGAGCTGGCCTCCCGGCGCAGTGGGATCGATCTGCGTTTCGCCGGGGACGGGTGGCGCTTCTATACTCGCAGCGAGTACGCACCGTATGTGGAGCGTATGTTGCTCGACGGCGCCCGGTCGAAGCTGACCAGGGCGGCTCTGGAGACGCTGGCGGTGGTGGCATACCGTCAGCCGGTGACCCGGGCTCGGGTCAGCGCGGTGCGCGGTGTCAACGTCGACGGTGTGATGCGCACCCTGCTGGCCAGGGGATTGATCACCGAGGCGGGCACCGACCCGGAAACCAACGGCACGCTGTACGGCACCACCGAACTGTTCCTGGAACGGATCGGGTTGGCGTCGTTGAGCGATCTGCCGGCACTGGCGCCGCTATTGCCGGGCGTCGACCTGATCGACGAGATCAACGACAGTCTGGAGACGGATCCCCGTTACACCAGGCTGCGCAAACCCGCCGAGGACGATCTGAGACTCGGCGCCGAGGATTGACAGGAAACCGTGAAAACACCCGCTCGCCGTGATGGCATACCGGATCGTAGGAAAAGTGGTGACCAGCCCGCTCGGGCCGGTCGCGGACGGAGCGCCTCCAGTGCAGGGGACGCCCGCCGAGGAAATACCGATTCGTCTCGCACCGGTCGTGCCGGGGGACCGCGCAGTACCGAGCGTGGGGCCCGTAGCGATCAGGTGCCGCGTTCCGGGCGGGCCGCCGGATCGGAGGCGCCGGCCGATGGTCGTGGCGCCCGGCCCGCGGGAGATCGGGGTGGTTCCGCGACAGCGGGTCGTTCCGGGGCCGGCCGGGGTGGTCCCGCGGGCGCGAGCCGCGGCGGCGGTCCCACCGGCGGGAGCCGTGGCGGCTCGGCCGCGGCCGGTCGTGGCGGGTCTGCCGGATCGCGGACCGGTGGCCGGCCCGGCGGGGGTGCGGCGCCCCGTAAGACTCAGACTGCCCGCTCCGGTGGCGGCTCTCCGCAGCTGAACAATGCGAAACCGGCCCGTCGCCAGCATGTGGAACCGGATGAGACCGGTCACGAGAAGTTGCCCTGGGGCGAAGGCGAGCGTCTGCAGAAGGTACTGGCCAAGGCCGGGGTGGCCTCACGCCGCGCCGCCGAGGAGATGATCGAGCAGGGCCGGGTCGAGGTCGACGGCATCATCGTGCGCGAACAGGGCCTGCGTATCGACCCGGAGAACGCGGTCGTACGGGTGGACGGTACCCGGGTGGTGGTGCGCGGGGAGCTGGTGCATCTGGCACTGAACAAACCCAAGGGCTGGCAGTCCACCATGTCCGACGATCTGGGTCGTCCCTGTGTCGGCGATATCGTCGCCGAGCGGGTCTCGGCGGGGCAGCGTTTGTTCCATGTGGGCCGGTTGGACGCCGATACCGAGGGGCTGCTGCTGCTCACCAACGACGGTGATCTCGCTCATCGGCTGATGCACCCCTCCTACGAGGTGTCCAAGACCTATTTGGCGACCGTGCAGGGCGAAGTGCACCGTCCGATCGGCAAGATCCTGCGTGAGGGCGTGGAGCTCGACGACGGGCCAGCTTCGGTGGACCGATTCCAGGTGCTGGAGGTCGACGCGGGACGTTCCCTGGTGAAGGTGGTGTTGCACGAGGGGCGCAAACATATCGTGCGGCGGCTGCTGGACGCGGTCGGGCATCCGGTCATCCGGCTCGTTCGCACCCATATCGGTCCGGTGGTCCTGAACGATCAACGTCCGGGCACGCTGCGTGTGCTGGGGCGCGATGAAATCGGCAAACTCTACGAGGCGGTGTCTTTGTGAACGGTGTGGAAGCTCCCGTGGGGGTCGTCGCGGGGCCGGGCCGTGACCGGTCCCTGGTCATCGCGATGGACGGTCCCTCGGGAACCGGGAAGTCCAGTGTGTCGCGTCGGCTGGCGGTTCGGCTTTCGGCCCGCTACCTCGACACCGGGGCCATGTACCGGGTCGCCACGCTGCAGGTGCTACGGGCCGGGATCGACCCGGCCGATGCCGCGGCGGTCGCCGCGGAGGTCACCGATATGCCGTTGCGGATCGGCACGGATCCGGAACGGGAACTGATCGAACTCGACGGTGACGATGTCCGCACCGAGATCCGCGGGGCCGAGGTCACGGCGGCCGTTTCGGCCGTTTCGGCCGTACCGGAGGTCCGTGAGCAACTGGTCGCCTTGCAGCGCGAGATCGCGGTGAGCGCGGGCCGCATTGTGGTCGAAGGCCGCGATATCGGCACCACCGTGCTGCCCCACGCCGACGCCAAGATCTATCTGACGGCGTCCGCGCAGGCACGCGCGCATCGGCGCAATCAGCAGAACATCGTCGAGGGCCGCGGCGACGACTACGCCGGAGTGCTCGCGGATGTGGAGCGCCGCGACCGTCTCGATTCGACGCGCGCGGTCTCGCCGCTGCGGCGGGCCGAGGACGCGGTGCAGGTCGATACCAGTGACCTGACCATGGACGAGACCATCGAAGAGCTCTACCACGAGGTCGGCCGGCAGCTCGAGTGCCCGCGGGATCGTCAGGTGGCCGGACGCCGGGGAGTTGCCGGATGAGCGGGGAAACCATGAGCGACGTGCTCGCCGGCGACGGTGTGTGGAGCGATGAATCCGAGTGGGAACTCACCGATCTCGACGGTGATCCCGAGGCGGCCGATCATGTCCCGATGCCGACCCTGGCCGTGGTCGGCCGCCCGAACGTGGGGAAGTCGACGCTGGTCAACCGCATTCTCGGCCGCCGCGAGGCGGTCGTCGAGGATGTGCCCGGGGTGACCAGGGACCGGGTGTCCTACGAGGCCAACTGGGCCGGCCGCCGCTTCTGGGTGCAGGACACCGGCGGCTGGGAACCGGATGCCAAAGGGTTGCAGCAGTCGGTGGCGCGACAGGCCGAACTGGCCATGAACACCGCCGACGCGATTGTGCTGGTGGTCGACGCGGTGGTCGGCGCGACCGCCACGGACGAGGCCGCGGTGAAGGTGCTGCGGCGGGCGAAGACCCCGGTCATTCTGGTCGCCAACAAGGTCGACGATCAGCGGTTGGAGGCCGACGCGTCCGCGCTGTGGTCGCTGGGCCTCGGGGAGCCACGGATGGTGTCCGCCGCGCACGGCCGCGGTACGGGCGATCTGCTCGACGATATCCTCGACGTACTTCCGGAGACTCCGCGGGAAACCACCGGGCCCGGTGGTGGGCCGCGCCGAGTGGCGCTGGTCGGCAAACCGAATGTCGGTAAATCGAGCCTGCTGAACAAGCTGAGCGGTGACGAGCGCTCGGTGGTGCACGATATCGCCGGCACCACTGTCGACCCGGTGGACTCGCTGGTCGAATTGGGCGGCAAGGTATGGCGTTTCGTCGATACCGCCGGACTGCGGCGCAAGGTCGCCAACGCCAGCGGTACCGAGTTCTACGCCTCGCTGCGTACCAAATCGGCATTGGAAGCCTCCGAGGTGGCGATCATGCTGATCGATGCCTCTCAGCCCGTCACCGAACAGGATCTGCGGGTGATCAGCCTGGTCGCCGATTCCGGGCGGGCGCTGGTGCTGGCGTTCAACAAATGGGATCTGGTGGACGAGGATCGCCGGTTGCAGCTCGATCGTGAGGTCGATCGTGATCTGGTGCGGGTGCCGTGGGCGCAGCGGGTCAATATCTCCGCGCAGACGGGCCGGGCGGTGCAGAAACTGGTCCCGGCCATGGAAACCGCTCTCGAATCCTGGGACAAGCGTATTCCGACCGGCCGGTTGAACACCTGGCTGAAAGAGGTGATCGCCGCGACGCCGCCGCCGATGCGCGGCGGGCGGCTGCCGCGAGTACTGTTCGCGACCCAGGCCACCACCAGGCCGCCGACTTTCGTCCTGTTCAGCACCGGTTTCCTGGAGGCCGGCTACCGCCGGTTCCTGGAGCGGCGGCTGCGGGAGGAGTTCGGCTTCGACGGATCACCGGTGCGGATCTCGGTCCGGGTGCGGGAGAAGCGCCCTCGGAAGTGAAAGCCGGATGCTCACCCGTCGCGCCGACGGGTGAGCATCTGCCGGAACTTCGGTTCCCGACCGCGACCGCAGGGCTCGTAGCCGTCTCGGTGCACGCCGATCGCCGGTCGCCTCCCCGCTGAGCTCGGAATATGCTCCGGGGGTCCGGAGCTGGTCCCGGTTCGCCGATCTGCGGAGTGAGGAGACTTCATGGTGCGATACCTCCGCCTTCGCTGCAGCCTCCGCGAACCGTCTGTACCGGTATCGAAGGAGACGTGATGGCCAGCCGCCGTACCCGAGCGTTGTCGGTATTCCTGCGGATCACGCGCAAACGCGGTATGGCGACCCCGGAGCGGGCCCGCGCCGCCATGGCCGAACCGGCCGGCGCCCACACTCCGCCGTCGCGGTTCCGCCGCCGCCACCGGGTCACCGGCCGGCTCGTCGAGGGCTTCCCCTGCTACACCGTCGCACCCCGGACAGCACCGGAATCCGGGAAAGTGGTGATCTATCTGCACGGCGGCAGCTTCTTCCGCGAGATCAGCTGGTGGCACTGGCGATTCATCGATCGGTTGGTGACCGCGGGGCACCGGGTCGAGGTGCCGATCTATCCGCTGGCGCCGCGGTATACCTATCGGGCGGCGCTGCCATATCTCGTCGCGGTCTACCGGCAGGTGATCGGAGATGTCGATCCCGGACGGGTGGTCCTCGCCGGGGATTCGGCCGGTGGCACGCTGGCGCTACTGCTCGCCCAGGCGCTGCCCGCTACCGGGCTGCCCGCTCCGGCGCGGCTGATCCTGCTGGCGCCGTGTCTCGATATGCGGCTGTGCAATCCGGAGATCGACGGAGTGGAAGCCGCCGACCCCTGGCTGGCGCGGCCCGGGCTGCTCGAAGCCGGCAGGGTGTGGGCCGGCGGTGACGATCTCGGGCTGCCGGAGCTCAGTCCGATCAACGGCCCGCTCGATCGGCTACCGGAAACGGATCTCTTCATCGGGACACACGACATCCTGTATCCCGATGCGCGGTTGTTCGCCCAACACGCCGGAGCGAGAGTACGTTTCATCGAGGAGCCCGGTGCGTTCCACGTATACCCGCTCGCTCCGGTGCCGGAGGCACGGCCTGTGGTGAAAGCAGTCTTGACCACTGTCGACGCATTGTGAACACGGAAGTGCGACGCCGCCAGCGGAACTCGTGAACAGCCTGTGAACGGCCACGGAACTCGGTTGTTTCGACCGTGACGATGCATCGCGGAGCAAAGGGCGGTACCGTACCCCGGCGTGACTACTTGTCTGCCATCGAAGCACCCGAGGCGGGAGCCGTAATGACTGTCGAACCGCCGATCGAGGACGATGTCACGCAACTGGCCCTGCGCGTCGAACACGCACGCGGCCGACTGGCTTACCAGTTCGATCCCGCCCTCACCGAGGCGCTGTCGGAGACGGAGCTACGCGCCGAACGCGATCTCGCCGAGCGTATCCGCGAACAGGAGCGCGGACAGCGGTGGAAGGAGATCCAAGCGGTCGCCTCGGCCAACGATCGGGCGAGGCAGACCACCGAGCAGATCGAGAAGGCGGATATGCGCGACCTCTTGCTCGCCCGGAAAGCCATCGCCGCTCAGCGCCGGGAGTCCAGCCCGCACGCCAAACTGGCTTCGCTGTACCGACATCGGTCCTGGTCGTTGCGCGCACTGGCCGGGGTGGTCGGTGCCGGGATGCTCTGGTCGGCCGTCAATGTGCAGCAGAACATCGCGCCCACCGGACCGAGTGACCCACTGTTCTGGTTCAGCTACCTGCTGGAAGCGATGATCAGCGCCTGCCTGATCATCATCATGATCGGCACCAACAAGGTGGCCGAGTGGGGGGTGATCAACAACCGGAGGCAGACCGCCGCTGCCGAGATCGCCCTGCTCACGCTGACCATCGGGCTGAACACCTACCCGTACCTGAGACTCGGCGAATGGTACGACGCGGCCGTGCACGCGGTCGCCCCGGTGATGATCGGTGTCGCGCTGCTCATCCACGACGCGGCGAGCGCACGCTACGGAATGGCGATCCTGCGGGCCACCGAACAGGTCCGGGTGCTGCCGGACCCCGCCGATCAGATCCGCAACAGCTTGCCGCGGGTGAGCGTGCGACTCGATCATGCCAAGGCGGTGTCCTCGATGCCGATAGCCGAGGCCGAGGTCGCGACGAAACCGGCCGCGCTGGAGCCCGCCGGTACGAAGAGCTCGGGTTCCGGATCGAGCGGTTCGGCCTTTCGGTCGGACAGCAGGGGCGGTGATATGGGAAAACGCCGGTCGGGGGATCTGGCGGAGGTCACCTCGGGATTGATCGGACGGACGAGCTCGCTGCTCGATGAGATGGCCGCCAATCCACCACTGTTCGAAGCGGATCCGGTAACGACCAGAACCGCCGATACCACCGACAAACTCCCGGTGACCAAACCCAAGAAGATCGCGGGGCTCGGTAAGGGCTCATCGGAGGGTGTCAAGAACGGTTCGTCGGACGGCGGTTCCAAGGGCAAGATGTCCGGGGACAAGGAGACCGACGAGTTCCTGGACGTCGTGCGCTCCTCCGACGGTTATGACACGGGCCAGTTCCGGGTCGCCGATATTCTCGAGCAGGAGCTCGCCGACCTACAGGCCGAGCGCCGCCGGGCCCGTTCCGGCCGTACCCGCAGCGCCTCCACCAACGGGGCCTGACGGGGTCGATGGTGACCCGCGGCGTCGCGGGTCACCCGAGCGTCGATGCCGGTGGGGGCGCTACCGTGGTGGGAGACGGTGGCCGTTGAGGCCGAACCCGCCCGACACCCACCACCGGTGCGGTTGTATGGGGTGATGGATTCACCGACCCTCGCCGATCGGCTCGAGATCACCGATCTGCTCACGCGCTACGCCACCGCCGTCGACAGTAAGGACTGGGCGTTGTACCGGTCGGTGTTCACCGCCGACGCGCATATCGACTACAGCACCGCCGGTGGACCGGTCGGTGATCGCGAGACTGTGGTGGAGCGGCTGACCGAACAGCTGGGCCTCTTCACCCGCACACAGCATTTCATCTCCAATATCGCGGTCGAACTCGACGGGGACAGTGCGAAAGTGCGGGCGATGTTCTTCAACCCGATGATCGTGTCGCCCGGTAAACAGTTCACCTGCGGCGGCTGGTACAACCACGAACTGATCCGTACTCCCGACGGCTGGCGCAGCACCCGGCTGATCGAGGAAGCGGCCTGGTTCGACGGCATCGAGGCTGCCTTCTCCCCGTAGCGGCTTCTCCCCGTAGCGGCCCATGACCGGGAATCTCCGATCGGCGTACACGGAGCCGAGCACGGCAGACGGCGACCACCTCCGAGTGGTCGCCGTCGCATATCCCGGGGTCCATCGGGTCAGCGGGTCAGCGCGGTTGCGGTGTGCGCTGGGTCGGGGACCGGTCGCGGATGCAGTTCGTACACCGCGAAAGCCGATCGGATCACCGGCTGGGCGACATTGCGGACCCGGATACCGCCCGGGGTACTGCCGCGTTCGGTACCGGCGTGGGCGTGGCCGTGCAGCGCCAGATCGGCGCCGTGCGTGTCGATGGGCTCACCGAGCAGATAGGAGCCCAGGAACGGATAGATCTCCCGCGGTTCGCCGTGCAAGGTATCGCTGACGGGGGAATAGTGGGTCAGGGCGACCGTGACATCGGTGTCCAGACCCGCCAGCGCCGTATCCAGACCGGCGGCCAGGTCGACGGTGTGTCCGGCGAAATCGCGCATCAGACTCTCCCCGAACACGCTGGCGCATTTGCCCGCGAAACCGCCGCCGAACCCCTTCGTGCCCGCCACGCCCAGTGTCCGATCACCGACCGTGACCGTGGTGGCGCTGCCCTCGAGAACGGCGATCCCCGCGTCGCCCAGCATTGCGGCGATCTCGTCCTGGAGATCGCTGTGATGGTCGTGGTTGCCGAGCACCGCGATCACCGGAACACCGATATCGGTGAATTCCGCGGCCACCACCTCGGCTTCCGGCAGGGTTCCGTGATTGGTCAGATCACCTGCCAGCAGCAGTACATCTGCGCGGTCCGGTAGCCCGCGCAACGCGGGACGCAGTATTCCCCGGGAGTCGGTCCCCAGGTGGACATCCCCCACAGCGGCGATCCGCATCGGTGCGCTCTCCCTTCTGCCCGGTGTCAGTCACCGAGGTCCTCGCATTCGCCCGGGCCGGGCATCGCGGCCACGTGTACGTCGTTGTGGATCTGCGCATCCGGCGCTATCTCGTGCACCACGTCCTCCAGCAGGCGCCGCCGCTGCGCGGTGCCCACTTCTCCGTCGAGTACCACCACATCCCCGCGGATACGTACTCGAACCCCTTGTTCCGCGGTTCGAGGGTCCTCGGTCAATGCCCGGTGCAGTTCGGCGGCCAGGTATTCCGGTGGTCGTCCCGCCGCCCGGTTGTGATTCTGTGACATCTATCCGGCCCTTCTCGATGTTCGATCACCTGTGCGAGTGTCGGCGATCCCGAGATCGTCGATCAACCCGAGAAAAGCGCGCGCGTATGGCGAATGCTCGGTCTGCGCGCGGACAGACACCCAGTCCACCTGTTCGCGCAGGTCGCGGGAGATCCGCAGGAGCGGGCTCAAGTCCAGCCGGTGCGCGTCGAAGACCAGCAGTTTGTCGACCAGCAGGTCGGTGCCGTGGACCACCGGCGCTACCGTCGGGCCCACGCGCATGACCTCCGCCCGCGCCAGCAATGCGTCGTCGACCTCCCGGTTGTTGGGCCGGTGGATGATATCGATGAGGGTGTCGCCGTCGTAGGCCTTGGTGAGCCAGTCCTCGGCGGCGTCGGCGATACGAAGCCCCGCCCGTGCCAGTTCGGTACGCGCCCGGGCGCAGTCGGCGGGCTTGACGAAGAGGTCGACATCGTGGTCCGAAGGGGGACCGCCTCGTGCGTAGACCGCGCATCCGCCCGCCACGGCGAAGGGGATGTCGTGGTGGGTCAACGCGTTCGCGGCTCGCGTCAGCGCATGGAGCAACTGCTGATGGGTCGGAGCCATACAGGGCGGCTACCCGGAAACAGCACCGCCAATCCGCTACGGCCCTTCACGGTCCTCATCGGAGCGCCGGGCCCGCCGGCGATGACTCGTATCGCACAGTGGGTAGCTACCGGACCGTTTACAGGTGCACAGCGCGACCAGGAAGCGGTCGGCGAGAATGCGGTCCCCGTTCGGTGCGATCACTTCCAGTGGTCCCTCGATCAAAGCCGGTCCTGCTGCGGTGAACGTGATCCGGCGCGATCCCGGCGCCGCCGGCCGATCCGGCCCGTCGAGGGCCGCGCCGGGGGGCGCGGGGGTGTTCGGGGGCTCGGCCCCGTCGGACGTGCCGGTGGCGCCGACCGGCCGGATCGCGGCGAGTAGCTCGTCGGGGCCGGGTGGTGGGTCAGCGGGTTCTGTCGGCACGGATGACCACCAATTCCTCGTGCTCCTGTTCGGGTTGGATCAGGCTGCGATCCCGCAGCCAGCCGACGCGACTGCGCATCACCGGACCGAAGGGGACGACGGTGCGTGCCACGACGGTCGCTTTCAACCCGCCTGTGCGCAATCGGGTGAGACTGGCGGCGATACCGGAGACGGCGGAGTGCACGATCAGTGCGGTACCGCCCGAGCTGAGCAGTTGCGGCATCATCTCGCACAGCGGGTCGAGCAGGTGGCGGCCGTGCCATCCCGCATCCCAGGCACGTGCCGGGCCCACTTCGGGTGGATGCGTCCGGCTCGGCACATACGGCGGGTTGGCGACGACCACATCGAAGGTTCGCCCCTCGACCACCCGGGTGATATCTCCCCACAGCAGTTCCAGCCGCACTCCGTAGAGCCGGCTGTTGAACCAGGCCGAGGCGAGCGCGGCACGCGAGAGGTCCACCGCCGTCACGGCCGCGGCCCCGGACCGCGCGGCGTGGATCGCCAGCGCTCCGGTTCCGGTGCACGCGTCGAGTACCTGCGCTCCCTGCGGCAGCGCGGCATCGGTCATTGCCCGCGCCAGCAGTCTGGTATCGGGTTGCGGGCGGTACACCCCGGGGACACGGACGAACACCGGACTCACCGATCCGTGGTCCGCAGCGAACTCTCGCCCGCGCGCCAATGATCGAGTACAGCATCGGCCCACCGGTCTTCGAGGAAGTCGGTGGCCTGGATCCCGAAGACCACCGATTCGGCCAGTTCGGGCTCCCTGGTGAGCAGATCGTCGAGCACATCGCGGCGTACCACCTGTTCGTGGACCGCGTCGGCGGTGACGTGCTCGCTGTAGAACCGTATGCAGTCGGGATGGGCGGAGAAGCGGTGCAGCGCCTCGACCATGCGTCGGGAGGCGGGTGAGGAGGTGATCTCGACCGCCGCGAAATGACCCACGATCGCACCACGTAGCGACCGGTGCAGACCGAACAGCGACATCATGTCGACCAGCGCGAGCATGGGCGCGGGCACCACGTCCAGATAGTGCAGGTAACCCTGGTCCAGTCCGGCGCCGCGCATCAGATCGGCGTAGAGGCGGGCGTGGATACGATCAGCGTGGCCGCCGCCGAACTCGTCGAATTCGATCGCGACCAGCCCTGCCTTCGCCCGACCGCGCAGCCGCGGGATCACCCAGGCCACCGGATCTGCTTCCTTGTGGTGGTAGATCGAGCGGTGGACGAAGTATTCGCGCATCTGCCACCAGGTGCCCTCGTCGCGCAACAGGCCCGGTATACCGCCGGAAGCGGGGACGGTGAGCAATCGGTCCAGTTCGGCCGTGACGTCGTCCCCACCGGGTACCTCGGCCCGCAGTGCGTTCTGGAATCGGTGTTCGAGCTCCGCGCGCAGTCCCAGCAGCCCGGGGTCCCATTCCCAGTCCGGGGCCACGTCCCGGAAACCCTGATAGTGCAGTTCGTAGCAGGTGTGCAGGGTGAGCTGGAAATCGTCGCCGTACGGGTCGAGATCGCCGGACACCTCGGGTACCGGTCGGCCCGGTGCGTTGCGCAGCAGTTCCGTCAGCGCCGCCGAGAGCGGGCCTCGGGGTAGCGGTAGCGGTAGCGCGCGGACAGCGCCTTCGCTCGGAGAGAGAGTATCGACCATGGCTCGCCTTTCGCAGGCATCGAACGTCGGATCCCTGGTAGGGCAGCGGTGTGCTGCGGGTCAATCGGCCGGATAGGGTGCGCTACGCAATGCGCGAGCGAGATGGGCTGCCTTACGCGCGGCAGTGGCACCGGAAACCTCCGCCCCTGTCGGTCGGCCGGTCCGACCCGGCCCGTTTGCCTCTCCGCAATAGCCTGTGCGCCTCGGAGTAAACATCTCTATCGGGCTGCGCGGTCCGGCCCGTGCCGAGACCGCTCGGTCGCGCGGCGGTGTACAGCGCCGGTCGACCATGCCAGAATGGTGCTCAGGTTGAGAACATGCAGCCGATCCCGGTAGCGCGTATCTCTCGGTGCCCGGGCTCGACGAACGAGAATCGTTCTCGTTCCGATATCCGCCCGCAGTGCGTACGCCAACCGGTAATCCCCACCACCAGGACGGGATTGATATGTCGGTGACCGCCGTTTTGTACCAGGTCGATCAACACCGCCGCCGCGACTCACGGCAACAGGCCGCTGCTCGCGTGTGGTCACGCCGCAGTACCGAGTACCCCGACTGCGTGATCGCACGGGTGGAAGGCGAATTGGACGCGGTACTGCACGACGATCTGTGTACCGTGCTCGGCCGGCACCGCGAGCTGCTGTGCCGGGTGGTGGTGCTGGATCTGCGTGCCACCACGTTCATGAGCATTCGAGCAGCCGCTGTTCTCGCCGACGCCAAGGCCGATGCCTGGCAGGCCGGGGTCGAGTTGCGGGTGGTCAGTGGGCGCAAGGAAGTGGAACGGGCGCTCGAGGTCGCCGGGGTGCGGCCGCAGTTCCGATACTTTCCGACCTTGCGGTCCGCGCTGATGAGCTGATCCGCCGCTACGCGCGTACCTTACCCGGGCCGTCGCGACGGCCGGGGTGAGGTCGCTTTCCGTGCCGGAACCGTCGATACTCGAGCCGTGACCCGAGAGGACGGCGGTATCGCCGACGAGCGGGACGACGACCTACTGGATTCGATCGCCATCGTCGATCTGGACGGCAACACCCGGCCGGTGATCGTGGTGGCCGAACTCGGCACGCTCGAACACGCCGGCCCCACTCTGCGCACCGAATTCGATCATCTGCTGCTGACTGTGCACGAGCGAATCGACCACACCTGAACTGGGCGGTGTTTCGGAGATTCCGACCGGGGTATGTGCGCATGTGACAATCAGGCCGACATCCGAGGAAAGATGAACCGCGGCGTCACCGACGGTCACGGGCACGACGGGGCCCGGCGGGCGCTTCCCGCCCGCCGTGGCGCGGGCGGCAGGAACTAGGTGGTGATGCGCATGGCGGAGAGTGTCTCCGATTCCGTGTATACGACGTCGGCGGATATGACCGTGGGCGTGCGGATCCCGGCCCGGCAGGAGCAGTTGGTGATGCTGCGGGCGCTGGCCGAGACCGTATCGCTGATCGCCGACTTCGGTCTGGACGAAGTGACCGATATCCGGCTCGCGCTCGACGAAGTGGCTACGTCTCTTATTGCCTCCGCTGTTCCCGATTCGAGTCTGACCTGCGACTTCGATTACGACGAACATCGCATGACAGTGCGCGTAACCTCGATCTCGGAGGTCGATTCGCTCCGGGACCAGGAGGGCTTCGGCTGGCATATCGTACGGACGCTGACCCGCTCGGTCAGCGTGGTGCAGCACCCCTACGACGTGGCGAGCGGTGGTTACCCGACCGATGTCGAGTTCAGCTGGTTCCGAGGAGGCGCCGATGGCGGATGAAGGACCCCGGGCCGACCCCGGACCTTCGCGTCGCCATCGCGGCAACGACAGTTACGACAATATCGAGCCGTTGTTCGGCAAACTGGCTGCCCTTCTCGAGGGCGATCCGGCCCGCATCGACCTGCGCGGTGAGATCATGCGGCGGTGCCTGCCGCTGGCCGAGCACATCGCGCGCAAGTTCTCCGGTCGCGGTGAGAATTACGACGATCTCCTGCAGGTGGCCCGGCTGGGGCTGGTCAACGCCGTGGACCGGTTCGACGTCTCGCGTGGTTCGTTGTTCCTCCCCTTCGCCGTTCCCACCATCATGGGTGAGGTCCGCCGCCATTTCCGGGACAACACCTGGTCGGTCCGGGTGCCGCGGCGGGTCAAGGAACTACAGCTGAACCTGGGGTCCACCATCGAGATCTTGTCGCAACGGCTGGGGCGGGTGCCGCGCGCCAAGGAGATCGCCGCGGAACTCGAGATCGACGTGGTGGAGGTGACGCAAGCGCTCATCGCCGGTAACGCGTATCAGGCGTCCTCGCTGGATGCGCCTTCGGCCGGGGAGGACAGCGAGAGTTCGGCGTTGCCGCTGGTGGAATCGCTGGGCGCCGAGGAGCCGTCCTACGGTTGGCTCGAGGATTATCTGGCGATCGAACCGTTGCTGGGCGAGTTGTCCGACCGTGAGCGTCAGGTTCTGCGGCTGCGGTTCTTCGAATCCCGCACGCAATCACAGATCGCCGAGGAGCTCGGAGTCTCGCAGATGCACATCTCGCGGATACTGTCGCGCACGCTCGGCTGGCTCCGCGATCAGGCGATGCGCGACTGACCTGCGGCTGCGGTCGATCGAAGGGTGTCAGCGCACGATCGCCGTGCCCGTACGCCCGGCCGGAGCCCGGGTGAGGGCGCCGCGGATGAAAGCGGCCTGCCCCGCGTGCTGGAGGTCGTCGGCTATCACGCTGACCAGCCGTACGCCCATGGTGACGGGCGGATCCCAGTTCGTATCGACGATCGCGTCGAGATCCCGGTCGTGTAGGGCACCCAGGAATCGGACTGTCCGCGTGTGCACGGCGTCGTGGTAGCCGGTGAGCAGTTCGGGTGGGGCGCTGATCAGTGCCACATCGGCAGGGGTATCGCCGTAACCGGTGGCGTTCCGGTCGATCGGCAGGTCGAAGCGTTCGTACCAGCCACGACCTGTCCACAGTGATTCGGTGGCCCGGAGTTCGGCCAGATGTTCGTCCTGCACCCGGGTGAGATGCCACACCAGCCAGGCGATGGTGTTGGCGCCCGGATCGAGGCGGTGCTTCAGGGCGTCCTCGTCGAGTCCGTCCACCGTGTCGTGGACGACTCCGCGGATCCGATCGAAGGCGTCGGTGAGAATCTCGGCACTGTTCATTTCTGGCTCCGTCGCTGCTGGGCCCGGCACCTTCGGCGCGGCGACCGGGTGCCGCGAACTGTCGTGCGGTTTCGGCGCAGTACCACGGTTCGCATCCGGTAAACGCGGATCCGGACGAGGCACGTGTGCGGCCGGAGAAAATAGAACATGTTCTTGCCGCGCCGGGGTCGTCGTGCCATGGTGACTCCATGGATCTGCAGGCACTCGAGCTACTCCGCGTCCTCAAATACCGGTACTTCCGCACCCTGGATCTGAAGCAGTGGGACGATTTCGCCGCCACGCTGGACCCGGAGATCGAAGCCCGCTACGGCACACACGCCATGGGTGAGGCGCTCACCCTCGACGGTCGCGACGCGGTCGTCGGGTTCATGCGCGAGAACATGGGCCCCGGCATCGTGACCACCCATGTGGCCAACCATCCGGAGATCACCCTCGACGGCGATACCGCCACGGGCAGCTGGCTGTTCGAGGACACCGTGCTCGCGACCGATTTCGGCGTGCTCATCCGGGGTGCCGGGTACTACACCGATCGCTATCGTCGCGGCGCCGACGGGATCTGGCGTATCCACGCCACCTCCTACGTGCGGATCTACGAATCCTCGCAGTCGCTGGCCGATACCCCGAGCCATACGCTGCTCAGCAATATGTGGGCGCCCGGTAAGAGCTGAGTCCGCTCAGGGCACCAGGACCGCGCGGCCCCGGATTCTGCCCTGCTCGAGTAGTTCGTAGGCGTGTGCGCCCTCCTCCAGGGCGAACTGCTGGGTACGCGCGGTGATCCGGCCCTCGCGGGCCAGCGCGATACTGTCGATGAGATCGCGTTTGGTGCCGCCGTAGGATTTGCGCACTGTCGCACCCCACGGCAGGCCGGGCCCGCCCGCCGGGCCCGCGGTGATGCCCGGATTCCCGTCGCCCAGCCCGATCATCCGGTAGGCCCCGTTCGGTCCGACCGACTCGACCGAAAGCTTCGCAGTGGTGTCCACGCCGACGAAATCGAAAACCGCCTCCGCACCCCGGCCGTCGGTCATGGCCAGGATCCGGGCCGCGGTATCCACGCCCGCCATCACCCCCTCGTGCGCGCCGCATTCCGCCGCCAATTCGAGTTTGGCCGGATCGGTATCCACCGCGATCACCCGCACCGGGGTGATCGCGCGCAGGATCTGGATGCCGACGTGGCCGAGCCCGCCGGCCCCGATCACCACGGCGGTCGCTCCGGGGTAGAGCTGATCGCGGGCGCCGCGGATGGCGTGATAACTGGTCAGCGCGGCATCGGCCAGGGGTGCGGCGGCCACGAAATCCAGATCACCGATGGGGACGAACGAATTCGCCGGGACGGCGATGTACTCGGCCATTCCGCCGTCGGGGCCGAGGCCTGGACAGGGTGGCATGGCGGCCCGTCCGGCCGCGCGGCACACATTCTCGTTGCCACTCGCGCATTCGGGGCAGTGTCCACACGACCAGCACAGATAGATGATCCCGCGTTCGCCGACCGTGCGTTCGCCGACCTGCTCGCCCACGGCGGCGACGGTGCCCGCGATCTCGTGGCCGAGGGTCAGCGGCTCGTCGCGGAGCTTGAACGGGAGATGGAGCACATGCAGATCGGAATGGCAGAGACCGGAGGCGCCGACCCGGATGAGCAGTTCACCGGGACCCGGTTCCGGAGTCGGTACCTCGCGTATCTCCAGGGTGCCGGGTTCGGTGAGTTGCAGCGCTCTCATGGGGGTGTCCTCCCGCTCCGGCCGCGTACGGCGTGTCTCACAAACTAGGCCGCCGCCCTGTCGGCTGACAAGGGTTCACTTTTGTTGACACCTGTCAAATGCGGCCCTAGGGTCCATGTGACCGGCGTCACTTGCCGGAGTCGGTCCCGTATCGGCGCAGTGCTCCAGGAGGTCGTATGTCGCAGCCCACCGTCGCCGTGATCGGAGCCGGTATCAGCGGCTTGACAGCCGGAAAGATGCTGAGCGACTACGGCATTCCCTACACCTGTTTCGAAGCCTCCGACCGCATCGGCGGCAACTGGGCGTTCGGCAATCCGAACGGACATTCGAGTGCCTACCGCTCACTGCATATCGACACCTCGAAGTACCAGCTCTCCTTCCGCGACTACCCGATGCCGGAGTCCTACCCCGACTTTCCGCATCACAGCCTCATCAAGGAGTACCTGGAGGGCTACGCCGCGGCCTTCGACCTGAAACGGGCCATCGAATTCGGCAACGCGGTCGAGCACGCCCGACCGGCGGCGGACGGCGGCTGGGATATCGAGACACAGGCCGGTGAGAATCGCCGATTCGATCTGCTCGTCGTGGCCAACGGGCACCATTGGGACCCTCGTTTCCCGAACTTCCCCGGGGAGTTCACCGGGGAAGCCATCCACTCCCACGCTTATATCGATCCGCGAACGCCCCTGGATCTCCACGGCAAACGTATCCTGATCGTCGGAATCGGCAACAGTGCCGCCGATATCGCCGTCGAACTGTCCTCGCGCAGTACGGACAACGATGTCTGGCTGTCGACCCGGTCGAGCGCGTGGGTGGTGCCGAAGTATTTCGCGGGCACCCCGGCCGATCGCTATTTCCGCACCGTGCCCTATGTGCCGCTGTCCTGGCAGCGCAAGATCACCCAGATCTTCACTCCATTCGTCTCGGGTGATCCGGTGAAGTACGGATTGCCCGCGCCGAACCATAAATTCTTCGAGGCCCACCCCACCCAGTCGGTGGAACTGCCGCTGCGGCTCGGTTCCGGGGATATCGTCGCCAAACCCGATGTGAGCCGGTTGGACGGCGCCACAGTGCATTTCGCGGACGGAACGGCGAAGGATTTCGACGCCATCATCTACTGCACGGGCTACAACATCACCTTCCCGTTCTTCGATCCGGAGTTCCTCAGCGCCCCGGACAATCGGATCTCGCTGTACAAACGCATTTTCGCCCCGGGAATCGGCGGCCTCGCCTTCGTAGGATTCGCGCAGTCGTTCCCCACCCTGTTCCCGTTCGTCGAATGCCAGGCCCGCCTGGTGGCCGCGTACGCGGCCGGGCACTACCGCCCGCCCCCGGCGGAGACGATGCACCGGATAATCGCCGCCGATCAGCAGCGGTTCACCGGCCATGTGGTGGATCGTCCCCGGCACACCCAGCAATTGGATTACTGGGTCTACGAACGCGATCTGCGACTCGCCGAGATACCGGCTGGGCTGCGCCGGGCCCGCGCACAGGGGCCGGTCCCGCTGGGACGGGCCGGATGACCACCCGGCCACGTACCGACCGCCGGGCTCCGCAGCGTGGCGACCAGCGGCGCAGTGCGCTACTGGCGGCGCTGGACGAGCTGCTCCGCGATAACGACGGTCAGCTCGAACCCATCAATATCGCCGAGATCTCCCGGCGCGCGGGGCTGACCCGATCCGCCTTCTACTTCTACTTCGAGAACAAGGCCGCGGCCGTGGCAGCAGCGTTGGAGCAGACCTACGAGGAAGTCTTCGCGGTCAACGACATCCTCGTGGGAAGCGGGGCGCCGGCCGAACGTATCGAGCGGACGATTCGCGGTCTCATCGAGTTCTGGGACCGCAATCGCCATCTCTACAGCGCGGTACTGGCCGCGCGCAGCGCCTCGCCGGGAGTGCGCGATCTGTGGGAAACCGATCGCCAGGCCTTCATTCCCTCCATCGCCGCCATGATCGAATCCGAACGTGCCGCCGGTCGCGCTCCGGCCGGTGGCGACGCCACCACCGTCGCCGATGTGCTGCTCCTGCTCAACGAGCGACTCCTCGAGCGGCTGACCCTCGCCGCCGAACTGGACCGCGAACGCTATATCGAATCAGTGGTCACCGTCTGGCTGCGGTCGATCTACGGCACCGATCCCGACCCCGCCGCACCCACCACCGCGAGGAAATATTCATGAGTCTGCGCGACAACCCGGCCCCGGCCGCCGCGGCCGAGCCTGCCACCGTGACCTTCCGCTCCGGCGACGAGGACTGCCATGCCTGGTATTTCCCGGCTGTGAGCGAGGACCTCGAAGGACCGGCCGGTCGTCCGGTGGCGGTCATGGCGCACGGTTTCGGCGGGACCAAGGACTCCGGCCTGGAACCGTTCGCACGCGCCTACGCCGCGGCCGGGATCGACGTCCTGGCCTTCGACTTCCGGTATTTCGGCGCGAGCGGGGGCCGGCCACGGCAACGGGTGCGGATGGCCGAGCAGCTGGCCGACTACCGAGCAGCTGTCCTGGCCGCTGCCCGGCTGCCCGGGGTGGACCCGCGCCGAGTGGTGCTGTGGGGGGTTTCGCTCTCCGGCGGTCACGTCTTCGCCGCCGGTGCGGCCGCGAGCGCGACCGCGCCGCACTCGGCCGAAGTCCAGGCCGCTCTCGCGGCGATCGTCTCGGTGACTCCGCTGGTCGACGGCCGGGCGGCCGGCGTCCTGGCTGTGCGGGAGAACGGTCTCGCCGGTGTACTGCGCGGAACGCTCGGCGCCGCCCGGGCCCGGTTGGCCGGCGCGACCGGCGGTTCCGGGCTCATCCCGCTCGTCGGACGGCCGGGTGAGGTCGCCGCGCTGACGATGGACGGCTATTACGACTCCTACCAAGCACTGGCGGGCACCACCTGGCGCAACGAGATCGATCCGAGCGTACTGATGCAGCTCCCCGGCTACCGGCCCGCCCGCGCCGCTGCCACGCTGAACCTGCCCGTCCTGGCGCAGATCGCCGATTTCGATCGCGGTGCGCCGCCCTATGCCGCAGCCAAGGCGGCCTTCGCGGCCAGGGCCGAGGTGCGTCACTACCCCTGCGATCATTTCGGTATCTGGCCGGGTAATCCGTTCTTCGACGCCGCCGTGGCACATCAGCTGCTGTTCCTGCGCCGGCATCTCGCGGTGGGCGAATCCGGTGGTACACGAGCTCCGGCCGAGAGCCGGTGATACCGCCTCTCCGGTTCGGGTGAGGCCCCTCGCTCATCCCGTCGACGGTATGGGACAGCACGAATTGCAGGCAGATAACACCAGTTGTGAATGCCCTTACGTTCGTGAAGATTCGGCATATCGTCATCCGGGTAAACCTGGGGTCGGCGGTGGTTGTCGCGGCTGCCGGCCACTGATCGATACACAGGAGCAGAATGAGTGCCAAAACCGAACTCGTCCGAGAACTGAACGGCCCCACGGCAGCCTCGGAAATGCTCTCCGACCAGGAGATCGAGGATTTGCTCGGATTGTTCCGCAGTGCCCAGCAAGAGGAGAAGGACCTGCTCATCGAGGCGGTGAACGGAATGATCCGATTCTTTCCACCGCCATTCCGGGGAATCACCCGCCGGATCATGTTCGGGGACAAGCTCGAAGGATGAGCGATCTGGTCACCCGCGCGCAGATGATCCTGCTCGCGCGCACGCTACATGTGTCTGTCGAACGAATCGCCTACCTCGAACGGCTCGGACCCGAACACCTCCACGAACTCGAGCAGCGTATCTCGGGCCGGATCTACGAGTTCCACGGCGACATGTTCAAACGGATCGGACGATTGATCCCGATCATCCCGCTCACGGTTTCCCTGCCCCTGGTCCAGCGAATCGTGCCCCCCATGATGACCGGTCGCGCGGCCGGCGCCGTCGGTGTGGAATATCCTGCCGCCGCCGCCGAGACACTCACCATGCTCAAAACGGGGTACGCCGCCGATTGCACTCCGTATGTGGACCCCAAGGCCCTCGGTGAACTGGGCGACATCATGGCTTCCGAGCCGCTGGTCGCGATCGTGAACGAGGTCCTGCGCCGTAGAGATCACATCACCGTCGGGCCGTTCCTCGAATATGCCAAGCCGAAATTCGTCGAGGCGGTCGAGCACGGAACCCTCGACGACGAGGGCATCATTTTCTCCGCCGCCTATGCCTACTCCGCCTCCGCCATCAGCAACGTACTGCGCCAGTTGCTGGACGGCCGGTCGAAGCGGATTCCGCGGATGATGGAGACGGTGCTGGCCGGGTCGCCGGATTTGAAGGAGGCGGCGATTTCGGTGATGTCGCGGGCCTCCAGGGATGTGGTGTCCGAGATCGGTGACATTCTGCTCTCCATCGCCAGTCCGGACGCGCTCGGCAAACTCGCCGCCCACGTCATCCAGAAGGGCGCAGCGCCCGAACTGATGACGTTCGTATCGAAGTTGAGCCGGCCGGAGCTGCAGCGGATGGCGATGAATCCGATCTTCGCCAATACCGCCGCGCTCACCGCGATCGTCGAATCCCTCGTTATCGCGTTCTATCCCGGGCCGTGGCGTGGACTGCTGGTACTGGCCGAGCGCACCCACCCCGATGTACAGCGCTATATCGTCGGCTCGATCGTGCGGATGCCGGCGGAGCGGATCGCCGAACTACCGGAGATCGCCAACGCCGACGATCTCTGGCCGGAACTGCTCCGGCTGGTGGCGGTCGCCGACCATCCCTCGCAACGCCGGATCGGCGTGGTGTGGGCTGGGCTGACGGCGGAACGCCGGGCCGGACTGCACCGGCGGATCGCCGAACTGCAGCTCGACGGGCAACTGGCCGGGATCGTCGAGGAAGTGCCCAACATTTCGGTGGAGGAGGTGTTCTACCAGCGGCGGCGACGCGGACGGCGACGCGGCACGGATTCCGATAGCTGGAGTGTCGCTTGAGGAGGTGACGGGCCGTCCGTCGGCCGTGGAGTCATGTCCCATTTCGGCGCGTCTACGGTGGTTGCGGCCCACAGCCCGGGATATTTAAGTACCTTGGTGTAGGTCTCTGATTTCGCTCGGAATTTGCTATCCCTCGCCTGATGTGGCGGCAAATCGACGAAAAGAGGTCGGCACGAGATGAGCAACGGACAGTTCCTCCATCGGATACGCCGAATGGCTGTTCTCACCGGTATCGCGGTGGCCGCGCTGGCGCCCACGGCGCCCGCGCTGGCCGAACCGTTGTGGCCGAACGGGCCGAATGTGCCCGGTGCGCCGGCCATCATCCCGACCCAGGCACCGTGCTCCCCGGCGGCCCGGGCTTGCCTGCGCCTGTCCAGTAACGAGGTGTGGTTGATGGACGACGGCAAGGTCACCTATGGGCCGACGGCGATGTCTCACGGGATGCAGGGGTACGAGACCCCGCCCGGGGTCTTCCACGTCGCGTTCAAAAAGCCGTACCACTGGAGCACGATGCACAACGCCCCGATGCACTACGCGGTCTTCTTCAACGGTGATATCGCGTTCCACATCGGGCCGGTAGAGCACAAATCGCACGGGTGTATCCGGCTGACCGAGCCCGGCGCCGTCGCGGTCTTCCACTATCTGAACCCGGGTGACGTGGTCGAGGTCGTGCCCTGACCTCCGGTGTTCCGGTCCGGCCCGCCGCCCGCCGGCGTCGCGGGCCGGGCGGCGACCCGGTCCCGAGGCCACACATCCGGTTTCGTACGCTTGTCCGATGTGGATCATCGTGGTCGTCGCCGTCATCAGCTGTGTGCTCATCGCGATCGGCTTCGCGCTCGGTCTGCCGGACTGAGCGCACGTTTTCGCGCGCGTGACCACCCGCCCGTCGCGATTGGGCGGGTCGTAACGCGCCACGGGGCGGTGGCGTCAGTCGGAGCTGTCCCCGGTTTCCTTCGCCGAACCGGCAGCCGGGCGGTCGACGGCTACCGGGCGCAGCAGTGCCCAGGCCACAAACGCCGCCGACACCACCACCAGGGCCAGACCGGCCCACAGGTTCGCATCGATACCGCCGGTCTTGGCCTCTTCGTCGGCGGTGTCGTGGACGAGCCCGGTGATCACCAGGATGATTCCGTACAGGCCGAGCAGGCTGCCCACGATGGTGCGGATATCGAAGAACACGATGGTTGTCCTATCCGGTGACGATATTGAGGATGATCACGAGTACCAGCGCGATACCCGCCAGCAGCACGGGGCGCTGATACCAGGGCAGAGTGGCGGCCTCCGGATCGGTACGCAGTTCGCGCGGTGTCTCCGAATACACCAGGCCGACCAGCTCGGACGCCGGTTTCGGCGCTGTCACCAAGGTCACGGCCACGCTGACCAGGATATCCAGGACGAAGGCCGCCCCGGCGGCGACGAAACTGGCACCCTGGCCCGACAGCGAGATCACCTCCGTCTCGTTCAGTACGAAGATGAAGACCGCTACCGCGGTGCCCGACACCAGCCCGGTCCAGCCGGCCGTCGGCGTCATCCGTTTCCAGAACATACCCAGGATGAAGGTGGCGAACAGGGGTGCGTTGAAGAAGCTGAACAGCGTCTGCAGGTAGTCCATGATGTTGCTGAACCCGCCGGCGATGAACGCGGTGAAGATGGCGGCGATGGTGGCGCCCACCGTGGCCAGCCGCCCGACCCGCAGGTAGTAGCCGTCGGATTTGTCCTTGACCACGTACTGCTGCCACAGGTCGATGCTGAACACCGTGTTGAACGCCGAGACGTTCGCGGCCATACCGGCCATGAACGCGGCCAGCAGCCCGGCCAGGCCCACGCCGAGCAGGCCGTTGGGAAGCACATCCTTCATCAGGTAGAGCAGCGCCTGGTTGTACGTGACATCGCTGTCGACGTCCGGGTTCGCGGTGACGGCTGCCTTGTACTGGGCCATCTGCGGGACCAGGACCGCGCTGATCATGCCCGGGATGATCACGATCAACGGGATGAAGATCTTCGGGAACGCGCCGATGATCGGGGTGCGCCGCGCGGCGGCAATGGAATGGGTCGCCAGGGCGCGCTGCACTTCGACGAAGTTCGTGGTCCAGTAGCCGAACGAGAGCACGAATCCGAGGCCGAAGACGATGCCCAGGATCGACAGGAAATCGTTCGCGAAACCCGACAGCGCGTTACCCGGCCAGGAGTCCAGCTGTTCGGCGCCGCCGGGTGAGGCGGCGACCCGGTCCTGTAGTCCGGACCAGCCGCCGACGCGGTGCAGGCCGATCAGGGTCAGCGGGAGCAGAGCGGCCACGATGACGAAGAACTGGAGAACTTCGTTGTAGATCGCCGCCGAGAGCCCGCCGAGCGTGATGTAGGACAGTACGATCACCGCGGCCACGACGACCGAAACCCACAGCGGCCAGCCCAGTAGAACATTGACGATGGTACCGAGCAGGTAGAGGTTGACACCGGCGATGAGTACCTGGGCGACCGCGAAACTGAGCGCGTTCACCAGGTGCGCACCGGTGCCGAAACGGCGCCGCATGAACTCCGGGACACTGCGTACCTTCGACCCGTAGTAGAACGGCATCATCACTACGCCCAGGAACAACATGGCCGGGACCGCGCCGATCCAGAAGTAATGGAACGCTGGGAAACCGTATTCGGCGCCGTTGGCCGACATCCCCATGATCTCGACCGCACCGAGGTTGGCGGAGATGAACGCGAGGCCGGTGACCCAGGCCGGTAGGGATCGCCCGGACAGGAAGAAGTCCATACTCGACGAGACCCGTTGCCGGGCCAGCAGGCCGATACCGATAACGAAGACGAAATAGAGGGCGACGATCGCGTAGTCGACCGGCTGGGCGTCGAGCCGCAGCACCTCGCCTTCCGCGAACAATGAAACGACCTCGTGGGATAGCTCGTGCTGCGACATACGACGTTCTCCTCGAAGCGGTCCCGGACAACCGCGCGCAGCTCGCCTCATCGCGTTCACCGATGGCTGGCCGCACTACCAGACCGGCTCTGGTCGACCAAACGTACCGCGCGAGACGAGCGGCCGGGCGGTGTCGGGTGGAATCGGGCGTGTCCGTCGCGACCAGTCCCGCCGGCCGGACGTCGCCCGACCGCGGGCGCGGTTGTGCGGACGCCGACTCTCGTGCCCACGGCCGCGTATTGCTACCATGGACGGCGGCGCATCCAATCGCATTGTGCGCCAGGGAATTTCGGAGTATCCCTGGCGTCACTGTGGTGTGCGCGGGTTTCGTGGTCACCGAAGTAGGGGTCGCCGTGATTATACGCGTGCAGAGCACCGAAATGTCCGGCGTACAGCGTTTCGTACGACGGCTACTGACCGATCGGGGTCCCGGCACCGGACAGGTGGGCGGAGTGGCCCTGCTCGGTTCGCCGCCCTCGCGTCCGCGTCGCCGGTCCGCCCCGGCCACCGACCTGCTGGTCTGGACTCCGCACGGTTGCACTCTGGTGGTGCTGGCCGATTTCGGGTCGGTGCAGCACGGCGTGCTGACCACCGGCCCGACCGGTCGCTGGCTGGTGGACGACTCCGCCGCGGACCTACGCACCGGGAAGTCCACGCCGAATCCGGTACTGCGCGGGCGCAAACTGCGCAATGAACTGGCCGCGATCTTCCGGCGGCAGGGCCTGTCCGAACAGATCCAAGTACTCGTGGTGCTGATCCCCAAGACAGGCTCGCGGATCAGTTGGACACCGCGCCCGCCGGAGGACGGTATAGAGACCATCCTGGTCCGGATCGGCGCCTCCGCGGGGCTGGCCCGGTATTTCGAGCGCGTGGCGGTGGGAGAGGTGCGCTGGCGCGGGGAAGATATCGCGCGAGCATTCGAAATGCTGGGGGTTTCGCGGCTTCTGCCCGATCCGGACGAATTGGACAACGAGGGGTTCCTCGTCGCCCCCGGCCGCAGCGTCGATCCGCGCGCCACCGGGGCAGAACTGTCCGAGCCGCAGGCCGCGCCCAGGGGTGCACGCACCGCGACCGCGCTGTCCGCACCGTCCGTGCGACCTCCCGGGCAGCGCGTCGGTGTCCCGGGCCCTGCGGCTCCGGCGTCCACCCGGGCGCCGGCCACCGAGACGCGGACGCCGGGGGTGCCGCAGCCGACTCGGGAACCCGTGGAGACGAGCGAATCGGAACCGATCGCCGTTCCGGCCCGGAACCTCACCCGTCCAGCGCGTCTCGGGTGGTTCGGCGCGCGTGGAACAGCCCGGAAGCGAGGCTCGTTCGAGAACGGTTCCACCGGGCGCCTGGACGCGGCACCGGTGGTCGCGGCCCGGGAACGTGCGGAGGATGTGGCCGCGCGGGAATCGACCGGGCCGCAGGCAGACCCGGCCGTGGACGGTGGATCGCCCGTCCGGTCCGGCCCGTCTGGGCGGAATCACCGGGAATCGGCCCGTCCCGATCGCGGGTCCCGGCCGACTGCCGGTGTTCCGGCCCGGGTGCGGCGCGGTCTGGCCGGCGCTCGGGAGATTCCGGCCCGGTTCCGCCGTGTGGCGGCGACCCCGCAGGCGGCTGCCCGGCCCCCGCGCGAACCCCTGCCCTACCGACCGCCCACCCGCCGCGGGACGGATCTGCGGTATCCGGCGGCGCTGGGATTGGCCGGGGTGGCGCTGGCGGCCGTGACGGCGACCGTGTTCGCGGCGTCCGGTTTCGCCCGGTTCGACGTGACCGAATACGGTGCGCTGTGCGGGGACGGTGCGGGGAATCCCGCCGCCGCACCGTATTCGGCGGCCGGGCCCAGCCCGGTGTATCTCGGCGGCGAGCTGCCCGAGTACACCGCGTTCGGGCCTTCGGCGGTGTGGCGCCCGATCGATCCGGGTGTGGTCCAGCTGGTCGCATGTGTGGCCCAGGAGCGCCGCGGGGAACTTGTGCGCACCTGCCAGTATCCGCCGGGCCCAGGACAGCCGGTGGGCCGGACACTGAACCTGTTCACGGCGGTCTATCGCCTCACGGTGTACGAGGCCCGCACCGGTAACCGGCTGGCCGCGATGGCGATCACCGGAGACGAGTTCGGCGCGGATCCCGCGATCCCGGAACCGGATCCGTGCCGTGCGGCCACCGGCGCCCCCGAGGACGGACTACCGGGCCGACGGCACAGCCGGCCTTCGCACCGGCAGATCGAACAGGCTCTCACCCCGTTCGTGACAGCGGCACCGCAACGGATCCGAGCCGCCCGCTGAGCTTTCCGGGTCGGCGCACGCTGTTCCCTCCGGGACAACCGCTAGCGCGTGTCCAGGACGTCCCGCAGCACGGCGGCGAAGCCTGCCGGTTCGCCGGTCATCCCGAATTCGCCGCCCAGGAACCCGGCGTGACCGCCCGGGAAGGTCACTGCGGATCCGCCCAGTGCCGCGGCTAAGGCCACAGCGGCCCGGGCACAGAGTTCGTCGGCGGACGCGGCGCCCGCGCCGAGCACGATCCGGGTCGGCGCGGCGGCCAGCGCCGCGAGATCGTGTTCGTAGCCGCTGCAGGTGAGCAGGTGCGGACCGATCATGGGGTCGTCGCGGGACCCGTCGTCGGTGGTGGGTAGTCCGAACTGGGCCGGGTCGGGGGCGGGCCGGTCCGCGAAGTCCGCCGGGAGCGGGCCGGGCCACCAGGGCCGAGGCGTTGACAGCTCCACCGCTACTGGCGAACACGTCCAGGGGCCCTGTACCCAATGCCTCGATGATCCCGCGGATGCCGTCGGCGTGTTCCCCCGGCGTCTGTGGAGACGACCTTGGCAGTGCGAATTCATCGGTGTCCTGCCCTGCGCCGTCGTCGGGTGCAGGTGGCCGCGATTTCCCGCGCCGAACTGCGGGCAGGCGCCCTCGGAGCCGTTAGGCTCGGGACACCCGCCGATCATCGTCGCCGTACCGGCACCGGTACCCGGCCCGACCACAGGAGATGTAGCACAGTGGGCAGTGGTTCGATCCTCATCACCGGCGCGAGTTCCGGCCTGGGCGCCGAAATGGCCCGGCAGTTCGCGGCCCTCGGCTACGACCTGGCCCTCTGCGCTCGCCGTACGGAGCGGCTCGCCGAACTCGCACGCGAGATTGCGGTGGCCTATCCCGAGGTCCGGGTGCGGGTCGCGGAACTGGACGTCACCGATTTCGATGCGGTACCGAAGGTTTTCGACGAATTCGCCGCCGATCTGGGCCGGCTCGACCGGGTGATCGTCAACGCGGGCCTCGGCAAGGGGGTGCCGTTCGGCAAAGGCGGTGAGCGCCCCAACCGGCAGACCGCGCAGACCAATTTCGTCGGGGCGATGGCCCAGATGGAGGCGGCCATGAAGATCTTCCGCGCCCAGGGCGGCGGACATCTGGTGGTGATCTCGTCGGTCTCCGCGGTACGCGGTATGCCCAAGACCATGACCAGTTATGCCGCCGGCAAAGCCGGGGTGGCGGCGATGGCCGAGGGTATCGCCGCCGAACGGGTCCCCGGGGTGGACGTGTCGATCATCTTCCCCGGCTACATCTCCTCGGAGATGAACGACAAGGCCGCGCATCCGCCCACGTTCCTGGTCGATACCCGCACCGGAGTGCGCTCCATGGTGTCGGCGATCGAGAAGCGGCGGTTCAAGGCTTACACCCCGGCGTGGCCGTGGATGCCGCTGGCCTACGCGATGAAAGTGCTGCCGCTGTCGATCGTGCGCAGGCTGGCCGGCAGCTGATCGGCCCGGTGCGCCCGATCAGCCTTTCTCGTCCGCTTCGAGCACGGTCACGGCGGTCGAGAGTTCGGTGAGCGCGGCCGCGATCTCGGTCAGCCGCTCGATACCGAGTTCGGCGGTGAGCCGGGCGGCGAATTCCGCGTGCCGCGGCTCGATCCGGGCCACGGCCGCATGTCCCGCGTCGGTGATCGCGACCAGTTTTGCCCGGCGGTGCGCCGGATTGGGCCGGTACTCCGCGAGGCCGCGGTCGACCAGGAGGTCGGCGATTCGCTGCACGCCCTGCCGGGTCGCACCCATTGCCCGGGCGATCCCGGCCACCGGGAGCGGGTCGTGCAATACGGCACCCAGCACCTGCCACCAGGCGGCGGTGAGGCCGGCCGGTCCGGCCAGATCCTCGGCGATCGCGAGGAACTGGCCGTTGAGCCGGAACGAGGTGATGGCGGCTTCACTGAACAGTCGCTGTTCGGGGTTCACGGTGTGGCCTCAGACCGCCGCCTGCCGCGCCTCGTATTCCGCCAGCACCGCGTAACCCGCCGGGTCGCCGGCGCTGAAGAGGCGGTACCAGCCTTCGAGTACTTCGGGTTCGTAGATCTCCAGCGCGGCCAGCACTTCGCGCGCGAACTCGAAGGGCGCGGTGGAATTCGCGGTGATCACCCCGCGATCGGTGACGGCCGGTTCGTCGACGTAGTGCCGGCCGCCCGCGTACCCGCTTGCCGCCAGGAATTCGGCGATATTGCTGGTGTGCCGGCGATCGTCGAGCAGGCCCGCCGCGGCGAGACCGAAGGTCGCGCCGCAGATGGCGGCGACCGGGACTCCGGCCGCGGCGAACTCTCGCGCCTTCGCGGCGAACGGATCGAGATCGCCCAGTTCCCAGCCGGTCGCACCGGGCAGGATGAGCATGGCGCTGTCCGCCGGGGTCAGCTCGGCCAGTGTGATGTCGGGGACGATCCGCATCCCGCCCATGGTGGTGACCGGATCGCTGCTCACTCCGACCGTGCGGGTGCGGTACGCACCCGGTTCGCGATGCCAGGCGTCGTTGTTGATGTGCGCGGTCGCCGCGCCCACTTCCCAGTCGGCGAGGGTGTCGTAGACGGCCATGTGCACGAGTTTCGAAGGCATGACAACATTTTGTCAAAACGACAGTATGTTGTCAAACATGGGAATCAGATCTGTGGCGTGCCGCTCACCACCTCGTCGCGTTCGAGGGTGGCTAACTCGTCCGCGGTGTAGCCGGGTTCGTTCCTGGTCCGATCCCGGCCGGGCGACGCGAACCGATGAAGTGGCGAACCTGATGGAGCACGCCATGAGGCCGACACAACTCTGGCAAGGTGCTGGATTCGCGCACCGGCGAGGACGTTCCCACGTCATTACGAACGGATCCGGTCTCGACGAGAGGACGCCATGCACTGGGCTGTGGAAGAGCTGAGCCGCATCATGCCGCCACCCCCGGACGCCGGCGACCCGGTCGCCTGGGACTCACTGCGCGTCGACACCGGATGGGAACTGCCAGCCGACTATCGCGACTTCGTCGCGGTGTATGGAATGGGGACGATCAGTGACTCGATCGGCATCTCCACGCCCCGCTTCGAGGGCTATCCGTACGAAGACCACCTGCTGTTCCACGCCGCGCAGGCGCTCATGGACGGGGAGTTGACCTGGGCGTCGAACGAGGCCGGTGACGACTTCCTGTGGCGATGCGTTGGTGAGCCAGAGCGGTGGGGGGTGATCTTCCGGCCCAGGAGCGGCCCACCGGACCACACATACGACATGGGAATGGCCGAGTTCCTGCTGCGCCTGGTGCGAGGCGAGATCCATCCACCGCTGGAGGCCGAACTCGCGATGCCTGCCACGTTCGAATCGTGGCGGGAAGAAGAGCGTCTACTCGACGACGATGGCATTCTTGAAGGCTTCTGATCGCCCTGCCCTCTCGCCGCTCCTCGCAGCGCGAGTGAAAGCTGATCGTCGCTCTCACTACGGCAAACACAATGAGGCTGATGAGCGGGCACACCTCGGTGCGATCTCTCGGCAAGTACTCGCGACCATCTGCGGAGGCGCTGATCCGTTGGCAGACCCAGACCGACCCTGCCGTCCGGCGGCAGCGCTGAGCGGTCGGGGCCCAAGGTTCGGTGTCCGGTCAGTGGAGTCGCCGAGCTTCTCGGCACCAAGTCGTTTTTTAGGACGGCATCACCGGCAGGAGTGTCTCGCGATCTCAATCTCGGTGATGAAGGCAGTCCCGACAGGTGGTTGCCCTTCATGCATCGTGATGATGTCACCGGGTTTGAGGTGCTCCCAGTTATCCGGGGTGAGTGGAAGCAGCCTGATCGGGCCTTGTCCGCCCGGTTGTATCTCGGATGCGGATTCGACCCATATCAGGGCGATGTGCAGGTCAGCGAAACCGCGAGCGAGATCTGGGCGCCCGATGGCCCACATCGGTCGAAGTTGTCCGGTTCTGGGGATTGGAAGTCGACGGCCGCCAGCTTCTGGTGCGATGAGTTGGAGGGTGGCTTTGATGATGCCGCCGCACCGGGTCTCGGCGCCGCGCCAGAAGCACCACGCAGCGTCGTGCTGGAGCCACATCTGTTGTGCAGCATCGGCCAGGAGGTTCCAGTAGTCGACGGACTGCCACTGGATGCCCTCGAAGTCTTGCAGGATGCCGAGCGCGATCTCCCATTCGTCGTGGCGGAGGTATTCGCGGACGTCTTCCTTCGACAGGTCGGCATCGCTTCTCGCGTCTGCCGGAACCAGATCAGCTGCACTGTGAAGCAGTCCAGAAACGTCCATGGGTTGATTGTCGATCAAGGCCAGCGACATCGACGACGCAGGTCTGCCGGCCGACCGAGCAGCCCACCGCAGGGTCCGCGGTTCGTCCGGCGGCCGACCACCAGCATTCGACAAGGTCATCTACCGCGACCGAAACACCGTCGAACGCGGTATCAACCAGCTCGACCACCACCGGGCAGTAGCCACCCGCTTCGACAAACTCGCCGTCCGCTACCTGGCGACCATCCACGTCGCCACCATCAACCAATGGCTACGACACCCCTGAACCGACCAGCATCGAACCCGCACCCACGATTTCGGAGCACTAATGTAAGAAGGTGCCTCCCTGCCTCGACGTCTACGTCCGGGTCCACCCCAGCGACCGCGCCGCCATGCTCTCACGCTTCATCAATCGCTACGTCGACACCGAGAACCCAGGAGACCCTCGTTTCGACGCCTTCGTCCGAACGTTCATCGCCGGCGAACCGGCTCCCGGCGACCCGGACGCTCTGGCGGAACTGCGCCGAGATTTTTGTATCAAGAGAGCATTCTCCCTGTACCTGCGGGCAAGCGATTACTACCAGGCCATCATCACCCTCACCGAGGAGAACGACCTGGTCTTCGGCCTGAGCATGGACGACCCGGACAATGATCCCGCGATACTGCCCCAGGCTTCAGCGTTGATGGCATCGCTGGCGGAGGAGTTCGGGGCGACGACCGGCGTTGCGGGCGTGGAACTACCACCACCCCAAAGCAGTTCAGAGTGGACGAGCGACGCGCTCGTGACTCTGCGCTACGAAAGCGGTTGAACACCCTGCCCTACCGCGGCTCGGACATAATGCGGGCAGGTATCGGCCTGCCCTCACCACCACTTCGACACAGGCCCTACGAACGGGTTTCCGCAGGAAAGAGTGTTCGGAAACCCGTTGGTTTCCCGTACCGTCCAACCCGGTTGCCGAACACGTTTACCGAACGCTTGGAGGCCCCGGGATGGCACTCGTCGGGCCCGTGCGGGTCAGCACGAGCAAACAGGAGACCCAGCGAAAGCACGACGATCTCGACTCGATCTGCGTGCGGGTGTTCGAAGAGAAGATCAGCGGCACACTCGAGCCCGCCGCGGCCGCAAAGGCGGCCGCCCCCGAGTGGTCGACGACGACAAACGCCGCGCCATCCTCGCCCGGCATGCCGAAGGCCAGTCCCTACGCGAGATCTCCCGCGGCGTCGGCGTCGGCCTCGCCGTCGTGCACAGCGAAGTGAAAGCCGTCCAACACAGCTCGGCGGAAGCCTCCTGGACCGAAGCATCCAACGCGAACCTGCGCAGACCCCTCCCACCAGCCCACCGCCCCGAAGAGGACAGCCGACATGACCGAGCCATACGCGAGCGGAATGCTGGATGTCGGGGATGGTAACCAGATCTATTGGGAGACCTGCGGCAACCCCGACGGCAAGCCGATGGTGCTGCTGCACGGCGGCCCTGGGCAGGGCTGCAACCGAGCCATGCGCGACAGCGCCCATGCGGACCTCTACCGTATCGTTCTCTACGACCAGCGAGGATGCGGACGCAGCACTCCCAACGCCGCGGACCCTGCCACCGACATGCGGTTCAACACCACCGCCCACCTGGTCGCCGACCTGGAAATACTGCGCGGACACTTGGGCATCGACCGCTGGCTGCTGCGTGGCGGTTCCTGGGGCTGCACCCTGGCACTGGCCTACGCGCAGCGATATCCCCACCGGGTATCCGAGATCGTGCTGTCGGCGATCACGACAACCCGGCGCCGGGAGATCGACTGGCTCTACGGCGGAGTGTCGCGCTTCTTTCCCGAGCAGTACCAGCGATTCGTGGCCGGCGCCGGTGGCGGCGAGCATGTAGTCGCCACCTACGACCGGCTCCTCGGGCACTCCGACCGAGACGTACGGGAACAGGCGACCGCAGCGTGGGCGCGGTGGGAGGAAACGGTGCTGTCGGTCGAGCCCGGCGCGAAACCGTCCGCGTTCAGCGGTCCCGTCACCGACGATCTGCTTGCCATGGTGCGGATCTGCGCACACTTCTACGCCAACTACGGCTGGCTGCAAGACGGCGAGCTGATCCGCAATGCCGTCGTGCTGGCCGATATCCCCGGCGTACTGGTACACGGCCGCCTGGACCTCAGCTGCCCCGTGGAAACCGCACACAAACTGGCCACCGCCTGGCCCGGCGCCGAACTGTTCGTCTGCGACCTGTCCGGACACCTCGGCAGCCCCGCGAAGCGGGAATACATCCACAACGCCCTTACCCGATTCGGCCACTGACGGAGAGGGATCAGATCTGTCTCTGTTTTCTACTGCCGTTCTCAGGTGTGTCGCGCTATGGGAATCGGCCGACTCCGGGGGCACGGACCTGAGTCCCTGTGCTGTTAAAGAGTTGCGGATGACGGCTGCGGTGGGCACAGTGTCGGCTTGTGTTGGGTACCGAAGTCGAGGCGCGTGTGTCCGGTGGTGTGTTGTCGGGGGTGGACTTCGGAGGCGAGGGCCCTGGAGTGCTGTTGGTGCACGGAAGCGGCCACAACTGTGTGGCCTGGTCGGAGGTGGCGTCGTATCTCGTGGCGCACTGCCGTGTAGTGGCGTTCGATCTTCGCGGCCACGGGCACACGGAGGCTGATTCTCGAACACCCGAGCAGTACTGGCGTGATCTCGGCGAGGTGGTAGTCGCGCTGGGATGGGATCGGCCGGTATTGGTGGGGCATTCCACCGGTGGATACGCCGTAACGGCAGCGACAGCTGCCGGAGTTGTCGATTCGGGGGCGCTGTGCGTGATCGACGGCCTCGTGCTCGATGATCGTGAGACAGCGGCGCTCGGCAACACGCAATGGCGAGAGCCCGAGGCGGCCCAGCGGTTGCGGGAGATGTTCCGTTACGGATGGCGTGCCGACGAACGCCGGATGCTCGACTACCTAGAGCAGTGCGCGCGGGAGACCGATACAGATCGGCTCAACGCCGGCGCCCGTCCCGAGTTGGTGCGAGAGGTCATGCGCCGCTGCTTCATTGCCCGCCCGGACGGTGGGTATGTGCGACGCCCGACCGTGGAAGAGATCGCGCTGACCGCGGTACCGGACCCCGAAGCAGCTGTATATCCGAGTGTGGATGTGTACGAGCGGATCGAGTGCCCGATGACGATCGTGCTGCCCACGGACGGCTTCTACGCGCCGCGCTCCGCTGAGGTTCGCGCAGTCGTCCGGGCCGGGCGCGATCGACGGTTGGTCGACATCGACTCCGGACACAACGTGCCGATGACCCGGCCCGCCGAACTCGCCGCGATCATCGTCGACCTGGTAAACCGGGTCGCCGCAGCTAGTGAATGACCGAGCCGAGAAAGGACCATCGATGACACAAAATGCCGACAGTGGACTCGTCCAGGAGTTTCCGGTGGCCGACGCCGCGGCGGGCCCATACGGCATCACCACGGGAGCCGACGGCGCGCTCTGGATCACGCTGGCGCAGAGCGGCGAAATCGCCCGCCTGACCGTCGACGGTGTGCTCGACCGGTATTCGGTCGGCGCCGCCGGATCCCGACCGACGGTCATCGCCGCCGGCGTGGACGACGCCTTGTGGTTCACCCGATCCGGTGACGACCACATCGGGCGTATCACCACCGATGGTGTCGTGACGGCGTTCGGCCTGCCGGCGGGCAGCAGCCCGTTCGGGATCTGCGCCGGTCCGGACGAGGCCATGTGGTTCACCGAGATGAACACCGACCGCATCGGCCGCATCACCCCCGACGGACAGATCACCCACATCGACCTCCCCGTCCGGGGCGGATTCCCGTCCATGATCACCCGCGGGCCCGACGGCGCACTGTGGTTCACCCTCAACCAAGCCGGCGCTATCGGACGTATCGACCTCGACGGCAATATCACCCAGTACCCACTGCCCGATCCAGGCGCACCGGTAGGGATAACGTGTGGTCCGGACGCAGTATGGTTCGTCGATATCGCCGCCGGCCGGATCGGCCGCCTCGAGCCCGATGGCACGATGAAACTGTTCCCGTTGCCCGACCCCGCGGCGAAACCACACGCCATCACCGCGACGGCCGCCGGTGACTGCTGGTTCACCGAATGGGGAGCCAACCGCCTCGGACGGATCAGCTCCACCGGCGATATCACCGAATACGATCTGCCCACACCGGCATCCGAACCACACGGCATCACCATGGGCCCCGACGGCGCGGTGTGGACGGCACTGGAAATCGGAGCCGTCGCCCACGTCGCACCGTGACCCAGGCGACTGCGACAGACTGCCGTGCTCGGCGGCTTCCGAAACCACGGTAGGCGGTACGCAGCCACGCGTGCGCCTACTGAACGGGCGCGACAGGACTCACCACACTGCGCCGATTGGACGGCGGACAACCGTTGCGGGTGCCGGTGGCGCCGGGCGGGCGTCTGGTGTTCCATGTGTTCGCGGCGCCGGCCGAGTTCATTCGCGAACTCGATGTCGGTGGCACCACTGCGCCCAGCGATGTCTACTACGACCCCTACGATGTCGAGCTCGATCGAGCTCATCAAGGCGAATCTCGAGATCCCGCCGGGCGTGCTGATCTTCGAGGATCCGCCGATCCACACCACGCACCGCAAACTGCTGTCGCGGATGATTGCACGGCACGACGGTTCCCGAAGGCAGTGCCATGATGATGCTCATCGGTGCCGCCGCCACACTCTCCCCGACCTCCACGGTGCGGGGCTGGGAGAGCATGCCCGCGTCGTTCTGAACTTCCGAGCGAATTTTCCGGATGCCGGAACAGAACCGACCGTTTAGTCTCTTCCCTAGTGTCGAAAACTGTGGATCGAGGGTGTTGTGGGCGAGAAGAATCGGCAGTGGGTCCTGGTCCGGCGACCGGCCGGTAACGAATACGCGAACGCGGTCGAATTGCGCGACAGCGAAACACCGGAACTCGGCGCCGGTGATGTGCTGATCCGCAATATCTACTTCTCGCTCGACGCGGGAACCCGGATGTGGATGGGTCCGCGGGAGGACTCCTATTCGCCCCCGACGCCGCTGGGTTCCCCGGTGATCAGCACCGTGCTGGGTTCGGTGGTGGCCTCCAGGCATTCCGACTACCGCGCCGGCGATCTGGTGCGCGCCTACGGCCAGTGGGCGGATTTCTCGATATCGCGGCCCGATGAGGTCTATGTGGAACGGGTGAGCCGCGCACTCGACGACCCGCGTCAGCACCTGGGCGTTTTCGGCGCCAACGGCTGGACCGCCTACCTGGGCGTGCTGGAGTACGGAGAAGCCCGCCCGGGGGAGACCTTCGTCGTCTCGGCGGCCTCCGGAGTGACCGGCGCGCTCGCCGGTCAGATCGCCGCGGCGAGCGGGTGCCGGGTCGTCGGGATCACCGGTTCACCGGCGAAATGCGACTGGCTCACCGGCGAACTCGGCTTCGACGCGGCGATCGACCGGCACGGCGATCTCGGCGGTGAGCTGCGGCGGGCGTGTCCGGACGGGGTCGACGTCTACTTCGACAATGTCGGCGGCACGGTCCTCGACGCGGTTCTCGGCGAGATGGCCCTGTTCGGCCGGGTCGCGGTCTGCGGGCTGCTCACTCACTACGACCGGGACGAGTCCGGCCCCGGCCCCGGCCGTTTCGACCAGATCCTGATGAAGCGGCTCACCATGCGCGGCTTCTTCTCGCCGGACTTCTATCACCGCGGCCCGGACCTGAACCGCAGGATGCTGCCCTGGTACGAGCAGGGCAGACTCCGGATGGCCTTCGAGGTGACCTCCGGCCTGGAGAACACCCTCGACGCCTACGCGCGGCTGTTCACCGGGGAGAAGGTGGGAAAGGCCCTGGTGCAGGTCGGCGAACTGGACTGACGCCTGTTCGCAGTGATTGTCCGGGTCGGCGCGGACCAGTCGCGGCGGGCGGGGGTCTCGGAAGTCCGGGTGCTGTGGTCGTCAGGTGCTCGCGGCGCTAACCGGCAGTGATCGGCTCGCTCCGCGGATCCGGTGGGCGCTCTCCTCCGGGGTCAGAGCAATCGGATGGATGCACTCGGCTCGCCACCGCTCAGAAATTGATTCCGCTTTATATCACGCGTGTGATATAAAGCGGTCGCGAGTTGTGCAGACCCTATGGAAAGGACCGATCATGGACGAGGCCGCGGCGATCGCCGCCAACCGCGCGAACTGGGACGACCGCGCCGAGGTCCACCGGCGTTCGCGGATGTACGACGTCGATGCCTTTGTCGCCGATACCAGCCGTATCTCGCCGGTGGTGCGCAACGATCTGGCGGTGCTGGCCGCGCATCTGCCGGAATCCGGGGTACGGGATCGTTCGCTGTTGCATCTGCAGTGCCATATCGGAATCGACACGCTCTCCTGGTCCCGCTTGGGGGCGGGCGACGTGTACGGGCTCGACTTCTCGCCCAACTCGCTGAGCCATGCAGCACGAATCGCGAAGGCCGCCGGCCATGCGATCACCTTTGTGGAAGGCGACGCGCGGTTCGCCTCGGCAGTGCTGGACCGGCGGTTCGACCTCGTCGTCACCAGTGCCGGAACGATCGTGTGGCTACCCGAGCTGGACGACTGGGCGCGCTCGATCCACGACCTCCTCGAGCCCGGCGGCGTGTTCCTGATCCGCGATGATCACCCGATTCTCGGGTCCATGGCATTCGAGCCCTGGGAGATCACCGACGACTATCTGGGCGGCGGTGGTCACCGGACCTATATCGAATCGGGCAGCTACACCGAGGATTCGGCCGGGCGGATCGCGCACGACACGGTGCACGAGTGGCGGCACGACCTGGGCGAAGTGGTAGGCGCGCTGCTGCGGGCGGGTCTGCGGCTCGACGCGGTCGAGGAATTGTCCATCATGGATTGGCCTGCCTTCCCTGAACTGGTGCCGTGCCCACAGGGGTGGGCACTGCCGCCGGACGCGCCGCGGATTCCGCTGAACTTCGCCGTCGTGGCCACGCGAACGGACTGAAAGCGCCGCCCGTCCGGTTCGCCGAGCGGCGTGGACCGGGCGCCGAACCGGGCGGGGAAAGGCGTGACCGTCCGGGCAGTCGGCGAACCTATCGAGAATCGGCTGCCCTCTACGCTGGGCTGATGTTCTTCATCTTCGGTTTCGGCACCAAGCGGCGCAACCTGGGCCCCGGAGGGACCCGGAGTTGCCCACGCTGTCACAACACGACGCAGTGGATGCGCGTGCGGGAGTTCAAGCAGTTCACGGTGTTCTTCGTTCCGGTCGCTCGCTGGAAGCGCCGCTCGCTCGAAGTGTGCGGCGTCTGCGGTTCCGCGGTCGAAGCCTGAGCGGCGGCGAGGGCGATGGCGAGGCCGACGCCGCGACTGGCTCCGGAGGTCACCGGGGTCCGGTCGGTGAAAGGTCTGCTGTTCGGTCGGCGGGCTTTTCGTACGGCAGTCCGAGCATGTCCTGCACGATGTGTGGCCCCAGCTCCCGTAGGAAGGCTGCCGCAGACTGAGCGATGGCCTGGGTGACCGGCTCGATGCGCAGCCGCGACAGGGTCCACTTCAACGCGTCATGGTGGATTCGCTGAGCTGGCCGCAAGTGCCGGAACCGAACTACGATACCTCGTCCATGCGTATCGTATTACATTGCTAGTCAATGCAATTGAGTGTCGGGGGTTCGAGTGGACGAGTCCGAGCGGCAAGCGCGTATCGTGCGGTACTGGCGGGCGGTGGAGTATTTCAGCCCGCCGAGGGTCGATCCGGTCGACCCTCGGAAGAATATGCGGGCGGTCCATATCGATCGGCCGCTGCCCTGGGATGCCGGGGTGCTCCCCGCGCCGCGGCAGAACAAGGCATGGCGGCATACCGTGTACGCCGGTATCTACGATGTGGCCAAAGTACGTGAAGTGCTGCAGAACATGCTCCGCGCGCCCGAGATCGAGATAGATTTCGGTGGGCGTAACAGCGGTAAGAGCGCCCTGCTGAGCTTCGCGGTCGACAGCGGCGGTCAGCTCATCAAAGACAGTGTCACACTTTCCTCGTGTGCCTGGGCAGTGAGCCGAACACTCGCACCGGGGCCCGGTAGCGATTCCTGGCTGGACGGGTTCGACGAGGATCAGAAGCGACTGATGGCAGTCTGTTTCGAATTCGGCGACGGACGCATACCTATCGACAACTCTCCGGCCGGTGGATCGGCTGCCGGTCGGGGGCTCGGACAGATAGCGGGCATGGCGGCCCGAGTCGCACTCGATATCGCGACGGGAGGGATCTCGTCACTGCCGGCATTGCTCAGTGCGGCGCTGGAACCAGCGATCGGCGCCCTGGGTACCACGGTTGTCGAGAACATCGGTGACAACCTCGCCGCCCGCGCGAATGAATCCGTCACCGCAGCGGTGGAACAGAGACGCGCGGACAGTCCGGAGAGCGAGGGTGGCGTGGACTCTGATCAGAGCGAGGTGGACGGAGACTCGCCGCAGTCCAGGGCGCTGTGCACCAAAGTGCTCGCTGTACCCGACCTGGTCGCCCTGACTCGTCTGGTGGCCGAAAGCCTGGATGTGGCAGAAGTATTGAGACCTGATTCCATCCGGATCAAAAGTATCCAGATCCCGCTGAAGTCGGCCGAAGAGATGTCCTCCGACGATTTCCTCAACAGTTTCCACGCCGATGATCTGGACCGCGTCGCCGACGCACTGTCCATCGGAGACGCCGGTGAGGCGTTGCGCGCGTACCTGTGCTCGGACGAGGTCGACGTCGAGCGGCGGGTGGACGTACGCGCCGATCCGCGTTCGGTTCTGCGGTCGGTCGGCCCGGCCTCGGCACCGGCCGGGCGGTGGCCGAGCGATCCGGCCCGGCCATTGACACTGAGCCAGCAGTTCGCCGTGAATCAGATCCGTCACCGGCTGTCAGACCCCGGCGCCCGCGGTATCTATGCGGTCAACGGGCCGCCGGGAACAGGTAAGACGACGATGCTCCGCGATCTGGTGGCCGCCGTGGTGGTGGAGCGCGCACAGCGCCTGGCCAGACTGGATTCGGCGCGGGCCGCGTTCGAGAAGTCGGCGTTACGCTGGGAATCCGACGACAGTCCGACGCGATACATCCGGTCGATCCATAGGCTTGCTCCCGACCTCACCGGCTTCGAAATCGTTGTGGCTTCCTCCAACAACGGCGCCGTGGAGAACGTGACGCTGGAAATGCCCGTCGCCAAAGCCGTGGATGCGCGATCCTTTCCCGACGCGCGATACCTGTCAGATCCGGCGACCCTACTGACCGGGACGCCGTGCTGGGGATCGATTGCGGCACGGTTGGGCCGGCGGCCCAACCGTGCCCAGTTCGTCGATCGGTTCTGGTGGGGAAAAGAAACTGGAAGTGGGCGGGGCCGCAACGCCGCGGACCTCCGCGGACTACAGCGGATCCTCAAGGACCTCCAGGAAACCGCCGTACCCGGCCGTGCCGAGAACACAGCGTGGTCCGATGCTGTCGCAGAGTTCGACGCCGCGTGCGCAGCGGTCGCTCGACTGGCGAGCGAGCGGCAAGACATCGCCGATATTCTCGACCGTGTTTCCGAACCCGACGCCAGGCTGGCCGAGTTGCGTCACCGGGCCGAAAACGACCGTGACCATCTGCAGCTGTTGCGGAGCCACCGGGACGAACTGCGCGCGCAGCTCGAACAGGCTCACGCCGACTACCGGGGCGCCGAGCGTGCGGTCCGTGACGCCCGCGCGACAATGGACCGGACACAGCAGCGAGTGGAACGGATGGCGGCGCAGGTCCGGATCGCCGATTCCGCCCTGCATCACCAGATGGCGCGTAGACCCGGCTTGTTACGGAGGATGTGGACCCGGTCTGCCCTGGGCGACTGGGAGCAAGAGTCGCGACCGCTGGCTGCCGCGCTTGAACAGGCCGTCCGGGTGCTCGACGAGGCCGAGGCAGTGCACCAGGACAGTGCGGATACGTTCACCGCACGTCAACGCGATCTCAGCGAAGCGGTGCGGGTGGCCGACCACTGCCGGGATCGGCTCGCCGAGTGCGAGCGCGATCTGGACCGGGCGGTCGAGTCCGTCGGGGCAGCCGACAATGCGGTACAGCGTAGGCGGGACATGCTCCGGGAAGACGCCGAGAAATTGGAGCAGGCGCGGCTCCGATGGCCCGGTACCGTACCGGGAAACGAATGGGACGCTGCGCCGGACGAGCGTGCGGCGATGGAGCGGCGGGAGAATTCGTCGCCATGGATGGACGAAGAGTATGCGGCGGCCCGTTCGCAAGTCTTGATCGCCGCCCTCAACCTGCACAGAGCGGTACTGACCGCCGAACCGGCATTGATGTGGCACAACATGCGTGCCGCGATGGATGTCGTGAGCGGCGATGCGCCTGCCGACCTCCCCGAAGAGACAATTCTTGCCGCCTGGCAGATGCTCTTCTTCGTGGTGCCGGTGGTATCGACGACCTTTGCCTCCCTGCCACGGATGTTCGCGAAACTCGGTCGGGAGGCGCTCGGCTGGCTGTTCATCGATGAGGCAGGTCAGGCGGCCCCGCAGGAGGCCGTCGGAGCGCTGTGGCGATCACAGCGGGCGGTGGTAGTCGGAGATCCACGTCAGCTGGAGCCGGTTATCACATTGCCGCTGTCGGGGCAGAAGCGGTTGTGTCGGCAGTTCGAGGTCGACCCACAGTGGGTGCCGCAGAATATGCCGGTGCAATCGGTCGCCGATCGGCTCAACCCCTTCGGGACCTGGCTATCGGTCCCGGACAGCCAAGGGGCGGTTTGGGTGGGGTCTCCTTTGCGGGTGCACCGTCGCTGCGACCGGCTCATGTTCGAAGTCAGCAACAAGATCGCCTACGACGAGATGATGGTGTACGGCGTAACCTCGCGCGAGCCGTTCGACCTGCTGGCCCAAAGCACCTGGCTGGATGTCGGTGCCGAACCGAGTGGTGAAAAATGGAACCCGGCCGAAGGCCGCTATGTGGTGGCCACGCTGGATACGATCCGGGACCGCATCAGCCGATCAATGGATAACGAGCTGGCCCGCGCGGGACTGGACTTGCCCGATTGGGCGGCGACCGAATCGGCTCGCGGGAACGAACTGGCACGACGTACCGGCGAGGCGGTTTTTGTTGTCAGCCCATTCCGCGATGTCGTGTACCAGCTACAACGAGTGGTCGAGCATCGATTGCCGGGGTCGGCCAACCGCGTGGGGACAGTCCATACGACGCAGGGCAAAGAAGCCGATGTCGTGATCCTGGTCCTCGGCACAGCAACCGACCAGCGCAAATCGCGCGATTGGGCGTCACATCCGCCCAACCTGCTGAATGTGGCCGTTACCCGGGCGCGTCGCTGCCTGGTCGTCGTCGGCGACTATAAGAACTGGTCCGACCACCGCAACTTCGGTGTACTGGCCGCGCATGGGCGGGACGGTTCGGGCGGCCTGCTCACGGTGGTCGACGTCGCCACCGAGTGGTCCTCACCGAGACAGCCCGAGACCTGATCCAGGCACTGGGCCTACTTCTGCGCATATCGCCGAGAAGCCCGAGACGGTTGTCGCGCCGCTCCACCTCGGCGAACCTGTCGGCACCGCGGCCCGACCTCGTGCTCCGGCGATACTCGGCCGGACCCTCCTGGGGGGAGCGGTTGCCGGATATCAGCCGAGTATCTGCAGCGGGGTGGCGATCGTCAGGAAGGACCCGACGAACCACTGCTCGATCAATCGCCACAACGTCGGATAGGAGCCGTCCTCCTCCCGTAGCCGCAGACCGAACAGAGCTTTACCGAGCGTGGTACGGATCAGACGCTGGACGAATACGCGGTGGACGAACGACGCCGCTACACCGGCCAGCACGCCCAACATGATCGGCTTCCATGGTGGTTCCGGGGAATGGGCAAGGCTGTTCCAGACCGCAAGGCCCATCGCGCTGTGCAGTAGCAGGTCCAGGATGAACGCGACAACGGTCAGGGTGACCTTCGTCAGCCCTGCCGAAACGCGGGGTGTCGCCCAATCGGACTCCAAGAATTCGAAAGACCGGGTTTTCTTGCTACCAGTGGCGGACTTCCTGCCGCCCGTGCGGCGTGCTGGGCGCTTCTCCAGGTCCACTACCGCGCGCCTGCCCTGGCTTCGGCGGGGTGAGCAGCCGTGATGCGTCGTTGTGGTGTTTCGTCAGAGCGCAAGGCTGGAGCTCCCAGTGTCGGACGGCGGCTGCGGGAAGGTTATCGACGCCGCCATATCGAGGATCATCCCGCGGTACTGCGGACCGATGTCGGGGTCGGCCGCCGACAGTTCCACCACGGCGATCGACGTCCCGTCTGCGGAAGGTACTGTCACTTCGATCTGGAACACCTCCGGGGTATCGCTGGTCACCGGATAGCTCGCGAACACCGGTACGGAATGCTTTTCGATCCACTCGAAGTAGAGGATCGGGACGGCTGGGCCTTCTATGATCGCGAGTGTTCCCCGGGATTTCTTCTCGGCCTTGACGTTGATCAGTTCACTGAGGACAAGTCGCGGGTTCCGTTCTTCGCCATATTCGAACGAGGAAACGGTCAGCCAGGAGACGGCCACCCGCCCGGACACCTCCGCGGTGCGGTGCAGGCCGATACCGCTGTAGAGAGCGTTGTTCGCGGCCAGTGTGGCCAGCAGAAAATGCAATGTACCGAGTACATCGGGTACGTCGTCGCGCATCCGGTCGGGAACGGATGCGGTGATCACCGGGCGAGCGGTCTGCATGAGAGTATCGAGGTCGCCGAGCGGAATTTCGTTGTATCCGGGCGGGATATCGATACCGACGGGCGGGGCGGGTCGGAGCTTGTCGTTCGGCATCTCAGTGCGTTACTCGTCCCCTCCGAGGCCCGCCAGCTTCTGTACAGTCCCGCCGGCCCTGGTCAGGATGGCGATCGCGGGTGCGGAGCTGGGAATACCCGGGGTGTTGGCCATATCGACCATCTGGAGTACTCGATATGTTGTGCCGGCAACAGCCGGAGAGCCGGTCAACGCGACTTCGCCGAGAGCCCAATCGACCGGTTTGGCCGCCAGATTGCCCATGATGCCGGGATCGTGCGCGCTGGCGGTCCAGGTGCTCAGCATGCCTTCCATCCGGCCGAAATCGTCGAAGCCTCGCAACCCGGCCCATGCCGTCTTGGCCAGGCCACCGGCACCGGGCAGCACACTGAGAGCATCTCCACCTACCGTCAACCATGCCTTCGAATCGCCGGACATGAGGCCCTCGCGGATTTCTGGATCGGTGAAATCGAGGGTGAGCGCTCCGGCGCCCGCGACCAGGGACACCCCGAGAGCGATCGCGGAAACCGGTGGTGGTGTGACCAGCGCGAGCAGGCCCGCGACCGATGCGGTGATGGAGAGCGCGGTATGGATGCCCTCCCGGTGCTCGTCGATCCAGTCGCCGATCGACCCGATCGCATCCTTGATCTTGTCCCAGATGCTCTTGTCCGGCTCGCTCGGGGCGAAATCCTTGGCGGCCGCGTCGAGTTCGGAGGCAATCCGTTTGGCAACGTTTTCGTGTTCGGTGGCGAGGTCGCGGACACGGGCGGCGATCGAATCCTGGGTTCCCAGCCAGTTGCTCAGCGCGGTATTTGCCGCGCTCACCCGGGCGGTGGCGGCATTGAGCCGGGTCTGCGCCGCCTGCAGTGCGGCGGAGTCGTCGAACTGCTGATTCGCCAGGCCGAGGTCGGGGTTGGCATTCGCGGCCTGGACTTCGGCGACGGCCTTGTTGACCTCCGCGGCGGCGACCCCGGCTTCCTGATCCAGCGCTTTGGCCTGGTCGCGGAATCCGACGAGCGCAGTGTTCCATTCTCCGAGGACCGTTACAGCGCGTTCCAGTGAGCTCTGGGCGTAACCCAGGTCTTGGGCCAGGGTGGCGTCGAAGTGACTCCGGAACGCCTCGCCCGCCTCGCCTTTCCAGACCTCGTCGTTGCTGTTGCGCAGCCGGGCCAGTAGATCGTTGGTTTCGCGTACCGCGTCGGCGGCAGTCTTGATCCGGGTGCTCAGGCCTGCGACATCGTCGGGGACGCCGGGGACAGGGTTGTAGCCGAGATTCGGATACGGGTTGTCGGTCACGGCCGACCTTGTTCGCCGGCTCCGGCCGGGGTCTGGTTGACCTGACCGAGGGCGGTAGCCGTCGCGTTGTCGGCCGCTTGATAGGCGGCAAGGCATTGATCCACGCCATCGGCGGTGGTGCGGGAGAGTTCACCGATGCGTTGGACCCCGAAGCGCCATCGTCGCTGGAAACTGTCCGCGGCGTTGTCGAGAGTTTGGGTGCCGATGCTCGCGGCTCCCACATCGGCCATCGCCTTCAGCGCGTCGTCGAGAATCTGCTGCGAATTCCTCAGTCCGGTAACCATTTTGGTCAACACATCGATATCGACCTGGAGTGGACTGGTCACCCGGCCCCCCTTCCGTCCCTGCCGAGTTGATTCATCGGACGATACCAGTCCACACATTCAGCGGCTCAACCCTTGCGCGAGGTGATCGATGTGGTGCTGCGTGGGACTGCGATGGTGATGGGTTCCGGTTGGGCGAAGTCGATCTCGAAGAGTGCGAGTGTGGCCTGCCCAGTGTCCGCCCGCTGTTGCGAGGGCGGTCGCGCACGTATTCCCGACGGTACTGTGCCGTGGTGGAGACAAGCGATGCCGATATCAAGGTGCAGCTGCTCAGGTCGTCGCCTGAGTGCTGGCAGCGGTTGTGGTCGGCCGTGGACGACCTGCTTGCCGAGCAGCCGAGCCCGTGGGAGCTCCGCACCGAGAACGCCGACGGTGCGCTGTGTATGCCTTACGCCGTCTACACTGACGCAGTCAACCGGGTCGTACACGCATTGGACGAGGTAGACGCGATTGTCGGGTTCGATTGGACTCGATGGGATGGTGGGCGACGTTATCAGTACGGCCGAGGGCTCGACGATGCTCCGGTCGCCGACGCGTGCCGAGTGCTCACGTCGATTACGCGAGCCGAGCGATTCAGCGACGGAACGATCGGGCGCGCACTCGACGAGGGCACTTTCCTGGCCGCTCTGCTACGCCTTCGCCGATGGTACGACGGCATAGCGCAGATTCACGCCGAGCATATACACGCGCCGGTGGGCCACTCGTTGATCTCACGAATTACCAGCAGGTTCCGTCTGTTCCAAGCGTTGCTGCGAGAGTGAGACTTCGGGACTGCGATACTTCTGCACGACGCTGAGGCGGGCGGTCCGCGCCGTCGGGCTCTCCGCCGATGCGAGGGTCGGATTCAGATTCAGGTTGCGCCGTGGATCCACCGGTGGGCAACGCCGACTCCCCTGGTCTCGGCGAGCCATCCGGAAGAGCGAATCCGGCGCAACCGCAGGCGGGTTGGTGGATTCCGATCAGGCGGGCGAGCCGTTTCGCCGGTCGGTGGGTTGAGTGGGAGTTGCGGGGCTGAGTAAGGTCGGCGGGGACGCGGGGGGCCGGCCGGTTCCCGGTTCGATATGGAATGCCGGTGTCGGGAGGTTCGTGATGGCCGCTGTTCGGTCGGTCCGAGGGGTTCTGTGTGGTGTGGGGGTTGCGCTGATGGTCGCCGGGTGTGATTCCGGGACCGAGGGGACGGCGTCTCCGGTGACCACGACGACCGGGTTGCCGATCGCGGCGGAGGCTCCGTCGTCGTTCGACCCGTGTACCGACATTCCGCAGGAGGTGCTGGCGTCGGAAGATCTGCGGCGGGGAGTGACGGATGCGAATGTCGACGGCGGGCAGGGGGTCAAGTGGCGAGGGTGCAGTTATGTGGCTCCGGACAGCTACGCGGTGGGGATAACCACCACGAACCTGACGTTGCCTGCGGTGCTCGACAACGACCAGTTCGTCGTGCGGCAGGAGTACACGGTTGACGGCCGGGCGGCGATGGCGGTGGATGCGGCCGGCGATAACGATGTGCGGGCGTCCTGTTTGTTCTATGTGGAGATGGTGGGAGGCAGCCTCGAACTGTCAATGGACAATCCGTCATCGAACAATAAGACCGGCCACCTGGATACGTGTGAACTCGGGTTGGGTCTGGCCCAGAAGCTCGCTCCTTTGATCCCGGATGCCTGAACGGCATGGAGTCGTTGGTTGTGATCAGAGGGAGGGAGCTCGGAGATGAGTGAGGATGCATCTCCACGTCCGCTGGAGGATTTGCTGGCCGAGTCGCGCGAGGGGCGTTTATCGGTCAGTCTCGGTGCGGGTTCAGCGGATGCGGTTCGGGTGAATGCCGAAGAGTTCGTGTATATGGAGCGCGACTGTGAGGGATTCAAACTCCTGATCCGTGAATTGCAGCGTGTCGCGCGGGAAATTCATAGCCGTGAACGGTGGGACCTCGGGGAGAAAAGCACGGGCCTGGCATCGGCGGCTGTTCTAGTCGGCCGCTTTCGTACCAAGGCGCAGGATGCGGAAGACGGAAACGATGTCCATGCGATTCTGGAGCAGCACTATCAAATCGTTGAGGATATTCAGGAGTTGCACCGGGTGATCGCGCAGCGGTACATGGAGACCGACGAGGCTTTCGCCGGTCGGTACAACGAGTTGATGGTCGGGGCACCGCCGGTTGCGCCTTTGGCGATGCCGCCGACCTTCCCGGTAATCCCGGGCCGGTAGGAGACCCGGGGTGCGGCCGCGCGGTGCGTCAGTGAGTGCGATACAGGGGGCCCGATGACCTTTCAGAACGAGAATCCGAAAATTGGTGATCCGGAGGAACCCAACGGGTTCTCTCACTCGGAGATCAACGGGGCGTTCAAACCGTTGGCGCCGGGTGATCACGGGATGACGGCGTCCGAGCAATTCGGGCAGATCGCGGCTCAGTGGGAGAGCGGTGTGCAGGTGTTCGCCGCCCGGATCCGCCGGTCCAGCGCGGCGGCCTGGGAGGGGCCGGCGGCGGAACAGTCGCGACAGGCTATCGGCAATTACGCCACCCGGGCCGAAGACCTGGTTCCCGCACTGAACGCGCTGGCTGTTCAGGTATACGACTCGGTGGTATCCATCATGCGCACCCAGAACAACCTGCCCGATGTTCCGGCGGAGAAGTCGTTGTTCAATCCGAGCGGGTGGTCGTGGGTTCCGTTCTACGAGGACACCGACCGTAGCGACGCCGAGGAAGTGGCGCGGCAGGCGATGGGCGACAACTATGTGACCGGCTTTGTCGCGGCCGATACGAAGATTCCGGTACTGCCCGTCCCGGTGAACCCGACCCAGCCCCTGCACACCGATCTGCCCACGGGCACCGGCGACCAGCCCGGCCCGGGTGGTACGTCCACCGACCAGGGCGGCAATCCCAACGGTACGGATGCCGACGGACCGCAGGGGGAGAACCCCACCGGGGAGGAACCCGGTACGGAACAGCCAGGCGACGATCTGGGAACCGAACAGCTGCAGGACCAGGGCACCGACCAGCCAGGGACGACGCCTGCGGCGACGACACCGTCCTCCACCGAGAATCCGATATCCACTACACCCAGCACGACCACCGCGCCGAGCACAACCTCGACCACTCCCGGACCGGGTACACCGGGCTCGCCGAGTGGCAGTCCGGTGACCACCGGCGACCCCGGCCGCAGTGTCCCCGGTACCCCGAACCCCACCGGAACTCCCGCGGTGGCCTCCGCCGGCACCACCGGTTCCGGCGCCGCGCGCAGCGGTATGCCCGGGATGATGTCGCCGGGGGCCGGTAGTGGCCAGCAGGGAGCCGACGACGACAAGCACGAGACCCCGGACTATCTCATCAACGCCGAGAACACCGACGAACTGCTCGGTGAGTTGCCGCCGACTATTCCCGGCGGGGTGCTGGGCGCCGATGTACCGGCCGCGCGACCGGCGGAACGCGACTGATCGATCGTCCGCCCGCCGCCGCGCACCGGCCAGTGGCGCCGGGGTACCGGCAGCCGTCACATACTCGAGGAACCACCACCGACAATGAGCACATGGATCTGGGAGCCGGACGATTTCGCCGCGCTCTGGTATCGCGACGGGATCGACCGGTTCCCCCGCCCGCTGCACTATCTGAGCCGCTACAAGACCCGCAACCCGTTCGAGGCCCATGCGGCGGCCGTGCGTGCGCGGTACGACCGGGACGAGCGCGAACTGATTCGGCGAGCCCTGCACGCCGTGTCCGACGGCGACCTGCGGATCGAGATCCTGGGTGCCTCGACCGCGACCACCAAGGGCCGGGTACGCGAGTATCGGGTGGTCGGCGCGCGCAAAACCCACTACGGGGTGGTGTTGGCGCAGTCGGTGATCGACGGTGCCGACGGTGCTATCCATGCCCAACTGTTCGCCGCCGAACAGTTGCCGAAACGTCTCGCCGGCCTGGTGCCACCATGCGATCCCGGCCGGGAAACGGCGGGTACGTTCCATATCGACGATCTCGCGCCCGACCGCGACCAGCAGCGATCCCTGCGGCGCGGTCCCGGCGAACAGTACCGGCGCCTCGTGCAGCGGCCCGCGGACGGCGGCGGTATCGCGGGTCTGCGGGTCGGGTCGATTCTGGATCGCCCCGAACCCTGGTACCGAACCCAGTGGTGCGACATCACCGGCGACGGCCGCTACCTGGAGAAACGGACGCGCGAACACATTACGGTGCGGCCGGCCGCTGCCGCCGATCTCGCGGCCGGTTTCGCTGACTGGATCGACCGCGCACTGCGCCGGCTGGGCGAGGACGAACCGGATATCTGGTAGCACGGTCCCCGGTGGCCCGGACACTCGCGACAGCTCCGGCGAACCCGCGCGGGTGCCCGAGCGCGGGGCCGCCGACTCACCGCTATTCATCGAGATACCGCGCGATATCGGTGAGAGTGGCTGCTGCAAAGAGACGTTCGCCGTCCACGGCGTCCAGCAGAGCCCAGCCGGCCGGTGTGCCCGGTTCACGGACGAGCCGGTAACCGAGGCTCCCGGCGTGGGCGGCGAGCCTATCAAACGGTGCAGGATGATTGCCGCGCTCCAGAGATCCGTTCACCGTGCCCTCCTGGTTTCCTCCGGCCACCGACGTAGCGCGCGCGATACCCGGACCAGCGTGGCGATATCAGTCGGGGGATTCCATTTTCCGCCTACCGGTATGGAATTGGCACCGGGAATACGGCGCGGCAGTTCCTCTTTCACGAGTGCGGTTTCCTTCGTGTCGACGGATCAGTATCCCGAGAATTCCTGATTGCCGGGAACCATTTTGCGGGCCTCGATCAGGCGCGCCCGGGCCTGCCTTTTGAGCGGACACGCCGTCGATGGGCAGTCGATGTGTGCCTGCATTACCTGGTGTGCGTAGTCGATGGTCATCACCGGTACGGGCCGGTGATCGGTCACCGGTAATCCGAACAGCATGGTTCACCTCGCAACGTCGGGGATGGTCTGGTTCGCGCCGGCCCGGTGGACACTGCGCGGTGTCTCCGGTTCCGATGAGCCGGTGCTGGCGACAAGGAAAATTCCGCCACGGAATTTTCCACGTCTGCGGCCGCGTACTCAGTCAACCATCCCCTTTCCCAATTGTGAATCGCTACGTAAGATTCAGTCGCACAATGGAATTGCTCCGGGCGGATTGGTAATTCCATACAGTTCGACTGTTCCATTTGAGTTGGAATAACCGCGAGTAACGCTAACGAAGGGGAGAGACCTGTGTCGATCGAATCAAACGCCATGAACCCACCGACTCTGCCGCGTCGCGTCCTGGGTCGCCGCCTGCGTGAACTGCGTGAGGTAGCGGGGCTGAGCCGTGCGAACGCGGCTCGCCGGTGCGAGATGGGTGCGCAAACGCTGTGGCGCTTGGAGTCCGGACGCACCAGCGAGACCAAGAGAATGGTGGTCAACGCGCTATGTGATGCGTACGAGGCCAGCCCCGAGGATCGCCGCGAACTGCTGTGGCTGGTTGAGGAATCTCGCAAAGACGGGTGGTGGCAGTCGTCATTTGCCGATGCAGTAGTCCCCGAAGCAGAGATGTTCCTCGGGCTCGAGCAGACAGCACGTGAGGTTTTCACCTGGCAGACAACGACCTTGCCGGGGTTGCTTCAAACTCACCGCTACCGTTACGCCATGTGGGAGATCGCGAAGCCGCTCGGACGAGCGATCGAGCTGCACCGGGAGATCACTTTGCTTCAGCGTCGTCAGGCGCGGCTGCACAACTCGTCTGATTTCATCTTCGAGGCCGCGCTCAGTGAGGCCGCCCTTCGGCACCCGGTCGGTGGCGCCGAGACCATGGCGGAGCAGCTGGATCATCTCCTGAAGATGGCCGCGTTGCCGAGCGTTTCGCTACGAGTCGTACCGCTTGATGCCCCGGATCATCTCGGGTGGACCACGAAGCACTTCGTCTACCTGGAATTTCCGGATCACGTGAACCCGGCGCTGACCGAACCTCCTGTCATATATATCGAGGGGTTCACCGGGTCGTTGTACTTGGACAAGCCGAGCGAGGTCGAGCAGTATCGAGCAGCTCGGGCTTCCATACTGCAAGTAGCATTGGACGAGTCGGATACACAGCGCCTCATCGAGGTGGCGGCAAGGGAGCATCGCGGATGAGCATCGACCTGTCCGGAGCGGTCTGGTTCAAGGGCAGCCGCAGCGCCAGCGGCAATGACTGCGTCGAGGTCGCCCACCTGCACGGCGGGCTGGTGGGAGTTCGAGATTCAAAGAACCCCGACGGCGCGGCCCTTATTTTCTGTCCGGGCGAGTGGGACACCTTCACCGCTGGTCTGCGCGCGGCTGGATCAGAGCCGAGGGTCTGAGCAACCTGGGTGAACCGGATGTACCGACAATACTCCCGCCGCTGCGCGGGAGTGTTCGGTTCGGCATCATGTCGCCCGGTTCGTCTCGAGGAAACCGACCACTACGCGCTTCTCAGACTTACGCCGGCTGATCGGCGCGGTGTAGTGCACGCCGGCGACCGGCAGGTCTTTCGCACCGGGATGGTCCTGGCCATGCTCGCCGGCGAGGACATCGGCCCGATGCAAATGGTTACTCCGCGGGTTGGCGCCGGGACCCAATTGGCCCGGACCGCACGATAAAACGAGGCATGGCGTCGCCCGCCTGCCGGGTCGTATCCAGGTACGGGTGGAGGTGTACGCGGTCATTCGGGCAGTCGATCCAACCGACCACGTTTCCGGTGCTCGGCCGGACCGCGGCCGGTCGACGCTCCCGGCCGATGGGCAGTCTTAGTGATCAGTTCAGAATGAGATTGAGGCCGCCTTGATCTGCGCCGCAGCGTGTTTGACAATCCCGGTGTGGGTGATGCGGTAGTGACCGATGCGTTGTGGGCCAGGCTGGAGCCGTTGATTCCGGTGCGGGAGAGACGCTTCCGGTCCCCGGGCCGCCACAGGGCCGATGACCGGGCCGCGTTGGAAGGCGTCCTGTACGTGGTTCGCACGGGCATCGGATGGAATCAGCTGCCGACCGGGTTGTTCGGTGTCTCGGGTGCGACCTGTTGGCGGCGGTTGAGCGAATGGTCGCAGGCGGGAGTGTGGCGGCAACTGCACGAAAGCGTGTTGAACGAGCTGCGCGCGGCCGGACTGCTCGAACTGTCGCGAGTGCTGGTCGATGCCTCGCATCTGCGGGCCCTCAAAGGGGGGACCATGTGGGCCCGAGCCCGGTCGACCGAGGCCGGCCCGGTTCCAAGCATCATCTGATCACCGACGCCACGGGGACACCCTTGGCGGTCACGCTGACCGGCGGCAACCGCAACGACGTCACCCAGCTCATCCCGCTCGTCGATGCCCTCCCCACGATCGGGGGCCGCCGCGGCCGGCCCTGGCGACGGCCCCGGTATTTGTACGCCGACCGCGGCTACGACCACGACAAATATCGTCGGCTTCTCCGGGCTCGCGGTATCACCCCGGTTATCGCCCGCCGCAATACCAGCCACGGTTCCGGACTCGGGAAACTCCGGTGGCCGGTAGAACGCAGCTTCGCATGGCTACACGCATTCAAACGCTTGCGGACCGCTACGAACGCCGCGCCGAAATTCACCAAGCACTACTGAGCCTGGCCTGCTCGGTCATCTGCCTCCGCAAACTCATTCTCAACTGAATTCTTAGATAGAGGATTTGAGACCGTTCGGAAGACACCGTATGCGGAGTAATTCTGACGGGCGATTCCCTGTGGTTGGCGCCGCTGTTCCCAGTGAGTCCCCTGCTACTTCCTGCCGGAACGGGCATGTAACCGGTCACGGGGCGCTGATAGCGTCAGCGAATGATCAATATGCAAGTGCGCCGCGAACTGGACAACATTGTGGCGCGAACTCGGGACGGGGTGGAATGGTCGAACGCATTCGCGGCCCTCGACCCGGCCGCCTTCCCGATGCTCTCGGCCCTGATCCCTTACGGGGACGCGATGTTCAACGAGCGACAGGTTCCGTTGCTGCTCGCCGAGCTCGACCGGCTTCCGGATGCTTGCGGCGGGGCCTGGGTCGAACAGGCCCGCGAGATGTGTCAGGTCGTCTTGAACGAATCTCACCACTATCTCTGGTTCCTCGGCGACTGACTCAATCGTGAAACCCATCATCGCTGCCGTGTCACCGTGGTTCAACCCCACCGCCTCCGCTCTGGGCGTCACGCAATACTGAGTCTGTCCAGCGCGATCATCTGCGTCCGCAAGCTCATTCTGAACTGATCTCTTATTCAGAACGCGAGAGCGGACCACCCGATATAGATGGGGAACGGATACCCGAACGACACCCCCACTGGGTCGGTGTGCGTCCATTCGCCCACCAGGCGAAAATCGGATCGGTGCAGCGGGCGGACGCCCTCGGGCAACGTGGCAACCCCGGTTTCCAGGCCGTAGGCCCTGATCGTCGCGATGGCGCTGATATCCGGTCGCAAAGTCACCTCCCAGTACCAGAGGATTCCCGCCGCGGCGTATAGACTCTTCTTGGCCTCGATATCGGATTGGGTATTGGATGGCGACAGCACCTCACCGACCAGCACTGTGTCGGCAGCGCGCACATCCTGGTACGGCGGGAGGCATCGATGCACGAGAAAGTTCGGCGTCGAGAAGTCCGATTTTCCGGTGGCCCCCCGAGTGAAGCGATGGCGAATCCATCTGGAAAGCCCTTTCTCCAGCGCTGGTGGGTCCAGGTGGCCGCCGGTACCGTTGCCGTGTTCCGGGCCGTACACACGCGCCTCGAACGGGGAATCGTGACTACTCCAACGAGGTGAGAAGAAGATGGACGGAATCCGGACTGTCGTACTGATCGCGGCCACCGTGGCCACCGGGCTGATCGCGGGGGTATTCGGTATCTACGCGGTGGCGATCATGCCCGGCCTGCGGACCACCGACGACCGCACTTTCATCGGCGCGTACCAGGCGATCGATCGGGCGATCATCAATCCACTGTTCTTGGCGACCTTCCTGGGTGCACTGATCCTGTCGATCGCGGCGGCGTTGCTGAATCTCGGCGGCAACAGCCGGTCGGTGCTGCTCTGGGCGGCGGCCGCGGCACTGCTCTACCTGGTGGCGGTGGTGATCACCTTCGCCGTGCATCTGCCACTCAACGACGCGTTGAAAGCTGCGGGCGCACCCGCCGACCTGGCCGATCCGGCAGCGGTACGGGAAGCGTTCGCCGAGGCACGGTGGGTGGCCTGGAACGTCGTGCGCACAGTGACCAGCACGGCGGCGTTCGCCTGCCTGAGCTGGGCATTGGTGGTGTGGGGGAGGGCTCAGGCGGCGATCTGACCGTCCTCCGGGCGCTGGATCAGCTCGCGGAAACATCGAAATAGGGTTTCCGCGACACTGTCGCGCAGGCCGGGGGCTCCGGTGCCGCCGCGGATCTACTCGGGAACCGCCGTACCCGCACTCACATTCGGCAGTGTCGTCCTCTTTATCTACTCCACAATCTCCACGAGAAGTTCCCGGCCCCTACCAACATATATCGCACTGGGGGGCTTGCGGCAAGGCCCGGGGCATGGCGCAGAATATCCGGCAGAAGGCCAGGACCTGCGGAAATGCGGGGTTCGTACGGTGTGCGTGAACCTGCTGAGCGACTGGCGGAACTCCGAACTCTCAGTGGATGGGTGGCTCGTGTTCGATGTGATCGTTGCCGGCGGTGGTCCGACCGGTTCGATGCTGGCCGGGGAGCTGCGCCTGCACGGTGTGCGGGTGCTCGTACTGGAAAAGGAGGTGGAGCCGCCCGCGTTCGTCCGCTCACTGGGGCTGCATGTGCGCAGCATCGAGGTGCTGGATCAGCGTGGTCTGCTGGAGCGGTTTCTCGCGCGCGGCCGCAAGCACCCACTCGGGAGCTTCTTCGCCGGTATCGCCAAACCTTCACCCGAAGGCCTGGACAGCGCGCATGCCTACGTTCTCGGTATTCCGCAGACCGTCACCGAGCCCCTGCTGGCCGAGCACGCCGCCGAGCTCGGTGCGGAGATCCGGCGCGGTAGCGAGGTGACCGGGCTGAGTCAGGACGATCACGGGGTGGATGTCGCACTGGCCGACGGTACGCGGTTGCGCGCGCGTTATCTCGTGGGCTGCGACGGCGGCCGCAGCACGGTGCGCAAACTGCTGGGAGTCGCTTTCCCCGGCGACCCTTCCCGGAACGACACACTGCTGGGCGAAATGGCGGCGACAGAGGACCCGGCGACGATCGTCGCAACCGTCGCCGAGATCCGGAAAACGCAGTTGCGATTCGGCCTGGGGCCGCTCGGCGACGGGATGTACCGCGTCGTCGTTCCCGCGGCCGGGGTGGCCGAGGACCGTTCGACCACACCGACACTCGAGGAGTTCGCGCAGCAACTGCGGGTGTTCGCCGGCACCGACTTCGGGGTGCATTCACCGCGGTGGCTGTCCCGTTTCGGCGATGCCACCCGGTTGGCCGAGCATTATCGAGCCGGGCGGGTGCTGCTGGCCGGGGACGCGGCGCACGTCCATCCCCCGATGGGCGGCCAGGGGCTCAACCTCGGCATCCAGGACGCGTTCAACCTCGGCTGGAAACTGGCTGCCGAGATCGACGGCTGGGCGCCGGCGGGATTGCTGGACAGCTATGAGCGTGAACGGCGACCCGTGGCCGCCGACGTGCTCGACAACACCCGCGCGCAGGCGGAGTTGATGTCCACCGAACCGGGTGCGCAGGCGGTGCGCCGGCTGCTGTCGGAATTGATGGACTTCGAGGAAGTGAACCGCTACCTGATCGAGAAGATCGTCGCGATCGGCATCCGCTACGACTTCGGCGCGGGACACGAGCTGCTCGGTCGGCGCCTGCGCGATATGCGATTGGGGCGCGGCCGACTCTACGAGCTGATGCACGCCGGACGCGGCCTGCTCCTCGATCGGACCGGTCGGCTCTCGGTCACCGGATGGGCGGATCGTATCGACCACGTCGTCGACAGCAGTGAGGAACTCGCGGTACCCGCCGTCCTGCTTCGCCCCGACGGCCATATCGCATGGGTCGGCGACGAGCAACGGGACCTGCTCGAGCACCTGCCGCGCTGGTTCGGCGCGGCCGCCGCGCTCCAGAAACCGCAGTCACCTGTGGCAGCGCGCGCGGAAGCGGACCCGGCCAACGTCAGGGATCCGGAGTCACGCGACAACAGTTAGGGCAGTGCCCGCGCCAGGAGCTCCCGATCGCCGGCAAGAGTCCGAATCCGCCACCATTGGGCCGTCCGGTGTCGGATCGCGGCGAATACGTGCGGATGGCGTGGCCGTATACCGGCGGCGATCGACGATTGTCGCCATGGGACACGACATCAACGGTTTTCACCACGTCGGGATCGTCAATCGCGACCTGGACACCATGGAGGCGACGTATCGGTCGTTCGGATTCACATTGAGCCCGCGGTCGCGGCATATGTTGTCCGAGCGTCCGGGGGCGCCGCTGACGGCGGGTTGCACGGCCAACATGTGCGCGCTGTTCGGTGATTCGTATATCGAGCTGCTCGGCATCGTGGACGACTCCGCCCCCGACCCGTGGCATACCCAGCAGATGGTGGAGCAGTACGAAGGGCTGCGGATTCTCAGCTTCGAGACTGCGGATGCGGCGGACACCGACGCGCGACTGGGCACGGCCGGGCTGCGTACCTCCGGGGTGCTGGATCTCGAGCGTCCGGTCGACACCGAGGACGGCCCGGCGGTGTTGCGCGCCCGGTCGGTCCATCTGGACCCTCGGTCGACGCCCGAGGGCTATATCGGTGTCGCCCAGCACCTCACCCGTGAATACGTCCTGCAGCCGCGTTATCTGACCCACCCCAACGGCGCCCTCGGTGTGGATGCCTTGCTGATCGTCGCCGCCGATGCCGAGTTCGACGCCATCGTAGGGCGCTACCAGCACGTTCTCGGCGTCGCGCCGGAGGCCGCCGGACCGGCGACCGTCCTGACGCGCGGCAGCGCGCGCGTCGAGATCGTGTCCGCGTCGGCCGCACCGGAGGTGCTGCCCGGTGAGACCGCGCCGGCGCCGTCGTATCTGGCGGCGCTGACCGTTGTCGTCGACGATATCGACCGGGCTCGGAAATTCGTCGAGGAAGCGGTCACCGAGACCCGGACCACCGGCACCGGATTCTTCGTCTCCGGCCGGGATGCCTGCGGTAGCGGGCTGTTCTTCACTGCGGCGCGATAATCGTCGACACCATCGGCGGCAAGGTCTGGGGTCGGGTTCGGCCCGGTCACCGAAGCTACGCGCGGGACGAAACGCACCGTGGCTCTACCGATTCGACTGGTCGCCCCCGGGTAGCCCGCTCGGCGCATGCCTTTGCATACCGGGTGTCGGTCCGGTGCCCTACCATCGCCGAATGTCGTTCACCCTGCGCCAGTGGCATACCGATACCGGCGAACCCGAGCCGGAACTCTCGGTGCTGGATACACCGGTAGCACACCGAGAGCCAGTCGGTCCCTGGACATTCGAGATCCGCAGCGATATCCCACTGTCCCCGATCGACTGCGAACGGATCATCACCTCTATCGTTTCGCCGGACGGGGCCGGACAGGACCGCGGAAAAATCACGGCCGATGCGGCCGTGCGGGCGGGTGCGGAGCTCACCGAAGCACTCGGTACGGGGCGCAGTCTGGACGACTACCTCGACGACGACGGGTCGCTGTTCATCCGGACCGACTTCGGTGACGACGATGCGTGGCGGGTCGTGGCCGCGTTGGCGATGGCCCCCGGCGCGGGCGAGGATGCCGAATTCGTTGCCACGCTGACCTGCATCGATAATCCGGAGAACGACGGCTTGTCGATCGATGCACTGCTCGACAAGATCGGCGACCGGCCGACCTACTATGCCTTCCTCGCCGACACCGTCACTCTCACCGACCCCGAACATCCGATCCTGGCCGTCGACACCGGCCCGGAGGAGACCGGCCACGAACGTGGCCAGACGATCCGAGTCCTCCCGTCGGAGATGTCGGCCATCGAAAACAACCTGTCCATCTCCAATATGGACTTCGAGGAATTCGCCGACGCCGCCGGACCGGACGGTGTGTTCCGCGGCTTCGCCTGAGATCCTGCAGCGGTGCTCGAGGTTGGTTCCCGCCGCTGGGACTGCGGTCGTGACCGGAGTCGGGCGCGCTGTCCGCGTGGTTTCATATCCGAAGCGGTACATCGGTGGCGAGAGAGACAAGGCAACAGGTCGCGAGACACGTTTCGCGTCTTGTTGAGCACCTAACCGATCTCGGGCTGGTTTCGGACCGCCCCCTTCTGGAGCCACTCACCTCTGGGGATCACGCGGAGCTCGACCTGTTCGCCGGCGAAATCCGCACATTTCCGATAGCCCTCGATGCCTGCCTGCGATACGTCGGTGAAGTCTCGTTCATGGGTGACTGTCCCCGTTGGACCTGTGGTATGAGGACTCTCCGGCCCCGAGGCAGCGCTGTGGTTCCCCCCCGGGCGGGCGCCGACACGCGCCTGCTGCCCTGGCCGGGCTACGGACCGTCCCCGATTTCTGACCTGTCGACAAAATGTGTCGTGTGAGCCGGTTCAGATTTTTTGGGCTGGGCCTGTCAGTCCTGCTCGAACAAGTGGTCGTAGCCGATCGCGAAGTCGCTCTCGGCGGGATCGACCACCACATGGTGCTGGTCACCGATCTGCGGCCGAGGTATACCTGCCGGTACTTCGCAGTCCGCAACGAACGTATCGATACCCGGCCCACTGATACGGACCCGAAGTTCGGCAACATCCGGATTCTCGCCCCCCTTACGTATCCGGACCGCGACGATCTCCGCCGTCGAAATAACCCCGACGGCCCGGAACCGCTTCGCGTCCCGTCTCTGTCCGTAGGTGGTCACCGCAATGGCGACGCCGATCGGGAATGTGATGATCGCCGGGCACAACCCACTCCACAGTGAATCACTGGTCAAACCGAGAACAGGCCCCGACAACATCAGACCGGCCGCGATCGAATAGGTGAACACCTGGGCGACAGGTCCGATGAGTTCGACTTGCCTCGGGTCTCTGTCGCTACCGGACACTTCGACATCATAGTGGCGGAACCCCGCCCGGATGGAGGGATCCCGCCCTGGGAGGATGAGCGTGCTTCACCGCTTCGGCTGATGAGGTACGGGCGGAGGAACGTCCAGATGAGGAAGCCCGGATGGCTGTGGTGTTGTTCGCCGCCATACGGCGTGATGCCCGGGAGAGTCTGTCGGGCAGGCAGGTCCAGCGCGAAACCGGCACCGACTCATACTGAATCGCACACACCCGAGCCACCCAGAGCTGAATTTAAACCGCGCTTTGCTGTGTGACGGCCTTTCATCTCTGTTGGTGGTGCATGGGTCCATGTTGCAGCGGCGACCGAGCTCGGTCTGGCTGACGGCCCCGAACTCGTCCAGCGCGGCCAGGTTGCGGAAGTGGTATCCACACGCACCGAGCCCACCGAACCCGTTGGACGCCAACCGGTGGGCGTGCACCGTCACCTGAGTGAGCAGCCAACTCGGCTTCGCGGAAAGGCGTGCGGGGTCTGGCCCACGACAGCCACCCTGTATTGTTGGTGATACCAATAGTTTCTGTATAGTTGGGGGAGCCGATGTTGGAGGCGACAATAGTTTGGCGCCGACAATAACGAGGAAGGTATGCACCGAACGCTTCGAGCCGTCGCAACCTGCGCCGCCGCCCTCACGCTTACGCTCACTGCCACCGCTTTCGGCGCCGACCAGGTCGGCCAGGTCGGAGTCGCCACCTCGATGGTGGGCGGGTAGTGGAGCTTTGGGGGAATTGTTCCTCTTTTCTGGAATGATGGTCGCTATGTCGTACGACTTGTATTTCTGGAAGTCTGCTGTCGGCAAGCCCAGCGAGATCTGTGACCGGTTGGCCGAGGAAGAAGTCGAGGACGTGGCTCCGAGCCCGGAGGTCGAGCGATTCCGGGCTGCGCTCCTCCGACGCTGGCCGGACCTCGCTGATGGAATCTCGCCGTGGGCCCCGGACCTGGACTGGCGGCAACCCTGGGGCCGCGAAGATCTCGGCGCCTATTTCGTGTCGCTGACTCTGCCCTACAGTGTCGACGCTGACACCATTCATGCCATCGTGGCGCTGGCCGATGAACACGCCTTGGTGGTCCACGACCCGCAAACAAGCGAAGAGATGCACTGATCTCACCGGCCGATCACGCCGGAATGAGGTGACCGGTTCCTTCCGGACAGTGACCCCTCGTAGGGTGGCTACTGAAAGTGAGGGAGCAGTTCGTGGGGCAGCATCGCAGGAAGTACTCGCCTGAGGACAAGGACGAGGCCGTGAGAATGGTGATCGAGTCACCGGAGCGGTCGATCGCGGAGGTCGCCCGCGATTTGGGTATCAACTCCGGAACGTTGACGAATTGGGTCGCGGCGCATCGTAAGAAGAATCCGGTCGCGGAGGATCCATTGACGATGCCGGAGCGGGCGCGGCTGCGGGAGTTGGAGCGCGAGAATCGGGAACTGCGCATGAAGGCGGAGTTCCTGGAAAAAAAGCGGCCTGTATCTGGCGGCCGTTATCGACTGCGGCACGAAAATGGTGGCCGGTTGGTCGATGGCCGACCACTACCGAACCTCGCTGATCGAGGATGCTCTCGATATGGCGGCCATCCGAATACCGATAATCGAGGATGCGATATTTCATTCCGACCGCGGCTCGAACTACACCAGTTATGATTTCGGGAATAAGCTGGCGGGGATGGGCATGAGGCAATCGGTGGGTCGCACCGGTGTGTGTTGGGATAATGCGATGGCGGAATCGTTCTTCGGAGCTCTGAATAACGAGTGATCATGTTTCGTTCACAGCCCGCACCGATGCCCGCCGCGCCGTTATGAAATATATTGAGAAGTTTTATAATCGGCGACGTATCCACTCAGGACTCGGATACAAGACGCCGCTGCAGGTTCACGTCGAGTTCTTGAATCAGCAGATAGCGGCATGAAATAGGCCTACGGGATCACTGTCCGGAGCCGCCGGGCTCCTCACTTCGCCATGGGGGAGTCCTCGCTGGTGAAGGTCCGTGATTCCTTGACGGACACCACCTTCACCCCCTTGGCGGTCAGAGTCCGGGAGTCACGGGCGCGTGAATTGGTTTCCGGGATCGTGGAACCAACTGTCCGGCCGGTGCGTCCAGGTTTTCGAGGATCGGGTATGAGTTGGTCCGGAGCGTGATCGAGAGGATTGGGATGGCAGAGGGGCAGCAGCCGATCACTGTGGACCCGGCCGCGATGGCTGATGCTGCGACGTTTTTCGGGTCGATGGCGACGACGTTGATCAATGCGGTCAAGGATGTGGACGCCAACATGGAGTTCCTGCAGGGTACGTGGCAGTCCGCGGCGGCGACCGCGTATGCCGGTGGCTGGGAAGAGGCCCGGACCGGTGCGTTGGAGGTGCTGGAGTCGCTGGGGGACATGGCCGAGTTGATGGGGGTGCAGGGGATGGACTTCCAGGGCACCGACTCGGATCTGTCCGGCGATCTGGCCGACAATGCTGCTGCCGCCGCACCGAGTTCACTGCGGCTATAGACGAAGCGGAGACGTTATGGGTGGGCCGCTGGGCGGCGGTTACCGCGTGAACCTGACCGAGTTGGAAGCGGCGGGTGATCGGCTCGGCAACCTCATCGGCTTCCTGGAGGACTGTCTCGATCAGATCGAGAAGCGGGTGGGTGTGCTGCGGCAAGGATGGTCCGGTGAGGCAGCCACCGCATACGACGACGCCCACGCGGACTGGCTTACCGGTGTGCAGGATATGAAGGACGGTCTGTTGCGGATGCAGGAGGCCGCCCGCACCGCGCACACCAACTACACCAGCGCCGCCCAGACCAACGTGGCGATGCTGGGCCGCGGCCCAGCTCCCGGCGCGCAGTGACCGATACCGCCACGATCGATGTAGACCCGCAGGTCTACTACGACGCCGCTACGGCGCTGACCACTGCGTCGATGGCGTTCGCTCGCGCGGTCGATGATCGATGGTCGGCGCTGGCCGACTGCGAGCAGATGGCTGGTTCCTACGACGACGCCAAAACCTGGGCTGCCGACTACGACGCCCGCGCCGGTGAGGCCATCAAAACCTCCCGAATGCTGTGGGAGGCGGCATGGAGCTATTGCCGGCTGATCGGCGAAATGGGCCACAATCACGCACTGGCCGACTGGGCGTCGGTGGTCAACAACATCGCCCCGCTCCCGCAGTACCCGACGATGCCCGATTGGCTCAGCATCATCTGTCGGCCCGAACTGCCCTCTGCCGGTGGCCCGGGTGAGGGCCTGGTCGTAGAGGGTCTTTCCGGCGCGGTCGATCTGCTGGACGAAGTCGGGGTGATCATTCCCGACGGCAACACCGGCAAGCTCGGCAACGCGGCCCGGATCTGGTCGGAGATGGCCGCTGATCAGGCGGTGGCGAATTTCGGTGCCGAGTTGAACCGTATTGCCGACATGTTCGCCGCCGTGACTACGCCGGAAGCGCAATACATCGATGAAGACCTGCGCAAAATGGCGACCGCCGCCGTAGGGGTGGTGGGCCTGATCGGCGAACTCGGTACCGCGGTCAACGATCACCTGGATTCCCTCCAGGAGTTGCGTAACAAGCTGAAGGATCAGCTCATCGCGCTCGGTGTGGAGATCGGTAAAGAGGTCCTGATCGGTATCGGGCTCTCGGTGATCACAGCCGGTTTCGGGGCGGCGCTGGCCACCGCCCGCGGCGCGGCCGCGGTCAAGAAGTTCGCCGGGCCGATCCGCTCGCTGGTGGTCATGTTCAAGAACGCGAAGATCACCAAAGGGGTCAAGCCCACCAACGCCCCCGCCAAACATCAGCCGACGCTGGCCGAGCTGGCGGCGCGGAAGCCGGTGACCACCCCCACCAAGCCGACCAGCACCATCACCAATGCGCTCACCGAAGACGACCATATCGCCATCAACTCATACAGCGGTCAGGCATATCAGTTCATGAACTCATACCTGCGTAACCCGCTCGCTCCGGACGACCCCTATATCAACAGTCGAGTCAAGGCTCTCGACGAGGCGCTGGGCAAGCTGCCCAGCTATGAGGGGCCTGTGGTCCGCCACACCAACCTTCCGCCGGAAGTGCTCGACAAGTACGTCCCGAACCAGACCGTCATCGAGGACGGGCTTTTTTCGACCAGCCGCAACCCCAACGGCGCCTCTCCGATGTTCGAGAATGGTGCGGAGGTCGAATTTCAGGTCTTGTCCAAGACCGGCAAAGATGTATCGGTGTACTCGAAGGAGCCGCAAGAGATGGAAGTGCTGTTTCCATCCGAGACGGAGTTCATCTGCACAGAGAAGACCTTCGATCCGGAGAAGAATAGGTGGTTCATCCGCCTGATCGAGCCGTAAGAGCAAGGAGAACAGATGCCTGAACACATCGCGGGGAAGACGTTCTTGACCCCCGAAGAGGCGCGCGCCACGGGGCGCCGCGTGCTGACCCCGGAAGAGATCGCCGAGGCGAACGCCAAATTCGATGAATGGGAGAAGACCCGCAACCCCGACGCGCCCGCCCCTGTGCCGTTCGGCGGCCGGTTCTCCGATGACCTGGTGGGCACCGAATACGACCCCGAGGCCCCCGGCTATCCCGACCACATGCGCAAGGAACTGCCCCCCGACTACCCCGAGGTGCAGCGGAAACAGTTCGAGCGGTGACCACGGCGACGCGGGTCGATGCTTTCGTCCGCTACGCCGGGGCCGGCCAGGCGGAATCCATCGCCCGTCTACTAATCCATCGCCTGTCTATTTAGGGCGTACCCTAAATAGACAGCACTACTGCTGCGTCGCTTGCGCGGCTGCGAGATTGCCCCGAACCCTTTCGTATGCGGGTGGTCAGGACCGAGAAACGCTCGTAGGCGGTGAGGGTTTCATCCAGCAGCAATATCGCCTCGGCACCTCGATCGGCATCATGGTAGGCGGTGGCGAGATTGTTGCAGGACAACAAGATGTCGGGGTGGTCGGGACCAAAGACTGAGGCTCCTTTCGGGTAGTGGACATCCTTCCGCAGGATCGACGATCCCGCTGACTCGATGTCCACTACCTCGGGAGGAGCCTCAGGTCGGTGTTCCACGGATGTGTCTGTCATGGCTGCGGAAGCTGACGCCTGATCGCTCTCGTGGGTGGTGTCACTCCTTCGAGTAATCCGTGCTCAGCCACCGCTCCGGCCGCATACGGATGAGGATCGATCCCGGCCCGATGTTCTGCTCGGTGTACGCCGTGCCCTCCTCCTCGCCGAGATACCGGACCGCGATAGGACGGGCCGTTTCGACGGTGGCCGTTTCGACACCGGTGACAGATCCTTCCACCGTGACATACCGGTACGGGAATTTCTCCACTTGAGCGGTGAGGGAGAAACGGCCCGCGGCGCGGATCAGCTTCTCCTTCACCGACCCGGTATCGGTCCAGATGAGCACCTCACCGCCCGGTTTGTAGGCGTACCAGATCGGCACGGCCAGCGGTGCCCGGTCCGGCCGTTCGACAGCGATCACCCCCACGTGGAGTTCGGCCAGAAACGCCTCACGCTCTTCATTGGTCATCGTCGGCATCGAACACGGTCCTTTCGGAGTAGGCGGAAACTGACATCGACAACATTCCGTAGTGCCGATGTATTTCGGGAATTCGGTCGGCCCCGCACGACACGGGTCCTGTCGGACCTGCGGATCGTAAGCGCGCTCAGGACGGGCCGGCGAAAACTCTGACGTGGACGCACTGGGCAGTGGGCGAGCCATCGGCCCAGCCACTGCTCATCACTTCGATACACCCTGGTCCGGGGTGTTCGTCCCTATCGAACCGGCATTCAATGGGCGCCCACCAATGGCGGCCGGCCGGTTCGACCGGGCGAACGCAGCACCTTGACCCAGCCGGTGCCGACCTCCCATGCGGCCACAACGACCGCGACGGCGATCACGGCCTGTGTGAACAAGCGCATTGCTTCGGTTCCGTCATCGGGGAATGCCGCGTCGAAATAGGCGGCCTCGAACAGCTGGTCGCTGGTGGCGAGCCACATCAGGGGCACGACGAACAGAATGTTCAGCACGGTGTTGACCGCGGCGAGCACAGTGGTCCAGCGGCCGATGGCGTACTTGGCGATATCGAGCACGATGGTCAGGCCCAGAATCCCGAGCAAGGCCGGCATCCAGAACGACCACAGGTCGACGTCCAGCATCTGGATCGGCACCCCGTCGGCATCTTGATAGGCCGAGAACTCGCGCTGGAGCAGGGCAGCGACAATGAGGAAGAGGGTGACACACACCGAGAACACCGTCTCTACCAGTGAGATCCCGCGACCCTCATCGGTATCCGGAAGGTTGTCGACCGACCACGCCCCAGCGGGGTCTTCCCGACGCCGGCCGCTGCGTTCGAGCACCGCGTACACGAGGGTTGTCCAGAACGCGATCTGCAGCGCCACCATCACGGTCAACCAGACAGCGCCCCCGATCGCCGCACCTGCGGACGAGCCGTCGATGATGTCGAGTGCCAGAACCGCAATCCCTGGCAGGGGCGCGATCCACAGGAGACCTTTGAGGAGTCGTAGCCAACCGAGGAAGAGCTCGGGACCGATCAAGTACAGGGGCCGGCCCGCCAATCCGGCCGCGAGACGATCCGGATCTCCGAGGTCGGTGAGCACCGCGACTTCGGCGGCCGCCGGTTCGGCGCCGGCGTCCACCTTCGCGTCGACCGCGTCGGTGATCGAACCACGCAGTTCGCGATCGATATCGTCGCGGGCGTCTGCGGGAACGCTGCGCAGGGTCGCAGCGACGTATCGATCCGTCAGTGTCATGACGTGCCTTTCTGAGTGGCGGATTCCATTGTCTGCAGGCTTTTTCCGATGGCGGTCCACTCGTCGAGGAGCGTCGCCGCGAGTTTCTCGCCGGATTCGGAGACCCGGTAGAACTTCCGCGGGCGTGACTCGTCGGTGTTCCACTCGCTGACCAACAGCCCTTGTTTCTCGAGGCGGCGTAGCAGTGGATACAGGGTGTTGGCATCGACCGCGATTCCCGCACCGGCCAGCGCCTCGAGCAGGCCGTAGCCGTAACCGGGCGTGCGCAACATCAAGAGGCTGGCGACGACGACGGAACCACGTCGCACCTCCTGGCTGTGGCTGGTAATCAGCTCTGCGTCGACCATGTCACTCACGATAGTGTGTGACACACACTATCGCAACTTGCACATCATGCACGGTCGGGTTTCGTCCCGTAGATTCCGCACACGCCCGGGAAATGGGCCCGGCCGATCATGTGGTGGCCGATCCGCTGGCGTGCGCGAAGCGGATCGCCGGTATGCCCCGCCAGGCTGTGGAGGCGACCAAACGCATACTGAACATTCAGCTCGAGAAGTCGGTGGCGGCCACCCTGGACTACGCCACCACCGCGGAATACCAGTTCTTCCAGACCGACGATTTCCACGCGACGATCGCCCGGCTCACCTCCGGAAGGAGATAGTCCGCGTCCGAAGCGAATACTTCGGTCGCGGAGAAGAGCTCCGCGAGGGTTGATGCTCCTATTTTTGTCAAGCTGCGGTGAGCCAGGCGCGGTAGCGGTCGGCGAGGTCGTAGTCGGGGTAGGTGCCCAGTTCGGTGCGGGCGAGTTTGGTGATGTAGGTGCCCATCGCGGCTGCGGCGGCGGTGAGGGTGATGTTCTTGGCTTGGCGAGCCGGGCGAAGATCGGCGAGGCCGGGTGCGGCCAGGCCGCGGGTGAGGGATTTGAAGATCTCGCGGGCGATCGCGCGTTTGAGGATGCGCATGATCTCGGCCGGGTTGCGTCCTTTGTTGCGTTGTCGGGCAACGAATTCACGGGTGCGTGGGTGGTTGGACATGCGGACCAGTGCGATGGTGTGCAGGGCGCTGTTGGCGTGTCTGTCGCCTCCGCGGGAGAGTCGGTGGCGGGTGGTTTTGCCCGACGATGCCGGCACTGGTGCGGTGCCGCACAGGGCGGCGAAGGACGCTTCACTGCGGAGCCGGTCGGGGTTGGCGCCGGCGGTGATCAGCAGCTGCGCTGCGGTGTGGGGTCCGACGCCGTGCAAAGACAGCAGGTGGGGGTTGGCGGCGGTGGCCAGCTCGCGGAGCTGCTGGTGGAGTTCTTCGGCTTGGGTGGTGAGGAACTGGTGACGACGGGCCAGGGTCTTCAGCGCGGTCAGCACGGCTCGTGCGACGGGGTCGGTACCAGTTGGCCGGCATGATGCCAGTGCGGTAACCAGTGCTTTTTCTTTGAGGCCTCGGTATTTCTCCCGGATTGTGGTGGGGGCGGTGACGAGCATGTGATGGATCTGGTTCATCGCCGCGGTGCTGGCTTTGACCGCTGAGCGGCGGGCGTTGTTCAGTGCCCGTAATGCTTCGATCTGCTCGGATTTCGGGGCCGCGTTCGCGCGTCCGGACAAGACTGCGCGGGCAGCGGCGTAGGCGTCGAGGGGATCGGATTTCCCCTGCATCCGCCGAACCGAGCGTTCGGGCCGGATGACTTCGCGGACCTCGATGCCGGTGGCCAGGGCCGCGCGGGTGAACCCTGCCCCGTAGGAGCTGGTGCCCTCGACACCGATGGCCTGCACTGTTCCGTGTGAGGCCATGAATTTCAGCGCGGCGTGGTATCCGGTTGTGGTGGTGGGAAATTCCTGATCGCCGAGTTCCCGGCCGACCAGGTCGCAGACGGCGATGTGGATGGTGTCGGCGTGGGTATCGACTCCCGCGACGAGTGCGGGGTTGGCGACCGGGGCGGTCACTGTCATGCTGGTTCTGCCTTCTGAATCGACTTTGGTGGGTCGACGCCGGTCGGGCGGGCAGACAGGACATTGATGAGGCTTGACCAGGCTCTTATTAAGTCATGTCCGCCCGGCCAGCGTGCGGGACCTTGATCGCCGGTCAGACCAAGTGATGGTCAACCCAGCAGGGCAACAGTCGGTGCGAGAGACACGACGATCAAGATCTTTTCCATCATCAGTGTCGGTGCCCTTTGCTTAGATCAGCGTGTGACAGAGATCGAGCTGGCGGCCGTACACGGTGATTTCGAGGCCCATATCACCATCCGTGCCAGTGGAGCCGGGACTGTCGTGGCGCTGGAACGGTACGCGGCGCGGCACGATATGAAATTCACTCACATCGTGTTGATGCGGGGGCGAACGCCTGACCAGCCGATGATCACGGTGCGGAGATCCGGAACAGTGGTGGCGGTGCGTGAGTGGATCCATACAGTGGTCGCGGCGCTGTCGGCAGCTGGATTCGAGGTGACGCGGGCGAAGCTCGAGGTGACGCCGTGGGCCGAGGGCGTGCCCGGCACCGACGCGGCCGCCGTGGTTCTGGGATCGCGATATTACTTCGAACACCACATCAAGCTGTTGCTGCCCGCGGGGGCCGTGCCGGACCATTTGGCCGCTACGGTCACGGGGCATCGGGCGCACGTGTCCGCGAATGCGCGGCGAGCCCGGGCGGACGGCCGGACGGAGCGGTTCGTCACCCAGCGCTGCCGGGCCGTGGGCAATCGGACAGCGTCAGCTCGGCTGACGGAGCTGCTGGCGGTGCTGGCGGATTATCGAATCCTCTCCGTCGAACAGGAATTCGTGGTGTACGACTCGAACGAATCGGTAGACGAGGGCTGGATCACCGAGCCGGCGGTGGCGCCGTGAACGCTCATCTTCCGTGGTACTTCACCGAGCCCGAGGACGGAGTCGAATGGCTTGCCGCTCGGCGGGCGGTGATCGATCACGTACTCGCCGCGATCGCGCAGTCGCCGTGGTCGGCGCGGCTGGTCCTGCGCGGCAGTGCGCTGGCCAAGGCGTGGTTCGGCGGGCGGGCGCGGGAGCCCGGCGACCTGGACTTCGTCGTGCACCACCGACTGTGGCGACTCGACGAACCGTCGGTGGAAGAGATGCTCGCCGATATCGTGGCAGATGCTGTGGCGATGTCGCGCCGGGCGGGTAGCACGGTGTTCATCGACCGGAAGGTGTTCTTCCGCGACGAGATCGGCGACGACTACCGCTATGGTGGTCTGCCCGGTGAGCGGCTGGTGCTGTCCTGGCACGGGCGTGGACAGGTCGGCACTGTACAAATCGATTTCGCTTTCGATGAGCCACTGCACGACCCGCCCGAGCCGACACTCATCCCGCGCTCGGGTCCGCCGGGTCCGCCGATGGTGCTACAGGCGGTGAGTAAGCGACTGTCGCTCGCGTGGAAGATCGCCTGGCTCGCCGCCGACGCCGGTCTCGGTGCCGCAGCGGACGACGATCAGGAGCCCGACTGTTCGGGGCCGTTGGGCAAAGACCTCTACGACGCTGTTCTGCTGGCAGAACATTGCCGGCTGCCCGGTGACCTACTCGACGCCGCACTGCAGTCCTGTCGCATACCGGCACTGGCCGCGCTCGATGCTCCGCTGGACGTGATAGTGGAAATCGCCAACGACGTCGACTGGTCCACATTCGCCGCGGACCACCCGCTGCTCGCGGGCGCACACGAGCAGTTCGTGTGGCGACTCGTGGTCGCGCTCGCCCCGACCTTCGCCTCCGGCCCGAACCGGATCTTGCCGCTGCTGACCGAAAAACTGCCGCCATGATCTGCCTGCTCTGCGCGCTCTCCTGGTCGCCGAGGGTATAACAGGACTCGCGGAAAGGTTCGCCGGCTCGCACTGTTCGGCCGCCGAACGCATCGTGCTGGTCCGCGAACTCCTCGGTGCGGGTCACTCGTCCGGTCAGATCGCCGACCTGGTGGCCCGGCTGCCGGGGACTCGGTGAAGTCGGCGCGGGCTGTATCCCGACGGGACCGGTGCCGAGATGCACCACCGTGGGCGGCGGACAGTCCGGATCCGAAGGTTCCGTGCGGCTGGAGCCGGAATCATTGTGTGGCGAGCAGGGTTTCGGAGCGTTGGACGGTCCCCGTGATGCCGGTTCCGTCCTGCGTCGCGAGCAGTGCCGTGGCCCGGCCCATCGTTTCGGGCGGTTCCACCATATCGGCCGGGATGTCACCGCCGCCCGCGGTGCTGATCCGGTCGACCACCTCGTGGATCGTGCCCGGAACCCGCCGGTGTCCTCGGAGCGTGCCGCCACCGCGACAGCCGCACCCGCCGCGGCCGGGCTCGCCGCGATGGCGGCGCCGATACCGCGGCTGGCCCCGGCGACGAAGGCGACCTTTCCCGCCAGCGATCGACCGGGCCAGCGATCGACCGAGCCCGGAAGGGTTGCGCCCGGCGCCCGGTCCGGTCGCCCCGGCGCCGGGCTCCTGGGCGGGGCCTGCGGATGCGCTCACTTCGGCGGGAAGCGCAGTGCACCGTCGAGGTGGATGACCTCGCCGTTGAGGTAGTCGTTCTCCACGATCGACTGGACCAGCTGTCCGTACTCCGGTGAGCGCCCCATCCGCTTCGGGAACGGGATCTGCGGGGACCAGTATTGTTCGAGCTGGTCGGCCGCCTTGCCGTAGGCGGGGGTGTTGAACGTGCCCGGGGCGATGGTGACCACCCGGATACCGAGCGGGGAAAGGTCGCGGGCGGCCACCAGGGTCATGCCGATCACGCCGCCTTTGGCCGCGGAGTAGGGGAGCTGGCCGATCTGGCCCTCGTATCCGGCGACCGACGCGGTGTCGACGATCACGCCGCGCGACCCCTCCTCGGTAGGCTCGGATGCCGCGATGGCCGCAGCGGACAGCCGCATCACGTTGAACACGGCGATCAGATAGAACTCGATGGTGGTGCGGGACCCGTCCAATGCCAGCGGGGGTGCCGTCCTTGCCCACCAGCCGGCCGGGACGCCGTGCAAGCCGCGAAAGCGGGACTGCTCGAGGTGGCCGATCTGCTGGTGGTCAACAAGGCCGACCGCGACGGCGCCGAGCAGACGGTTCGCGAACTACGCGCCGAATCCGATGCTCCGATACTCACGGCTGTCGCGGCGAACGGCACCGGTATCCCCGAACTGGTCGACGCCGTCGACGCCCACCACCGCGCCGACACCCCACCCCGGCGCGCTGCCCGGGCCCGGGCGCAGATCCTGTCACTGGCCTACAGCGGCTGCGCGCCCATCCGGTGCTCGACACCCTCGCCGCCGCGGTGGCGGCGGGCGCGTGCGATCCCTATTCGGCTGTGGACCAACTGATGCGGCCGGGTGGTGAGGGCGCCGGCAGCTGCGGTCCAACACCGGTGCGGCCCGGGGAGCGATCGGCTCGCCGGTCCCGATATCGGCGCGGGCGGCCGGCGATGACCGGCGACGGAGGTCCGGCCGTACTCGTCTGTGGCCGGCGCTCGTGCAACCATGATCGCTGGGCCGTTCGGCCATAAGCGGTCGACTACCCGATCAGTGGCAGAATCGTGCGATGACAGCCGCCAGGAGCGACCGCTATCAGAGACTCTCGGCTTTCCTGGCCTCCCGCAGCGACCTCGAGCTCGCCGAACTCACGGCCACGGGTCGGTCCAACAGCGTGGGAGTGGGCGGCGGCTCGGCAGTCCTCGGCGTCGACGGCGTACCGGTGTTCGCCAAACGCATCCCGCTGACCGATCGAGAACTCGCCCACCCGGGCTCCACCGCGAATCTGTTCGACCTGCCGGTGTTCTGCCAGTACGGCACCGGCGGCCCGAGCTTCAACGCATGGCGCGAGCTGGCCGCGAACATCATCGTCACCGGTGGTGTTCTGGCCGGCGAGACACAGGCCTTCCCGATGCTCTACCACTGGCGGGTTCTGCCCGGCAGGTCGCCGGTCGCAGCTGAACACGCCGACATCGATACGGTGGTTGCCGCCCAGGGCGGCTGCCGAGCGGTGCGGAACCGTCTCGAAGCGCTGGCCGCCGCACCGTCCAGCCTCGTGCTGTTCTGCGAATATATCCCGCACCCGATCGTGGACTGGTTGCGTGAGAACCCGGTCGGCAAGGCCGCCGCGGTCGAGCGGCAGCTCTCAGAGATTGTAGGGTTCCTGGACGATCGGGAGCTGCTGCATATGGACGGACACTTCGGCAACATGCGCAGTGACGGGGAACGGATCTATCTCAGCGACTTCGGGCTGGCTACCTCGCCGCATTTCGACCTGTCGCCTGCCGAGCGCGACTTCGTCGAACGCCACGCCACCCATGACGCCGACTACGCCGCCATGCGACTGGTCAACTGGCTGGTAACCGACGTCTGCGGGATACCGACACCGACCAGCATCGGCTCCACCGCCCGCAACGACTACGTACTTCAGTGCGCCGCTGGTCACATCCCAGAGGACGTGTCGTCGGTCGTAGCCGCGATCCTGACACGGCACGCACCGGCCGCCGCGAAGATGAACACCTTCTACTGGAAATTGTTCGGCGGCGACATCAACGCGAAATGCCCGGCCGGTAAAGGCCGATCGGGCCGGCCGGCCCCTCCGCGGCACAACTGATCGTGACCGTCTTGTCCGGGCAGGCGAAAGCGGCGGCGCGCAGGAACTGTGCCAGCAGTTGGCCGCCGAAGAGCCGGTGGTATTCCAGTTGCTGATTGGGGCCTTCGAATACCGACAGCGTGGCCTGCGGATCGGGGTCGGGCGCAGTCTTGTCGCCGGTCTGCGGCGCGATGGGCCGCAGACCGAGGTCCATGCAGGCGAGAAGGTCGGTCCAGAGGTCGGGCATACAGCAAGTGTAAGTCTGTATCTCTGGATTTGAGAACGTTATTCTCGACTAGTCGGCGTGGGCGAAGCCCCGGGCGCAGAAGTCCCAGATCTCCTCGGCCGAGATGGGATACGCGGTCTCGTCGTCGATGCCACCGTTGGACTGTGCGGTGAACATGACCGTCTGCATCACTATGGCTGCCACCCGGCGCGGATTGACCTCGGTGCGCAGCAGTCCGGCCTCATCGGCGTCGTCCATCAGTTCCGTGAACAGTGTCAGCAGCGGCGTGTGTGCGACCTTCACCTGTGCCGGATGGCTGACCAGCAGTTGCGGTGCGAAGTCGGTGAACAGCGGACGCTGCGCGGTCGGATCCGGGCGGCACAGTTCGTAGAGGAGTTCCACGGCCAGTTGCAGCCGTTCCAGGGCGTTGTCCTTGCCTGCCGCGGCCGCCCGGATCTGTTCGGCGGTCCGGCTCAGAGAATCCTCGAACAGTGCCAGCAGCAGCTCGTGCTTACCGTCGAACTGCAGGTAGAAGCTGCGCAGCGACTGTTTGGACCGATCCACGACCTCCTGGACCGTGAAATCGGTGGTGCCCTTTTCGGTGATGATCGCCTGGGCGGCATCGAGGAAGCGCTGGACCCGCTGTTCGGCGCGTAGCTTCGCGGTGCGGATCGAGCGCTCGACGGCACGCCGCTTCCAGGCCGGTTCTTCGCTCGGGCTGGTCACCGGTCGGCCCGCCCGATCCCATTGATCCCATCTGTGGAGAACATGAATGCACTGTACCGGAGAACGTACCATGTCCGGGCAGGCACGTCCCATTCTCGCTCCCTTGGAGAGACTCTTAATTTCACCTCAAGAGAATGCTATTCTCCTGAACATAACGCCACCCCGCCACAGGAGGCAGCCCGGATGCTCTTCGAGTTCGATGCCGATCAACGGCTGCTGCGCGATACGGTCCGGGAAGTCACCGCCAAAGAGTTTCCGGCGGCGGTGATCCGGGAGATCGTGGACGCCGGCGCGGACCCGGGCAGGCTCTGGAAGACCTATGTCGAACTCGGGTGGACCGAACTCGTCGAACCGTCCGAAACAGTGGAACTCGCCATCGTGCTGGAGGGTTTGGGCCGGGCGACCGACCCGACCTCCTATCTGGCCACGATGACCCAGTTCGCGCCGCTGGCAGCGGGTTCCGGCGTCCCCCACGGGACGGGAGCCGCGGTGTTCGAGGGGGTGACCGCCACCCGGGACGGCGACGGCTGGTTGTTGAGCGGCACCGCGGCGCCGGTGCTGGACGGTGATCGTTGCGATCGTCTGGCCGTGATCACCGAGGCCGGTGTCTTCGTCGTACCCGCACATGCCGTGACCACTCGGCGGACGGCCGCGTTCGATCCAGTGCTGCACCTCGCGGAGGTCACCTTCGACGCGGGCCGCAATCAGCATCGTCGGCGACTGCGCGAGACAGGAGTGCGGGCCCGAACCCCAGGCGAGATTCCAGCGATTGTTGAGGCGAACCGTGGCCCGTGAATTGCTCGGCAGAGCCGGAGCCGCAGAACATATCGACTGGCCGGTCCTGGTGCGAGCGGGCCGGCCAGGTCTCGAGGTGCCGGAGGGATACGGTGGCACAGCGGCCGGCATCCTGCTGGAGGAGGTCGGCCGTGCGGTCGCGCGCACCGCGTATCCGAGTGTCGCCTCGGCGGGTATCGGCGCGCTGACGCTGCTCGAGCCGAATACCCACCGGGACGCGGTGCTGCGCGAAACCGTCACGGGCATCGCGATACCGATCGCGGTGCTGAGAGGAAATATGGTGCCGGCGGCCGGCGGCGAAACGGCTTGTGCCGGCACCGGAGGCATAGTACCCACATTCCGTCTGACCCAAACCACCGAGGGTACGAATTATCCGGAACCGCCGATTTCGTCCCCGACGCTCCGGTGGCGACCACACTGCTCGTTCCCGCGCGTGCTCCGGACGGGACCGTGCAGGTCGCTGTCGTATCGTCCGGTGCGCCCGGGCTGCGGATCGACGACCGAGCGGTGGTGGACGAGACCCGGTCGCTGGGCCGGATCACCGCACGCGAGGTCGCTCTGGCTCCGGACGAGGTCCGACCATTCCTGGCCGGCGGCGACCGTGGCTCGCGTGCGCTCTACGACCGGGCCGCGCTGGCGTCGGCCTGCGACAGTCTGGGAGTCGGTGCGGCAATGCTGGACGCGACGGTCGAATACGCCGGAGTCCGTGCGCAGTTCGGCCGGCCGATCGGATCCTTCCAAGCGGTCAAACACGCCTGCGCCGATATGTTCGTGGAACTCACCATCGCGCGCAGGCTGGTGTCCGAAGCCCTGTCGGCACCGGTGGACGGTTCGCCGGAATCGTGCCGGGCCGTCTCGGCGGCCAAGGCCTCCGCCGCCGCGGCTCGCGTGCGGGGACTCGAGATCGAGCAGATCGTCGACCACGCGGTGCGCTTTCTCGAGGCTGCCCGATTCGCCGAAACGCAGGGCGATATCAACCCCGTATCTGATCGTGACTTCCGGCGAAGTCCAGGAAGCGAGGGATGACCTCCTCCTGGTTCGCCCAGAGGAGGTCGTGCCCGATATTCGGGTATATCTCCACGTCTGCCGACGGAATGTGTTTCCGGGCGCGGGCCGCACCGAGTTCGGGGTCGTTGACGACCGTTTCGGCGCCGAAGAGCGCCAGGGTCGGCGCGGTGATCGCTGCCAGTTCTTCGTCGGTGAGCACTCGGTCCCATGGCATCCCGGTCCGGAATTTCAGGCTCGCCATCACCATCGCGAACTCCTCGTCTGTGAGCTGCGCGCGAGGGACCAGCCAGGCGTTGAGCTTGCGCATCCGTTCTGGTGTCGGCCGTAGGCCGGCGGCGAGGAATTTGAGCAGCAGGCTCCATTTCGGTTTGGCGAAGGTGGCCCCGCCGGGTTCGAACATGGTGAGGCTCGCCAGACGGTCGGAGTGGTAGACCCCGACCATGATGGCCATCCAGGCGCCCAGAGAATTCCCGGCCAGGTGGACTCGATCCTCGCCGAGTCCGTCGAGGGTCTCGACCACCCACTTCGCTACGTCGGCGCCGTCGCGTACGGGTGCGGTCTGCACGCAGCGGCCCGGCCATCCGATGACATCCGGTGTGTACACCACGCGCTCACGCGCGAAATCCTCGATGAACCGGTGCCACACCAAGCCACTACCCGAGATCCCCGGAAGCAGCAGGACCGGTTCGCCCTTGCCGGTTCCGGACTTGCGCACTCGGGTTGTCCCGAATGACGTTTCGACATCGAGTTCGGTCGAGGGGACCGGCCAGCGCCGGGCCGCGGCGTCGTAGACGCGCAGATACTCGAACTTCGCCTCATCGCTCTTGAAACGCCCGATCTTCGGCATGGACTCGCTCCTCCGACTTTTTATAGTATATGCATACTATCTTAGATAGTACGGGCATACTAAAGAATCGGGATCTTCACGCCGGAGAGAAGGAGCGAGCGTGCCACGGTTGGTCGACCACGAACTGAGGCGGCGGCAGATCACCGGCGCCGTGCGGCGACTCATCGTCCGCGGCGGCCTGGACGCAGTGACCTTCCAATCGGTCGCCGCCGAAGCGGGCTTCTCGGTGAGCCTGGTGCAGTACTACTGCGGAACCAAGAGAGACCTCCTCCTCGCAACCCACCGATCGGTGATGGAAAACGTCGGTACCCGATTCGCGCGACGCTGGGCCGCCCTGGGCGAGGACATACTGCCCCGCGAAGCTGTTCGAGCAGTGCTGACCGAACTACTTCCCCTCGACGAACAGCGTCGAGAGGAGACCATCGTTCTCGGCGCGTTCGGCACGGGATCGGTCACCGGGCAGGGCATCACAACCGAGGAAACGCTCACAGCATCGCGGCTGCTGGTCTCCATCGTCGCCGATCAGCTCGGGCGAGCTCACCACCTCCAACCGGCCGTCCATCGAATCGACCTGATCGCCGAACTCATCACCGCGTCGATCGCGGGGATAGCCCAGGGCCTGATCCAGGGTCACGGCACAGCCCAGCTGGCCGAAGAACTCGTAGACCAACAGCTCGACCTCGTCCTCGGGCCCCGAGACGAAAACCCGTCCGAGTCGGCGATCGATGACACAACGCCGTGAGCCGAGGCGCAGGGATCGAGGGATGGCGCGGCGTGACACCTCGGCGAGACATCGCACTGTGGCGGCCGCGTGCGTGGCCGGCTCGCCGATTCGAGGCGTTGTCGGTGCCATCGGGCCAGGGACTCACATTCGGCCGCGATACCACCGGACCCGGGCGAGCGGACCATCGCCGCGGCGGGCGTTGCGGTCATGTGTCGGCGCGGGTGTCGAGCAGGTCGCCGAATTCGGCGGCGTAGGCGAGATGGCGGCGTAGCCGCCGGGCGCTGTCGCGGGTTCGTTCCCGGCACTGTCGCAGGAACTCCCGTGCGCGGTCGTGCTGTTCACCGACCGCGGTGGGATCGTCGAGGACGGCGAAAGCGTCGAGAAGCTGCTTCATCTCCGCGAGGCTGAACCCGAGGGGCTTCATCCGCCGGATGATCAGCAGCCGGTCGACATCGGCGGCGGTGTAGAGGCGGAACCCGCCGGCCGACCGCGCCGAGGGGGTGACCAGCCCGACCTCCTCGTAGTGGCGGATCGTTTTGATCGACAACTCGGTGCGCTCGGCGACCGGGCCGATCTGCAGAAGCCCTTCCCCACCTGGCGCGTCCATCGGTCAGTGCGCTCCGGCGAGGTGACCGGACAGGCGGCCGTGGCGGGCTTCGGAGGCGGGGTTGAGTCCGACGATCTCCACGGTTTTGCCTTTGGCGGCGTATTTGGTGGTGATCGCGTCCAGGGCCGCGACGGCGGAGGCGTCCCAGACGTGGGTGTCGGCCATGTCGATGACGATATGGCCGGGGTCGGTGGCATAGTCGAACTGGTAGACCAGATCGTTGCTGGAGGCGAAGAACAGCTCTCCGCGCACCTTGTACACCCGGCGGCCCTGCAGCACACCGTCATCGGTGATGATGGGGTCATCGAAACCGGTGACCTGGGTGAAGTGGGCGACGCGGTGGGCGAACGCGACCATCGCGACCAGCACGCCGACGATCACCCCGTAGGCGAGGTTGTGGGTGACCACGGTGACCGCGACGGTCACCAGCATGACCAGGGTTTCCGCGATCGGCATGCGACGCAGGGTTTTCGGGGCGATGGAGTGCCAGTCCATGGTGCCCACCGACACCATGATCATCACCGCTACCAGCGCGGCCATCGGGATCTGGGCTACCAGCCCGCCCAGCCCGACGACCAGGACGAGTAGGAACGCCCCGGCCAGGAAGGTGGAGATGCGGGTGCGGGCGCCGGAGACCTTGACATTGATCATGGTCTGCCCGATCATCGCGCACCCACCCATGCCACCGAAGAAGCCGGTGACGATATTGGCCACGCCTTGGCCCCGGCCTTCGCGGGTTTTGTCGGAGTGTGAATCGGTGATGTCGTCGACCAGTTTCGCGGTCATCAGCGATTCCAACAGGCCGACCAGCGCCATCGCCAGCGCATAGGGGGCGATGATCTTCAGGGTGTCGAGGGTGAGCGGTACATCCGGGAGGGCGAACGTGGGCAGGCTGGAAGGGAGTTCGCCTTCGTCACCGACATCGGGCACGTTGAGCGCGAACACCATCGTCGCCGCCGTCAGTGCCACGATCGCGACCAGCGGTGCCGGCACCACGGTGGTCAGTTTCGGCAGAAACACCATCACCATCAGCCCGACGGCGACCATCGGATAGACCAGCCACGGCACACCGAGCAGGTGTGGGAGCTGCGTGGTGAAGATCAGGATCGCCAACGCGTTGACGAACCCGACCATCACACTGCGCGGAATGAAACGCATCAACTCGGCGATCCCGGCCACACTCAACACGATCTGCAGTAACCCGGCCAACAGCACCGTCGCGATCAGGTAGTCCAGGCCGTGCTCTTTCACCACCGGCGCGACGACCAGGGCGACCGCGCCGGTGGCCGCCGAGATCATCGCGCGCCGGCCGCCGACGATCGCGATGGTGACCGCCATGGTGAACGAGGCGAACAACCCCACCCGCGGATCGACCCCGGCGATGATGGAGAACGAGATCGCCTCCGGAATCAACGCGAGTGCGACCACCAGCCCGGCCAGCACCTCGATACGCAGCCGTTTCGGGCTGCGCAGCGCCGCCCACACCGAGTCCTCGACCACCTCGGGTCGGTCAATTGCCGAAACCACCAAAGACTCCGTCCACAGATCACACGCGCACGACAGCGCCACCGGAGCGAGTAGGCGCTCACCGGCCGAAAAGTTGAAAGGGCAAAAGAAGGGGGGTGTCGAGCATGGGCTCGGCCACACCGGGACCGCCGGGCGCGGCCACGTTGCCGCACCCGTGGGGACGATGTTCGCTCGACCCGGGATCACAGTACTCTCCAGTGGGGGGAGAGTTGCAAGCCGGAGGGTGGGACGTGGCCGACGTCTCATCGGCGAAGCCACGGTTCGCTGAGGGCGTGGTCCATGACGATATCGTTGCCCGTCGAGGCCATGGCCCTGATGTGTTCTCGCAGCACGCGCAGCTGCGTCGCGCACATCTCCTGCACTCCGGCATCGGCAGGCGCGAGGCCGCGTTCGGCGAGCCACCGATTCGTCGATTCGGGGGTGCCGAGCAGATCGATGAGGTGTCCGCCCGGCCGTACTCACGGATAATCAGAGTTGCCGCCGTGAGGAGTTTGCTAGTGATTTCGATAGGCACAACCGAGGACGCTGCCGGACTCCGTGACCGCCTCGAGCTGGGTGAGCTGGGCTGACGCTGTCGTGACAACTTCGATATCCGACCGCATCGATGATCTCCCCGATCCCCGGGCTCAGCGCCGCACCCTGCGCGTCCTGGTCGCCGCTCAGGCGCTGAGCGGTGCGGGGCTGGCGGCGGGTGTGACCGTCGGCGCCCTGCTCGCGCAGGACATGCTCAACTCAACCGGCCTTGCCGGTCTGCCCAGCACGCTCGGCACCGCGGGCTCCGCGCTGGCGGCCGTCGCGGTAGGACGGATTTCGCAAGCCCGCGGCCGCCGCCCCGGCCTGGTCGCCGGGTATCTGACCGGTGCCATCGGCAGCGTCGGAATCATCGCGGCGGCTGTCGCGGAGAATCCGATTTTGCTGTTCGTAGCGCTGTTCGTCTACGGCGCCGGCGCCTCCACCAATCTGCAAGCCCGGTATGCCGGAGCCGATCTGGCCGGCCCCGCGCACCGCGCCCGGGCCGTGTCGACCGTGCTGGTCGCCACCACACTCGGGGGCGTGGTCGGCCCCAACCTCACCGCGCCGACCAGCAACCTCGCACACGCAATCGGCATCCCCCACCTGGCGGGTCCGTTCCTGCTCGCCGGCGCCGCGTACGCCTCGGCAGCCCTGGTGTTGGCCATCTGGCTGCGCCCGGACCCGCTGCTGCTTGCCCGCGCGCTCGAGGCAGAACGCATCGCCACGCAGCCCGATGATGCCGACAGCCTGCCGCACTGCGCGGTCGAAGGGCGCCGCTCCGGCGTGCTGGTCGGTGCGATGGTCATGGCGCTCGCCCAGTTGGTGATGGTCGCGATCATGACCATGACGCCCGTCCACATGCACGACCACGGTCACAGCACCGCGGCCGCCGGCCTTGTGATCGCCGTCCACATCAGCGCGATGTACTTGCCATCACCGCTGACCGGCTGGCTCGTAGATCGCTATGGCCGCTTCGCCATCGCCACCGTTTCCGGTCCGGTCCTGCTCGGCGCCGGAATCGTCGCCGCGTGTGCCCCCGACGACTCCGTCACCCTGTTTGCGGTGGCACTGACTCTGCTCGGTCTCGGCTGGAACTTCGGCCTCGTCGCAGGTACCGCGATCATCACCGACGCCGTGCCGCTGGCTACGCGTGCCAGAACCCAAGGCTTGGTCGACGTCACCATCGCCATCGCGGGCGCCGCCGGCGGCATGGCCTCGGGGCTGGTCGTCGTCGCTGCCGGTTACCCCGGACTGGCCATCGGCGGCGGCATCCTGGCACTGGCCATCGTGCCCGCCGTCGTCGCCGCCGCACGCAGATCCCCACTCGGCTGAGCGGTGCTCCACAAGTGGTGAGAATGTGTCCTGGTGCCGGACTCGCAATGGAGAACAGATCACCTTCGCGACACCGAGCAGCTCGTTCACTGGCTGCCCATGATCCGCGTGACCCACGCGGGCAAATGGGTCGGCCGAGCGGATGACGGCCGATGGGTTGTCGGCGAGCCCGGCCGCCACGTCTTGCCGACCGATTCACCGCCCGGCATGATCGCGTTTCTTCCGCTGCTCGAGAAACCGATGGAGCAGGTCGCAGCGGAACTCGGAGTCACCAGCCTGGCCGGGCACGCATTGGGTTTCGAGCATGTCCTGGAACGAGCGCTTGCGGGATGGAGCGTCTACTGGACCGAACTCGCTGTGGCCTGGCTCGAGGCCGGATTCCCTCGGAATCCGTGAGCTGGCAGTGCGGCCGGCTCGACATCCCCGCTGCCACCTCCGGGGATCGACGGCCCGGTCAGTCGGTTCCGGGGTCACCCGGTGCGAGGTCGCGGGGGTGCGCGGTCAGGATGCGCAGGGCATTGAGGAAACCGCGGCGATCGGCGGCGGGGAGCTGTGCCAGGACCTCTTCGGTCTCGCGTGCCTGGATCTCGGCCTGGACGGCGGCCGCGATCCGGTGGCCCTCCGGCGTCAGTCCCAGCAGGCGCGCCCGACGGTCGGCGGGGTCGGGTGTGCGCTCGATGAGACCTCGGTCCTGGAGGTCGTCGAGTACCGCGATGATGCGGGTCTTGTCCGCCCCGATCTCCTGGGCGAGTACGCCCTGCCCGCGGGCGGTACCCCGGCTCAACGCGATCAGGACCGAGTAGCCCCACATGGTCACGCCGTGGGCTTCGAGGATCGGGCGTTCCATGGCGATGAGGGTGCGGGTCAGCGGCGCGAGCATCGCCGCCAGATCCGGACGATCCGTGGTTCCCATGAGATAGAACCTACCTACTGGAGAATAATAAGCATTGACCCATGGTATGCGATTGCGTACGGTTTTGGTATGACTACAGATCTCGTAGAACTCGACCGCCGGGCGGTGCTCACCTCGGTGACCACTGCCGAACTCGTGACTTCCGGAGAACTCGCGCTCCCCACTCCGTGCGCGGGATGGCCGGTGGGTCGTCTGCTGGCGCATATGGCGGCCCAGCACCGCGGATTCGCCGCCGGTGCCCGTGGTGAGGGTGCTGATCTCGAACACTGGCGGGAGCGGCCACCCGGGCCGCACACCCCGGCCGAATACGCAGACTCCGCGGCGGAGGTGCTGCGGGCCTTCGCCGAGCCGGGTGTACCGGAACGCACCTTCGCCCTCCCGGAGTTCGGTCCGGATGTCACCGTGCCCGGGCATCAGGCCCTCGGATTCCACCTCGTCGACTACATCGTCCACGGCTGGGATCTCGCGCGAGCGCTCGGCGTCGGCTACGAACTGGACCCCGAGGCTGCCGAACCGGTGCTGCGTATCGCCGAAGCGGTTCCCGACGGCCCGGAACGCGAGCAGTCGGGAGCTGCGTTCGCGCACGCGCTACCGGGCCGTGATCCGGATGCACCGCTGGATCGGATACTCCGGTTGCTCGGCCGTTCACCCGCGTGGCCGAAGAGCGAGTAGCCGGCGACAATCCGTTTCAGGAGAGAGCGACCCGCGTCGATCTCCGTATCGCCGACGTCGGCGAACAGGGTGATCAGGCCGATGTCGGGCCGGTCTCAGGTGGGCCCGCGACAGTCTCACCGGGATGGCCTTGCGCGTCCCCTGCCAATTCCTCGAACAACCCTTCCAGCGCAGTGTGGTCGTCCTCGCTGCCGATATGCGGAGCGGCGAACCAGCGTGCGTACTCGGCGATCTCGGAGAGCCGCCAGTCCAGCGCGAACAGCTCTACCATCGCGGGGTCGGGGAGTAACAGGCCTGTTGCTGCGGGGAGCAGATCCGCATAGTCCCGTTCGGGTGGCGCGAGAGCCAGCGACTCCCAATCGACCAGCCTCAACCCCTCGGCGGTCATGACCTGATTGTCGTTGTGCGGCTCGCCGTGCGTCGGCACCCATGAGTCCTGTCCGGAAAACGCTACGTCCGCCAGTTCCAGGTAGCGGCCGGTCCAGCGTTCGATCGCATCGCCGTGGGCGGCGAGCGCGAGCCGTGCCTGTTCCGCCAGCGGGCCGCTCGTCCAGGGCTCGGCGGTGTGAATTCGCATCTCATCGGCGAACTCGGGGCCGACGCGGGGGGTCCACGACCGCAGGCCGTCAGGTGGATCGGCACGATGCAGCGCTGTCAGCGCGAGAACGATCTCGCGGATATGCCGGGGCTCGCGGGCCTCCGCCGCGCTCGGGCTCCGGCCCTCCAGCCACGGCGTCACGCTGAGCGCACCGACCCCGATGTCGACGGTGAACCGACCCGACCGGGCGGGCAACGGTGCGCACACCGCGGCCGAACCGGAGGCGGCCAGTGCGGCGGCCCCGGCGTAGGCAGCCTCCAGTGAGATCGCGGAGTGCCGGGGTTCCAACTGGTCCAACGTCACGAACACAGTGGTCCCCCCGGCGGTCACCCGCCAGTGGTGCGCGCCGAAACCCCAGGGCAGATAGCTGATGTCGGCAACCTCGGGCAACCAGTGAGCACCGACCGCATGCGCGATCGCCTCGTCACCGATAAAGGAAGGATGGGTGAGCACAAGATCGGATCCTAGGACGTATTCGGACACACGAGCACGGGGTTTTCGCTGTGCTGCCGACTCACCGGTCGGATATCCGCCCGATCATGATCCATCGACCGTGCACAGGGTTCGGCCCGGCCGGTTCCCCGAGGTTCGGTGCGGTCAGATGAGGCTGCCAAAAGGATCGGAGTATCGGCAGACGACAATTCTTTACCCGCATCGGTTTGCCGCCGATCCCCGGCCTCCGGGGATCTCACCGTTTGACCACCATCTCCAATCCGGACGCGAAGGGCAGGGTCTGGGTGAGCAGGCCGTTGCCGGGATCCTCGATGTAAGCGAACATGTCGCGGTAGTTGTCCCGATGCCCGGCCGTGTTGTCGATCAGCACGACGCCCCCGCGGCGCAGTTTCGGTGCGATCATCTCCAACGCGGACCGTGCCAGTACCGGCCAGATATCGATCAGCGCGATATCGAGCGGGGCTTCCAGATCGGCCAACGTTGTGCGGATATCGCCTTCGCGCAGGTCGATCACATCCTGGAGGCCCGCGCGGCGGAAGTGTTCGCGAGCCGCCGCGGCCTTGGCCGGTTCGATCTCGGTGCCGATCACTCGGCCCGAACCGCCGTCGCTCTCGGTCACCAGGCGTACCGCCTGGGCCAGGTACAGGGTCGATACGCCATAGGACGTGCCGACCTCGACCACCCGACGTGCTCGCATGGCGAGACACAGCCGGTGGCACAGCAGGGCTTTGTCGTGTTCGAGGGCGATGAGTTTGTCGGCCAGGAAGGCATCGGCATCGGCATCGAGATCGTTCGGGTCGGCGGCTTGTCCGCGCGCCGCACGGTCGGCGAAATAGGTTCCGATCGCGGAGATCTGCTCCGTACTGCGTTGTTGCAGGTCCGCGACGAGGCGGTCGATTTCGGAATTCTGAAGGGTGTCGGAGTCCATGGTGGTACCTCTCCTCGGCAGTGATCACGCCGCCGGTGTTCGCCGTGGCAGCCCAATCCTGAGAGCCCACCGCGCTGATGTCAATGGGTAGTGAACGTCAAGATTGGGCGGTACAGTTCCGAACCGTGTCTCAACCGCTTCCGCCGGGCCGTCGGCGGCGCAGCCCACCCACCCGGGGCGGCCGCGCGACGCTGACCGCCGAGACGATCGCCGGGACGATGCTGGAACTCGCGGGCCGCCGTGGGTTCGCAGCGGTATCGATGCAGGATCTCGCCACCGAACTGGATGTGACGGTGCGGGCCCTCTACCGGCATGTGCAGGATCGCCGAGAAGTCGTGGACCGGGCCGTCGAACTCTGGCTGGCCGGCTGGCCGGCTCCCGAGCTCGACCCCGAGCGCTGGCAGCAGAGCCTGCGCGGGTACTGCCACCTGCACCGCGCAGTGGCCCGCCGCCACCCTCGGGCCCTGCTGGTGTCACTGGACGAACGGGTGAGCGACGCTCGCGTACCCGAACGCCGGCTCACCGCACCGGAAGAATTCCTGACCTTCCTCACCGAGGTCGGGCTCGACCTGCCCGACGCGTTGTTCGTGCACAGCGATCTGACGGTACGGATCTACGGATTCGTCCTCTTCATCGACTACCGGGCCGATATCGGTGAGCCGGTCGCCGAACAGTATCCGGTGCCGGAACAGTGGCTGAAGGTCCATTCAGCACTCGAACTGCCGCTACTGCACCGGGCCCGTGCCGAAACCGGTTTCGACGCTGACGCCGTGTTCGAACGGGTGGCGACGGAAGTGGTTCACACGGTGGAAAGGCTGCTGGCGGCAACGCGATAGCTGTTGTTCGCGTGCACCGCGATCCGAATTCACGTGGTATCGACCGCGGCGCGGATGGCCGGTTCGAGGAGCCCGAGATCGCTACCCGATCGGTCGGCCCGGCCAGTCGTACGGCCTCGGTGACCAGGCCGATCTGGGCGGCGAACAGGGAATTGTTAGCGAGTTTCACCCGCTGGCCGTTGCCCAGTTCACCGACGGCCAGGACGGGGTCGGCACAGGTGGTCAGGACGGGCCGCGCCAGCGCGGTCGCCGCGGTGGAACCGCCGAGGAAGACGGTGAGCTCACCGTCGGCGATATCGTGCGGGCCCCCGCTCACCGGCGCATCGACCACGTGGCGCCCGGCGGCGGCCGGGGCGGCGGCGATCGCGGTGGCGGTATCGGGGCTGGCACACCAGATCGCTCTCGGCGGCCAGGTCGGCCGGACTGGCGGCGACCTTCGCCGCGGTGTCCGCGTAGGGCTCGGTGGTGGCGGCCCGGCGTGCCCACAGAGTGGTCGGATGTCCGGCCTCGACGATGCGGCGGGCCATAGGCCCGCCCTGACTACCCGATCCGATGAATCCGACGCGCATCAGTGTTCCTCTCTACGCACAGCTCAGGAATCGGCGTCCGCCGACTCCGACTTCGGGGCTGCGGGTCGCCAGAAAACCGTCAGCAGAACCGCGGTGGCCAGCACACCGAGCCCGAGCGAGATCGCGCCGCCGGCCCAGCCGGTGATCGCGATCCCGGCGGCGTGGTCCACGGACAGCCAGCCGGGGCCGAGGATGCCGATGACCAGCGATACGACCGCGAGAACCAGGACGTACTCGTAGCCGTCCTTGAATACGAGGAAGCCGTTCTTACGGTGTGCCAGCAACGCGGCGACCAGCATCACCGAGATGACCGCCGCGGCCGCCAGCGGGGTGAGCAGTCCGAGGATCAGCAGCGCCCCCGCGCCGATCTCGGTGATCACGCTGAACCATGCCTGCAATACGCCGTGGCGCAATCCCAGGCCGCTGAACCAGCCCGCGGTGCCGGCGATCTTGCCACCGCCGATCCAGTGGTTGACCCCGTGGGCGATCATGGTGGCGCCGACGACCAACCGGAGCAGCAGTAGCGCGATATCGGTGATGTCCATTCGATTACCTTCCCTGCCGCGCCGCCGCGCCGCCGTCGAATTGCAGATCGGGCCCGGAGAACTCTCCGGTTCTGCGGGCGATGACGCATTCCTCTTCGATCAGAATCACCGCGCACCCCGGTCGGTCCGGGCCATCAGGATTCGCTCCGCAGCAGCACGGCGCCGCCCGGTGTGAGCCCACCGCTGGACACCACCGCCACCTTTGCGTCGGACACTTGGCGTGCACCGGCGGTCCCGCGCAACTGGACGATCGCCTCGTGCATCAGACCCATTCCGTGGGTGCGGCCGTGTGAGAGCTGTCCGCCGTGGGTGTTCCGAGAGCTTCGGCGATGCTCGTAAGGGATCTGTCGTTCCGTCTCCGACGCCTGTCCAGGTGGGGATCGGTGTGTTCGGCTGTTGCTCGGACCGAACTCGAATCGCCGGGTAGCTGGTTCCAACCGATACGATCAGCTGCTCTCGCAGCCGAGTCCGTTGCCGTCGCGATCCAGGTCGTACTCGTCGGGGCCGATCACCCGGACCCGGCCGGTGTAGGCGGGTCCGTTTCCGCTGCCGCCTTCGCAGTCCACATCGCTGGTGATGGGGACGCAGGGGTCGTAGGAGGCGTGGCACCCGGTGGGCGTGGCCCCGGCCGGCGCCACGCCCGTGACCAGGCCGAACGAGGCGACAGCGAGGGCGGCGGTGCCCAGGATGGACAGGGTTCTCATCGAGGCTTCTTTCGGCGCGGCGGACGAATCGCTGAAGTTTCGCACGGCCTGCCGGCGCGCGGCCCTTTTTTAATGGAAAAGTGACCTCTAAAAATAGTTACCGGATACTTACCGGATCGCCGGGTAACCGAGCTCTGGGCCGGGAATCGTCTCCGTGGCCCCGGTGTTGTTCCGGGCGCATCCTGCCCGCAGCTCCCGGAGGCCGCTCATGACCACATCCAGTGCGAATGAATTATTCGACCCCACAACGGAATTCGGTGCCCGTATCGCAGAGGGGCTGGAACGCGAACAGATCGTCTGGCTGACAACCGTCGGCCCCACCGGCACCCCGGAGCCCAACCCGGTGTGGTTCCGCTGGGACGGGAACAGTTTCTTGATCTTCAGTCGGCCGGACCGGCCCAAGCTCCGCAATATCGCGCGCAATCCGCGGGTGGCGCTGCACTTCGACAGCACCGAGAGCGGGGGAGAAGTGGTGGTATTCGGGGGCGGCGCCCGGCTCGAGGCCACCGTCGATCCCGACGAGGCCGCGGCGTATCTCGAGAAGTACGCGGAGGGATTGAACGGTCTGTCCATGACCGGAGATCGGTTCCGCGCCGAGTACTCGGTGCCCATCCGGGTCGTGCCCGATCGGCTGCGTGGATTCTGACCGCCGAATCCGCTGAGTCGCAACGATCATCTCGGCATTCTGTGCTCCTGGCGGACACGTACCGATTACGCTGAACTGATGCGGTTTCGACATCATCGGCGCCTCCTGGTCGCACTCGGTTCCGTCGTTACGACACTGTTTCTGTGCGCGACATCCGCCGCAGTTCCGGGAACGCGGCCGGCCGCAGGCCCACCGGCGCTGGATCCCGCGTTCTTGTGGGGGGTCTCGACGTCGGGCTTCCAAACCGAAGGCCGTACGCCCGACAGCAACTGGAGCCGATACGTCGCCACGAACCCCGGATACGACCGGCTTCAGGATTCGGCCGACTTCGTCGGTCGCTACTCATCCGATATCCGGCTCGCCGCCGGGCTGGGTGTGAAGGTTTTCCGGATCGGAATCGAATGGGCCCGGCTGCAACCGGCGCCCGGCGTCTGGGATCCCGCCGCGTTCGCCTTCTACGATGCGGTCCTCGCCGAAATCGTGCGGGCCGGGATGCGACCGATGGTCACCCTGGACCACTGGGTGTACCCGGGCTGGGCTGTCGATCGCGGCGGTTGGCGCGCGCCCGGCATGGTCGATGACTGGCTGGCGAATATGCGAAAGGTCGTCGATCGCTACGCGTCTCTGGATCCCTTGTGGGTCACCGTGAACGAGCCGGTCGCCTATATCGCGCACGAGACCTCCCGAGGTGCCGCCGACGCACCCGTGATGCTGGACCGTCTCGCGCAGGCGCACAACGCCATCTACGACCATATCCACCGGGTTCGGCCAACCGCTCAGGTGACCAGCAATATCGGCTATGTCGCCGGCGCGGATGTTCAGATCAACGGCGCCCTCGTCGACCGTATCGCCGGTCGGTTGGACTACGTCGGAGTCGACTACTACTTCGCCTACGACCCGGTACGGTCACTGCTCGATACCGTTTCGAAGGCCGCCGGATCGTCGATGCTGTCCCTGCCCGGACAACCGATCTGGGAATTGCCGTTGCGTACGGAGGGGATCTATTACGCGCTGAAATACTATGCGCAACGGTTCCCGGGTAAACCGCTCTACGTGGTGGAAAACGGCATGGCCACCGACAACGGCCTGCCCCGCGCAGACGGATACACCCGCAGCGACCACCTCCGCGATACCGTCTACTGGATCCAACGCGCGCGAGCCGACGGCATCGATGTCATCGGTTACAACTATTGGAGCCTCACCGACAATTACGAATGGGGAAGTTACAGTCCCCGATTCGGACTCTATTCGGTGGACGTACGCTCCGATCCCACTCTCACCCGCTGGCCCACCGACGCCGTCGGCGCTTATTCCCAGATCGTCGCCGCGGGCGGTGTTCCCGCGGGTTACCGTCCCACCCGGCCCCCGGCCCTCTGCCTCCTGGTCGATCCGCCGGCCAGTTGTCTGACCCCGGTCGCGGCGCCGTAGCGTAGGCGGCGCGCCGGGATCGCCGTCTCTGCGGTTCACAATGCGGAGACGAACTCGGTTGTGCGCGACTCGACGAACCTGGCATCGTAGCCAGGTGGCCGTACTTCTGGGTGAAAAAGACAGGTTCGCTGTGGAAATCGGCGACTGGGCCTCGGGGCTGCGTCGAGTGGACCTGTGGGCGGCCGATCAGTGGCTGACCTGCGACGACAATATGGTCTTCGTCGAGCAGTTCCGCCACTCTGTGGAGGAAACTGCTCTCTCGATCCGTTCCGGGGCTTTTCCACCGCTGCCCTTCGCCGGGCTGTCCCCGGTGGCCACTCATCGACGGTTCGACACCGCGACCGACGACGACCCGATTTGCGAGCTGCGCGAGCAGTTCTGGCTACTGCACTGGGGACCCACGACCGATAACCTCGTGACCTACGGCTTCCGCGACAGGGACCACTTGGTGATCACGTTGCAGTTCTGGCGTGAGGCGCATGTGCTCGATCATCCCGAGCATGCGGGAAGGGTCTTCGAGGTCGAGATCGAGCCCGCAGAATTCGCTGGAATTCTCGAAAGTCTGAGTTCGGCTCTGTAGATCATCGGAGCCGGAAGGTCACGGCTGGACTGTCTCCGGCCTGGCCGGCGGTCACCGGCCCTGCCTACTGCCCGGCGTCCTCGTCCCGGAGTCGGCCCAGGTAATCCCCGAGCCGTCCTGCGGCCTCCAGCATCGCGATCCCGCGTGCGGTGATCCTGCCCTGCCATTCGGCCAGTGCGCCTGCCAGGGTCTCCGTACCACCGGCTGTGCGGATCCGGTCCACCACCGCGGCGATCCGGTGCAGCCCGTAACCACCCCGCCGGAGTAGATGCGCGAGTTCCGCATCGCGGATATCGGCCGGGGTGTAGACGCGATAACCGGTCGCCGGATCCCGGGCAGGAGCGAGGATGCCTGTGGTTTCCCAGGTGCGCAAGGTGGCCGGGGTGAGGTGCAGGTGACTCGCCAGTTCGCCGACGGTGCGGGTGGCGGATGCGGGGTAACGATCGGTACAGGTGTCGTCCTCGGTGGTGAGGTGGCCGATCGCCCGCCGGACCGTGTCGAGAGTTTCGCGGTCGCGGAGCAACTGTTCGTGACCGCGGTCGACGAGTTTCAGCGCGGAGTCGATATCACCGTCGTGGATCTCGTTCATGATCTGTCCGGCGAGTGCGTGCCCGTACGCGGCGACGAGGGCGCGGAAGGCGCGCAGTGCCGCCGCGTGTATCTCGGTGTAGATCCGGTAGCCGGTGGCGGTGCGATCGGCGGGTGGGATGAACCCGTCCCGCTCGTAGTTGCGGACGGCCTGGGCCGACAGCGCGTGCTCGCGCGCGAGGTCCGCGGGTCTCAGGGTGCTCACCGAATTGAGACTCTAGTCGATGGATCGCAGGAAAACATGCGAAAAGTTTCAACCGAGCTTTCAAAGATACGATCGAAGAAATGAACGAAGATATCGGGACCTTCCTCACCACCCCTGTCGACCTGCTGGCATTCGGTGAACCGACCCATCTCGAACCCGCATTCGCCTGGACCCGCAATGACCTGTTCGCGGAGCTGGCCGGTCACGGCTATCGGTCCATCGCCCTGGAGACCGATCGGGTGGCCGCCCTCCTCGTCGACGATTACGTCCGGCACGGAGTGGGCGCGCTCGACGAGGTCATGGCGCGGGGCTTCTCGCACGGCTTCGGCGGCTTCGAAGCCAACCGGCATCTGGTCTCCTGGATGCGGGAATACAACGAGCAGCGTCGCCCGGACGACCGCCTGGCCTGCCACGGCTTCGACGCTCCGACGGAGACGATGAGCGCACCCAGTCCACGCCGGTATCTCGAATACACCCGCGACTATCTGCGACTCGATCTCGATCTCGCGGGGCTGCTCGGGGCGGACGAGCGATGGGCCCGCACAGAGGCGGTAATGGATCCGGTCGAATCGCCCGGGGCGACCACCGAGGCCGGCGCCCTTCGTGTCCTCGCCGACGACATGCTGATCGAGCTCTACACCCGCGCTCCCGAACTGATCGCGGAAACCTCACGTGCCGAATGGTTCCGCGCCGAGACGTATCTCACCGCCGGTCTCGGACTGCTGCGATACCACAAGCAGGCGGCGCAAGACCTCGAGCAGACTGCCCGGTGGACCCGCCTGTGTGCCACCCGGGACGCGCTCATGGCGCGGAACCTGCTCGATATCCGGCGCGCGGAGGCCGAGCGTGGGCCGACCATGGTCTTCGCCCAGAACGCCCATCTCCAGCGGAATCCGAGCAGTATGCGCATGGGCGATATGCAGATCGATTGGTCGAGCGCGGGTGCCATCGTCGCGTCGCTGATGGGCGCGCGGTACACAGTGGTCATCGGAACTCTGGGTCGCGACGAGACCATCGGTCTGGGTGAACCGGCGCCGGACACCTACGAAGGGTTTCTGCAGACCCGGGTGGTTGCACAGCAGCTGGTGGCGCCCGCCGATATTCCGCCTGCCCGAATCCGCGACGACCACACGCCTGCACAGGGTTTCTTCCCACTGGACGGGGCGAGCGCCGCCGCGGCAGACGTGATCCTGCACATCCACGACGGGGCGGCCGTCCGAGGGCCGGGGGCGAGCGGAATACGTCTGCCGGTCCCCGCCGCACGGCACGAACCTCATCGAGGTGCGGTCGAGGTGGACCCGAAGCCGCGGTGGGCTGGTCTCTGACGTGATCAGCCCGGTCGGCCGGGTATCGACGGGCGTTCAGGCGAGTGCGTCGAGGTCGAGCCGGTACCACGTATCGCCGACGACGGCATGCAGGTCCGGACCGCGGCCGACGAGGTGCGTTTCATCGGGTGGTTCGGAGCCGTCGGGCATCGTCAGGCGGTACTGGGCGGTGACCTCGAATTCGGACGGGCCGAGCTGTCCGGCGCTGATCCGCCACTGCGAACCTGCATATCCGCCGACCAGGGCCGCCGTGTGGTCGGTTGCGACGAGAAGGTTTGTCGCACCGGGGGTCGTGTTGTCCCATGAGTCGATCCTGCCGTCGTCGACGCGCACGATCGGGAAGCCGGTGTAGTAGCAGGTCCAGACCGTCTCGCCGGTGACGTTGAGTGCGTAGCAGTCGCTGATCGGTTGGTCCAGCAGCGGATAGCGCCACTCGGGGCGGAGATCGGTGTCGAACGCGACGAGTCCCGGCGCGCCGATCGGGCCGGGTGCGCCCTCGCTGCCCCAGCCGTAGTTGCCGTAGACGCCCTCGTCGAAGTAACCGACCCATATCCGGCCGCCGGGGGTCGTCGCAACGTGGTTGATGCCGTCGCCGAGTGTCCCGGTGCGCACCACCGCGCCGTCGGAGTCGTATACGACTGCGTTGTGCTCGGCACCGGCGTCTGTGCGCCACCGGCACCGAGCGCCGACCAGCAGCGAACCACCATCGGGCAGCGGCTGCACCATCGGATGAGCGATTCCCGGATCGGTCAGCGTGGCCACGGTCGCCGAATGCGCTGTCTGCGTGGTCAGGTGAATCGGTGCGGTGCCGGCTGTCCGCGAGTCGGGGAAGGTCGCGCCGCCCGCGCCGACGGTCCGCGCGCCCATCGCCTCGCTGCCTGCCGGCGTGGACCACAACACGAGCAGTTCGCCCGTCGGTCCGATATCCACCGACACCGGCACCGCCGTCGCAGTGGGCGGCACCGATCGGCTGTGCTCCCGCAACGCCATCGGTGGGAGCCGCTGAACCTCCGCACGGCTCGCGGCAACCCGTCGCTCGTAGTCTTTCCGGCTCACGCTCCGTACCCTAGCCCTCCGAAATCCTCGGCAATATCGAATATTCGGGCCGGCCGGCCCGGTGCCGCAGCAGCTGACTGTGCCGCTCTGTTCCTACCCGAGATGCCGACCGCCGCCCGGACTCCGAGGAATCCGGGCGGCGGTGTACCGGCGGCAGCAGTCGGGCTGCTGAGGGACAGCTGCCGCGGCCGGGGTCAACTCGCGTGCCTGGCGGCGTACCGGTCGGCGTACTCCTTGCGAGTGGTGGTGGACAGGTCGACACAGATACCGGACCCGCGCCGGTCGGCTGAGCTGGGCTGTGGTGCCGGTGCGCCGCACGCTGTCGGCGCACCGTCGTGCCGAAGGCCGATATCGGTCCCCCGACGGCCGGGTCTGTCCCCGACGATGGGTACGGTGCCGACTGGAAGCGCATCCGTTCGACACGGATACTCGGCCCGGCGCGCCGGCCGTCGGGGCCGCCGCCGGAAGGAGGATGCGTGGGTTCCGCACACACCACCCGCGAGGTGGTGGACCTGATGATAGAGCTGGGCCTGGTCGACGCGTCGACGCCGGGAGCGGTGTTCGAACACGGCGAACTCGACGAACCGCTGAGCTATTTCGGCCATACCGATCGAAGTGCGTTGCGTGGCCTGCTCACCGAACTCGGCATCCGATACACATTCGACTACAAGACCTTTCGCGGAATCGGCGACGCCGACGACGAGCGGCGGCTCGACTGGTACCGCGATGAACTGGAATCCGTGGCAGGCTGCGCCCGCGGCGCGGTGACGATCCGGGATGTGCGGCTGGTCGAAGGCGCTGATGACCACTGGGAACTCCAGTTCGAATGGAACGGTGTGACCGAAGCGTGGCCGGTGTATCCGGGCGACGAGGAGGAGAGCTTGGAGGCCGCGCTCACCTTCGCCACCTATGTGCCGGGGATGGCGGTGGACTCGGTCGGTGTGTTCTGTCTGGTGGATCCGATGGATCCGGACTTCAGCGGTGAAGCGGTCTTCGGCGTCCCCGAAGCGCTCAATCGCCTCGGTGGCCGCTTCGGTCTGACTTTCGCGGGCCCGTGGCCGCAGAGCCCGGAGGTCCGTTCGCAGACCCCGGAGGTCACGAGTGGACCCGGGTCGGTGTCCGTCGGTCGCTGACTCTTCTGCCGGCGACCCACGACGGCCGGTCCCGGCCCGAACCGGACGAGACCGGCTCGGGCCGCTGGATCGGATACGGGTCGCCGCTGGATCAGATACGGGTCATTGCCGAGGCGTATCCACCGCCGCCGGGGTAGACCCATTCGCCGGTGACGGTATTGCCGTCGGCATCGAAGGTGCCCTGGTAGTAGGCGGGGCTGCCCTTCGCGCCGGCCCAGATGGTGAGCGTGTCGCCGGTCAGTTCGTAGACATAGTCGAAGGTGTTGCCCACCGAGTCGTAGTACCGCGATGCCACATCGGGGCCGGTCGGTTCGCCGAACGGGCGCAGGTTGCCGATTACCTCCATACCGGTGACGGGTTCGCCGAACTGGGTGAGGTCGATGTGTTGGAGCAGGAAGAACCCGCCGGTCATCCATTCGTAGCGCACGGTTCCTTCCGCACCGCCGCTGACCTTCCAGGTGCCGACCAGGCGGTCCAGAGCTTTCAGTTCGGGGGTGGGCTGCTGTTGAGTCTCGGTCATCTTGATCCTCCTGTTGTGAGTTGTCGCTGATACCTCGGAGCCGTCATCCGGGCTTCGACACCGATCGACTGTGACCTGACTCACTTCTCTGAGTGTCGAGATGTGTCCGCCGGCTTCGAGGTAGCAGCGAGAACCCATCACCGAGGAAGGAAGCCCCGATGACCTTCGCAGCTACCACCCCGACCACCGTCCGTGCTCCGAGCCGGGTAACCGAGGGCTTACTGCTCGCGGGTGCCGCCGCCGGGCCGCTGTTCTTCGCTTCGGCGATCACCCAGATGCTCACCCGCGACGGCTTCGACATCACCCGGCACCCGATCAGCCAGCTCGCCACCGGTGACCTCGGCTGGATCCAGATCCTCACTTTCATCACCGCGGGGGTGGGTGCGCTGGCCCTCGCCGCAGGCCTCGGCCGCACGCTCAGGGAGGGGACCGGACGGCGGGCGCTGCCGATCCTGGTCGGAATCTTCGGAATCGGGTTCGTCGCGGCAGGCATATTCACCATGGATCCGGAGAACGGTTTCCCGGCCGGCACCCCCGACGAGCCGGTCGCGCAGATGTCCTGGCACAGCATCACGCACACGGCCGTCGCAGCGGTGGCTTTCACGGCGCTCGCGATCGCGGCACTTGTGCTGTGCGTGCGATGCGCCCGCCGCCGCGCGGTTGTTCCCGCTGTCGCCAGCGCGGTTGCCGGACTCGTTCTGCTGGTGCCCGTGTCGCCCGAACATATGAGCATTCAGATCGCGATCAACGGCCTCATCGCCTTCACCTGGATCACAGTGCTCGCGGTCTCCCAGCGTCCCGCCTGAGCCGACGACGCCCGCACACCGGTTACCGTGGCGACAAGAACCCACCACATCGGAGGACATCGTGAAATACCTGCTGCTCGGCTACACCCCGGCCACCGCATGGGATGCCGCGACCGCCGAGACCCCCTCGGCGGAGGCGCTGGCGGCGTTCGCTACCTACCAGCAGCTGGAACAAGAACTGACCGCCGCCGGCGAGCTCGTTTCCAGCGAGGGGCTCGGTCACCCGGCCGTCAGCTCCACCGTCCGCAAAAACGCTGACGGTGTGGTGGCCACCGATGGGCCGTTCGCCGAACTGAAAGAAGTCCTGGCCAGCTTCGCCGTGATCGACGTCGCCGGCCATGAACGGGCCGTGGAGATCGCCACCCGCATAGTCGAAGCGCTCGGCGAACCGATCGAGATCCGCCCGATCATGGGTGAAGACTTCACCGCATGACCCGCGAGATCGAGGACCTGCTGCGCACCGAAGCGCCGCAGGTCCTCGGTGCGCTGGTCCGCCGCTTCGGACGTTTCGATATCGCCGAGGACGCCGTACAGGAAGCCTTGCTCACCGCCGCACGCACGTGGCCGGTCGAAGGGATCCCGGACAACCCGCGCAGCCTGCTGATCCGGATCGGATACCGGCGGATGATCGATCTGCTGCGCTCCGAGCAGGCTCGCCGCAGACGCGAACTGGAAGCCGGCACCGCCGAATCGGCCATGACCGAACCCGGCCGAGCGGCGCACGCCACAGACACCGACGACAGCCTCGCCCTGCTGATGTTGTGCTGCCACTCCGCCCTCGGCCACATCTCCCAGGTGGCACTCACGCTACGCGCGGTCGGCGGTCTGACCACCGCCGAGATCGCCCATGCCTACGGCACCACCGAAACCACCATGGGCACCCGGATCAGCCGCGCCAAACAACAACTCGCCAAGGTCGGTGCCCGCTTCACCCTGCCCACCGGCACCGACCGCGACAGCCGGATAACCGCGGTCCTACGCGTGCTCTACCTCATTTTCAACGAGGGTTACACCACCACCGCCGGTCCCGGACTCACCCGGGTCGACCTCACCGACGAAGCCATCCGGCTGACCAGATTGCTGCACACCGCCCTCCCCGACGACGCGGAAGCGACCGGTCTGCTCGCGCTCATGCTGCTCACCGAATCCCGCCGCACAGCGCGCACGGACGCAGGCGAACTCATACCCCTCGCCGATCAGGACCCCGGCCGGTGGAACCGCGAAATGATCGAGGAGGGAACAGCGCTCATCGACAGTGTCTGGAACCGCGCCCCGGCCGGCCCCTACCGACTGCAGGCAGCGATCGCCGCGGTACACGCCGCCGCCGAGCCGGGCCGCACCGACTGGCCCCAGATCGCGATGCTCTATCTCTGGCTCGAACGCCTCACTCCCACCCCGCCCGTACAACTCGCCCGGGTGGTGGCTGTCGCCCACGCTCACGGCCCCACCCGGGGTCTGGCCCTGCTCGACGACCTCAACCGACACCATCACCTCGACCGCAACCCGCTCACCCGGCAACGCGAACACGCCGTCCGCGCCCACCTCCTGGAGCAACTCGGCGACCGGACCACCGCGGCCGAACTCTTCCGCCGAGCCGCCGACCTGACCGGCAACCGCGTCGAACAGCGATACCTGCGCGGCAAAGCCGATCAGCTCGACTGACCGCGACCGCCACCTACGGGACGAACTTCTCTGCCAGGATCGGCACATGTCGCCCTGGAAATTCCTGTCGTGTCCGATCCTGGCGGGACTACTGCTGGCATCCATGAGCTGCGGTGCCTCGGCCGAACCTCCGACCTCCCCGGTGACCGCGGAACTCGGAACACCGTTCACGCTGTCCGCCGGTGTCGTGGCGAGTCTCGACGACGACCGGATGATCGCCTCGTTCGCCGGGATACCGGCCGACAGCCGATGTCCGGCCGCCACCGCGTGCGTATGGGAAGGGGATGCGACGGTGGTGATCGAGGTGAGCGTCGGCGGACAGCGGTCCCGTCCGGAACTGCATACCAGCCGGCGATTCGGCACCGGTGCGAACGTGAACGACTACCGGATCGAGCTGGTGGCACTCCGTCCTGCGCGGCCGCCGAGCGGGACGATTCCGGTGGGCGACTACCGAGTGGATCTACTGATCACCAAGGCGTGATCCGGCGCGACGGTGATCCGGCGGTCCGGTTTCCGGTGGCGGCCGCGCGGACGTGACTCGACAGGCGGCCGGGCCCCCGGTCATGCGGCGGGCAGGGCCCGGCGCAGTTCGGTGACCGCTATGCGCGCCGCCTCGGCGATCGCCGCATCCACCGCGGGCAGGGCAGGATCGGCGCGGGCGGCGCGGGTGAAAACGGCTACCGCGACCGGATGTTCACCCGGGAACTCCACCACGGCGACCTCGTTGCGGATGATGCCGATGGTTCCTGTCTTACCGGCCACGGCGACACCGCGATGAGGGAATCCGGCGGCGATCCGATGCGGCCAGACCTGGCGGCGCATCACCGAACAGGCGAAATCCGTCTGCTCCCGGGACAGCACCTGTCCGCGCCACAGCGCGGACAACAGCCGGGTCATCTCCTCCGGGGTCGTCGCGCTCGTGTACGCGGGGTCGTAGGCGGAAACGGTCCAGGCTTCGTCGTTGTCGGCGAGTGCGGCGAACGCTGCCGCCGTGTCGTGGGTGTCGGTGTCCCGCACCAGACTGCGCTGGATATCGGCAGTGCCGCCGACCAGGCGTGTGCGGTCCAGGTCCAGCGATTCCAGCAGTTCGTGCACGGCGGTCAGCCCGACTTCGCCGAGCAGCAGATCCGCCGCCGCGTTATCGGAGACCGTCATCATGGAGGTCGCCAGATCACGCCGGCTCATGGTGATCGGGTCGTGCAGAGCCGATACTCCGGTGGGGCCCGGCGTACATTCCGACGGAGTGAGGGTGAGCCGGGACAGCGGGTCGAGGCGCCCGGCATCCACGGCGCGGCAGTAGGCGAGGAGCAGCGGCAGTTTGTACACCGAGGCGGTGACCACTCGTTCGGTTCCGCCGGCCGAGACCTCCGCGCCGCTCCCATCGCACCGGCGGGCGTGCAATCGTCCGGTACAACCCGCGTCGGCGAAAACTGCCCTGATGCGATCGGCCGTGGTCACCGGAGGCGTTCCCGGTAGAGAACGCGGTCCAGCGCGTCGGCCTGCTCCTCGGCGCCGGCCCGGTGGATCACCCGGCACCGCAGCGCCACCGCCTGCGGGGCCATCCGTAACCAGGCGACACCCGGAATATCGGACGGCGCGGTGGTGGTGAGCCCGAAGCTGGTCCCGGCGGCGACCGCCGCGAGTACGGCGCGGTCGTCGTGCACGGTGACCGCCTGAACGTCGAGACCGCGTTCGCGCAGTAGGTCCCGGACCGTATCGGAGGCGGGGGGGTTGGCGGCACGCGGATAGGCGGCGTAGGTGAGGTCGGCCAGCATCGGGAATGCCGGGCGCTCGGTGGCGGCGCTGCGGTGGCCGGCCGGTACGACGATCCAGCGCGGGAGTTTCACGACGGATCTGGCCTCCACGCCATCGACCAGCGCCGGATGCTCGATCACCGCCAGATCGCACAGGCCGGACCGGACGGCCGTCACCAGGTCCACCGTCGTACCCATATCGGTGGACACCGCTTCGCCGGAGGTGTTCCCGGTGCGCAGCCCGGTCACACAGGCGGTGACGATCCGATCGGGCAGGGCGGAGGTGGCGCCCCAGTGCACTGTGCCGCGGGTGCGGGCGATCCGCTGCGCCTCGGCGAGCAGACGTTGCGCGTCGTCGACCAGGAGCCGGGCCCGGGGCAGCAGTTGCCGGCCCGCCGCGGTGAGCACCGCCCCCTGCCGGGTGCGATGGACCAGCTCGACGCCCAGTCGGCTCTCCAACCGCCGCAACCCCTGGGACAGCGGGGGTTGTGTCATATCCAGTACCGTGGCGGCCCGTCCGAAATGACCTTCATCGGCGATGGCGACAAAATAGCCGAGGTGGCGGATCAGGTCCATAGCGATATTGAACCAGTGCCGTCGGACCCCGCCGCCGAACTGCGGTTTCACCGACCATTTCAACCAATGAAACCCAATTTAACCTGGTGTTATATCAAATTCGACTGGTGTACGGGAGTGTCGGATATTGGCGGCCGTCGATCGGGCGGTGTCTGCTGCGAGGGTGAAACCGAACCGATCCGCTCATCGCATCCCGTCGAGTCGGCGATCACTGGCACTCGTCTTGACGGCGGTCGCCCTTTCCGCGACAGCGTGCGGAGACCGCGATACCGGTACGCCGGCCGACTCGCCGTCGGTCAGTACCCAGGAGACCACCGACCTGAGCAACACGCTCATGACTCTGCAGGCCAGGTACAACGTGCTGTTCGGGATCGCGGCCGTCGACCCCCGGGGTGGGCGGACCTTCGAGTGGAACGGCGACGATCGCTTCGCGATGTCGGCCACGTTCGAGGTGTACGCGGTGGCGGCGATCCTTCGGCTCGCCGAACGCCGGGAACTGGATCTCAACGACAAGGTGCTGATCACTCGGCAGGACCTCGTGATCAGCTCACCGGTCACCAGCTACCACGCCGGCGAACTCATGAGTTACTACGACCTGTGCCGGGCGGCGCTGGTACGTAACGACAACACGGCGGCGAATCTGCTGCTGCGCCGGCTCGGGGGCCCGGGAGCAGTAACCGAGTTCGCGCGGTCGATCGGCGATCCGCAGACCCGGCTGGACCGTTGGGAACCGGAACTCAACGAGGCGCTGACCGGCGACCCACGGGATACCAGTACCCCGTCCGCGCTCGCCGCCGGCTATCGGAAGCTCGTCCTCGGCGACGGGCTGAGTACCGAGTACCGGCGGATGCTCACGAGCTGGATGCGGTCGAGTGTGACCTCGCGCGAACGGCTGCGCAAGGGTCTGCCGGTGGGATGGGTGGCGGCGGACAAATCCGGTAGCGGCGCGTACGGCACCGCCAACGACGCCGGGGTGGTGTGGAGCCCCACCGGGACATCGCTGGTGCTCGTGATCTTCAGCCGCTCGACCACCGGCTACCCGATGGCCGCCGGTGCCGACGCCGCGGTCGCCGACGCGACGGCCGCGGTACTGGGCACAATGTCGCAGTGAGCAGCGAATAGACGCAGACCGGACGGCCCACCCGGCACGGCGTTATTCGGGCTGGACGAGCAGACCCACGGATGCCGCGAATGCCGGTGCGAGATCGAGCAATTGGCCCGGAGTCACGATCGCGCCGCGTAGAGCGTCGACTCCCTCGTCGACCCGGAGTGCCGCCGCCCCACGGAAATCCACCTTCGTCAGCCGCGCATCCCGGACCACGAGTGCCGATATCTCCGAACCGGGGAAATCGACCTCGTTCAGTTTCGCACCCCCGAAATCGACGTGCCGGAGCACGCAGTCGACGAACCGGACCTTCGTCAGGTTCGCGCCCCGGAAGTTGACCGAATCGAGTTTGCAGTTGTGGAACTCCACTCGGCGCAACTCGGCGCCGCTCGCTTCGACCCCGGACCATGCGCCCTCGACCACCTCGGTGTCCATCCAGACCGCGTCCGCCAGATCGGTTCCGGTGATACGGACCCCGTGCAACCAGACCTCGCTGAATCGCGCGCCACGTGCCGAACCCCCGTCCAGATGTGCGGACCGGAAGGCGCACTGGTCGAATACGGTGTGGCGAGCGTCGGGATCGGACAGGACCGTGTTGTCGAACAGCAGGCAGTCGTACTCACCTTCGATATCTATCTCGCCCGCCGGCTCCAGCAGATTCGCGAACGGCAGATCGGTCAGTTCCCGCGGCATGGCACCCTCACGAGATCGCAATCGATAACTCGGTGACTTTCCGCCCGAGACGCTACACCCGGCGGTTCGGACGCCACGGTCTGCGCCACCCGATGCTGAGTGACCCGACCCCGCCGCGGGGCCGTCACGAGAACCGCTCGCGGTCGCGAAGATGCACCATGATCGCGAGTTCATCAGCGAACCTGTTGGTTCTCAAAAGATTGCAATAGTTGTAAAGATAGGAGCTACCGCCGTCATCGGTAGGTCTGGCTCAGGTGCTGCTCCAGGTACTGCTCGCCCGGCCCCTCACGCCGTGCCGGGCGAGCATGTCCGGGTGCCGATCAGGAGGTGACGCCGCTGATCTCGTTCGGAGTCTCGTCCAGGGTCACCGACGCGGTCACCGCACCGGAGGCCAGATCGATACGGTGGATCTGCTTGGTCGACGTATCGCTGACATAGGCGATTCCGCCGCGGACGAACAGCGCCGGACGGGGCTGCTGCCATTCGATCGGTTCCTGCCACGGATCGAGGACATCGATCGTCCGCGTGATCTTGCCTGTCACCGGGTCGATGACGCGCAGGGCGCCGTCGGTGCCGAGGACGAGGGCCTCACCCTGCGGGCCGCGGGCCAATGAACGGAAGGTGTAGCTGGTGCCGATATCGACCAGGCGCAGCGTGCCGGATTCGGTGTCGATCAGCGAGATCTGTTCGGGACGTTCCAGTTCCGCCTCCTCGTCCTTCTTGTAGTCACCGAGTACGACCGGCGAGACGTCACTGCCGGCCTGATTGCCGATCCGGCCGTACGGGGTGGGACTGGCGACTTTGGTGAGTTTGCCGTCGCGGTAGACCAGCGCCCCGTTCTGGCAGCCCACGACCAGCGTGTCCCCGGCCGCGGTGGCCTCACCGTGCACCCCGGGGCACTGCTCGCTACGGGTGACTTCTTTCCGATCGGCGTCGAGAATCGCCAGCCCGACCCGCTCCTCCGCGGTGCCGAGTGTGACGGCCAGTTCGCCGCTCGCCAATTCCACCGCCACTCCGTGATGCGGTGCCGCAGCGCGGTACTCGGACGTCGGCGGGGCGCCTTCGGCGAGATCGGCGGGATCGAACGAGGTCACCGTACCGGCCCCGTCGGAGAACAGGACCGTACGTCCGGCATGCCGCACGACATGCCCCGGTTTGGGTGCCGGGAACTCGATATCGGTGAACTGCCCGCCGACGGCGTCCAATACCCGGAACCTGTCCGAGGTCGACACGATGATGTGCTGATCGTCGCCGGCCGGGTTGACCCGGTTGAATCCCGCGAGTTCGATCCCGCCGCCGAGGACCAGGGTGTTGCCGTCCAAGAGGTGGATACCGCCGTCGTAGGTCACGGCCAGTGGTTCGGCGATCGCCGCCTTGTCCTCGGTGTCGTTTCCGCAGCCGCTCAGCGCGACTACCGCGGTGAGCAGCCCCGACAGGGCCACGGCCCGTTTCGGGCCGGTCCGAATACGCATAACATTCCCTCATTCTGTTGTGCTGGCTGCGGCAGCGAGATATCGCAGCTGTCCCGGGTTACGCGGCGGCCAGACCCTCGACCATCGCGGTGGTGTTGGCGCGCATCATTTCCAGGTAGGTGGCCGCGCCCGCGCCGGGCGCGGTCAGTGCCTCCGAATGCAGGCCGACGATGCGCACCTGGACGCCCGCCTGTTCGGTGAGGGCCCGGGTCAGCCGGTCCGGACGGTCGGAGTCGACGAAGATCGCCGGCACCCCGGTCGTACGGACGGCGGCGGCCAGGTCGGCGAGATCGGCGGCGCTGGGCGAAGCCAGCGTCGTGCCGCCGGGAATGACGGCGCCCACCACCTCGAAGTCGAAACGGGCAGCGAGATAACCGAAGACGTGATGATTGGTGACCAGTTTGCGGCGCTCGGGTGCGATAGCGGCGAATTCGTCGGACATCCACTGTTGCAGCCGATCGAGTTCGGTGAGGTAGCGGTCGGCGTTGGCGCGTACGGTATCGGGGTCGATCCCGGGCACCGTGCCGATCACCCGGTCGCGGATCACCTCCACCGCGCGGTGCACCCGCTGCGGGTCGGTCCAGAAATGCGGATCGGGTTGTCCGGCGGCGTCGCCGGCCCGATAGGGGAGTGGATCGATATCGGCACCCACCGGCAGTGTCGCGACCCCGCTGTCCGCGGCGGTCTGCACATGGCGTGCCAGGCCTTCCTCGAGACCGAGGCCGTTCTCGACGATGAGGTCGGCATCACCGAGTACGGCGGCCTCCTGCGCCGAGAGCGCGAAGGAGTGCGGGTCGGAATTCGGCGGCATCAGCACTGTCACCGGCGCTGCGTCGCCGACCACCGCCCGAGTGATATCGCCGAGAATGTCGGTCGTGACCACGATTCCGCCGCCGCCGGAGTCGGTGACCCCGCAACCGGCGAGGGGCGCGATCGCGACGAGCAGTGCCGCGCAGATTCGGCGTGCGGTGTTCATCGTCCGGTCTCCACCATCAGGTCGGGGGTGATCTCGAGGTCGAAGGTGCGGGCGATGCGCAACCCGTCGGCGTAGTCGATTTCGTGGACACGTCGGCCGGCCGGGTCGTTGACATAGGCACGCTCGGCATCCACCAGGAGTACGGGCGGCCTCGCGGGATCGACCGGCCCGGACAGCACCGGGCGCTGCGCGGTCTCGGCGCCGGTCTCCGGGTCGTAGGAGTGCAGGACACCGGCGGGATCCAAGGTGAGCACATCGGTCCCGGCGCCCGCGGTGGTCGCCGCGGTGACCGGCCCGGTTTCGATCGAACGCCAGCTCCGGTGCCCGAGATCGAGGACCAGGACCCGTGAATCCCGGACCGCCACCAGGACATCGCTGCCGCGCCGGTGGAAGAACCGGGCTGTGCTGCCGGTCGTCCCGGCCGGGTAGGGCATCTTCTCGGCGCTGAAACGGTGATCGCGCTCCCGCACCACCAGTGCGCCGTCCGCGCAGGAGAACACGGCACCGCGGCGGGTCAGCGTCTGCCCGCCCGGGCGCGCGCACGGTGGTTCGAGGGTCTGGATCAGTGCGTTCTCCCGGTCCCGGACCTGGATCGACCCGGTGCCGGCATCGGCTACGAGCAGATGTCCGCCGTAGGGGAGCGCGGCTCCGCCGAGGACCGGACCCGGTGTGAGGGTGCCCTCGTCGAGCGCCGCCCGGTCGGTGAGGGCGGTGGAACCGTCGCCGAGAACCGGTGCGGCGAGCACGGTATCGCTGTGCGCGGTTCGAACGGACCCCGGTAGTGTGCCGAGGCGGCGTGGCTGGGCCCGGTAGTAGTGCACGTGGTCGCCGTGGTCGACGACCCAGCTGCCGCTGTCGATGATCGTGGTCGATTCGGTGGCCGCGAGATACGCGTACCGGCCGTCGTCCGCGATATGAGCGACGCCCGGGACCGGGTCCTGCGTGAGGACCTCCTCGGTCACCAGGTCCAGGATGCGCACGCCGCCCGAGGACCGCTCGGCGATCACCAGTTGTGCTCGGGCGCCGGCGCTCTCCTCGGCACCCTCGATATATCCGTGGGGCACCGATTCCGTTGTCGTCTCGCTCATGGCGCTGCCGCACGCGGCGACCGGCACGAGCAGCAACGCTGTGGTGACCACCCCGGCCGTCCGTCCGGCCCGGTACTTCCCGGTACGCGGGCGCGGGGAATCCGGACCGGTGCCGGGTCCACCGCGTGACCTACCGCGTAGCGCCGCGCGCAGGCGAGCGCCGGTCGCGACGGTGAAGAAGATGGCCACCGCTGTCGCGGCGATGGTTGCCCCTGCCGCGGTGCGGGCGTGCCAGGAGATGAGCAGGCCCGCGACGGTGGCCAGACCACCGAAACCCGCTGCCAGCAGCATGATCCGTGGAATCCGGTGCGTGCAGTAGGTAGCGGCCGCGGGCGGCGCGACCAGTAATCCGAACACCAGCAGGGTCCCCACGACATGGAACGACGCGGCGATGGCGAGCGTCAAGAGGGCGAGCAGCGCGATCTGCGCTCGGCGCGGCCGCAATCCGAGCGTCTGCGCGGTGCGCGGATCGAAGGCGAGGGCGAGGAAGGCCCGGTGACCCAGCACTGTGATCACCAGGGCGATACCGACTGCGCTCAGCAGGAAGAGGAGATCGCCCGGTCGCGTCGCGAGCACATCACCGAAGAGGAATCCGGTGAGGTCTACCGCGAAAGACTGTGAGCGCGAGATCAGGATGACCCCGATCGCGAGCATGCCCACGAACAGCAGTCCGATGCCGGTATCGGTGGACAGTCGCCGGTTCCGGCTCAGGACCGAGACCCCGGCCGCCATGGCGGAGGCGCTCACCACCGCGCCCAGCAGGAGGTTGCCGCCGAGTAGGGCCGCGACCGCGATCCCCGGCAGCATGCCGTGCGCCATGGCTTCACCGAGAAAGGCCATACCGCGCACCACGACCCAGGTTCCGGCGAGCGCACACAGGCAGGAGACCAGCAGCCCGCCCCATAGGGCTCGTTGTACGAAGGTGACTTCGAACGGGGCGATCAGCCAATCCATGAACAAAGACTCTAAACTGATAACGATTGTCATTACAAGTTATCGGTTGGAGTCACAGTATGCACACCGCGGGAATCGAGATCACCGGCCTATCTGCCGGTTACCGGGGGAATCGGGTATTGCACGAGGTCACCGCGGCGATACCGGGCGGGCAGGTCACCGCACTGATGGGCCCCAACGGCTCCGGGAAATCGACGCTGCTCGCCGTGCTCGGCGGTGTCGTCACGCCCCTGGCCGGATCGGTCACCGGACTCGGCGAGTCCCGGCCGGCGCTGGTCGTCCAGCAGCAGGCGATACCCGCGACATTGCCGATCACCGTCGGTGAAACGGTCGTCATGGGCCGCTGGGCGCACCGTGGCCTGTGGCGCCGCATCACCCGGGCCGATCGGGCGATCGTCGCGGACTGCCTGGCGCGCATGGATATCACCGACCTCACCGATCGCCGCCTCGACACCCTTTCCGGCGGGCAACGCCAGCGTGTGCTGCTCGCCCGCGCACTTGCCCAGCAGTCCGGTCTACTCCTGCTGGACGAACCCGGTACGGGATTGGACGCGACCGCGCGGACGGCCATCAGCTCGGCGATTCGGGATGTCGCCGCCGCCGGGGTCACCGTCGTGCACGCCACCCACGACCCGGTCGAGGCGCGGGACGCCGACCACTGTCTGCTGTTGCGCGGCGGCCGGGTCGTCGAGCAGGGCGAGCCGGAAGCTGTCCTGGCCGCGGCTGCCTGAGGCTCGTCGGGCCCGCGCCGACACCGCCGGCCTTCCCGGCCCCGCCGCGACCTGCCCGGCCTCGCGGCCGTTCGGACGCGGATCCCACGACCCTGGTGCGACGATGAGAACATCCTCTACTGTTTGTCTCACCGCTCGCTCGTAGCGACGACAAGGAGGTCGGATCGTGGTCGCTCCGCAACCGGCCACGGTACCCCCGGCCCTGTCCCGCCGAGCCGGAACCGACCGAGGGGAGCCGTAGTGCAGAACCGCCCGACCGCCGCCGAGCTGCTGGAATCTCTCGCCGAGCTGCTGGAGAACACACTGCTGCCGGCATTGCCGCCCGACCTGCGGCACAGAGCCCGGGTCGGGGCGAACCTGGCCCGCATCCTCGGACGTGAGGTCGAACTGGGACCGGCGGCGGTGCTCCGGGAGCAGGAACTGCTCGCGGCGGTACCGGTCGGCGACGACGAGGCGCTGTGGCAGGCACTCGCCGAGGTGGTCCGCGCCGACCTCGCCATCGCCAAACCGGGTTACGACAGCTGGGAAGGCGAATGAGTGCCGATCCGGTCGCGGGCCTGACCGACTATCTGAGCCGCGCGTTCGGCGATCCGGTCACGATCAGCGATGTCCAGTTCCTCTCCGCCGGCGCCCGGCGGCGCAATATCGCATTCACTGCCACCGCGGTGGATACGCCCCGCCGTCTGGTGGCGACCATCGTGCCGCCCACCGTGGAACTGATGCCGGTCGACGGCGAGGCCGGGGTCCGCGAACTGGCCCGGGCGCACGGGGTCCCGGTCCCGGCCGTGGTCGCGGTCTGCACCGATACCTCCTACGTCGGTGAACCATTCGTGATCTCCGAGCACATCGACGGTGAAACGGTCCCGCGCAGGGTGTTACGCACCCTCGCCGCGTCCGGCAACGCGGCGGAGACCGCGCGCCAGTGGGGTTCGGCCATGGCCCGATTGCACGGTATCGACCCGGCCGCCGCCCCGGAAACGGTTCCGGCTGCCGGTTCCGACCCGGCCGCCGAACATCTGGCCCGGGTGGCGGCCGGTGCCCGCGCGCTGCTCGCCGACCGGCCCGTGTTCGCCCTGGCGTTGCGCTGGCTGGAGAAACGGCTGCCCGGCCCACCACCCGCGCCCGCGCTGGTGCACACCGATATGCGCAACGGTAACTTGATCATCGGCGCCGACGGGTTGCGCGCGGTACTGGATTGGGAGGGGACCCAGCGGTTCGGTGATCCCATGCGTGATGTCGCCTGGCCGGCGCTGCGTATGTGGCGCTTCCGTGAGGATGCCCGTGAATTCGGCGGTTTCGCCGACCGCGAGACCTTCGTCGGCGGCTATGAGGAGGCGGGCGGGAACTTCGATCTGGACCGCTACCGCTGGTGGAAGGTCATGGGCACGCTGTACTGGGGGGTGGGGCTGGCCCAGCAGGCGGCCGCTCATCTCGACGGCACCGTCCATGACATCGTCATGGCCGCCAGTGGGCGCCGCGTATCGGAAATCGAATGGGATCTGCTCATGCAGATCCGGCCCCGCGTGAAAGCATAGGAGAGACAGTGGATTTCGAGCTTCCCGCCGATCTGTCGGCCTATCTCACCGAACTCGACGAGTTCATCGAACGCGAGATCCGGCCGCTCGAACAGGCCGACGACAACATCCGCTTCTTCGACCATCGTCGCGAGGACGCCCGCACAGACTGGGACCGCGGGGGCCTGCCCACCGAGGACTGGGAAGCGTTGCTCGCCGAATCCCGGCGCCGCGCCGACGCCGCGGGCCACTATCGCTACGCCTTCCCCCGAGAGTTCGGCGGCCGGGACGGCACCAATCTCGGAATGGCGGTGATCCGCGAACATCTGGCCCGCCGCGGCCTCGGCCTGCACTGCGATCTGCAGAACGAGCACGCTGTCGTCGCGAACAATGTCGGCCTGCTGTTGATGCTGCAATACGGGACCGCGGTGCAGAAGGCGCAGTGGGTCGACGGCCTCGCCGCCGGAACCCGCTTCTTCGCCTTCGGTATCACCGAACCCGAACACGGATCCGATGCCACCCATATGGAGACCACCGCCGTCCGCGACGGCGACGAATGGGTTATCGACGGCACCAAGACCTGGAACACCGGCGTGCACATCGCCGACGCCGACCTCATCTTCGCCCGCACCTCCGGCGCCGCGGGTGAGGGCCGGGGTATCACGGCGTTCCTGGTGCCCACCGATACGGCCGGATTCCGGGTCGAAGAATATCTGTGGACCTTCAACATGCCCACCGACCATGCCCGGGTCTCGCTCACCGAGGTGCGTGTCCCGGATTCGGCGATCTTCGGCCAGGAGGGTCGTGGTCTGGGCGTGGTCCAGCATTTCTTCAACGAGAACCGTATCCGGCAGGCCGCATCCAGTCTCGGGGCCGCCCAGTACTGCGTGGATCGCGCCGTTGCCTATGCCAACGAGCGCAAACCGTTCGGCAAACCGCTGTCGTCGAATCAGGCCATCCAGTTCCAGCTTGTCGAACTGCACACCCAGTGCGAGATGCTGCGGGCGCTGGTGCACAAGACGGCCTGGTCCATGGACACCTACGGCACCTTCGCGGTGTCGGAGCAGGTTTCGATGTGCAACTACTGGGCCAACCGGCTGTGCTGCGAGGCGGCCGATCGCGCCATGCAGGTGCACGGCGGCCTCGGTTATTCGCGCTACACCCCGTTCGAGCACATCTACCGCCACCACCGCCGCTACCGCATCACCGAGGGCGCGGAGGAGATCCAGATGCGCCGGGTGGCCGGCTACCTGTTCGGGTTCATGGATCGCGCCGTGGTGAAGGGCGTCGGAGCCGCGAAGCCCTAGTCGAAGCTCCATGGTCGCCACTGCCTGTTTCGCGACGACGTCGCGTGCGGCTCATCCGTCGGGGTAGCCGGGCCGCGCACCCACTTCGCGATCAGCGGGAACAACAGAACCGTGGTGGCCCCGGCCGCGACCAGGGTCGAGGCCAGATCCGCGTCGATGAGACCGGACCGGGTCGCTACCTGGGTGACCGCGACGATGATCGGCAACCCGGTGGCCGCGTACAGCGCGAGCTGCACCCGCTCGCGCGGGAATTCCAGATTGGCTCCGTGCGGGACGAACCGCTCGCTCAACCACACCGTCACCCCACGGGCGACGGCGATCGCCAGCACGAAGACGACCCACCGGACCGGTTCGTCGATCACCGACGCCGGGTCGATACCCATCCCGGACACGACGAAGAAGATCGGTATCAATACCCCGTACCCGATCGTTTCCAGCGAAGCCTGGATCTCGGGATGGGTTTCGGCGATGAGCCGGCGCAGGATCAGTCCCGCCGCGAAAGCGCCCAGCACGACGTCGAGATCGAAAACCTCGGCCACCGTCATGAGGATCAGCAACAGGAGGAACACGAGCCGGACCGGCAGCTGGTTGGCGCCGGTGGTCAGGGCGGCGAGGACGCGTTCGGTGCCGGGATGGCGGTCCAGAATGCGTTGCGGTACCCACGAAACCACTCCCGCGGCGGCCGCGAACAGCAGCAGTACCAGCAGGGCGGCCGGCAGGTTCTGGCGGGTGAGCAGTATCGACATCGCCAGTACCGGGCCGAGCTCACCCACCGCGCCGTGCGCGAGCACCGCCCGGCCCAGCGGCTGATCGAGGACACCGTCCTGTTTCACGATCGGTAGCAGGGTGCCCAGCGCGGTCGAGGTGAGGGCGATGGCAACCGCGATGGCGGTGGTGAACCCGGCGCCCGGCGCGGCCAGCCACACCATGAGCAGTGCGAACCCCAGCCCGGCCAGCCAGGTCAGCCAGGCGGCCCGGCCCGGTTTGCCGCGCAGCAGCCGGGTGTCCAGTTCGTAGCCGGCGAGCAGGAACAACATGCCAAGACCGAGTTCGCTCAGCAACTGCACCCCGCCCGCGGTATCGGCCAGCCCGGTCGCGAAGGGGCCCAGCACGATGCCGAGCACCAACAGGACGACTACATCGGGTATCAGCCCGCGGACCAGCCGCGACACCAGCGGCGCGGCCACCGCGGCGGCCGCGATCCAGAACAGCGAGACGATCGCCGACGACTCCTGATCCACGGGGGCCGCCGAGAGCGTCATCCGATCATGGTCGCACCGGCCGACCCGGGAACCGGCCGCCGACACGTTCGCCGTGCGGTGCGGTTTCCGGGCCGCCGCGGTACGGCACCGTACCCGGCGAGCTCAGAGCGGGACCGGCTCAGACCCGATCGGTGTCCCAGGTGGCGATGGCCCAGATGATCACGATATCGATCGCGATGATCAGGATCGACCACAGCGGATACCAGGGGATCCACAGGAAATTCGCCACGATCGACAGGGCGACCAGGCCGATCGCGGTGATCCGCGCCCACAGTGCCCCGGTGAAGAGCGCCAGACCGGTGAGGATCAGCAGGATGCCGAAGACGATATGGATCCAGCCCCAGCTGGTGAGGTCCAGTTCGTACACATAGTTCGGACCGGCGACGAACACATCGTCGTTGGCGGCCGCGGAGATCCCCTGGAACAGGGTGATGAACCCGGAGACCAGAAGCAGTGCCGCCGCCGCTATGGACGTACCGCCGGCGACGGCCTGTTTCACCGGCCGCTCGCCGGTGCCGGCCGCATGTGCCCCGGTGGCCGCTGTTCTACCGGCGGTCGGTGCTGCGGGGTCGGTGGTCATAACAACTCCCTTCGGATGGGAGGGGCCACACCGGACCTCGAGAACTGATCGCCGGTGACGCCCTCATATGCCACACTTCGATTCCTTTGTCCTGATCGAGAATTATGCCACTGGCCAGCGCGTTCCGGCCGATTCGTCGAGGAAACGGAACCGAGTCGCGACTTTCCGAAAAAATCTCCGGCGGGTTGTCGATTCGGGGTCCACCCCGTTCGACCTATAAGTGAAAGGGTCCGGAAGGGGCCCGAGAACAAGGAGACCGGATATGAAATACATGCTGATCATGCGCGCCACCGACGAAGCCTTCGCCGCGATGGGCGATATCGACTTCACCGAGATGCTGGAGACGATCGGCAAGTTCAACGACGAATTGATCCGGGCCGGTGTGCTGCTTGCCGCGGAAGGCCTCGACGACGCCGCCGAAGGAGTCGTCGTCGACTACTCGTCGGCGGACCCGGTGGTGACCGACGGACCGTACGGGGAGACCAAAGAGCTCTTCAACGGCTACTACATCCTCAATGTCGCCTCGAAGGAAGAGGCCGTCGAATGGGCCAAACGGATGCCGATGACCGGCGCCGGCTTCAAAACCGAGATCCGGCGGGTCAGCACCATCGACGAATTCCCCCAGGACAATGTCTGGATCCAGAAGGAACGGGCCTGGCGCGAAGCCACCGGGCAGCTCTGAGGCCGCCCGGTCGTGGATCGGCACGAGGGCCGGGCGGCGGTGGCTGCGGTCTGGCACATCGAATCGGCGCGGATCGTCGGTGCGCTCGCCCGCTACACCGGTGAGTTCACCCTCGCCGAAGATCTCGCCCAGGAAGCCCTTGCCGAAGCCTTGGTGACCTGGCCGCGCGACGGTGTGCCCCGCAATCCCGCTGGTTGGCTGCTCACCGTCGGGCGGCGCCGGGCGATCGACGGGTTCCGCCGCCGTGCCGCTCTAGACGACCGCTACGCCGCCCTCGCCCGGGAACTGGGTGAGGGCGGCGTCGCCGCCGGCAGCGACCCGGCGGACCCGATGCGGGTCGCCGAGCAGGTGCTGTGGGATCCGGACCGGATCGATGACGATGTCCTCGCCCTGATGTTCGTCGCCTGTCATCCGGTCCTGCTGCCGGAGGGGCGGGTGGCCCTCACACTCCGGGTGATCGGGGGTCTCACCAGCGACGAGATCGCCCGGGCATTCCTGGTGCCGACAGCCACCGTCCAGGCACGGATCACCCGGGCGAAGAAAACGCTGGCCGCGGCCCGAGTGCCGTTCGAGATTCCCCCGGCGGCCGAACGCGCGGGCCGGCTCATCTCCGTGCTGCGGGTGATCTACGTGATCTTCACCGAGGGATCGTCGGCCAGTTCCGGTACCGACCTCATCCGATTCGATCTGGCCGCCGAAGCCCAGCGACTGGCCCGGGTGCTGGCTCGGCTCCTTCCGGACGAACCCGAGGTACACAGCCTGTTGGCGTTACTGGAACTGACCGCGGCCCGGTTTCCGGCCCGGACCGGCCCCGAGGGCGAACCGGTCCTGCTGGAGGACCAGGACCGGCGGCGCTGGGACCGCTCGGCGATCCGTCGCGGCCGGGCGGCCCTGGCCCGCGCCGAACGGGCGCGCCGCGGGCTGGGGATATACGGGCTGCAGGCCGCGATCGCCGAGTGTCACGCGGTCGCGCCGTCGGTGGCCGATACCGACTGGGATCGGATCGTCCTGCTCTACGAGGCGTTGGGCCGGCTCGCGCCGGCGCCGGTGGTCGAGGTGAACCGGGCGGTGGCGGTCGCGATGGCGCGGGGTCCGGCGGCGGCGCTGCCGATCGTCGACGAGCTGGAGGCCGCCGGAGAACTGGCGAATTCGCATCTGCTGCCCAGCGTGCGCGGTGAACTGCTCATCCGGTTGGGTCGTACGGACGAGGCACGCGCCGAACTGCACCGGGCGATCGCCCGGTGCGGCAACGCACGTGAGCGGTCGGTACTGGAGCGAAAGATCGAACTTCTGGACCCGGGCACGGTCGCGTGAGGACGGCGGCCGAGCGAACCGGCCGCCGTCCACGTCATGTCCGGCGGGTGAGTAGTTTCCCGGTTCCCGCGCCCCGCTTCGGTGACGATGATCGATCCGGACCGGTGTGGAAGCCCATCGGCAGCGGATTACGGGGTGGACATGAACGAGCGAGTCGCGCGGCCCAAGGGGCTCGGTAAACGCGCCTGGGTGACCACGGAACTGGTCCGGCGGGTACTGCGGATATCGGCGTGGTCGAAATTCGTGCGGGTCACTGTGATCGGACGTGAGCTGGTTCCGCGGACCGGCCCGGTGATCGTGGCCGGCAACCACATCTCCATGCTGGACGCGGTGTTCCTGTGGGGTGCGCTGCGGCGGCGAGCGGTGGCCATTGCGATGGCCGAACTCTGGTCGTGGCCGGTGGTGGGATGGCTGGTGCGGCGGCTGGGGCAGATCCCGGTGGTGCGCCGCGACAGCGCGTCCGGGCAATCAGCGCTGGCCCAGGGCGAGCAGGTCCTCCGACACGGAGGTGTGCTCATCATCTACCCGGAGGGACGGCTGGTCGCGCCCGGCGAGTCCGAACCGTACAAGCCAGGGGTGGCGAAACTGGCTCTCGCGTCCGGAGTGCCGGTGGTGCCGGTGGGTACCACCGGCACCGACGAGGTCATGCCGATGCGGCGGCTCCGGGCCGGTCGCCCGGCCTTCGATCGGCGGCGCCGGGTGACCGTTCGGTTCGGAAACCCCCTCGACCCGGCGGAATTCGACGATCCGCAGCAGTTCCTCGATCGGCTGCGGCAGCGAATCGAGGAATTGCGCGATGCCCCGGAACTACGGGAACCGTGATCGATCGACGAATTCCCCAGGACAATCTAAGGATCCAGAAGCCACCGGGCAACTCTGAGTGAGCGTCCGGCCGTGGATCGGCACGAGGCCGGCCGGCGGTGGCTGCGGTGTGGCATCAGGGCACTTGTTTCAGCACCGCGTTGTTCGTCGATCTCTTCAGACAGAGAGCCCCTGACCTTCAACAGTTGAAGATCAGGGCTCATCCCAGGCGGCCGAATCAGGGGCGGTCGAACTCGCCGTCTTTCGCGCCGCCGATGAAGGCATCCCATTCGCTCGGGGTGAAGACGAGTGCGGGCCCTGTGGGGTTCTTGGAATCGCGGACGCCGACGTACCCGCCATACAGGTGGGCGGCCTCTACGCAATCCCGACCGCCTCCGCTCTTGGTGCTCTTGAACCACCGTGCGCCGGACAGGTCCATCATTTCAGCTCCTTATGTACTCGCAGCATCGCATCCCTGGATGCCGACTCGGACCACGCTACATGCCGAATTCGCTCGGCCTCCTGGGCATACCGATCCAGTTCCGGGCCTCGTTCCATGTAGAGGTCACCGGTCAGCAGCTCTGTGTAGGCCACCGGCGGTTCTTGGAGCCTGCTGGACGATAGGGGTGGGAAGGAGATCAGGACGAAGCTCTTGGCCAGAAGTCCCACCGGATCTGCTTCGGCGAATGGCACGATCCGGATCTCGACGCCGGAGAGCTCGGTCCGCTCGATGAGGTGCTGGAGTTGATCGGCCATGACCGCCGCCCCGCCGATCTGGTACCGGATCACCGCCTCGCTGAGCAGTGCTTCGAAACGGAACCCGGGCTGATCCAGCAAGTCTTGCCGCCGGGTGATCACGTCGAGCTTGCGTTCCACATCTTCGGTGGCGGCGTTCGGGTTCAATGACCAGTCGATGGCCCGACGGTATTCGCGAGTCTGCAACAGCCCGGGTATGACAGTCGTCTGCCAGCTGGTCACCCAGGACGCCGACTCCTCGAGCGACAGGTAGTGATCGAATCCCGAGGCAATCGCGTCTGTGTAACCGCGCCACCAGCTGCCGCCCGACGCCGTAGCTATCCGGATCTCCCGGGCCAGGTCCAGAAGTAGTTGGCGCTCTTCGTCCGTGGCCTTGTAGGCATTGGCAAGGGCGTTCAGTCCGAGATCGGTGACCTTCGTCTGTCGGCCGTCCTCGATCCGGCCGTAGGACTGCGGAGATATCTCGGCTACCCGTGACGCTGCCGTCTGAGTGAGACCGGCTCTATCGCGGAGTTTTCGCAGTTGGCGACCCAAAGCCCGTCGTGGAAGCGTAGATCCGTTTGCCATATTTTCCTTACCTTCGCTAACCGGATGGTCGAAATCTGGAAGCCCGCACATGGAAGCCCAAGCCTCGCAACATCTGTGCAGGAAAACCGCGACTTTCTTTTGGAATCTCCAGGTTATTGCTTCCCAATTAGCTTGGGGCGGAGTTCTACTGATTGAGCACCCGATGCGGGCCACCTCGAATCTCAGTCGAGGACACCAGATCGACGCCAGGATGGCCGAAAGATGGTGGTCCGCATCCAAATAGCTGACGCCACCGTCGGACCCCGCATCGGGTGCTCACCAAGACTATGCCAGGAGCAGGGGATCATGAGCGCCACAGCCCTAGAGCCATTGCCGACCAGACCGCGCGACACCGATGTCTCGGACGGACCGCAGTGGACACCGCCATCGACGGCCGCGTTCCTGGAACATCTCTTGAAGGTTATGCGCAGGTGGGTCGAGGAGGCGGACGCGCAGCAGGGTCGGGCGGTCGGAGGTGGAGCATGGACAACGCGGCGATCGGCCTGATCCGGCCGGGCGTAACGGCGCGCGACGTCGACCTGTACGCACTCGCCGCGATGCACGGATACCGGCTGGTTTTCACGGTCGAGATGGACACGACGAACCCACTGCTGGCGATGCACGGACTGGCCAGGCATGCGGCGGAGTGGGGCGCCCGGGCGGTCGCGGTGCCCGACTTCGCACACTGCCGCGACATCTTCGACCTCATTACCGAGAACGCCGTGCTGGTCACTCCGGGAGATGTCTACCCCCGGGGCTACCGATGGCCGCCGGTATCGAACAAACCCATAGCCTGAGACGCAAAAACCCACCGGGCTCGTGGTCCACCTGGGAGATGAGCGTCGCCACGCGAGCTGCGGTGTTGCAGTTGGCATGGACGAGCGCGGCATTCCATGCCGGGTGAGTTGTGCTTAGCCCGCCACGCTCAGCCGATTGCCCATGGCCTCGGAGCGGTGCGTGCGTCCATAGATCTCCTCTGATGGCGATAAAATGTCGGACACGATGCGCTGACCGGGGCAGCAGCGAGGGGAAGGAATCAGTCAGTGAGCGATGAGATCAACAGGTCGGCGCAAGATGACCCGGAGTGGGTGGTGTGGTCGAGCCCGGAACGCATCTCGGAGCGGATCGACAAGTTGTTCACCGAGACGCTGCCGGGGGTGCCCGCCGACTGGAAAACTCGTACCGGTTCGGCCAAGCCCATCGGTCCGATGCCAGTGGGCGTTGACCGCTACAGCGATGAAATGACGCTGCACTGGCTCGATGACGCGTTCGACTACGTCGTCCCGGACGAAGATGTGCTGTTCGAGCCCGGCAATACCGAGCTGGTGAATGCGTTCGTGGCCTACATCGGCGATTACTTCGTCAGGCACTGCGACGGCCGCTGGATCAACGACCCCGAGATGCAGCTGTTCCACAGCTTCGGTCCTACGATCAGCTACGACTGGACGGACGAGACCGACTACCCGATAAACCTGCTGCTGGACGCCGCAGCCCAAAAGCGCTTCGTAGTGATCACCACCGAGTGGTATTCCAGGTCGGTCGACTACGCCGCAACGCACGGGCTGGAGCACGAAGGTCTAGAGCTACGGCGGAAGCACGGCCTGGCCTGATCGGGGGGCCGGGGGATGTCCGACGAGGATGATGAGCGTCGGCGACGCCAGGTCGATCGCGAGCGTCGAGAGCAGCGCAAACGATCCGAGCGCGCCCGCAACTCCAATGACATCGGGCGCTGGTTTCACAACGGGATCGCAGAAATCCGGGGTGAGACACGCCAAAACGGCTGGGAGAACCAGCGATCCGTCAAGCTGCCGTCCGGCCGAGAGCGGATTCACGACGCCGCCAGGTCCCTGAACGATCACGAATTCAGGGAATACAAGCACGCCAAGTCCGTCGGTGGCGAATTCGTGATGGATCAGATATCCAAGGAGGGCGAACACCTTCGCAGCGATCCGAAAGCCAAGGGCGCGTGGATCGTCATCGAGGGTTCCCCTGATCCGGCCGCCCGTCGCGAGTTGGAGAAGCTGGAAAAGGAATTCGAAGGACGATTCCAGCTCATCGAGATTTCCGCAGAAGAGGCGGAACGGGCACGAGCAATCGGCAGGAACCTCGAGCGAAACCCCAATCAACTGGAACTCTTCGACTCCGGCAAGTTGCGGTCCCGGGAGCGGTTGAAAGAGGCGCGGGAGAAGAGGGAGGAGAAGCAGCGAGTCCAGGAGGCGGTCAAGAAAGCGCAGGAGAAGCAAGAGCGCGAACGGCAGATACGCGAGGAGCGGCGGAAACAACGTGAGGCCGTCGAACGGGTAGCCGAGCGGGCTCGTCTGGATCGAGAGGCAGTGGCCCGTGGGGAAAAGCCGCCCATGAGCCCCCACCAAGCGGCAGACATACTTCGCATCAATCGGCCCACGCCCGGGGTTCGGTCGGCCTTCCGGGAGCCCCCGCAGGTGACTCGCAGCAGGAGGGATGCGCCGGGCAGGGATCGAAACCGAGAACTGGAGCGAGACCGCTGACCAACCTCTCCACGACCGCCGCGAAGGCTTCCTCGATGTCTCGGCGCGGATTCACGCAACCGCGGCGGGAATTCGCGGGTCACCCCGGACCGGGCCGACCACACCCGGACGATGACGGTGGATCAGGTGCGCGCGCCGGTCGGGCGGTCGCGAACTTTCTCCGCCAAGTGGACCGGCATCGGGTCGTGCCGCAGATATTCGCGGGTGAACTGCGCGACCCCGTGCGCGAGTGACCGGAGTTCCGTGGCGTAGTGCACGAGTTCGGATTCCGGCACCTGGGCTCGGATCAGCGTCCGGCCCGGATCGGCCGGTTCGGTGCCCAGGATCCGGGCGCGTCGCACCGAGAGATCGGTCAGCGCGGCACCGAGGTGGTCGTCGGGAACCCGGACCTCCACCAGCGCAATGGGTTCGAGTAGCGCCATCCGGCTTCCCGCGGCAGCGTCACGCAGGGCCAGGGCTCCGGCGGTCTGGAAGGCGGCGTCGGAGGAGTCGACCGAATGCGCTTTGCCGTCGAGCAGGGTGACGCGGATATCGACGAGCGGATTATCGCCGGTCACCCCGTGTTCGGCCTGAGCCCGTACCCCCTTCTCCACCGAGTTGATGAACTGCCGCGGAACCGCGCCGCCGATCACCTTGTCCACGAACTCTATTCCCGAACCCTCAGCGAGCGGTTCGACCTCGATCTCGCATACCGCGTACTGGCCGTGCCCGCCGGACTGTTTCACATGGCGTCCACGCCCACCGGCCTTCTCCGCGAACGTCTCCCGCAGCGGAATGCGGGTCTCCTCCACATCGACATCGACGCCGAACCGATTGCGCAACCGTTCCAGCGCGACATCGCGCTGCGCTTCCCCCAGCGACCACAGCACCAGCTGATGGGTCCGTTCGTTGTTCTCCACCCGCAGCGCGGGGTCCTCCGCGACCAGCCGCGCCAGCCCCTGCGGGAGTTTGTCCTCGTCGGTTCTGCCGTGCGCGCGGATGGCGGTGGGCAGCAGTGGTTCCGGTATCGGCCACGGTTCGATGAGCAGGGGCGCACCGGTGCCGGACAGAGTATCTCCGGTCCGAGCGTGGCCGAGTTTGGTCACATAGGCGATATCTCCGGCCACCGCCTCGCTCATCGGCCGCTGTTCCCTGCCGAAGGGTGCGGTCACCCCGCCGATACGTTCGTCTTCGTCGTGGTCGGCCGCCGTGCCCTGCCCGCCGATATGGACGGTGTCGTCGGCATGCAGCGTGCCGGAGAACACCCGGACCAGCGAAACCCGCCCCACATACGGATCCGACGATGTGCGGACGACCTCGGCGGCCAGATCCCCCGCCGGATCGCAATGTAGCGCGACCGGTTCGGAACCGTCGCTCAGCCGCCGCGCGGAGACCGGATGCTCGATCGGTGTCGGAAATCCGGTGGTGATCAGGTCCAGCAGTTCGATCGTGCCCAGGCCCTGCCGCCCGTCTCCGGTGGCGGGCGCCGCGAACAGCACCGGATGGAAGCGGCCGCGCGCCACTGCTCGCTCCAGGTCCGCCATCAGGGTGGCGAGCTCGATCGGTTCGCCGCCGAGGTATCGATCCATGAGGGTTTCGTCTTCGCTCTCGGCGATGATCCCCTCGATGAGGCGTTCCCGCGCCCGTTCGGCGAGCGCCCGATCATCGAACACCGGCTCGGTCCAGGTGCGCTTCCCGCCGGAGTAGTCGGCGACCCGCTGTTCGAGCAGTTCCGTGAGGCCGGTGGCCGACCGGTGTCCGTCGGCTCCGGCGGGACCGTAGACCGGCAGATGCAGGGCCAGCACGTTCTCCGTCGATCCACCACCGAGCAGCGCCTGACAGGTCTGTCGCATCTCCTCGAAGTCCGCGCGCGCGGTGTCCAGGTGGGTCAACACGATCGCCCGTGGCATGCCCACGCTCGCGCACTCCTCCCACAGCGCCCGGGACGCGCCGCCGACGCCTTCCACGCCGTCGGCCGCGGACACCACGAACAGCGCCGCGTCCGCCGCGCGGAGCCCGGCCCGCAGCTCGCCGACGAAATCGGCGTATCCGGGGGTGTCGATCATATTGATCTTCACGCCGCCCCATTGCACGGGCACCACCGACAACTGCACCGAGCGGTGCCGGCGCTGCTCGATCTCGTCGTAGTCCGACAACGAGGTGCCGTCCTCGACGCGGCCGGCCCGGTTCACCGCGCCGGCGGCCAGGGCCAGCGCCTCCACCAGGGTGGTCTTACCCGACCCGCTACTGCCGACGAACACCACATTGCGGATGTTCTCCGCCCTCGTCACCCCGTTCGCTCTGACACCCATGACTCACCGTCCTCGGCAATCGGCACGCGGTCATCTACGAGCTTCCCACCGCCGCGGCCCGGGGTCCACGGTCTCTTGTCTTCTACCGGGCCGGCTGCGCCGGGCCCAGCGATCCGACCGCGCCATGCCGCGACGCGGCCCGTCTGTTCACCGCCCGGAGAAAAGGCCGTGAACAGCGAAAATAGCTATGTAACATCGATCGGGTCACATGTGATCCACCTCCTAGCGGCTGTGCTGGGCATGCCCCCGACCAGAGGAGTTCACATTGGCCGAGCCTCCCGGCGAGCGGCGGTACCGGCCCGGGCGACCCGGCCGGGACCCCGACGAGGCGTACCCGTCCGAGCCGACGCCCGCGAGCCACCGTCGCGCGCGCATGCGGGCGAGGTGGCCGTGGGCGGTGGGCGGTATCACCCTGTTGATCCTGTGTCTCGCCGGCGGTTGTGTCGCGGTCGTCGGGGGAATCGCGAACGAGGTCGGCGACAGATCCGACCGGGCGGTCACCGTGACCTACCGGGTCGAGGGCACCGGCGGCGATATCTCGATCACCTACCTCGGTAACGACCTGGGGATGGCCACGGAAACGGCGCCCGTGCTGCCGTGGCGCCGCGAGGTGACCATCGACGGATTCGGCACGATTGTCTCGCTCACCGCGATCAACGATGAGAACGGCGGGGAGGTCACCTGCCGGATCACGGTCGGCGACCGAGTCGTCTCAGAACAGACTTCGAGCGGTCCGTACGCATCGGCCGGCTGTTCGGGGGACGCCGCGCGGTGACCGCGTGCTGGACGACAGTGGATAGTCGTGCGCCCGAGCCGGCGCGCCTGGTCAGCAGTTCGGCTGGAACGGAAAACACACCCTGGTGACCGGAGGCGCGGGCGGCGGTACGAGAGGCGCCGGGGGTATTTCCGCGACCGAGCTGATCTGCTGCTGGTCGACCGTTTCCCGGGGCTCGGGCTCTCCACCGCCGCCGCGGGCCAGCAGCCACAGTCCACTCCCGACAACGGCGATCGCGGCGAAAGCGGCCGCGGTCTGCAGATGGGTGCGGCGTCGATCCGAGGAGCGGGCCGGTCCTGTCTGCGCCGCGGGCTCGGCCACCGGCGGCCCGGGTGGGGTAGCGGGCCGCGGCTGCGGTGCCGGTGCTTGCGGCGGTGGCTCGTGCGTCACCCGGGCGGTCGGTCCGCTCGGCTCGGCCCGGGGCGCCGGTGGCGACGGGGCGCGCGCGGTGACCGGCGGGACCGCCGCGCCCGTGGGTTTCGGCGCCGGAACCGGTGCGGGCAGCGCGGCGGGAACCGGCAGCGGTTCGACCGCGGGAAGTGTCGAATCGAGCGGGAAACCTTCTTCGGCCAATTCCGCGATCGTGATCCGTTCACCGTATTCCAGCGCTTCGACCACCGCGTAGGCCTGCTCCGCGGTCCAGACGACGGCACTGCGGTGATGAGCTCGGTGGAACCACGCGCGCAGCGGGTTCTGGGTGTTGCACAGCAGCACATCACAGCCCGGCGGCGGGGCCGATTTCTTCTCCAGCCGCATGGTCGATCCGCGCGGCGGCACGACGACCACGAGACCGGTCACGAACGCGCTACCGCCCACCTGTCCGGCGGTGGCCTTCAGTTTGAACACTCCGTCGCGGACCTGGTCGTAGGGGGTGGTGTCGTTCTCCCGCACACTGACCGGATCGCCCTCGATTCCCGGGACCTTCCAGCGACTGTTGGTGGTGCACTGCAGGACACTGCCGGTGACCTCGGGGTCGACGCCTTTGACCTCTCCGACGACGGTCGTGTACGGGGTGATGATCACCAGATCCACCTCCTGCCCGGAGATGAAGCAGTTGGTGATGGCGACGCCGGGGACCCGGTAATCTCCCTCCCATTTCCGGAGCCAGCCGACAACCCGTTTCTCCGCGCCCGATCTGAGCTTATCGGCGATGACGAGCATCCCGATCACCCCTCCCTGTCGCCGGTGATGTGCACACGATATCGGTAGTCGAACGCTCCGGCGCGAAACCCTTTGCCACAGAGGATCTTCATCGTTGTCGCGCATCCACGGGCAGGCCTTTTACCAGCGGCGTTACCGCCGGCGATCGCGGTAGCGGCATGCCGCCGCCTGGTGGCCGACGCGACGTCATCGTTTTGTCACGGATCTCGCATGCTTTCGCGTCTAGCGTGACACTGTGCCCGCAGATCAGAGCCGAATCGCCGGTCCCACTGTCGCGCTCGGATACCGGAACGGCCCCGGAGCGCCGGTCCGTGATCGAGCCGAGCGGTTGCGATGACGAGCGGCCGGGGACCCGAGGTCGCCGCGCGGGTCGGGCGATGGCTCGGTGCCGCGATCTTGCTCTGCTTCCTCACCGGGTTGCTGAGCCATCTGATCCAGCAGCCACCCGGCTGGTTCCGGTGGCCCGCGAACCCGGCCTGGCTGTACCGGGTCACCCAGGGGACCCATGTGCTGTCCGGTATCGCCGCGATCCCCCTGGTACTGGTGAAACTGTGGGCGGTCTATCCGCGTTTGTTCGCGCGCCCGATCCTGGGCGGGCCGCGGCGAGCCCTGGAGCGACTCTCGATCGCGGTACTGGTCGGGTCGGTGCTGTTCCAGCTCGCCACCGGCCTGTCGAATATCGCGCAGTTCTACTGGTGGGATTTCTATTTCCCGGCCGCGCACTACGCCATGGCTTATCTCGCTCTGGGCGCCCTGGCCGTCCATCTCGCGGTGAAACTGCCGGTGATCCGGGACGCGCTGCGCGCGCGTTCCACTGCCACGACGCAGCCCGATCCGGGCACCCGGTTGTCGCGGCGGGCCGCTCTGGCCGGAGCCGGTACCGCGGCCGTCGTCGCGGTCCTGTCGGTCGCCGGCCAGTCGGTGGGCTTTCTGCGGCCGCTCGCGGTGCTGGCGCCCCGCAGCGGTGCCGGGCCGCAGGGGCTTCCGGTGAACCGCACCGCCGCCCGCGCCGGTATCGAGGTGTCGGCCCGAGACCCCCGCTACCGATTGATCGTGACGGCCGGGGATCGGCACCGCGAATTCACCCGTGCCGATCTGCTCGCCCTGCCGCAGACCACCGCCCGCCTGCCGATCGCCTGTGTCGAGGGATGGAGCGCCACCGCTGACTGGACCGGGGTCCGGCTCCGCGATCTGCTGGCGGCGGCGGGTGCGACCGAACTCGGTGCGGTGCGGTTCGAATCGCTGGAACCCGCCGGTATCTACCGGGTTTCGCGGCTACCGCGCATCCACGTCGTCGACGACCGAACGCTGGTCGCACTCGCGCTCAACGGCGAAACCCTGGATCTCGATCACGGTTACCCGTGCCGCCTCATCGCCCCCAACCGCCCCGGTGTCCTACAGACGAAATGGCTGTCCAGCATGGAGGTGACCCGATGAGTACCGTGCGCATCCTGCTCCTGCTCGCCGGACTCGCCCTCGCGGGATACGGCTTCACCCTGCTCGCCGACCTCGGCCCCACCACCTTTCGCGAGGTCGCGTTGTGGGCCCTCGTCGCGATAGTGCTGCACGATGCGGTGTTCGCTCCGCTGTGCGCTGCCGCGGGGTACACGGCGCGCCGGATCGTTCCCGTCACCTGGTGGTGCTTGCTCACCTGCGGTGCGGTCTGCACGGTCGCTCTGGTATCGGTCGCGCTCCCGGTGCTGCTGTCACCGGCCTCGGGCAATGCGAGCCTGCTCGATCGGAACTATCCGGTGGGCCTGGCCGCGGCGATCGTGATCACCTGGGGCGTGCTGCTGTGTGGTCATCTGCTCGCCCGTCGTCGGTGACCGGTCGATCAGCATCGGCGCCGACCTGGCTCAGGCACTGATCGCCGGCGAGGACTGTCGTGGTGCCGGCACCCGGTAACAGTGCGAGGCGGCTGGCGGTGCGGTGGATGTCGGGCGGCAGGCGGTCGCCGGTGAGACATTCGGCGAGTGGTGCGCAGGCGATGAGGTGGAGACGCCGGTCCCGGTCGCACAGGACGTCCACGAGGTTGGCGAAACGTTGCGCGGCATCGCGGTTTGCGGTGGACAGCCGGGGTAGACCGGACAGCGTCCAGTCCCGGAACCGGTCGGCCAGCCACAGATAGTCGATGGTCGAGTACGGACCATCGCAGAGGTCGATGAAATCGAACCAGACGGCGTCCCCGCGTACCGCCCGGGCGGTCACCGAGCGGCTGCCGAGGGAGATGGGCCGCCGTTCGGCCGGGGTCGGCGGCACCAGGCCGGCCTGGGCCAGCCGAGTGCCGGTACCGGGCCAGAGGAAGCCGCCGCGTTCGAACTCCGTCGCGGTACTTCCGGGCCGGCGCACCCGCCGGTAATCGACGGGACCGGCGACCTGCACCACGTCCAGCGAACTCTCCAGCGTCGCGGCCAGCGGTTCGATCAGATGGTGGAACCTCGGATCGGGCAGCAGACCCGAGGGCGGATAGTTCGAGGTGGCGACCAGGGTGATCCGCTGGGCGAAAAGAGAATCCATGGCCTTGGCCATGATGGTCGCGTCGCCGGGGTCGTGCACGTGGAACTCGTCGAAGCACACCAGCCGGTAGTCGCCGAGCAGTTCCCGGACAGCCCGGTCGCAGGCGCGGTCCTCATGGCGGTGGGCGGCGTAGCAGGTGTGGAATTCGCGGAAGAACTCGTGGAAGTGCACCCGCCGTTTGCGGGTGGTGGGGACAGCGTCGTAGAAGGTGTCGACCAGCCAGCTCTTACCGCGACCGACCGGTCCCCACACGTACACCCCACGGGGCGCGCCTCGTCCGAAAAGAGGGCGCCGGCGCGATATTTCGGCACCGAGTCGTACCAGCTGGGTGGCCGCTTCCCGCTGGGACCGGTCGAGGTCGAATCCCGCTCCCCGGGCAGCTGCCTCGAAAACCTCCGGTGCCCGACCATGCGGTGTCCCGGCCACCTTCGTCACCTCCTCGGTCCCGGAAGCCAGCCTGGCAGGACGAGGCGGCCCAGCCCAGAGACCAGGAGCACATGTGAGGATGATCGCGCGGCAGGATCCGGCGCGGGGCTCAGGTCGTGGGGGTCAGGGTGTAGTCCCGCGGGTCGAGTGTGCGGACGCGGCGGCGATACCGGGTGACCGTCCCCGGCCAATTGTTGGTGATCTTGCCGGCCGCATTGCGATACCAGCTGGAACAGAAGTTCCATGGGGTGCGTTCGAGGCGTTTCTGCAGGGCGTCGTTGAACGCGCGTTCGGTATCGGAGCGCACCTCGAGGGTGTGCCCGGGATTGTCGCCGAGCAGTTGCACCGCTTGCCGGATGTAGCGGGACTGCGATTCGATCATGTAGATGATAGAGCCGACCCCCAGGTTCGTATTCGGTCCATAGACCATGAACAGATTCGGGAAATCGGGTACGGCCATCCCGTAATAGGCGTGCGCGCCCGCGGACCACACGTCGGCGAGTTCGCGTCCACCCCGGCCGGTGATGCGCATGGGCCACAGGAACTCGGTGCCCTTGAAGCCGGTGCCGTAGATGATCACATCGGCTTCGTGCAGGGTGCCGTCGGCGGTCCGCACGCCCTGCGGGGTGATCTCGGTGATACCCGACGTGGTCACCTCGACATTCGGTTGGGTGAGCGCCGGGTAGTAGTCGCTGGAGAACAGCGTGCGTTTACAGGCGATCGGATAGTCGGGGGTGAGTTCGGCCCGTAGTGCGGGATCGTCGACGTTCTCGCGCAGATTGCGGGCCGCGATCCGGGAGACGAGTCGGCCGATGATCGGCAGTTCCACCAAACCCAAGGAGGAGATCTCCGCAGTCAGCCACCAGCCCAGCCGCTCCACCAGCAGCATCCCGGGAATCCGGGCGAACAGTTTGTGCTGGATAGGGGAGTAGTCGGTATCGAATTTGGGCAGCACCCAGGCCGCGGTGCGCTGGAACAGCGTCAGGTGCTCGACCACCGGCTGGATCTGCGGAACGTACTGGACCGCGCTCGCCCCGGTGCCGATGCAGGCGACCCGTTTCCCGGTGAGATCGATATCGTGATCCCACAGCGCCGAGTGGAACGCGGGGCCGGTGAAACTGTCGACCCCCGGGATGGCGGGCAACTGTGGCCGCGACAGCTGCCCGACCGCGGAGATCACCACATCCGCGGTGCGCGGTTCGCCACCGGCGGTGTGCACCGTCCAGGTGCCCGCCTGTTCGTCGAACACCGCTTCGGTGACCTCGACGCCGAACTCGATCCGGTCGAGCAGCTCGTGCCGTTCGGTCACCCCGCGCAGATAACCGTGGATCGCCGCCTGACCGGAGTAGCGCTGGGGCCAGTCGGGCTTCTGCTCGAAGGAGTAGGAGTACAACGGTGACGGCACATCGCAGGCGGCGCCGGGATAGGTGTTCTCCCGCCACACACCACCGAGGTCCTCCGCTTTCTCCAGAATGGTGATGTGGTCGAATCCGGTCCGGCGCAGTTCGATCGCCACACCGATGCCGCCGAATCCGGCGCCGATGATCAGGATCGACACCGGGCGTCGCGCGCTCATACACACTCCTGTCGCCACTGTGGTCTCCCTCACTCTAGGGCGGGAGCCGGGCCCACTATCGGTACTTTCGGCCAAACGTTTCCCGCCTGCGCCGCCCCCGTTCGCGAGGGCGCCGAGCGGGACGTGAAAGACGGAATTCGGCAGGGTCCGCGCGGCCCTACCGAAAATCCGTTTGCCGGGGAACTGTCCGGTCGATAGGTTGTCGCGGTTTGTCCATCCCGATGACCGAAGGAGACGCAACCCCATGGAACCGCTGACCGATCGCGAGATCAGAGCGTCGTTCGTCAATTGCTCGAAAGGCGACGCCAAACGTCTCTCCCTACCCGCTGATCTGGCCGATCGCCCCTGGGCCGACCTGGACTTCCTCGGCTGGTCCGACCTCGGCGCGCCCGGGCGCGCCTATCTCGTAGTGCCCGAGGAACAGGGGCCTGCCGGGATCGCGCTGCGCTACGAAACCTCCGGACCACGGCGTTCGCAGATGTGCACGATCTGCTCGACCACCCACAGCAACGGTGGAGTCGCGTTGATGACCGCGCGTAAGGCGGGTGAAGCCGGTCGGCGCGGCAACTCGACCGGGACCTATATCTGTGACGATCTGGCCTGTTCGCTGTACGCCCGCCGGAAGAAGACGCCCGCGATGGGCCGCGCCTATCGCGACGATTTCGATCCAGAGGTCCGCATCCTGCAGATCCAGGAGAACCTGACCGCGTTCCTGGCCCGGGTTCGCGGCTGATCATCACGGCAGATGACGACTGAGGAGAAAGAGGTAGTGGCTGTGTGCCGATGCTCGAGACCCCGCCCGGGAAGCGCTCCGGATTCCGTGCTACGACAACGGAATCCGGAGCCTTTCGCATCCTCTCCGGCCGGGGCGGACCGGTCGCGCCGGGCCGTGCCGGTCGGAGAGGATGCGCCCGGGACCGTCAATTCGGATCCGGTTCGGCCTGCCCCGCTATGAGATCGCCCAGTAGCTCGGCGATGATCGCGTGCCCGTTCTGCATCGATGCCTCCCCACCCTCTCCTTCGCTCCCGTAACGCAGTGTGATCACGTCGGTGCCGTCACCGGCCGGGCGGCGATGAACTGTGAACTCGCGGCCGGGCTCGCCCCACTGCTCGGCGAGAAGTGCGACCGGGTCCGTGGCGGCGAGTTCGGTCGCGACGGCCAGGGCAGTACAACCCAGTTCGTCCGTACGGGCCGGATCGGCACCGTGGGCCAGGAGTGACTGCACGATCCCGTAGCGGCCACGCCTGGCGGCGATCGTCAGCGGGGTACCGGGGATATTCGGGTCGGCTCCGGCCGCCAGCAGCAGTTCGACTGTTTCCCGATGGCCGTTGCCGACCGCCCACAGCAGTGGTGGCGTGCCGGGACCGATCTGCTCCGGATGCGGTGGTTCGGGAAGGTCGGGGTCGGCTCCGGCGCTCAGCAGTGCTTCGACGACGCCGATATGGTTCCAGCACGCCGCCGCGCACAGCGGCAACCCTTCGTCGGCCGCGCCGCCGGGGAGCTGCGGGTCGGCGCCGTACGAGAGCAGCAGGCGCACCACCTCCGTGGAACCGTGCACCGCTGCCGCGTACAGGGCAGTGGTTCCGTGGTCGTCCGGCTGGTCGGGATCCGCCCCGGCGATCAATAGTTTCCGCACCCGTGCCGCGCTCGCCCAGGTAACGGCCGATACCAGATCTGTCACCTGTTCATTAGAGCTACGGCGTCAATCGGATATTCCGGTCGGGGATTGCGCGCAGTGTCGGCGCCGATGGGTTCAGCGCGTGCGGTATGACCGATCACGCTCTCGTCCGGTGTACCGGACGCCTCGTCCGTGACCTGTGACCGGCGGCCGGGAATATCATATGCCTTGACAGGAATATTCCCTTACGGAAATATGGTTCGCGTGGTACGTGATGTATTCGAGGTTCTTGCCGACCCGACCCGGCGCCGGATCCTCGACCTGTTGCGCGACGGTGAGCGCACCGTCGGTGAACTGGTGGACGCACTCGGCACGGCTCAGCCGAATGTGTCGAAACACCTGCGCATGCTCGCCGCGGCCGCGCTGGTCCGAGTCCGGGTGGACGGGCCGCGCCGGCACTACGATCTCGCGCCCGCCCGGCTGCGCGAGATCGACACCTGGCTCGCCCCGTTCCGGGAGATCTGGGCCGACCGGCTCGACGAGTTCGAGCGCTATCTGGACACCGTGCCCGACGGGCAACGACCCGACGACACCTGAGGAGTGACAATGACCGACGTGACCCAGCGGCTCGGTGAGGTCCTACGCGACGGCGACCGAGTAGGCACCCGCTACGAACGCACCTTGGCGCATCCGCCGGAGAAGGTGTGGCGGGCACTCACCGAATCCGATCATCTCCGGCACTGGTTTCCCGCCGACATCATCGGCGAGCGGCGGGCGGGCGCCGAGGTCCGTTTCCGGTTCTGGCCGGAGGCGGTGGAACGCGCCGATGCCGAACTGGCCGAAGCCGGTATCGATACGGAGGATCCGGAGCTCCCGGGTCGGATCCTGACCTGGGAGCCGCCGCGCCTCTTCGAATTCCGGTGGGACGACGAGCATCTACTGTTCGAGATCGTGCCCGAGGGCACTGGATCCCGGCTGCTGTGCACGGTCTGGTTCGGTACGCCCGGCCCGCACGGGATCTCGGGCACTGCCGCCGGCTACCACGTCTGCCTGGACGAACTCGTCGAGTCCCTCGATACGGGCTCGGCCGGCGTGGTCGACCGGGAACGGGTCATCGCGCTCGAGGGCCGATACGCCGAGGTCATCGGCTGACCGTGCCCCACCGCGGTAGGCGGCCACGGGTATCAGACCAGCAGCAGGGTCCGGCCGAGTGCGGCGCGGGCCTCGATGGCGGCGTGTGCCGCGGCGGCGTCGGCCAGCGGGAAGGTCTGCCCGACCACCACCTCGAGCTTTTCGGTGGCGAGTAGGTCGAGTATTTCCGTGGCGTAGCGGGCGCGGTTGTCGTTTCCGAGGCTCAGGTCGTAGAGGCCGAGCACCCGTACGCCGCGTTCGCGCGCTGCGTCCGCGGCCGTGCCGGCGAATTCGCCTGCCGCCGCGCCGTATCCGATGAAGAGCCCAGCGGCCGGGGTGATCCGCAGGGCGGCGTCGCCGAGGTCGCCACCGGCGCCGTCGAAGACCACATCGGGTTCCTTGCCGCCGGTCGCGGCGAGCACCTGTTCGGTCCAATCGGTTTCGGAGTAGTCCACGACAATCCGCGCCCCCAGCCGCCGGGTCAGGGCGAGTTTCGTCTCGCCCTGGGCTGCCGCGATCACCTGGGCCCCGGCGCGATGGGCCAGTTGGGTGAGCAGCGTGCCGAGACCGCCCGCCGCGGCGGTGATCAGTACCCGTTGTCCGGACCGGATCTCGGCGCGTTCGAACGCGGCGAGTGCGGTATGGCCGTCGTGGACCACGGCGGTCGCCTGTTCGACGGTGACCGCGTCCGGTATCCGGTTCAGTTGATCCACGCCGGCGAGGGCCTGTTCGGCGTAGCCGCCGATGGGCAGACCGCCGCCGACACCGCTGGCGACGGTCCGCGAGGTGACTCTGGTGCCCAGGAGCGCGGGATCGACTCCCGGCCCCACGGCCGTGACCGTCCCGCCGATCCCGCCGCCGGCCACGTACGGCGGTTGTACGGCGAAGAAGTCGGTGCCCCATCCCGAGCGCAGCCGGGTATCGAGGAACATCACATCCGCCGCGGCGACCCGCACCAGAACCTGTCCGGCCTCCGGTTCCGGGACCGGTAATTCCTGGACCTCCAGCACATCCGGTCCGCCGAATTCCCTGACCTGTACAGCCTGCACGACACTCTCCTCGGGTTCGATACGCGTTGAACTCGACCAGTCTGAAACCTTCACATAGGTTCAGGTCAAGGGTCGGCCGGCGACCACCGATTCCGGACGTGTTTCCGGCGGCCGGTAAGGACGAATTCGTGACATCGGCTTCCGGCTGCCCGGCGTGGCGGCATCCGAGGGGCAGGATCGGAGTATGCGAGTACTGCTGACCGGCGCGGCCGGATTCATCGGTTCCCATATCCACGCCGCGCTGCGGGCGGGCGGTCACGAGGTGGTGGCCGTCGACCTCATGCTGCCCGCGGCGCACGGCCCCGGCGCGGAACCGCCGGCGGGTGTGCACCAGGTGGATATCCGCGCGGCCGCCGGCCTCGACCCGCTGCTACCCGGTATCGATGTGGTCTGCCACCAGGCCGCCGTGGTGGGCGCCGGGGTGAACACCCAGGACGCCCCCGCCTACGCCGGACACAACGACTACGGCACGGCGGTACTGCTGGCGGCGATGGAACGGGCCGGCTGCTCCCGGCTGGTTCTGGCTTCGTCGATGGTGGTGTACGGGGAAGGGCTCTACCAGGGGCCGCGCGGGATCGTCGCGGTCATGGGTCGCAGTCGCGAAGATATTGCGGCCGGCCGGTTCGAGCACCGTGACAACGGAACGGACCTCAGGTGGGCACCGGTCCCCGAGGACACGCCGGCGCGGCCGCGGAGCCTGTACGCGGCGAGCAAGGTGGCACAGGAGAATTACGCGACCGCCTGGGCCGCCGCGACCGGCGGTGCGGTCACCGCACTGCGCTACCACAATGTCTACGGTCCCGGAATGCCCAGGGATACACCGTATTCCGGAGTAGCCGCCATATTCCGATCCGCGCTGGCGGCGGGGCGGGCGCCGCAGGTCTTCGAAGACGGACGCCAGGCCCGGGATTTCGTACACGTCACCGATATCGCCGCGGCCAACATGGCCGCGATCGAGGCCGCGCTGCCCGGGTTCGCGCCGTTGAACATCTGCTCGGGACATCCCGTCACGATCGGTGAGGTCGCCCGGACCCTCGCCGCCGCGCACGGTGGCCCGGACCCCGTGGTCACCGGTGCGGTGCGGTCCGGAGATGTGCGGCATATCGTCGCCGATCCGGCCCGGGCTCGGCAGGTGCTCGGGTTCTCCGCGCGGATCACACCCGCGGCCGGACTGATGGAATTCGCGACCGCGCCGCTGCGCCCGACAGCTGCCGGCGCGACGGTCGGATGAGCATTCGGCCGCTAGCCCGAATCGGCCGGTAACCGGATCTCGAACCGGCAGCCCACCTCCCGGTTCGCCACCGTTATCGCACCCCGATGCGCCTGCATGAGACCAGCGGCGATGGCCAGGCCCATCCCGCTACCGGTGGGAATGCCGGTATCCGCCACAGGGGAGTGTGCCGCGTTGCCGCGGTAGGCGAAGACTCGGGGGAAATCGGTGGCCGCTGTCCCGGGTCCGGAATCGTCGACCAGGGTCCAGACCCGACCGTCGGCCTGCTCGGCGGTGATCACCACCTCGCCGCCCGGCGGGGTGTGGGCGATGGCATTGGACACCAGATTGGCCAGCACCCGGCCGAGCGCCTGATCGTCGGCCGCGACCGGTAGCGGTGCGGCCGGCAGGCAGGCGCTGAACCCGACCCCGGCACGGTCGGCCGTGGCGCGAGGGGCGGCGTAGATCTCGTCGATCAATTCGCACAGATCGAGCGGTTCGAGGTCGAGCCGCAACGCACCCGCCGAGATCTCGGACATCTCGAAGAGATCGTCGACCATCCGGGACAGCCGCCGGTTCTCCCGGCCGATCTGCTCGGCGTACCGGGCGATATCGGCCGGATCGGCCACCACGCCATCGCTGAGCGCCTCGGTCATCGCTCGAACTCCGGCGAGCGGGGCCCGCAGATCGTGGCACACCCAGGCCACGAGTTCCCGGCGCGACTGTTCGACGGCGCGTTCCTGTTCGCGGATCTGCCGCTCCCGCGCAATTTTCCGATCCTGTACCCGGCCCAGGAGAACGGCGGCCGGAACGGTGACCGCGGCGACCAGCAGCAGCACGATGGACGTCCGCCGGAATTCGCCGGTGATAGACCCGCCGGTCGCGGTGATCCCGGCCAGGGCGGCCAGCGTCGGGATGAGTACCAGCACCGCCGTGCTCGCGGTGTGCGAACGGTCGCGCAGCGCGCGCAGGGCCAGGACGCCCGCCAGCACCACCGCGAGTGAACAGGCCAGCGTGTAACCGATGATCTCCATGTACATGGATGCCTCACCAATTCGTCATCAGCAGATGGACCAGGAGCAGGGCTCCCGCGGCCTGCACCGTGAGCCAGGGGCGAACATGTCCGCGCGGCAGGAAGGCCGTCGCCGCGAGCAGCCACATATCGAACGGCAACCAGATCCGTTCGGTTTCCGCCTTGCTCAACCCGCTGAGGTCGGCGGCGGCGACAGCGCATACGGCGGCGGCGACCAGCAGTGCGGCCGGGTCGAGCGTACGCAACCGGGCCGGCGCCAGCGCCCGCGACAGGGCCGCGGCGGTCGCGAGTCCGACCGCGCAGATCGTGGCGGCGAGATTGCCCCACCACCAGTAGCCGAAGGGGCGCGTGGCGGCGATTCCCTGGTAGTAGCGCTCGACCACCAGGTGGTAACCGTCCATCCACCAGAAACCGGCGGCGGCGAATCCGGCCACCACCAGGAGCGCACCCGATAGAGCGGGTAACAGCGGGCGGACGGTGCGGGCGCCGATCAGGACGGCGACGGCGAGGAAACCCATCAGGATCAGGCCGTAGTTCAGGAAGATCCCGAAGCCGAACAACACTCCGGCCGCGAACGCGACCGGTACCGCGGCCCGGCGGGTCCCGGGGGGAGCGGGTCCCGGATCCGGGGGCCGACCGGCAGCACGTAGCGATGCAGTTCTGGCGAGATATGTGGATTCGGTGCCCGCGGCGACAGCCAACAGCGCCACCGCCCACGCGGTGACACCAGCGAAGAAGGCATCGGCGGAGACCGCGATCCAGATCGCCGCGGGGGCGAGCACGAGGAAGGGGAGTGCGGTCCGCGCGCGCTCCTCGGCGCCGAGGGCACGCAACGCCACCGCGACCGCGACCGGCGCACTGCATCCGGCGAGGACGCAGACGATGCCCGCCCAGGTGGATCCGCCCAGACCGATCCGATCGAGCAGTACGAAGAACAGCAGGGCGCCGGGAGGATGGCCCGAGACATGTGTGGTCCAGGAATCCGGTTGCCCGTCGACGATCCGGTCGGCGAACGACCGCAGCATCGCCGGAATATCGGTGACACCTGATACCTCGGCGAGATATTCGTGACCATCCGCGAGCCGCGCGGTGAACCCGCGCCGCCACCCGTCCACCAGGGCCAGTGCGAACGCCCATACCACCGCGCAGAGATAGCCGACGGTGAGCAGCCGGCGCCACGGCAGGCGGTCGGCCAGCGCCGGACCTCCGATGATCACGGCCGCGGCGAGAGCCACGGCGGGGAGAGTGCCCCAGCCGATATGCGGCGACCAGTGGCCGAAAACGGGGGCCGCGGCGGCGAACAGGCTGCGCCGCCATGGTTCGCTCGCCAGTTGCGGGACGGTGAACGCCACCGCCACGAGGAGCGCGGCGGCCGCGGCACCGAGTAGTTCGCCCCGGACCCGGCTGCGGGGGGCGGTGATCTCGATCAACTCCGGCACAGAGGCCACCCTAGGCCGGTCCGCCCCGGTGAAAGCGCATTCACCAGGGAACCGGACACGACGTCATGGTTTTGTCACAGGTTTTCCGCCGATTCGGGCTTAGCGTTGCACCTATGCCGACAGAGCACCGCGAACCGGCCGGCATCACCGTGGTGATCCCGTGCCGGAACGAAGCCGAAGCGTTGCCGGCGGTTCTGGCCGCGCTACCGGCCGGATATCAGCCGATCGTGGTCGACAACGGCTCGACCGACGACACCGCCGCCGTCGCGACCGGATACGGCGCCCGCGTAGTCGTCGAACCGCGGCCCGGCTACGGGTCCGCGGTGCAGGCCGGTATCGCTGCGGCCGGGATCGGACTGGTCGCCGTTCTGGACGGTGACGGATCGATGGATCCGGGGGAGTTGCCCCTGCTGGTCGCCGAGATCCGGGCCGGCGCCGATCTCGCGGTCGGCCGACGGTGTCCGGTGAGCGGCGGAATCTGGCCGTGGCACACCCGGCTCGGCAATCGTGTCGTCGCGCGCCGGTTGCGCCGGCGCTACGGATTGCCGGTGCACGACATCGGCGCGATGCGGGTCGCGGACCGGCAGCGGCTGGAATCGCTGGGCCGGTTGCACGATCGCTTCGGTTACCCGCTGGAGCTGCTCGTGCGCGCCGCGGCCGCCCGGTGGGATGTCCGGGAGGTCGATATCAGTTACCGGGCACGGGCCGGTGGGCGATCGAAGGTATCCGGGTCGGTCCGGGGATCGTTGCGAGCCACCCGGGATTTCCTGACGGTCCTGCGATGAGCCGGGCCGGGGATTCGCCCGCCGCCGACGGAGATACCGGCGACACAGCGGATGCCGAGCGCGTGCCGGTAGCGCTCTTGGTGGTCGCCAAGGCGCCGGTCGCCGGATACGCCAAGACCAGGCTGACTCCGCCGCTGACACCGGTGCAGGCGGCCCGGCTGGCGGCCGCCGCCCTGCTGGACACACTCGACGCGGTGGGCGCGTGTCCCGTCGCGCATCGGGCGGTCGCGTTCACCGGCGATCTGGCCGCCGCGGAGTCCGGCGCCGAGATAGCGGCGAAACTGGCGGAATTCGAGGTGATCGCGCAGCGTGGCCCGGGTTTCGCGGTGCGGCTGGCGAACGCCCACGCCGATACCGCGCGTACGGGCCTGCCCGTCCTGCAGATCGGGATGGACACCCCGCAGGTGAGTACCCGGGTGCTCACCGAGGCGGCCCGGGTGCTCGCCGCGGGGTCCGACGCGCTGCTCGGCCGGGCCACCGACGGCGGCTGGTGGGGGCTGGGCCTACCCGATCCACGGGCCGCCCGCCTGCTCGCGGAGGTGCCGATGTCGACCGCGCGCACCGGCGACCACACCCGGGCGGTCCTACGCGCGAACGGGTATCGGGTCGCGGAACTGCCGGCGTTCACCGATGTCGACCACTACGCCGACGCCCTACGGGTCGCCGCCGACTGTCCCGGTCGATTCGCTGCGGAGGTGGCGATCCTCGGCGCGCCGCGGGCCGTGCGGTGATCGGCCGGTTCGATCCCGCTCTGACCGGCCGCGACTGCTGGATTCGTTCCGCCGACGGTGATCGCACCCGGTTGCCGACCCGCCGCTGGCTCGGCGGCACCCGGATCACCGCCGTCGACCGGCATGTGGACTCGGCGCTCGTCGGCTGTTGCGACGGACCGACAGTGGATCTGGGCTGCGGGCCGGGCCGGCTGGTGGAGGCATTGTGCCGGCGCGGCGTCATCGCGCTCGGTGTCGATGTCTCGCCCACCGCGATCGCGGTGACCCGCCATCGTGGCGCGCCCGCGGTGGCCCGCGATATCTTCGGTCCGTTACCCGGTGACGGCCGATGGCACTACGCCCTGCTCGCCGACGGCAACATCGGGATCGGCGGCGACCCGCACCGTATCCTGCGCCGGGTTTCCGGGCTGCTCCGCCCCGGCGGCCTCGCGATAGTCGAATTCTCTTGTCCTGGAACAGGTATCAGTGTCCGGCAGATCCGACTCGAAACCCGCACCGAGGCCGGCGACTGGTTCCCCTGGGCGGAGGCGGGTATCGATCACGCGGCCGGGCTGGCGGGCGAGACCGGATTCGATCTGTTGACCACAGCGGATATCTCGGGTCGCCATATCGCCTGGTTGCGCAGTGCTGCGCGCCGCTGAACCGGCGGGATCAAGCCGGGGCGAAGCACTGTCGATAGAGGGCACGCATCTCCGGTTCGAAATCGGATACCGGCCCCTCCGCGACCACACCGGGCACGACCTGTGCGATCGGCAGCGCGGCAACCGGCGACGACGGCGCGTCCCATTCGCGCAGCCAGCCGGTGAGCTGACCGGACGAGGTGGCGAACACGATCCGGCCGAGCCCCACCCAGCCGTGGGCCGCCGAACACATCGCGCAGTGCTCACCCGAGGTGTACACCGTTGCCGCCGCGCGCGCGGCCGGGCTCAGGTGGGCGGCCGCCCAGCGGCAGATCTCGAATTCCGGATGCCGGGTGGCATCGCCGCCGGCGACCCTGTTGCGGTCCTCGAACAGCACCTCTCCGGTCGCGGCGACCAGTAGCGAGCCGAACGGCTGATCGCCCGCGGCAAGCGCCTCGCGCGCGAGTGCGACACAGCGGCGCAGGTGATCCACATCGTGCGAGGAAAGCGTCATGGGCCCATCCTCGCCGATATCGCCCCGCATATCCGGCGCGATCCCGCGGCGGCCCTGCTCCCGGCACAGATACGGCCGGTCGCGTGTGGCGGCCGGCCGATATCTGTCGCGGATCAACGCGCGGGTTGTTCGGGAGTGGTGGTCTCCTCGGTGGTCGTGCTCGGGTGCGGCGCCCGCGAGGTGCTGTTCGCCGCGATCTGGGTGGGTACGGGGCGGGTGGTCGTGGCTACCGGCGCAGTGGTCGGTTCCGGAGTGGCCGGGGTCGCGCCGATCTCCGTCGACTCCGGGGTGGGGGCGGGCTGCTCGGTCGTGGATGCCGTGGCCGGCGGAGCCGTGGAGCTATCGGTCGTCGACGGCACAGCGGTGGATGAACCGGTCGAGGGTTGCGTGGTGACCGGGGCGGTTCCGCTCGTCGTCGGCGCCGTGGTCGTACCGGTGGCCGGTGTGTTCGTCGGGGCGGTCGTGGTCTCGGCCGCCGCGCGGTAGGCGTCGTCCAGATCTTCGGGCGTGGGCGTCGACTGCGTGTTCACCGATTCACCGGCCTGTGCCTGCTTCGCCAGATGGGTGAGCCAGGCGGCCGCGTATTCGGCCGAGGTCAGCGTTTTGCCGTTGCCCGGATCGGCGTCACGCCAGTAGTCGAAATGGTGACCGGTGGCGTTGGGGCCGAGTGTGAGCTTGTAGGGGTCGGACAGGATCACCGGGATGGTGTTCTGGTTGGTGACGATCAACCCGACGATCTCGTTGAGGACCTTCTGTGGCAGATAGGCCAGCGGTGACATCTCATCGGTCGAGATGGAATCTGCCGGGGTGGGATCCGGTGTCGTGGTCTCGCCGGGCTTGTAGGCCGGGTCCGAGACCCGCAGCAGCACCTCGAGGAATGTTTCGTCACTGGCCATCCAGTTCGGCTGCGACTGGATATCGGCCAGTGCCAGCAGCGCGACCCGGCTGAGGACCACCGCGACATCCTGACCGGTGGCGGGGTTGAGTCCCTCACGTTCGAGGGCGTCGACGTTCATCTGCCGCGCCACGTTGACCACCAGTTGCAGCAGCGAGATATTGTCCGGCGCCGCGCAGGTGAGGTCGCCGTCGGAGCAGAAGGAGGCGATCTTGCCGTTCAGCGAACCGAAGTCGCCGCTGGTCCCGGCGACCGCGCCCTGTCCGGGGACCGGCTTGCCGCCGTTCTGGTAGAGCTGGTCGAAGTTGTCCGGGTTGCCGTGGGGGTTCTGGGCGCCGGGGAACGGTCCGTCGCCGGCCGAGCGGCCGGAGTCGGCGAGGATGACCACACCGGTGACCTTGTTCGGATCGACGATGGCGTAGCCGCCGTCCTGTTGTTCCTGATGGCCGATCTCCATCGCGACCCGGCGCACCACATCGGCGCCCTCGCTGTACCCGACGATCGCGAACTGGGTATCGGGGCAGGCCTGGGCGATCTCGCGCATCACCTGCCGGGTGTTGGCGACACCGGTGGTGACGGCGTCCTCATACGTGGCCATATTCGCCGGGTAGGCGATGTAGACGGCGGCGTACGAGCCGGGGTCCACATCGTCGGCGGGCGCGTTGACCACCGGGTCGACCCATTCACTGCTGTGATCCCCGGACAGCGCGGCGGGCAGCGGATTCCCGTTCGCGTCGACCAGGAGTTTCGTGGTCCCCGCGGCCGGTGTGTCGCCGCGACCGGCCACCGAGACGGTGACCATATCGTGGCATTCGGTGACCGATGCCTTCAGGAGCGTGTCGGCCTGCTGGGCCGGTGAGGTCACCGAGTACGCGGCGGCCACCGCGGCCACCACGCCGAGGGTGGCCGGGGCGGCGATCGCCGTGGCGAGCCGATGCTGCACGAGGTAGGTGCGGCAGCGCACCAGGTAATCACTTCGGAAAGCCATGTCCCGAGCTCCATCCCATTGTTGATAAATGGACGGACAGGCCCCCCGACGGGCCATTGCGTCACCGATGAGTTCGCGCGGCGGGTGCGCAACGTTACGGCGTGCGATCATGCGGTCCGGCGGAGGCCGTAGCGAAGGCGGAGGTATCGCCTTGGCTACGGTGTGTGATCATGCGGTCCGGCGGAGGCCGTAGCGAAGGCGGAGGTATCGCCTCACTTCGGGTCGAGTGCCCCCTCGTGGTAGCTCACCGCCGGGTTCCACAGGAAGAAACTGTCGATCCCAGTCCGACGGGTCGCATCGATCTGTGCTCTGACCTGGGCATCTCCATAATCGGCGCCGTGGCTGAAGTCTTGGAGCCACGGGATCACCTTCGCGTTCGTGCCTTTGGTCACGGTCTGGAAATCCCGGAGCGACGCCGCCACAATGTCGTAGGGCTGGTTGTTCGGATCCGCTACGCCGTACTCTCCGGGACCCCAGTGCGAGGGGTAGATCATCGGTGCCACGAAGTCCACCTGGCGCGCGATGAGCCCGATGTCCTGGGCAATCTGGTCGGGCCGGGAGGCGGCGATACCGTAGACCGCCGCGCTGAGATGGGCACCGGCCGCGTGCACCGGTTCCCGGGCCTGTCCCAAGAAGCCCGCGACAGCCTTGGTGGCCGGTCCGGCCAGTCCGGGAAATTTCATACTCGACAGGCTGCCGTCGGGCCGGCGTACGTAGTCGTACATGATTCCGTCGAAGCCGAGCTCGCCGGCCTCGACCGCGAGCGCGATGTTGTACGCGCGCACTTCGGCATGGGCGAAATTGGTGAACGCGATCGCACCGTAGTGGCTGGAGTAGGGCTGCCCCGCCGGATCCTGGACCACCCAGTCGTGGCGTCCGTTGTGCCAGGCCCAGCCCGCGAGAGTGGGATCGCGGAACGCCACGATCCGGCCGACCACCTGCACACCCATATCGTGTAGCTGCCGCACCGCGTCGCGGGCCCGATAGATCGGGGTGGCGGCGCCGGTACTGCGGGCCAGCGGGACTTGCGAGGCGTAGCCGACCACGCCGTCCTCGTCTTTGATATCGAGCTGGACGGTGTCGATACGGCCCTGCCGGGCCATGTTCAGGACGGCTTCGCGCATACCGGTGTCCGACCACGCATACGCGGTGACGTGGACCGCGCGCATCCGCGGCAGATCGATCCCCGCGGCCAGCGCCCGGCTCGTCGCATTGCCCGCCGCGTCGACCGCGACCACCTCGGAGCCGGAGGGATGGTGCGGCAGTTCGGTCTCGAAGCTGCCGTCCGCCGCGGGCGTCACGGTTGTCGCGCCGATCGAGACCCGTGCGGCGTCGGGTGCGCGACCCCGCACGGTGACGGGGTCGCGATAGGAGGCCGCGGCGTCCGGCGGTGTGACCTCGAGTTGCGGTGCGGTGGTGTCGACGGTGAAGGTCGCCGCGGCGGTGGGACCGTCGCGCAGCCGGCCTAGCGGCCCGCCGGCCGGGATCTCCGCGGTGAAGGTGTGCTCGCCGTCCGCCAGCCCTTCGGGTCGGTAGAGGACCGAGTCGCCGTCCACTCGGCCGGTGACCGCCGTACCGTCCACGGTGAGTTCCACCGCGTGCGGATCGTGACCGGTGGCGTCCACGCGCAGGACCAGATCCCGCAGGGCCGCGGCGCCGACCGGGCCCGGGGGCAGACCGGTCAGGGGGAGTGCGGGGGCCGGAGATCGTCCGGCCCCGATCCCGGCCGAAACCAGCAGAACCGCCAAGAGAACACCGAAGGTCAGGGCCACCAACCGTTTACGATCGACAGCCCGGAACCGCATGAGCACAACGCATCAACTCCCACGAACACTTGTCCCGTCAATATGGACAGATCGCGCGCTTTCCAATCCCTTTCCCGGAGATGGAACGTAAATCGTTGTCGGCACGTAACATTCGGGCGATGGTGCGATTCCCGGGAGCAGTCGGACGGGCAGTCGTGGTGGCTCTCGCGTTCGTGAGTGCCGCTGCCTGCGGGGGAACACCCGAGGCAGCGCCCCCGGCGCCGGCTCCCCCCGCACCACCACCGGCGCCCACACCCGCCTTGCCGGATCCGGCGGCCGTCGGTGCCGACGAACTCGGCCGCGTCCCGATCCTGATGTACCACCAGCTGTCCGCGCGGCCCGGTGGTGAATACGACCAGACACCCGCCGAGTTCCGAGCGGAACTCGACCGCCTCCACCGCGAGGGCTACCGTCCGATCACCGCCGCGCAATACGCCGCGGGGACCGTGGACATCCCGGCGGGCACACATCCGGTCGTCCTGACCTTCGACGACTCCACGACCAGCCAGTTGCGGTTCACCGCCGACGGCGCACCGGCCCCGGACTGTGCGGTGGCGATCCTCGAGGAATTCGCGGCCCGGCATCCGGATTTCCCCGCCCGCGCCACCTTCTATGTCACCGACGCCCCCTTCGGCGGCGATCCGCGGGCCCTGCCGTGGCTGGCCCGGCACGGTTACGAGATCGGTGCGCATACCGCGACCCACCAGGACCTCGGATCGCTGGACGCCGGGGGAGTGCAGCGCGAACTCGCCCAGAACGTGCAGGCGATCGGCGCCGCCGCTCCGGGCACCGAGGTGACCACCATGGCGTTGCCGCTCGGGTCCTCTCCCGCCGATCCGGGGCTGGCGCTCGCGGGGGCCTGGGGCGGCACCCCCTACCGTTTCGGGGCGGTCATGCTCGTCGGCGCGAACCCGGCGCCCTCACCGTTCGGCGCGGTGGATCCGGGCGCGGTACCGCGAATCCGGTCCGGCCTCGGGCGGGTCCCGTTCGATTCGGCGTACTGGCTCGACGAACTCGCCGCGAACCCGGGCGGGCGTTTCACCTCCGACGGTGACCCGGAGCGGATCTCGTTTCCGCGCGCCGTGGCGGGTGAGCTCGGTCCGCGCTGGGCCGGGCGGGCCGCCCCGTACTGACCGGCCGGGATCAGTCGGTGACCCGGGAGCCGACGGTATGGACCACGACCACCCGCGGATCCCACGGCACGAGCGTGTCGACGGACTGCTGTAGCGGCTCGAGCGGTGGCAGGTCCTGTGGCGCGCGGATCTGGAGGGTGGCGGTATCGCCGTGCAGTGTCACCTCGGTGACCTGCGCGCCGGGCACCTCGCGGAGCCACTGACGGGCGGCATCGGCGATCTGCTCGGCCCACAACGAAGTCAGCGAGTTGACGACCATGGGGACAGCGACCAGTACCAGAGCCCCGGCGAGAACCGCGTAAGCCCGGCCGCGACGAGCGGCTCCCGCACCCGCCTCTTGGGCGTATCCGGTGAGCACCAGCACCAGCGCGGCGGTGATGACCATCGCGATCACATTGGAAGCGAACAGCACGAAAGCACCCAGCGCGAGCGTGGGCGCACCCGAACCGAGGCAGACACCGACCACGGCCAGCGGCGGCACGAGCGAGATGGCGATCGCCACGCCGGGCAGCACATCGCCGACATCGCGCCGGGTGACGGCGATGGCACCGACCAGACCGGTGGCCAGCGCGGCGGTGAGATCGACCAGCCGTGGCGAGGTCCGGCCCAGAACCTGGGAATTGTCGAGTACATCGGTGGGATTCGGCAGCACCTGCGCGACCGAAATGCCCAGCACCACGACCACGATCGCCCCGGCCGCCACCGTCAGCAGACTCCGCGCGACGAGCCGGGCGCGCCCCGTGGTGATCCCCAGCCCGATGCCCAGGATCGGCACCGACAGCGGCGCCACGATCATGGCGCCGATCACCGTGGCGGTGGAATCACCCACCACGCCCGATACCGCGATCACACCGGACAGGACGAGCATCAGCCAGAAAGCCGACCGTTTGGCACGGGTATCACCGGCACCCAGGTCCAGGCGTTCGGTGACCTCCGTGAGGTCCCGGCGCTGACTCGCGGGAACCAGCAGCGACATCGCCGCGGCCTCAGTCCGGCAGGCGGCGCATCTCGAGCACGGTGAGCCCGAGATTGTCGATCCGGGCGAGTACCGCGCGGACACCGGTGGGGTCGGTGAGCGGACCGGACAGCACGGTGGTGCCGTGGTCGCGGTCGCCGTCGAGCTCCGGAAAGGCAGCCAGCGCGCGTTCGGAGAGTTCGCCGTCGATGGTGAACTGGTATCGCATCGCCGTCTCCTGACTCGTCCGGACCCTCCGACGGCCGTTGCCGTGGTGGCGAATTCGAGTCTGCGCCGGAAGCGCGGCGCGGCGCATCCTCCGCACCGGGTGAAGCGAGCCCGCCCGCCTCAGAGCAGACCGGTGCGGCGCGCCTCCTGCAGGGCCTCCATCCGGGAGCCGGTGCCGAGTTTGGCGTAGATCCCGCGCATATGGGTTTTCACGGTGTTGATGGAAACGCCGAGATCGTCGGCGATGTGCTGAGTGGTGCGGCCCGAGGGGAGCTGGCGCAGGATGGTCAGTTCGGTCGCGGTCAGCGCGGGATGGTCGACCCGCCGGCGCTGATGTCCGGCCCGGACCGTATCGGCGAACGCGCTGCGGTGACCGAAACATCCCGCGTAGTAGTCGAGTAGTTCGACGGTGCCCGGAACATCGAAGAACGGACGGGCGATCCGGTGCGTGGCGGCGATGCACAGCCCGTTGTCGACCGCTTCGCGGGTCTTGGTGTCGTTTCCGAGCTGGTGGTGGGCCCGGGCGAAGAGCAGCCAGCCGGTCAACTGGGTGACCGGATGCAACCCCGGGGTCGCCGTCAACAGGGGTTCGACCTGGAGAACCACCCCGTGATGGTTGCCCGTGACCGCCGTCAGCGCGGCGCCGGACAGCACCGTATCCGGGGTGCGGCCCAGCACCGTGCGGGCCCGCTCGGTCAGCTGCTGCGCAGTGACGTTTTCGCCCGCGCTCAGCAGTGCCCATACCGCGGAACTGAGCAGGCCGCCGCTCAGCGCGGGCGGCGGGTCGGCGTCGAGAAGCCGGCCGATACTGCGCCGCAGCCGTTCCGCGGCCGCACCCCGGTCGGCCGAATGATGGCAGTCCAGCAGACTGCCCACCACATGCGGTAGCCAACCCGCCACCGGGCCCGGTGTTCCGTCGCGGCGGATGTGCTCGGCGCACAGGATCCGGATATGCCCGGGTTGCGGTTCGGTGCCCTGCAGATAGGCGCCGTAGGCCTCCAGCGCGGTGGCGTGCACGGTTTCCGGGAGGTCCAGCAGATCGTGGTCGCGGGCGATGGCGCAGGCCCGTTCGGCGCGCTGGCGCATGGTCGTGATCGATCCGGCCAGCCCCGCGGTGACCGCGAGCCGGGTCACCGCGATCAGCCGGAGCCGGGGATGGCAGCGGGACCGGGTGCGGGTCAGCGCGATCCGTAATCGTTCCTCGCCGCGGGCCAGTTCACCGCGCAACGCCAGGGCCGTTCCGGTGGTCACCGCGAGATAGCCGTCGAGATCCGGCCGGTCGGCGGGCGGCATCCGGTCCGGGAACGTACCTGCCTCCGCGGCACTGCCCGTGGCCACCGCGAGTTCCGCGTCCACCGCAGTGGTGAGCGCCTCGAGCCGGTACGGGCCCGCCAGTGAGTGTGGGTCGTCGTCGGCGAGCAGGCGGGCAGTGTCCCGGTATGCCTGCGCCGAACCGCTGTCACCGTGCAGCAGCGCGTCGGTGACCTGCAGCAACCGCAGATACGGGTCGGCCAGTACATCCGGCGCCGTCTCCGCCAGCGCGTCGAACAGCGCCTCGCCGTCGCCGGCGAACACCAGGGCCAGCGCGTGCTCGGCCAGAAAACCTGCCAGCGGCCGATGATCGGCCACCGTGAGCAGATGCGGAAGCGCGGCTCGCAGCTCGCCGGCCGACATCAGCTGCCGCGCGGCCCGCAGCCGCAGATCCGCGCACAGATCCGCGCCGAGCCGGTTCGCCTCGGCGAGGAAGTAGGCGCGCAGCATCGGATGGTAGGTGTGCCAGACCTTGCCGCCGCGGGTCGTCGAGGTCATCGGGAAATTGATCCGGTCGAGTTCGTAGAGCCGATGCGCCGAACCGCTGCCGACCATGGCGTCGGCGAGTTCCTCGGTGAACTCCTCCGGGATGCTGGTGCAGGTCAGGAATTGGCGCAACGCCGGCGAGAGCGTATCGATGAGTTCGCCCACCAGCAGGTCGGTGAAGGCGTGTGGCGGCCGCGCCAGCGCGGTGAGGGCGTCGCGATGGTCACCGTCGTGGGCGGCGAGGTAGATCGCGGCGATCCGGACCAGCGCGGCCCAGCCCTCGGTGAGCGACATCAGGGTCCGCAGCGAGTGCTGGTCGAGATCGCAGTCGTGCTCCGCGCACAGCCCGGCGGCCTCCTCCGGTACGAGCGCCAGATCGGGAGCACTCCACCGGGTGAGCCGGGAATGCAGTTCCAGCAGATGCCAGCGGATCGGCGGCTCGAACCGCGCGCACAGCACTGTCGTCACCGTCGGCGGGGCATACTGCAGGAAATATTCGAGTCCGGCCAGTGCGAGCGGGTCGGTGATCAGATGGGCGTCGTCGAGGACCAGCACCGTCGGCGTGGAATCGTCGGCGAGCGCGGCGATCACCGCCTCGGCCTCCCCGACTCCGGCGGCCGGCTGTCCGGTGCCCGGTCCGGAACTGCCCAGGCACGACCGCAGCTCCGGCCACAGCGAAGTCTGATCGCGGATCGTGACCCAGGCGACCCGCGTGTCGTGATGTGTGCGCGGCGCCTGCCGCCCGGCCCACTCCGCCACGGCCACCGTTTTGCCGATTCCCACCGCGCCACAGATCAGCAGGACGCCACCGTTGCCGCTGTCGACCACCGCATCCAACATCGAATGCAATCGTGGCCGTGACACGGGCGTGAAGGGGAACACCGGGATGGGTGATCGGGCCCGGGTTCGCGGTACGGAGCGACCTGTCAGATCCAGTGTCGGCGAAGTGGTCACGGTGCCTCCCGAAGACGTCGTCCGAAGCAGCACAAGCACGCACTCGGCCGCAGCCTACCGGAGCCGCGAGGGCTCTCAGCCGGTCGTGAACCAACCTGTTACCAGGGCGTATCCGGTCGAAATCATCCGCATCGGGTGAGCCGCGCGGCCCCGCGTCGGCCATAGCGTGCAAGTGTCGCCGGAACCCGGGGACCCCTGTACCCGATGTGAACGAGGTGGGCCATGTCCTTCTGGGAAGCGCTCTGGCTGGTTATCGTGAGTTTCGCGTTCATCGCCTATCTGCTGCTGCTCTTCTACATCCTCGGTGATCTGTTCCGGGACAAGCAGACCTCGGGCTGGGTCAAGGCGATCTGGGTGGTGCTGCTGATCGTGCTGCCGCTGCTGGCCTCGCTGGTGTACCTGATCGTGCGCGGCCGGGGGATGACCGAACGCTCGGCCGCCGAGGCCGAGCAGGTCGAGGCGGCGCAGAAGAAGTACATCCAGCACACCGCCGGGACCAATCCGGCCGCCCAGATCGCCGACGCGAAACGGCTGCTCGCCGAAGGCACCATCACCGAGTCCGAATTCGAGCGGCTCAAGGCCAAGGCCATGTCGTGACCGCACCGTCCGACGGTGCGGACGACGCCGCGTCGAAGCGCGCCGGGACGGCACCGGAAGATGCTGTCCCGGCGCAATGGGCGATCCCTCGCGGTCTGATCGTGCTACTGGTCGCGGCGGCCACGGTCGTGGCCATCACCGGGGCGAGGGCTTTCTCCGGTGTGCTCGGCCCGGTGTTCCTGGCGCTGATGTTCGCTATCGCGGCGCAGCCCATCCAGAACCGGCTCCAGCGGCGCGGCCGTCCCGCCTGGCTGGGAATGCTCGCGGCGCTGGTGGTGGTCTATCTGGTGCTGCTCGGCCTGGTCGCCGCGATGGCGCTATCGGCCGCCCAGCTGGCGACCGCGCTACCGGACTATTCCGATCAGTTCTCTTCACTGTTCGATCAGGTCCGCTCGCTGCTGGAACAACTGAACGTGGATCAGAACCGGATAGAACAGGCGCTGAGCGGCTTCGATTACGGTGAGCTGGTCGGGATGCTGGAATCCGCGTTGCGCGGACTCGCCGGCATCTTCTCGAATCTACTGTTCGTGCTGGCCCTGCTGCTCTTCATGGCCTTCGACGGGATGACCATCGGCCGCCGGATGAGTGTGGTGGGGCGAATGCGTCCCGATATCTCGCACGCGCTGAGCACCTTCGCCGCAGGTACCCGCAAATACCTGATCGTCTCCACCGTTTTCGGGCTCATCGTGGCGGTGCTCGACGGTGTCGCGCTCTGGATGCTGGCGGTTCCGTTCCCGATCCTGTGGGGACTGCTGTCGTTCATCACCAACTACATCCCGAACATCGGATTCGTGATCGGGTTGATCCCACCCGCGCTGCTGGCCCTGCTCGACGGCGGCTGGATGAAGATGGTGTGGGTGATCGTGCTGTACTGCGTGTTCAACGTGGTGGTGCAATCGGTGATCCAGCCGAAGTATGTCGGGGACGCGGTCGGGTTGAGCGTCACGGTCACCTTCCTCTCCCTGGTCTTCTGGTCCTGGGTGCTGGGCGCGCTGGGCGCCCTGCTGGCCATACCGCTCACCCTGCTGGCCAAGGCGCTGCTGTTCGACATCGATCCGTCGACCCGCTGGATGGGTGTACTGATCAGTGATCGGCCGCCCGACGACGAACCGGACGAAGAGACCGCCACCCCCGACCCGGCAGGCTGAACCCGGTTCACCCCGGACGGGTGAGGCGGCCCGGCCGCGGCCGGGCCAGAGTCGACGCACACCTGCGCTCGGAAGGAGTGGAGATGACAACCGCACCCGAACCGATGGCGAGCACCTCCCGTGGTCGCGCCCCGGTACGGCAGGGGGTCGCCGCCGGCACCTCCATCGCCGCCGCGATTCTGCTGCTGACAGTCGGCGTGCTGTCGGTCCTGGAAGGGATCGCCGCTGTTGCCGAGGACGAACTGTTCGTCGTCGGTGTCGACTACGTCTACGAGTTCGATATCACCACCTGGGGCTGGATCCATATCGTGCTCGGCGCCCTGTTGATCGTCAGCGCGCTCGGGCTGATGACGGGCACTTCGTGGGGTCGCGGCGTGGCGATCGGTATCGCGGCGCTGTCGATTCTCGCGAATTTCCTGTGGCTGCCCTACTACCCGTGGTGGTCGATCTTGATCATCGCGCTGAACATCGTCGTGATCTGGGCGATCGCCACCTGGCGGCCACAGACCTGAGGCGGGCGCGCGATACCGGCGCCGACCGGTCTCGCGTACCGGGCGGCGAGTACCCCGGCTCGACGGTTGCCGGGGTGCTCGCCGCCGCGCGTCCGACCCCAGGTGAAGCTCCGCCGCGGGTTCGGCCGACGATCCGCGACGACGGTGTTCACCCGCCGCGTATGACGAAATACCCGGCGACCTCGGCTTAGCGTGGCGCTATGGGCACAGTGCTCGGCGATCTGCTTCCCCTGGCGGTGGGGGTTTCGATCTCACCGATTCCGCTGGTGGCTGCGATTCTGATGATCCTGTCGAAGAACGCGTCCGCGGCCGCCGGCGGTTTCGCCGCGGGGTGGACCGGAGGAATCGTCGCGGTGACCGCGGTGTTCGCCGTACTGGCCGCCGCGCTCGGCCTGTCCGCGGACTCCCGACCCGGAGCTGCCGCGGCGTGGATCAAAATCGTGCTGGGCCTGCTGCTGCTGGCGGTCGCCTACACACAGTGGCGACACCGCGCCGATACCGCCGAACCGGGTTGGATGCGCGGTATCGATTCGCTGACCACCGGTAGAGCCGCTCTCCTGGGGGCCACACTCGCGGCGGTGAATCCGAAGAACCTGCTGTTGTGTGTCTCGGCGGGGGTGGCGGTGGGCGCGAGCGGAGTCGGGGTCGGCGCGCAGATCGTCGCGGTCGCCGTGTTCACGGTTCTCGCCGCGGCCAGTGTGCTCGGCGTGGTCATCGGTTATGCCGTCGCGGCCGACCGATTGCGCGGTGGCCTCGAACGCGCCCGGGGCTGGCTGGAGGCGAACAACCATGTCGTGATGGCGATCGTGCTGCTGGTGATGGGCGCGGTCGTCCTCGGCAAGGGGATCGGTAGCCTGTGACCGATTCGGGCGCGGCGAATCCGAGGGCCGGGCGTTCCGGCCTCGCCCGTTCACTGGGTGGCGCGCTGTTCCCCTCCCTGCACGGGTATCGGCGCGTATGGATCCGGGCCGATCTGGTCGCGGGTCTCACCGTCTGGGCGGTGCTGGTACCGGAAGCCCTGGCCTACGCGACGATCGCCGGGGTGCCGCCGGTGATCGGGCTCTACGCCGCGGTCCCGTCGCTGATCCTGTACGCCCTCGCCGGCAGTTCCCGGCACCTGGTCGTCGGGCCCATGTCTGCGACGGCCGCGCTGTCCGCCGCGTTGATCGCCCCGCTGGCCGGCGCCGACGGCGGCAGCTACCTGGCGCTCACCACCGCGCTGGCGATCGCCACCGGAGTGGTGGGACTACTGGCCGGACTGCTGCGCCTCGGGTTCGTCGCGTCGTTCGTCTCCGAGCCGGTACTGAAGGGCTTCATCATCGGATTGGCGCTGGTCATCATTATCGGCCAGGTGCCAAAGCTGCTCGGTATCGAGAAACACGACGGTGATTTCTTCGACCAGACCTGGGGTGTGCTGACCCACCTCGGTGATATCGACGGGCGGACGCTGCTGATCGGCGGGCTGAGCCTGGCACTCGTGCTCGGTGTGAAGCGCTGGCTGCCGCTGGTTCCCGGTTCGCTGCTCGCCGTACTGGCCGGGATCCTGGCCGTGACCCTGCTCGACCTGGACGACAAGGGCGTCGAGATCGTCGGCACCATCGACTCGGGTCTGCCCGCGCCCGGACTACCCGATGGCGTGACGCCCGGCGACTACCTCGACCTGCTCGGGCCGGGTGTGGGTGTGCTGCTGATCGGATTCGCCGAAGGGTTGGGCGCCGCCAAAACCTATGCGGCCAAGGCCGGTTACGAGGTGGACCCCAACCGTGAGCTGCTGGGTCTGGGCGCGGCGAATCTGGGGTCGGGCGTCTTCTCCGGAATGGTGGTCAACGGCAGCCTCTCCAAAACCGCGGTGAACGGGTCGGCCGGGGCGAAGAGCCAGGTGAGCGGTCTGGTGGTTGCTGTACTCACGGTGCTCACCCTGCTGTTCCTCACCGGGCTGTTCGAACAGTTGCCCGAGGCGACGCTGGCCGCGGTGGTGATCGCCGCCGTGATCGAACTGGTCGATATCGCGGCGCTGCGCCGGCTGTACCGGGTCTGGACCGAATGGCTGGGCGGGATCTACGGTCGGGCGGCGCGGGCCGACTTCATCGCGGCGGTGGCGGCGATGCTCGGGGTGCTCTTCTTCGATACTCTGCCCGGTCTGCTCATCGGAATCGGTATCTCGATGGTGCTGCTGGTGTACCGGACCTCGCAGCCACATATCGCGACGCTGGCACCGCAGGGGTCGCTGTGGCTGGATGTATCCCGGCATTCCGGGCTCACCCGGAGCCCGGACCTACTCGTGGTGCGGGTGGAATCGGGGCTGTACTTTGTGAACGCCGACCATGTTCGGCATCGAATCGAGCAGGAGTGCACGGAGCGAACCCGGCTCGTGGTCCTGGATGCCGAGACCTCACCCGCCATCGACGTCACCGCCGCGACCATGCTCGTCGACTTGCGCGACTCCCTCGCCCGCCGCCGTATCGATTTCCGTATCGCGCGGTCCATCGGGCAATTCGGTGACGAACTCGAGGCAGCCGAGTTCGGCAGCAACCGGATCGGGGTGTATCCCACGATCGCGGCCGCGATCCGCACCGGATGACGCGACACGACCGGACGGGCCCGCCGCCGGCAGCACCACCTGATCGGTGCCCGGCCGTGCGATCACCTGCCGGGTGCGGGAGTTCGCCGAATCAGCGGCGGGATCGCCGACCGAGCAGCAGACCGGCCACCAGACCGATCAGGAACATGATCAGCAGGATCAGCCACATCGGTGAGCTCACTGTGACAGGTAGGAACCGGATCTCCACATGGTCGCGGTTCTCGACGATGAAGATCACGGCGACGACGGTCAGGGCGAGCGCCAGCCACTGGTACATCGTGATCCGGGACAGCAGTGACGGCTTGGGTGCGCGTTCGGTCATCGCGGTCCTCCGGGAGGTCGCAGTGGTCGGAATGTCGCAGTGGTCGGAACACTGTGCAGTCTTCAGCGCGGGCCGGTCCGGGGCATCACCCGCTGAGGATGAGCTGTGCGGTCGCGGGCGTGCCCGGAGGACATGTGGTGGGTCCGGCGGGCGGGGCGACAAGGAGGAGGTTCACCCGCCGCAGGTGATACAGCCGGTCCTCACGGTACCTAGCGTGGACGACGCCGGTGTGCCGAAACCGCGACTCGTACGCGCGCGATCGGCCGAGCGGCGGCGAGCGATCGCCCGCACCGGGAACCGAAAGTCGGCCGACAGATCGCGAGGTAACGATGACCGGGCAGTTGGACTTCGACGACACCGCCGACTTCGGCAATGCGACGCGCGGATTCATGGCCGAACTCGACCCGCCGGTGGTCACGGCCGGCGACGGCCGGGTGGTCTACGACATCGGCGCCTACGAATTCCTCGACGGCGACTGCCCGGACACCGCGAATCCCAGCCTGTGGCGGCAGGGACAGCTCTGCAGCAGACAGGGCCTGTTCCAGGTCACCGAGGGTATCTACCAGATACGCAATCTGGATCTGTCGAACATGACGCTGGTCGAGGGGCGGGAAGGCGTTATCGTGATCGACCCGCTGCTGTCGGTGGAGACAGCTACCGCGGGTCTGGCACTGTACCGGGCACAGCGTGGCGATCGTCCGGTCACCGGCATGATCTACACCCATTCGCACGCGGACCATTTCGCGGGCTCGCGGGCGGTGGTTCCGGAGGGGCATCCGCCGGTGCCGATCCTGGCTCCGGCCGGATTCCTGGAACACGCGGTGAGCGAGAACGTCTACGCGGGCAATGCCATGAACCGGCGGGCGGTGTACATGTACGGGGCAGTCCTCCCGAAGGCGCCCGACGGTCAGATCGGTGCCGGGCTGGGGATGACGACCTCCACCGGGACCATCACGTTGGTCCCGCCGACTGTCGACATCACCCATACCGGGCAGGAAGAGGAAATCGACGGCGTCCGGATGGTCTTCCAGCTCACCCCCGGTACCGAAGCCCCGGCCGAGATGAACTTCCTGTTTCCCGACCACCGCGCACTGTGCATGGCCGAGAACGCGACCCACAACATGCACAATGTGCTGACCCTGCGCGGTGCGGTGGTCCGCGACTCCCGGGTCTGGGCACAGTATCTCGACGAGGCCATCGCCCGCTTCGGCGACAAGGCCGATGTGGCGTTCGCTTCGCACCACTGGCCCACTTGGGGCCGGGAGAACTGGACGACGTGGCTGGCGAACCAGCGCGATATGTACGCCTATCTCCACGATCAGACGCTGCGCCTGACCAATGAGGGATACACCGGGCCGGAGATCGCCGAACGGTTCGAGTTCCCGCCCGCGCTCGACAAGATCTGGGCCAACCGCGGCTACTACGGCTCCACCAGTCACAACGTCAAGGCGATATATCAGCGGTATATGGGCTGGTACGACGGTAATCCGGCGCATCTGTGGGAGCATCCGCCCGTCGCGCTGGCACAGCGGTACGTCGCCGACTACGGCGGGATCGACGCGCTCGTGGCGAAGGCACGCGAGTATGCCGACAGCGGTGACCTGCGGTTCGCGGCGACCCTGCTCAACCACGCCGTATTCGCCGAACCCGGCCACGAGGGTGCCAAAGAGGAATTGGCTCAGGTGTACGAGCAGCTGGGGTACGGTGCCGAGAACGGTACCTGGCGCAACTTCTTTCTGACCGGCGCGCAGGAACTGCGCAAGGGCCCGTCCCCGACTCCGATCAGTTCGGCGAGCCCCGAGATGATGACCGCGCTGACGCTGGACATGATCATCGACTCGCTCGCGGTCCGGGTCGACGGCCTGCGCGCCGCCGCAACCGATTTCACCATGGACTGGGAACTCACCGACGAGAACACCGTTCACCGCATCACCCTGTCCAACGGCGCGCTGACCCATCGCGCGCCGACACCGGACGCCCCCGCTGCCGGGTCCGCGGACCTCACCCTGACACTGACCAAGGAACAACTGCTGAAAGCGGTGAGCGGCCAGGGTTTCGACGGTGTGACGATCACCGGCGACCGGAGCCTGCTCGATACGTTCATCGGGCTGCTGGACGCACCCGACCCGCAGTTCCCGATAGTCACACCGTGAGTGGGGACACAACCTCGGACCGATCGCGCCGTACCGGCGGCCCGCCGTCGGTACGGCAACCCACTCGGCAGTCGGTCGCCGCGGTCGCCATCTGGGCGGTCGCGACCTGACATCCCGACGAGATGTAATCCGCGGCCGGCGCTACTGGCGGAACCGGTGGCCCATACCGGGTTCGGTCAGCAGATGTTTGGGATGGGACGGGTCGTCCTCGAGTTTCCGCCGCAACTGGGCCAGATAGACGCGCAGATAGTGGGTTTCGGTCTGGTAGGCCGGGCCCCAGACCTCACGTAACAGTTCGGTGCGGCCCACCAGTTTTCCGCGATTGCGCACCAGCATCTCCAGGACCCCCCATTCGGTGGGGGTCAGATGTACCTCGGTGCCGCCCCGGACGACCTTCTTCGCGGAGAGGTCCACGGTGAACGAATCCGTCACCACCACCGGTTCGTCGGTTTCCACCGACGCGGCCGCGCGGCGCAGCGCCGCGCGCAGCCGGGCCAGGAACTCGTCCATGCCGAACGGTTTGGTGATGTAGTCGTCGGCGCCCGCGTCCAGCGCGTCCACCTTGTCGGCCGAATCGGTGCGGGCGGAGAGCACGATCACCGGCACCCGGGTCCAGCCGCGCAATCCCGCCAGCACCTCGATACCGTCGATATCGGGCAGTCCCAGATCCAGGACCACCGCATCGGGCCGGCGTTCGGTGGCCGCGCGTAGCGCGCCCGCACCGGTGGCCGCGGTCACCACCTCGTATCCGCGCACCGACAGGTTGATCCGCATGGCGCGCAGGATCTGCGGTTCGTCGTCGACGACCAGAACGGTCGGATGCGGTCCCTGCTCCTGCTCCTGTTCCTGGCCGTGCTCCGGCGCGGACTTCATCACGACACCTCCGTAGGCAGCGACTCGTCGCCGACGTTACCGGTCGCGTCCGCCAGTTCGACAGTCACGGTCAGACCCCCGCCGGGAGTGGGCTCCGCGCTGACCGAACCACCCATGGCGACCACGAATCCGCGGACCACCGAGAGACCGAGGCCCAGCCCGCTGGTGTTGTCACGGTCGCCGAGTTGCTGGAACTGGTCGAAGGCCCGTTCGGGATCGGTGCCCGGCAACCCCGGGCCGTGATCGACGACCCGGACGGCTATATGACCGTCCACCGCTGTGGCGTCCACCTTGACCGGGGATTCCGCGCCGTAGCGCAGCGCATTGTCGATCAGGTTGGCCAGAACGCGCTCGAGGAGATCGGGATCGGCCTGTACCACGGTCGGCCCCACCCGCACCGTGACCCGTTCCAGCGCGCCCCGCCGGGCGCCACGCGGGCTGACACCCACGCTGACCAGCGCCCGGTGCACCACCTCGTCCAGATAGACCGGCCGTAGCCGCGGCCGTACCACCCCCGCGGCCAGCCGCGACGAGTCGAGGAGGTTGCCGACCAGGGCGGTCAGCTGATCCGCCGACTCCTCCACGGTGGCCATCAGTTCGGCGCGGTCCTCGGGGGAGAACTCCACATCGACGGACCGCAGGCTCGAGATGGCGGCCTTGACCCCGGCCAGCGGGGTGCGCAGATCGTGGCTCACCGCCGATAGCAAATCGCGACGCAACCTGTCGGCCTCGGTCAGCGCCGCAGCCTGATTGGCCTCCTCGGCCAGTTGTTGTTGCCGGACCAGCCCCACGGCCTGGTTCGCCACCGCCTCGAGGACACGCCGGTCCCGGGCACGCAGGGTGGGCCCGGCCAACAGCAGCCAGTAGTCACCGTCGCCCACCTCCACGGCGGTGTCGGCGGTATCCGGCCGATCCGGAGGATCTTCGCCCACCGCGGCGATCACACCGTCGGTGAGGTGGCGCAAGCTCACCGCACGCTGGCCGTAGGTCTGGCAGAGCCGGTCCAGCAGGTCGGCCAGATCGGCGCCGCGCAGGATCGAACCCGCGAACAACGCGAGCAGTTCGGCCTCCCGGGACGCCTGCCCGGCCTGTTCGGCCCGGCGGGCGGCGGTGTCCACGAGTATCGCTACGCCGACGGCCATGACCAGCAGTAATACGGCCGGCAGGAAATTGTTCGGTTCCTGGATGGTGATGCTGTAGCGCGGATCGGTGAAGAGAATATTGAGCAGCAGGCCCGCGATCAGTGCCGCGGCCGCGGCCGGGAGAACGCCGCCGAACAGGGCCACTCCCAGCACCGCGACGAAGAACACCGCGCTTTCGCTGACCAGCCCGAGGTGGCGGTCCAGCCAGACGGCGAGCAGTACCGCGATGGCCGAGGGCACCGCGAACGCCGCGATCCAGGCGAGCGCGCGCCGGCGTCGGGGCCGCGGCCTGCGGCGCCGACGGCGTCCGGCAGCCTCGTGGGTCACCATGTGCACATCGGTCTTGCCGGAGCGCTGGACCACCTCCGCGCCGATACCCTCATCGAACATCCGCGCCCAGCGCGAGCGCCGGGAGGTGCCCAGGACCAGCTGGGTCGCGTTGACCGTCCGCGCGAAATCGAGCAGGGCCGTGGGAACATCGTCGCCGACCACCGTATGTAGTTCGGCCCCCAGATGCGCGGCCAGCTCGCGCACCGCCGCCATCTGCGGCGCCGCCACACCGGTCAACCCGTCGCCCCGGACCACGTGCACGACGATCAGTTCGGCACTGGATTTGGCCGCGATCCGTCCGGCACGCCGGACCAGAGTTTCCGATTCCCGGCCGCCGGTGACCGCCACGACCACGCGTTCCCGGGCCTCCCAGGTATCGGTGATCCGATGGTCGGCACGGTATTTCGCGAGGGCCGCGTCGACCTGGTCGGCCAGCCAGAGCAGCGCCAGTTCGCGGAGCGCGGTGAGATTACCGCGCCGGAAGTAGTGGGCGAGCGCGGCATCGGCTTTATCCGCCGCGTACACATTGCCGAGACCGATCCGCCGCTGCAGCGCCTCCGGGGTGATGTCGACGAGTTCGATCTGATCCGCGGCCCGCACCACGGCGTCGGGCACGGTTTCGCGCTGGGTGACCCCGGTGATCTGCTCGACCACATCGTTGAGTCCCTCGAGATGCTGGATGTTCACCGTGGACACCACATCGATCCCGGCGGCGATCAGCTCCTGGACATCCTGGTAGCGCTTGCGGTTCCGGCTGCCCGGGGTGTTTGTGTGCGCGAGTTCGTCCACCAGCACGAGTTCGGGCCGTCGCGCCAGGACGGCGTCCACATCCAGTTCGAACTGCACCGTTCCCCGATAGGGGATCGCGATCCGCGGCAGTTGTTCTATGCCCTCCAGCAGTTCGGCGGTCTGGGCGCGACCGTGCGTCTCGACGATCGCGGCCACCACATCCTGGCCGCGGCCCAGCCGGCGATGCGCCTCGCCCAGCATCGCGAAGGTCTTACCGACCCCGGGGGCCGCGCCGAGATAGATGCGCAGCTCACCCGGGGTCCGGTCGTGTGTGGTGCTCACGTCGGAATCATGTCACCGCGCACCGGTCAGGCACCGCCCGCGGGGCCGGAAACCGGATAACGGCGGTCCAGATCGAGGTTGAGTTCCAGCACGTTCACTCGCGGTTCGCCGAGGAAGCCGAGTTCGCGGCCGGCGGTGTGCGCGACCACCGCGTCGCGGACCGCCGCCGGGTCGATATCCCGGGCCGCGGCAATCCGGTTCACCTGGATCTCGGCGTAGGCGGGAGAGATGTGCGGGTCCAACCCGCTGCCGCTACCGGTCACCGCGTCGGCCGGGACCGTCGGATCGGCGGGAGCGTCGCCGGGAACGGGCACGATCCGCCCGGCCGAATAATCCTCGCCGTACTGTGCGCATTCGACCCGCACACCCTGGTATTCGGCCAGGAAGACCTGGCCGGGCCCGGTGCGGCCGGCCACGCAGGGCTCGTTCACGCTGACCACCCGAGTGGGCGTGACCGTTCCGTCGTGTGCGAAGGTTCCCAGCACCGCGAGCACCGCCCCGACACCGTCCGGGGTGCAGAAGGGCCGCGAGCCGTCCACGCCCTCGCGCGCGCCGATCTCGTGGCTGCGGGTGCACACCTGGGTGAGAAGGCTGGGTTCGAATCCGGCCGCCGCCGCATCGGAACCGGCGGCGAGTAAGGCCGGATCGGCGGGAGCGTCGACGATATCCTCGGGCCCGCGGTTGCTGGGGCCCGAGGCCAGCCCGTCGTAGCCGTCCCCGGCGGCGGAGGGCCGGCTCTGGAAATACCAGGTGATCGGCGCACCGTCCGCGTCGGTGAACGACTGGCCGATCAGCGAACTGCCGGCGATACGGCCGTCGTTCTCGATGATCGAACCGTTCGCCTTGTCGCGCAGTCCGGGCAGCTGGCCCACTGCCCAGATACCGGCCGGATAGAGCAGGCCGGTCACCAGGGTCAGCGCCAGCAGCGCGCGCAGTGCCGCCAGGTGCTGCCGGATCAGATCGGAGAGAGACATATCAGGACATCCCAGGGAGGTATCGGACGAAGAGGTCGATGATCTTGATCCCGAGGAACGGGGCAATGATCCCGCCCAGCCCGTAGATCGACAGATTGCGGCTCAGCAAGCTCGACGCACTGCTGGGCGTGTACGGCACGCCGCGCAGCGCCAGCGGGATGAGCGCCACGATGACCAGGGCATTGAAGATGACCGCCGACAGGATCGCCGACTGCGGGCTGGCCAGCCGCATGACGTTGAGCAGGTCGAGTCCGGGGAACAGCCCCACGAACAGCGCCGGGATGATCGCGAAATATTTGGCGATATCGTTGGCGATCGAGAACGTGGTCAACGCTCCGCGGGTGATGAGCAGCTGTTTGCCGATCTCCACGATCTCGATCAATTTCGTCGGATCCGAATCCAGATCCACCATGTTCCCGGCCTCTTTGGCCGCCGAGGTGCCGGTATTCATCGCGACCCCGACATCGGCCTGGGCCAGCGCGGGCGCGTCGTTGGTGCCGTCACCGGTCATCGCGACCAGTCGGCCGCCTTCCTGCTCGCGCCGGATCAGCGCGAGTTTGTCCTCCGGTGTGGCCTCGGCCAGGAAATCGTCCACCCCGGCCTCGTCGGCGATCGCCTTCGCGGTGCGCGGATTGTCACCGGTGATCATGACGGTGCGGATCCCCATCCGGCGCATCTCGGCGAACCGTTCCCGCATCCCCTGTTTCACCACATCCGCGAGGCGGATGACGCCGAGCACGCGGGCGTTACCGTCGGCGATCTCGCCCACCACCAGGGGAGTACCGCCCGCGGCGGAGATCCCGTCGACAATGGTGCCCAGTTCGGTGGGTACCTTTCCGCCCTCGCTGCGTATCCATTCGGCGACGGAATTGGCCGCACCCTTGCGCAACCGGTGCCCGTCCACATCCACCCCCGACATCCGGGACACGGCGGTGAACGGAACCCAGTGGGCGTGGGTGAGTTCACCGGGAGTGCGTTCGCGCAGGCCGTACTCCTGTTTGGCGAAGACCACGATCGAACGACCCTCAGGAGTCTCGTCCGCCAGGCTGGACAGCTGGGCCGCGTCGGCGAGCTGCCCGGCACCCACACCCGCGAGCGGGACGAAATCGGCGGCTTGCCGGTTACCGAGGGTGATGGTCCCGGTCTTGTCCAGCAGCAGGGTGTTCACATCGCCGGCAGCCTCGACCGCGCGCCCCGACATGGCCAGCACATTGCGCTGTACCAGCCGGTCCATCCCCGCGATACCGATGGCCGAGAGCAACGCGCCGATGGTGGTCGGGATGAGGCACACCAGAAGCGAGACCAGCACGATCCCGGTGACCCCGTGGCTGTCGAGCGCGAGCCCGTCCGGCACGCCCGGGTTGTTGCCCTTGGCGTAGATCGCCAGTGGCTGCAGCGTGACCACCGCGATCACGAAGATGATGGTGAGGGCGGCCAGCAGAATGTTCAGCGCGATCTCGTTCGGCGTTTTCTGCCGCGCGGCGCCCTCGACGAGCGCGATCATCTTGTCGATGAAGCTCTGGCCCGGCTCCTGCGTGATCCGGACGACGATCCGATCGGACAGCACCGTGGTCCCGCCGGTCACCGCCGATCGGTCGCCGCCGGATTCCCGGATCACCGGCGCGGATTCGCCGGTGATGGCCGATTCGTCCACCGAGGCGATGCCCTCGACCACGTCACCGTCGCCCGGGATGATCTGCCCGGCCTCCACCACGACGTGATCGCCACGCCGCAGATCCGGTGCCGGGACCGGTTCCTCGGCAACCGTCGCACCCGGCGACCAGTCGGGCAGCAGGCGGGCGACGGTATCGGCTTTGGCCTTGCGCAAGGTATCGGCCTGCGCCTTCCCCCGCCCCTCGGCGACCGCCTCGGCCAGATTGGCGAATACCACGGTCAGCCACAACCAGGCCACGATGGTCCACGCGAAGAAGCTGGGTTGGGCAATCGCCAGCACGGTCGCCCAGACGGCGCCGATCTCCACGATGAACATCACCGGATTGCGCCAGAGCGTGCGGGGATCGAGTTTGCGCACAGCCTGCGGCAACGCGGTCAGCAGCAGCCGCTGGTCCAGCAGTCCGCCGCGTACCTGGTTCCGGCCGGGTCGCGGGCCGGCCGGGAGACCGGGGGATTCGACAGTGGGAGTGGACATCAGTGCAGCCCCTCGGCGAGCGGCCCGAGCGCGAGCGCGGGCAGGAAGGTGAGAGCGACAAGGATCACGGTCACGCCGACGACGAGGCCGACGAACTGCGGTCGATGGGTCGGCAGGGTCCCCTCGGACATCGGGGTGGTGCCCTGCCGGGCGAGTGAACCGGCAAGCGCCAGCACCAGGATCATCGGCAGGAAGCGGCCGAAGAGCATGGCCAGGCCGAGAGCGGTGTTGAACCATTCGGTGTTGCCGGTCAGGCCGCCGAACGCCGAGCCGTTGTTGTTACCGGCCGAGGTGAAGGCGTAGAGCACTTCCGACAGCCCGTGCGGCCCGGAGTTCAGCATGGACGCGCGCTGCCCCGGCAGGGCCATGGCCACGGCGGTACCGGTCAGCACGATCACCGGGGTGACCAGGAAGTACCCGGCGGCGAGTTTGATCTCGCGGGGAGTGATCTTCTTACCGAGGTATTCCGGGGTGCGCCCGACCATCAGCCCGGCGACGAATACGGTGATCACCGCCAGGATCAGCATCCCGTACAGACCGGACCCCACACCGCCGGGCGCGACTTCACCCAGTTGCATATCGAACATCAGCATCATGCCGCCGAGGCTGGTGTAGGAATCGTGTGCGGAATCGACCGCGCCGGTGGAGGTCAGCGTGGTAGCCGCGGCGAAGGTCGCCGAATTCGCCACGCCGAAGCGCTGTTCGACTCCCTCGGAGGCCGCGCCGACCGCGGCCGGCACGGTGCCGTGGTGCTGGAGCTGGAAGAGGTTGACCAGCGCGATGCTGAGCAACGCCAGCACGCTCATGACCGCGGTGATGGCGTAACCCTGTTTCGGGCTGCCCACCATGCGGCCGAAGGTGCGCGGCAGCGAGAACGCGATGACCAGCAGCAGGAAGATCTCCAGCCAGTTGGTCCAGGCGACCGGATTCTCGAACGGATGCGCGGCATTGGCGTTGAAGAACCCGCCGCCGTTGGTGCCGAGGTTCTTGATGGCCTCCTGCCCGGCGACCGGGCCACCGGGCAGAGTCTGTTCGGCCCCACCCAGCGTGGTCACGACCTGATCGTGCAGCTGGAAATTCTGGATCACGCCGCCCGCGATCAGTGCGATGGCCGCCACGGTCGCGATCGGCAGCAGGATCCGCAGCGTGCCGCGTACCAGGTCGACCCAGAAATTACCCAGTTCACCCGCCCGCGAACGGACGAACCCGCGGACGAACGCCATGGCGACCGACATCCCGACCGCGGCCGAGACGAAGTTCTGGACCGACAGCCCCGCCGCCTGAACCAGATGGCCGAGCGTGGATTCGCCCGCGTAGTTCTGCCAGTTCGTGTTGGTGACGAAACTGACGGCGGTGTTCCAGGCCAGCGCCGCGGTCATCGGGGTGCCCGGGTCGGCGGGGACCAGTGGCAGCCTGTCCTGGACCAGCAGCAGGACGAAGAGGAAGAGCACGCTGATCGCGGAGAAGGCGAGGGCACTGCGGGCGTAACCGCCCCAGGTCTGCTCCCGTGCCGGATCGGCGCCGATGATCCGGTAGATACCGCGCTCGATACGGGAATGCCCGGTGCGGGTGTAGACGCGGTACATGTAGTCCCCGAGCGGAACGTGCACCGCGGCCAGCGCGATCACCAGGGCGGCGAGGAACAGAATCCCCGCGGTGGTGGTACTCACTCAGAACCTCTCGGGAAACAGCAGGGCGGCCACCAGGAACGCGGTCACCGCGACGGCCAGGACGAGCCCCACGGCATTGACGGCGTTCACAATCGCTCCACCATTCGCTGCACGAATCCGAGCACACCGAACACCGCGACCGTGACCACCAGAAAGGTCAGGATCGACACTTTCGCCTCCGTTCCGAAACCTGGGGCAGCGTCGTGCGGCCGATCGACCGCTGCTGCCGAACCGAATCGAAGCTACGAGCTGTTCGTCCGCCCGGCCGGGGACGTTGACGCGTCCTTTACGGGCCGCTGCCCCGCATTGACGCCTTCCTTGCGCGTGTCACCCGCCTGTTGTGCGGTGTGTCTCCCCCGGTCGTGTTTGCTGGGGGAGCGGTTGTATCGCACTGTACGTCCTTCCCGACGAGGCGGCCGTGGATGTCACCGGTCGATCATCGCGAGTCGCAACCCCCGATCGGTACCGCCCGGCACGCACAACGGAGGACTGCTCATGCACCCGTTCGCCTATGACCCGATCGAACTGATCCAAGCCGTCATCCTGGCCGTGCGCTGTGTGCTGCACGTGTACTCGTCGGGCACCCCGTGCCTGCCCATCTCATAATGTCGTGAGTGGAATCGGGGGCGCGCCCACCGGTCTCGGGAGGGACCGGCGGCGCGCGGCGACCGGCTCGTCAGAAGCAGTCGTTCGGCTCGCCCACTTTGACCACCGACAGCACCGCCTCGCCTTCGCCGATCGGCGAACCGGCCTCCGGTGTCTGCGCGACCACTACCCAGTTTCGATCCACCACCTGATTACGACCCCGGCCGGTGGCGTCCTCGCTACGGGACAAGAAGACCCCGGTGGTCTGGATGAGATCTTGTGCCGCTTGCAGATTCATGCAGACGACCGCGGGCATCGTCGCCTTCACGGCTGGGGGTGCGGCCTCGGTCGCGACGGGCTGCGGTACGGGCGCGAGTGCGGGTTCGGTGAGGGGGACCGTGGTGATCCGAACCGGGACCGCCGTAGCGACAGTGGTATACGACGCCGGATCCGGCTCGGGAGAGCCGCACGCGCCGAGTACTGCCGCGGATACAACGATTACGCACACGCTGAGAATTCTCATGAGCATCCTCTCGACCTTCGATTGAGTGAGGTGGATCACCCACAGATCGATCGGCTACCGGTACTCGTTACGTATGGATCAATTTCGGTGATTCGCACGCGGATGCGAAGGCCGAAGGGCCGGACCCGCCGCTCGCACGGCGGGTCCGGCCCTTCGGGTCCGATCGGTGAAGGTGCGGGGTCAGTCGGCCACGGCGGCGAAACCCGTGCGCAGGTCGTCGAGGATATCGTCGATCCCCTCGATACCCACGGCGAGCCGGACCAGCCCCGGCGTGACACCCGAGCTGAGCTGCTCGTCCGGCGTCAACTGGGAATGAGTGGTCGAGGCCGGATGGATCACCAGCGAACGCACATCGCCGATATTGGCGACATGGCTGTGCAGGGTCAGCGCGTCCACGAACTTCTTGCCCGCGTCGACACCTCCGGCCAGCTCGAAACCGACCACCGCGCCGGTGCCCTTGGGTGCGAGCTGTTTGCCCCGCTCGTACCAGGGGGAGGACGGCAGGCCCGCGTAGGACACCGAGGTGACCTCCGGCCGTTCGGTGAGGAACTCGGCGACAGCCTGCGCGTTCTGCACATGCCGTTCCACTCGCAGGCTCAGTGTCTCCAGACCCTGGCTGATCAGGAACGCGTTGAACGGTGCGATCGCGGCGCCGAGGTCGCGCAGTAGCTGGACGCGCGCCTTGAGCGCGTACGCCGGGGCGCCGAGATCGGCGAACACGGCACCGTGGTAGCTGGGGTCGGGTTCGGTGAAGCCCGGGAAGCGGGGCGCGTCACCGGCGCGGACGGTCCAGTCGAAGGTGCCGCCGTCGACGATCACACCGGCGATGGCCGCACCGTGGCCGCCGAGGTACTTCGTCGCCGAGTGCACGACGATATCGGCACCGTGCGCCAGCGGCTGGATCAGATACGGGGTCGCGACCGTGTTGTCCACGATCAGCGGCAGGCCCTCGGCGTGCGCGACCTCGGCGATCCCCGAGATGTCGAAGATGTGGTTCTGCGGGTTGGACACCGTTTCGCCGTAGAAGGCCTTGGTGTTCGGCCGGACCGCGGCCCGCCACTCGTCGAGGTTGTCGGGATCCTCGACGAAGGAGATCTCGATCCCGAGCTTGGGCAGTGTGTAGTGGAAGAGGTTGTAGGTGCCGCCGTACAACTTGGGGCTGGAGACGATGTGGTCACCGGCGCCGGCGATGTTCAGGATCGCCAGCGTTTCCGCGGCCTGCCCCGAGGACAGCAGCAGCGCCGCCACCCCACCTTCGAGGGCCGCGATCCGCTGCTCTACCGCGTCCTGGGTCGGGTTCATGATCCGGGTGTAGATATTGCCCGGCTCGGCCAGCCCGAACAGCGCCGCGGCGTGCGCGGTATCGCGGAAGGTGTAGGAGGTGGTCTGGTAGATCGGGAGGGCTCGGGCGTTGGTACTGGCGTCGGGGTCCTGGCCGACGTGGATCTGCTTGGTCTCGAAGCTCCAACCGGCGGACGGGTCGGCCGGCGGGGTGGATTCGGTCATCTCGAAAACTCTCCTGTAGGTGAGGGGGAACGGCAGATCACGCCGGATGCAGCGAATCCGCCTCGTGCAGCACGCTTTCCGGTCGGCCGCGGCCCGATACCTCGCTGCGGCCCGTTCACGCTAGGGGTGGCCGGGCGTAAATGTCCACCCTTATGTTCGGGCTGAGTTCAATGATGCCGTGGGGCACGCGGCGCGTCGACCTTTCCCGCCGGTCCGGCGCCGGACCGGGTTCCGTCGGTCGCGAACGGTGTTATCGCTCGGCGCGGACATGATCGGGGTGCCATCGGGGCCGGTGCGGAGGTCGCCGAAGCGTGCGGGTGGCCCGGGGCGGAGAGCTGATCCGCCGAATCGTAAGACAGAATGTTCAGAGTGTCTTACCGTCGATACATGATGGCAGAAACGCGTCAGGATCGGGCCCGCTTCGAATTGCGCTCCGGGGAGACATGGCGCGAACCGTGGTCCATGTACGCCGCATTGCGGGACCACGATCCGGTGCATCGCGCGGTGCCCACCGACCGGCCGGAGAACGATTACTGGGTGCTCACCCGGCACGAACACGTGTACGCCGCCGCCCGGGACACCGGCACGTTCTCCTCGGGTCAGGGGTTGACGGTCGAATACGGCGAACTCGAGCAGATCGGGCTCACCGGAAATCCGCCGATGGTGATGCAGGATCCGCCGGAGCACACCGATTTCCGCAAACTGGTCGCGCGCGGTTTCACCCCGCGTCAGGTCGCCGAGGTGGAACCGGTGGTGCGCCGGTACGTTCGCGCGCGGCTGGACCGGCTCGCCGAACAGGGCGGTGGCGATATCGTGGCCGATCTGTTCAAACCGCTGCCGACGATGGTGGTCGCCTACTATCTCGGGGTTCCGGAGGAGGACCGTTCCCGGTTCGACGGCTGGACGGACGCGGTGGTCGCGGCCGGTACCCAGCGCACAGCCGAGGCCCAGGCCGCCTCGATGGAGATGCTGGGTTATTTCGCCGAGCTCATCAAACGCCGCCGCACCGATCCGGGCGACGATACGGTGTCGCTGCTCGTGCAGGCCGGAATCGGTGCCGAGGACAGCGATATCGACGGTCTGGTGCAGATTCTGGCCTACACCTGGACCATGGTCGCCGGTGGTAACGACACCACCACCGGCCTCTTGGGCGGCGCGGTGCAACTGCTGCAGCGCTACCCCGAGCAGCGTGCGGCGCTGGCCGCCGATCCGGCGGGCATCCGGGTCGCGATCGAGGAATTCGCCCGGCTCACCTCCCCGGTGCAGGGCCTGGCCCGGACCAGCACCCGGCCCGTGGAGCTGGCCGGGGTAACGATTCCCGCGGGCCGTAAAGTGCTGCTCGTGTACGGCTCGGCGAATCGCGACGAACGAGTCTTCGGCACCGATGCCGCGGAACTCGATATCGAACGGAACCCGCAGCGCATCATGACCTTCGGCCACGGCCCGCACCACTGTCTAGGCGCGGCCGCGGCACGGATGCAGGCCCGGGTGGCGTTGGAGGAACTGCTGGACCGGTTCCCGGACTACCTGGTCGATATCGACGCCGTCACCTACGCCCCGGGGCCCTATGTCCGGCGGCCGACCGGTGTCCCTTTCCGGTGCGTGCCGTGACCGGAGCACACGGCTGGTCGAGGGCCGGGGTGCTGTGGTGACCGGTGACTGGCTGGCCGGTGGCCGGGTCGAACTGGCCGGCGAACGGATCCTCGACGCGGTGCGCACCCTGGTGATCGACCTGGGTGCCGGGACGGTCGGTATGGCCCAGGTGGCCGAGGCGGCAGGTTGCTCGAGGGCGACGCTGTACCGCTATTTCGCGAACCGGCAGGCGCTGTACGTGGCCTTCGCCGGCCGGGAGGCCGCCCAGCTCCTCGCGCGGGTCTGGCGCGACCGACCACTGGACGGCCCGGATCGCGCCGAACTACTGCTCGACGGTATGACCGCCACGCTGGCCGAAGTCCGCAGGACGCCGCATCTGGCCGTGTGGTTCGAACCGGCGAATGTGGGCATTGTGGCGCGGCTGTCGGACTCCTCGGAGGTGATCGACGAACTCGTAGCCGTGTTCGTGGCGCGACTGCGTCCCGAACTGTCCGCCGCGGCGGCGCATCGGCTGGGCGGGTGGGCGATCCGGGTGATGATCTCGTTGCTGACGCTGCCGTTGCCGAGCGACGACGAGGAGCGCGCCCTGCTGCGTGATTTCCTGCTTCCGTTCCTCTCGGAATCCGGTCTCGCGGTGCCGCCCAGCTGACTGCCGGGCGGCCCTCTCGGTGTCCACTACCCGGGTGAGCCTCAGAAACTCACCGCTCGGCTCGGTGTGAGCGATATCCGTACGCGTGGCCTCGGACCGCTCACACTTCGCGTCCTCGAATCTCCCGGGCCGCGGAAAGTATGGCGTCGGCGTCGTCGACCGGTGGGTGAATCAGTTGCATTATGTATTCTTTGATCTTCTTTCCCTCGGAGCCGGACGCCTGCACTCGGCGGTCCCAGCCTTCTGCCAGCACTGCGCCGGCCGCACCCAGGTCGAGGCAGGTCACATAGGGGTCCGGTGCGAATGGCAGGGCCGCGAGGCCGAGAAGGTCGGCGGCAGCGTTGTGTCCGGCGGTCTTGCCGAGCGGGACCGCGTATTGGCAGCTCTGCACCGTCGAGTGATCCGGATCGATTCGGGCTGCGGCCGTATCACCCGCGGCGAAGACATCATCGGTGACCCGCAGCCACTCGTCCACCTCCAACCGGCCCAGATGATCCCGAGGACCTGGGATCTGCAGGGTGAGCGGGCTGGCCTGCAAGCCGGCGGTCCACACTACCGCGTCGGTGTCGATCCGCGAGCCGTCCGACAGTGCTGCGAAGCCGTCGCCGACCTCGGTGACCGTGACGCCGAGCCGGCATGCGATACCCAATTCGTCGAGCGCCATCAGGATCTGTGGCCGCGGGCCCGCGCCGAGCTCGGGACCGACGTCGGTAGCGCGGTCGACCAACAGGACTCGACCTCTGGACGCGAGTTCGGTCGCCAGCTCCAACCCGGTGAATCCGGCGCCGACCACCATCGCGTGAAATCCTGGCCGTTCGCCCAGGTGGGCCTGTAAACGCTGAGCCCCGTCCAAGGTGTCGATATCGAACAATCGATCCGCACCGGGTAGCTCCGGCCGAATCAGGCGACTGCCGCTAGCCAGCACGAGACGGTCGTAGTCGATATCGCGACCGTCGTCGGTGGTCACCCGGCGTCGCGCGACGTCGATCCGGCGAACGCTCGCGCGGACGTGTTCGACGTCGATCGGTTTCACTATGCGGTCGAGCGCGACAGTGGCCCGGCCCGGGTCTGCTTCGTACAGTCGGGGGCGCAGCACCAGATCGCTATTGGGCGCGATCAACGTAATCCTCAGTTCGGCACCGGTCGAGTGCCGAACCTGCGCGGCCGACGCTGCGCTCCATACGCCGGCGAATCCGCCGCCGATGACAACGATATGAGGCATCCTCGATTCCTTCTCTTTCGGTAGTTCACCGCGAACCGATGCCCTCGTTGGGAAACGGTATCCCGTTTCTCGGTAGAGGGATTGATGGGTTCCGGCGGGATGAGCGGGAGTAGTGATGGTCGCTGGTCGGTCGGCACAGCCGGGCTTCATCGAGATGCCACAGGTCCCGGTTCCGGAGCCGGTAGAACTGCTCGGATCGGTCCAGCTGGATTGTGTCGCCGCGTGTTCGGACGACTGTTTTCTACCGGCATCGGATCACCGATCGCGGTCCGCGACGATATCGGAAAATTCTGTCCGAAAACGCGATACAGCGCAGTCGATGCCCAGTTCGGTCCGCGCCGATATGAGGCGGTCCCGGTGGCGACCGGGACCGGGTGGCTGAACGAGGTCGGTCATAAAACTCCATCGGGCCTGATTTACGGTCTCGCACTATCGTGGCCGACTTCGATATAAAGGAACAGCGTATTCTGGATTGCAGAAGATTGGAGCAACAATGGCGGGCCCTCTCAAGAAGCAGCCGTCATACGCGATTACCAGTGTCGACCACGCCCTCCACATCGCCGTGATGTTGCAACTCGAGGGTGAAGTCACCGTGTCGCAGATCGCCGACCGCCTGGGTGTGGCGAGGTCGACCGCGCACCGCCTCCTCGCGATGCTGGTGTATCGCGATTTCGCGGTACAGAGTGAGAACCGTTGCTACCGTGCCGGTCCGGTACTCGAGTTGGCCGCGCACTCGCATTCCCGGACATCGCAGCTACGCACGGCGGCCCTCCCGCATCTCCATCGGTTGGTCGATGTCCTGGGGGAGTCGGCCAACCTCATCATCCGCACCGGCAACACCGCGCGGTTCATCGCGAGCGTGGAAAGCCCACGAGCGTTGCGGATCGGAAGCCGCGAAGGCATGGTTTTTCGCGCCCACAAGATCACCGGAGGCCTGCTCTTGCTCGCCGAGTTATCCGACGAGGAGTTGCAGCAGGTCTTTTCCGATAGTAATAAGTCAGGCCAGCCCGATGACGACCGGCCTGATCTGTCGCAGCTACGCCGGACCCTGGGCCAGATCCGCAAAAACGGGTTCGTTGTCAACAAGGATGTGTCCGAGCGTGGAGTTACCGCGATCGGACGCCTCATCCGTGCCGATGACGGTCATGCCTTGGCCGGTGTGTCCATCTCCATGCCGAGCGTTCGCTACGACCCGGAAAAGCTTCCCGCGATCGTGGCGACACTCGCGCTCGCCGTGAAAGCGATCCAGGCCGACTTCACGAAGAGCTGAACGAACTCGAACCAGCCTCCGAACAAGGCCGTATCCGGCGATAGCGCAGATGAGTTCGTCGACTCGACCGCGTGAGTCGAGTCAACCGGTGCGTGCTCTCGACCGGCCGATGTTCCCGATGCTCGACACGCCGACGGCGACGAGCAGAGCGGCCCCGTTGAAGAACTGGCCTACCCACGCCGGTGCTCCGATCAAGGTCAGTCCGCTGACACTGACTGCCAGGAACAGCACGCCGATGACCGTCCCCAACACCGACGGCCTCCCGAGGTGTACGACGATCGTGCTCAATAGAACGGCCGTCAACGCGGGAAACAGCATGCTCATTCCCGGGTCGGACGTCGCCGAGCCCTGCCGGGCGAGCAGTAGAGCACCCGCGGCGCCGGCAACGAGACCGGACAGGGCGAAGGAGATGAACTTGACTCGGACGACATCGATGCCGGTGAGTCGAGCCGCGTTCGAGTTGGAACCGACGGCGAAAAGATAGCGCCCGAGCGGTGTGTGTTCCATGACGAACCACACCCCGAAGGCAATCGCCACGGACACGACCACGATCCTCGGCATCCCGAACCACGTCCCCGAACCCAAGGCAGTGACCTGGGGTGAAATCCCATTGGTGATCTGCAGGCCATCGGTGTACGCGAGGATCACCCCGCCGAGCAGCGTGGCCATCCCGAGCGTCGCGATGAACGGATTCATCTCGAACTTCGCCACGAGCAGACCGATGAACCCGCCGATTGCCACTCCGCCGAGCAATGCCATGCTGATGGCCGCCAGGGGCGGAAGACCGAAGTGCGCCATCGCCGCCGCTGCGGCGACACTGGTGGTCGCGGTCACGGCGCCGACCGAGAAGTCGAGGAACCCCGCGGCCATCGGGAAAAGTAATGCGAGTGCTACCACCAGCCCGACGGCTTGGTTCGCCACGAGCGCCCGCAGGTTGGCTTCGCTCCGGAACGCCGCACCGGATTCGGGGAGAACGGCGAACATAGCGGCCATGGCGACGAGTAGGAGCAGCAGTCCGTACCGCTGTACAAGGCGAGGCCAGCCGGGAAATTTCCGGTTCACAACGTAGGTATCGGATGCGGCCGCCGGCGTGGCAGCAATGGCCTGGTCAGTGTGAATCACAGGTATTCTCCTTCAACTGCATGTGAGAGCGCCGAGAGGCGTCCCTCGGTTGCCTCGGCGGCATCGAGCTCGGTGCGTATCCGCCCACCCGTCACCACGATGACGCGATCGCAGAGCGCCGCCAATTCCGCGAAATCCGACGACACGACGATCGCGGCGTTGGCACCGTCGCGAACATGTGATCGAAGGGCAGCGTGGATCTCGGTGCGGGCTGTGACGTCCACGCCCTGGGTCGGCTCGTCGAGCAAGAGCACTTTCGGTCGTCGCCGGATCCATCGAGCGATGACGACCTTCTGCTGGTTACCGCCGGACAGCGTGGTGAAAGTGGTGTCCGGCCCGGCTGCCCGGACGTCGAACTCGGCCATCAACTCGCCGGCCTCCCGGCGCTCGAGGCCATGGGCCATGCGCCAGATCCGCCAATATCGACCGACGATCGACATGGAGAGGTTGGTTACCAGCGACTGCTCGAGAAACGCCGCATCGCGCGCGCGGTCTTCGGGTACAAAGGCGAATCCGGCACGGATGGCATCACCGGGTCCGCTGAACTCGACGGCCGCGCCATCGACCTCGATCCTTCCTCCGTCGATCGCACGCGCGCCGAACAGGGTGCGCAGCAAGGTTGATCGGCCGGAGCCGAGCAGCCCCGCGACACCGAGGATCTCACCTCTGCGCACCTCGAAACTCACCGATTCGAGCGGGCCGGCCGCGAGGTCGCGCACCGCCAGCAACACCGGGCCCTTGGTAGCCGGCGTCTTGTCACGCCGCTGTGGTCGAGGAGCGGAGCCGGTCATGAACTCGATCAGCGCGGCTTCATCGAGATCGGCGTGGGCATCGGCGGTGGCGACTATCGCGCCGTCGCGCAGTACGGTCACACGATCGGCCAGGCGCAGGACCTCGGGCAACCGGTGGCTGACATAGATCACCGTCTGCCCGCGCGCCCGCAGCTGCTCGACCGCCTGCAGCAACAAGTCGACCTCGTGGCCGGGCAGGCTCGCCGTGGGTTCGTCGAGGACCAGTGTCACGGTTTCGCCGGTGTCGGTATCGCGGAGTGCGCGGGCGATGGCAACCAGGGTCCGGTCGCTCGGACGTAGCTCGCGCACGAGTGTGCGAGGATCGATATCCGACCCGATATGCGCGAGTTGCTCTGCGGTAGTTCGATGGAGCGCGCGCCAAGCGATCGCCGGCCCGAGCCGCCGCGGATAGCCGGACTCCAGCGCGAAGTTCTCGCTGACCGTGAGATCCGGCACGAGACCGAGATCCTGGTGGACAAACCGCAGGCCCGCTGATCTCCCGACCGCCGGACTGTATGCGTTCCACGCGTGCAGATGACCGTTCAGTCCGATGGTTCCGCCACGATCGGCCTGATGAACACCCGCGAGGATCTTCAGGGTCGTCGACTTACCGGAGCCGTTGCCGCCGAGAAGTGCGTGCACCGTTCCCTGGGCAACTTCGATGTCGATGCCGCGGAGGACGCGCACACCGCCGAAGGTCTTGCTGATACTCCGCAGGTCGACCGCGGGCGGCCTGCTTTCTCTGAATTCTCTCTCCTCGACAGCGGTCATCGCGATCGTCCCCATGCCTGCTGATAGTGACTCGAGAAGTCGATCGTTCCCACGTACTCCGAACCCGGAGCGGGCAGGTTGTTGTCAGCGTCCACGATCTGCATGCCTACGCCTGCCGGAACGGCTGCCGCACCGTTGAACACCCGGTTGAGCGAATCGATGGATGCGTAAGAGCGGTAGCCGCTGGACACGCCGACACAGAGTTCCTCGCCCTGCCCGCTCCGGATGTAGTCGAGGTCGTTGCGTTGACACTCGCTGCCCAGCACCAGCAGCCCCGGGCGGCCGGCGGTGACGAGAGCCTGCTGGATCCCGGCGACGAAGAAGTAGTCGACATCGACCGCGACGACACTGGCTTCGGGATGTCTCGCCAGCGCCGTTTCGAACCGCTGCCGGATGTTGGGGACGTCCGGCGGCACGATGGACACGGTGTCCACGATCGTGCAACCGCCACATTTCTCTATCCGCTTTCGGAAGCCATCGGCGAGATAGGTCCCGAATGCCACGTCCTGGAAGGCGACGTGCAGGACCTTCGCGGAACCTCCGGTCTTCGAGATGACGATGTCGGCGCGCAGCTCACCGAGTCGGGTGTAGAGGTCCGCGATCGAACCGCCACCGGCGAGGTAGCTCGCGGGGGCGTCGAACAGTGGAGTACTTGCGCCCTGAGTGGGGTCATCGCAGTCGAAACCGCTGAAAGAGGCGATCTTCACGTTTGCCTGCCGTGCTTCGACCAGTGCTTGTCGGACAGGAGCGCAGTCGACGGAGACCAGGACGATGCCTTCGGCCCCCGCCGCGGTCGCTTGGCGGATACATTCCGACCACCCGCCGTTGACGTTGTTGCGGCCGTCGCACACTCGCGTGGTCCAGCCGATCGCCGTGCCGGCTTCCACAAGTTGTTCGGATTGGTAAGCCAGGGCATGTACCTGCTGGAAGGCGGAGATGATCCATATCTCCTTGTCGGCAGCCGGTGCTGGTGCGGTGGCCGGGGGCTCCGTGGAGGAACCTCGGTACGCGGCCTCGGTCACCGCGGTAGCCTCGGCGACGAGCCCGGGATCAGTGCCTGCACTTGCCGGATCCGCGGCGTTGCCACCCTCCGAGGCGCACGACACGAGCAGTGTCAAGGCGAGGGCGATACCGGTCAGTGCGGTCCGACCGGGGGTGATCCACTTCATTTTCTGATGCCTCCAAAAAGCCTGATTCACCGGAAGTTCTCCGGAATACGAGTCGTCCAGGCGACGTCACGTTCGAGGGCGCTTGCCAGGCGCAATAGGGTGGACTCATCGAACGGCGACCCGATGAGCTGCACTCCCACCGGTAGTCCGTCCGGACCGAGATGGACCGGCAAGCTGATGGCCGGTAGCCCGCTGATGCTCGCAACAGTCGTGAACGCGACCATTGCCAGGGCGCTCGGCCGTGCTTCGTCGGGATATCGGTTCGCTTCGTCGACGATGGTTCCCGCCAGCGGGGGTGTGCAGGCCATGGTGGGCGTGAGTAGGACGTCGAAGTCCCGTTTCCATTGCGCGACAACCATTCTCGACTCGGTCTCGAGAATGCGCGCGGCCTGTACATATTCACCGGCATGCGTTCGCCGGGCCTGCAGCCACCGGTGTCGGTTGTACGGTTCGGCGAGTTCCGGATCTTCGAACGGGTAGGTGTAGAGCGAAGCCGGAATCACTGTTTCGACGTATGCGCGGATGGCGTTGCCGCTGAACAGCTCTGGAGCTACCGGCTCGACGATGTGCCCGTATCCCTCGAGCAGTCGCGCCGTCTGTATCGTCGCCGCCTCGCACTGTGGATCCACCGGCTGCCCCGTCGGCGCGTCGAGCAGCAGACCGATTCGCAACCTGCCGGACTCCCGGCCGATCTCGTCGACGAATGCCCGCTCGGGTGGCGGTGCCTGGAACCACGACAGCGGGTCCGGCTCGGAGATGCAGTCGAGGACTGCCGCGGTATCTCGGACCGTTCGTGTCAGCACACCGTCAGTGGTGCAGTAGAGCCACCAGGACTGGACGCGCTGCGGAACTCGCGCGCGGCTCGGCTTCAAACCGACCAAACCACAGGCCGACGCCGGCATGCGCAGTGATCCGCCGCCGTCGTTGCCGTGTGCGATGGGGGCGAGGCCGGCGGCGACGGCAGCCGCCGCACCCCCACTCGACCCGGCCGGTGAGTATCGGACGTTCCACGGATTCCGGGTGATTCCGTACCGCCGATTCTCGGCGACGGTCATGACACCCATCTCGGGGGTGTTGGTCCGGCCCGTCAAGTTGAATCCCGCCCGCAGAAACGCATCGACCACCAGTTCGTTCTCCGGTTTCGGCTCGTTCGAGATGCCGAGCGAGCCGCGGGTATCGGGTTGACCGGCAGCTGCGGTCAGGTCCTTGAGTGGCAGCGGGACGCCGTGGAAGGGTGGTAACTCGTCTCGCCGGATCACCGCTTGCTCCGCCGCCCTGGCCGCGGCCAGAACCTGGTCGTCGTTTCGCCAGACGAATGCGTTGAGTTCACCGTCGAAGCGGTCGATGCGGTCGAGATACAACTCCGCGACCTCAACCGGACTCACTTCACGAGTGCGGATGAGCCGAGCTACTTCGACTGCCGACATGAACGGGTCCACAGTTGATCCGCCTCCTTTGGGCTCGCCCGCGCTGAACGAGGTCGTGTCGAGCTCTCGGAGCGGGGGATTGCAACGATATCCAGATTCCGTCTGGCCGTACTCGAGATTCTGGATGAAAGAATCTTTGCCTCGGCAAAGCAGTTTTCCGGTGCTGCGGCGAAGATCTTGGATCAAGTGAAAACCGCACATTCTGTTGTGCAGAATATTCTCACGTCGAATGTGATCCGGACCATATTGTCACCCACTGCGGGCACATCGTTCCACATTTCGGAACACAAACCAGGTTTGCCGCAATTGTCATCGGCAAGTCCCGACCTGTTTATGAGGAGCTATGAAAACGACCACGCGATTCACGGCCGCGGCGACACTTGTCTTCGCCGTCACGACATTCACCGTGGGGGTGGCGTCGGCCACGCCCACCGAGCCCACTGAGCTCGCCGCACCGGCCATCGTGTCGGACGTCGGCGACTCCATCGAAGCGGCAGGCGTTAACGGGGCCCCCTCCGCTCCGTTGGACCGCGGCGCGGAGATCGACAAGGCTGTCGCAGCGGCAGGTGGCGCATACGCCGCGGCCAAAGGCGACGGTCAATTGTTCGGGACGGCTGCGGGCATCATCGTGGGCTGCCCACTCGGCGCGGTGACCGGCGGCTCGCTCACCATGCTGGTGAGCGCGGGAGCCCTGACTCCCCTCGGCGTGATCGGCGGCTGCATTCTGGGTGGCGGTGCTCTCGGGTTCCTCGGCGGCACCATCGGCGGCGCCGTCACCGGTCTGCCTGCGCTCGCGGCCGCCGCAACCGAACAGTACAACGGATTGCAATCCAAGGGCCTCGTTTCGGCGCCTACCGCGATGCCGGCCTCCTGACGCCGACCCACCAAGCCAATAATTCTTCGATTCCTGTGTTCCGGATCGATCCGGAACACAGGAATCCGGACCAGATATGAGTATCGGAATGAACACCATCAGCAAAGCCACTGTCCTCACCGCCTTCACTGCCCTCGCGGTCACCACACTCGCCACCGCGACAGCCGGTGCCGACCCGGGCCGGCCGGCAGCCCCGCAATCCTCCGACCGTCACCCCGTCGGAGTCGAGGCGCTCCCCGGCGTGCACTACACCGGTTACGCTCCGGAAAACCGCAGTGTGCTCACCACCCCCCTGGGGACTTTGACCATGCGCGGAACCGAATTGCATGCTGCGGATACCTCCGGCCGGCCACTGCTCGGCAACCCTGCCGCCGCCACGGCGGATATGGCGGCGGCCCCCATCGAGAGCTCGGCCGTAGCCGTCCAGGTAGCCGCTCCCGGTGGGGACTTCCTCGCTGACGCCCGCGCCGCGTGGAATGCCGCGGGACCGCACACCGGCCTTGCCGCCGGTACCGGGGCAGCGGCCGGCGGCCTGATCGGCATCGCGGTCGGCTGCCCGCTGGGTGCGGTCACCGGCGGTGCTCTCACCACCGTCGTCTCGGGCGGAGTGCTGACCATTCCCGGCGCGATCACAGGGTGTGTCGTCGGTTCGGTCGCCGTCGGCGGATTCGGAGCTTCGGTCGGCTCTGTAGCAGTCGGACTTCCCGTCGGCATCGCCGTCGCTACACAGAAGTACAACGACATCCAGGCCCAGCGAGCAGCACACGCAGCGCCCGCGCAATAAACATTTCGGCCGGTCTACCGGAAACGGAATTGCTGTAGGTAGCTTATTCGCCGGACCAGGAGGGAGCGTCGTCGGCGGCCATCGAATTCCCCACTTTTACCTGAAACTCGCAGCCGAGATCTGAAGAACACAAGCCCGAATGTCATCGCGAGGGCAATGAAATCCAGTCGACCTGCGCGTCAGAATGCCTCCGGGGATAGTTCGGTGAGCTCGTCGTCGTCGACGACGATTTCCCTGCGCGCAGCGAGTTCAGGAAGTACAGAACGCGCGAAGAAGCGTGCGACCGATATCTTCGCCTCGTAGAAGGAACGGTCGTCGCCCGCTTCTCCCGCAGCAAGCTGTGCGTGGGCGACCGTAGCGTGCCGAAGCAACAGATAACCCACGAGCAGGTCGCCTACCGAGAGCAGGAGTCGCACAGATTCTTCGCCTACTCGACGGGCATACCGCGCCGCGTCGTGTCGCCGCGCCCACCGGTCGGTCAGGACCTCGATCATTTCTGCGACATTGTCCAGCGCCCGATCCACCTCCCTGCTCGCGCGCCGGAGCTCCTCGCACGAGCCGGCGGCGGCCGCGTGCGAACGGATCTCCGCGGCGAGCAGGCGCCACGCCCGTCGGTCGTCACGGATCACCTTGCGCAATAGCAGATCGTTGGCCTGGATCGCCATGGTGCCCTCGTACAGGGAATCGACCTTCACATCGCGGACGTACTGCTCCATCGGGAAGTCCTGAAGGTACCCGGACCCGCCGAATACCTGGAGTAGTTGCGAGAGCTGCTCGTCGGCCCGTTGGGCTCCGGCGCCCTTCACAACAGGCAGTAGGAAATCCACGATCGCTGAGGCATCACGAGCGTTGCTGTCCAGTTCGTCGCCGGTCGCGAGCTCTTGCCAGGACGCTGTATAGAGGACCAACGCGCGCAACCCTTCGGCGTAGGCCTTACCGAGGAGCAGGGTCCGGCGCACTTCGGGATGTTCGATGATCGCGACCCTCGGCGCATCGGCATCGTTGAAGTGCCTCTGGTCTGCGGACTGCACCCGGGTCCGCGCGTATTCGACAGCGTTGAGATAGCCGGTCGAAAGGGTAGCGATCGCTTTGGTTCCCACGAGCATGCGTGTATGCCGGATTATTTCGAACATCTGCTTCATTCCGTCGTGGACGTCACCGACGAGCCACCCGAGGGCCGGTTCCCGCGCACCGAACGTCAGCTCACATGTCGCCGAAGCCTTGATGCCCAGCTTCTGCTCCAAGTTGGTGGCGTACACGCCGTTTCGGGCACCGAGTTCCCCTGTTCGCGGATCGACGTGGAACTTCGGCACCATGAACATGGACAGCCCTCTGGTCCCGTTGCGCGCTCCGACGGGCCGCGCGAGAACGAGGTGCACGATATTCTCGGTGAGGTCGTGCTCCGCCGAGGTGATGAACCGCTTGACACCCTCGATATGCCAGGAGCCGTCGAGCTGCTGGACGGCACGGGTTCTGGCCGCGCCGACGTCCGAACCTGCTTCCGGCTCGGTGAGAACCATGGTGGCGCCCCAGCCTCGCTCGATGATCCGAACGGCCATGCGACGTTGTGCGGGGGTGCCGTGTCTGTGCAGGGTCGAGGCGAAAACGACAGAGGCGAGGTAGAGCTGCAACGCCGGGTTGGCTCCGACGAGGAGTTCGTTGACCGCCCACGCCAGCGGCCGCGACACGTCGATGCCCCCGAGTTCCTCGGGCACATCCACGCGCCACCAACCCGCGGCGTGCAGGACTCGGAAAGCGGCCCGTACCGGCTCGGGGAGAGTGACCGAACAGGTTCGAGGGTCGTAGACGGGTGCTTGCCGATCACCATAGGTGAACGAGGCCGCAATCGGCCCCTCCGCCAGCCGAGCCGCCTCGGCCAGCACCTCCCGCGCGGTTGCCTCGTCGTCGAGTTCGCGACTCGGCCGCGACGTCCGCGCGGGCCCGAGGACCTCGAACAGATTGAAGTAGAGATCTCGTAGGTTGCTGCGGTAATGATTCACCTGGAGGCCCTCATTCGTACAAGCGGAAGACCTGCTGTGCGACACATACCGGCTTCTCGACCCCCTCGGCCTCGACGGTCGCGTCGAGGAGGATCTGCTGTCCGCCGGCGATATGCGTCGCATCACGCAGGACGACACCGAGTCGGACACGGGAGCCGACCGGGGTCGGCGCGGGGAACCGAACCCGCTCGAGCCCGTAGTTCACTTTCGTCGTCACACCGGTGATCGTCACGAGTGCCTCCCAGAGCGGGATCACCAGCGAAAGCGTCAGGTATCCGTGGGCGATTGTGGTACCGAAGGGACCGTGCGACGCACGAGCGGGGTCCGTGTGGATCCACTGGTGATCATCGGTCGCCGCGGCAAAGGCGTCTATTCGGTTCTGCTCGATCGACAACCAGTCGCTCCGACCGAGATGTTCCCCGATCAGTTCGGGCAGCTGCGTCAGCGGTATCCGGCGCGACATCATCTACCTCCGGAGGGGGCCAGCCCGAGTACCCGTATCGCGTTGTCACGCAATATTTTCGGTCGGACCTCGGGTTTCATGTCGAGCCGTTCGAAGTCCGAGAGCCACCGCTGCGGCGTGATCACCGGGAAGTCGGAACCGAACAGCACCTTGTCCTGCAGCAACGAGTTGGCGTGCCGCACGAGGTTGGGCGAGAAGTACTTCGGCGACCACCCGGAAAGGTCGATGTAGACGTTCGATTTGTGCGTCGCGATCGCCAGCGCCTCGTCCTGCCAGGGCACCGACGGGTGCGCCATGATAATCGTCAACTGGGGGAATTCGGCCGCGACCTCGTCGAGCAACATCGGATTCGAGTTGGACAGCCGGATACCGGCGCCTCCGGGTAGTCCCGCGCCGATGCCGGTCTGCCCGGTGTGGAAGACGGCGGGTACCCCGAGCTCGGCGATGGCCTCGTACAACGCGAAGTGCGCGGTATCCGATGGGTTGAACGCCTGGAGGCTGGGGTGGAATTTGAACCCGCGAACGCCGTGGTCGGTGACGAGCCGGCGGGCCGCGGCGACCGCTTCTCTACCGCGCGCGGGATCGACGCTCGCGAACGGGATGAGCACGTCCGGATGTCTCGCTGCCGCTTCCGCGACGAATTCATTGGCGATGGGGGGATGTCCCGTAGCCGACTGGTGATCGACAGTGAAGACAACCGCGGCCATCCGGAGCTCACGGTACCGCTGGGCGATCTCGTCGACGCTCGGAGTTCGGTCCCCGGCTCCGAAGTAGTCCGAGGAGGCGTCCATGAGTTCGGGACCGAGCGACTGATGACCGGCGTCGTCCACTTCTATGTGCACGTGCACATCGATTGCCTCGAGGTTGTCGAGATTCAGTGACAGTGGCATGTGCTCAGGCCTTCCGCTGGAGTTTCGGGTCTCCCACGGACTGGAGGTGATGCCGGAGCAGGTCGTCCCAGACGTCGTGGAGATCATCGGCGGACCACCCTTCATCTGTCACCGCAGTCACGACCTCCGTGGGATGCGACCAGACCGTCACCCGGTCTCCGCCGATTCCGATTGCCTGACCGGTGATGTAGGACGCTGCGTCGGACGCCAGAAAGGTCACGAGGCCGGCGACATCCTCGGGCGACCCGAAGCCGAGGCCGCGACGAACCTTCGCCGGTAGCGCTTCTCCGGCCTGCAGCGCCGCGGCATAGGGAGCGAGAAACGGAACGGTCTCCGTCATTCCCGTGGCGGCTACCGGGACTATGGCATTGACCGTCACCCCGGCCTTCTGGAGTTCCATGGCCCACGTGCGCACCATCCCGACGATGCCTGCCTTGGCGGCGGCATAGTTCGACTGACCGAAGAGCCCCTGCTGACCGGTCGGTGATCCGACGCAGATGATGCGACCGCCCGCACCTTGCTCGCGCATGACATTCGATGCCGCGCGTACACAGGTGAATGTGCCGCGTAGATGGACTTCGATCACCTTGTCGAAATCGTCATCGGTCATCTTCCAGACGACGGAGTCCCGCAGTATGCCCGCGTTCGCGACGAATACATCGAGGTGTCCATAGGCCTCGACGGCGCGTCGGACGATCCGCTCGGCGACCTCGGTAGCGCCCACCGCCCCGACCTCGGCGACCGCCTCTCCACCGTCGCGGCGAATGTCGGCGACCAACTTTCGAGCGTTTTCCGCATCGATGTCGTTGACGACGACTCGCGCCCCCGCGTGTGCGAGTCCCAGGGCGTACGCGCGCCCCAAACCCTGCCCGCTGCCCGTGACGACCGCCACTTTGCCCTGCAGATCCATCTTGCCTTCCCTGATACATCTAGGTAGATTCGTTGAACATCTCAATAGTTGTTTATCTAACTGATAGTAGATGTGACTGTCAATAGATGACAGTTTCAATCATTTATGAATGTATGGAGGTGCACGGATGGGCCAGCTGACAGACTTCGAAGCGCTTGCCGAGGACGCGGGTTTCCTGCTCGCCAGGTTGAGTGGAATCGTCGTACGCAAAACGAACGAACACCTCGTCCCCCATGAGCTCAGAGTCCGCCAGTTCGCCATGCTCGCCCTCCTCTGCGCCAATGAGGGCATCCCCCAACGCCGACTCGCAGAACAACTCGGGCTCGACTCGAGCCAGGTCGTCGCGCTGGTCGACGAGCTAGAAGCAGCCGGTCTCGCGGAACGCACCGTCGATGCGGCCGACCGGCGACTTCGCCAGGTCACCGCGACGCAGCAGGGAAGGATGACCCAGCAGCGAGCGCAGGCGGCGATCACGGCCGCGCGGGAAGAGGCCCTGCGCATGCTCGCACCGAGCGAGCAGCAAACACTGCTGACCCTGCTCCGCAAGGCAATGACCGAACGCCCCACATAGGGCCCTACAGGAGGAACTCGAACAATGAGGAATCAAGGTGTCGGCTCCTGGCCGGCCCGTCGGAGCCGCGGCTCATCCGGACAGACCGCGCTGATCTTCGGCGATCAGCGCCGCACATACGCCGAATTGCACGAGCGCGTCAACCGGCTGGGAAACGCACTGCGGGGGCTCGGGGTCGAGAAAGGCAGTCGGGTCGCGTATCTCGGCCCGAACCTGCCCTCATTCGTCGAGTCGATGTTCGCCGTCCAGGCACTCGGGGCGATCTTCGTCCCGCTCAACACTCGACTGACCACCGCCGAGCTTCGCTACCAGCTCGACGATTGCACCGCACAGGTGTTGATCGCCGCGCCTGCGAATACAGCGACCGCACAACAACTCCTGGGCGGTACGGTTCGAATCCTCATCAGCGAGAACGCTGCATCCCCGGCCGATACCCACGACTACGAGACCCTGCTACAGGGTGCCGACTCGACCGAACTCGACGAGGCGGTGGACCTGCGTGACCCTGCCCTCATCCTGTATACGTCCGGCACCACCGGGAAGCCGAAGGGCGCCACACTCACGCACGGAAATATCACCTGGAACTGTATGAATGTCGTCGTCGACATCGACGTCGCCAGCACCGAGATCACGCTGGTGAGCGCACCGCTGTTCCATGTCGCCGCGTTGAACATGACGATGCTGCCGACCATTCTCAAAGGTGGCACCGCGGTTCTGATGGACCGCTGGGACACCGATGCCTGCTACGACCTGATCGAGCGGCATCGGGTGACTTTCATGTTCGGCGTGCCGAGCATGTTCGCGGGCCTCGCTGATACGCCTCGCTGGACCACAGCGGATCTCTCGTCGGTCCGCTTGCTCGTGACCGGTGGAGCTCCTGTGCCGCGTGGCCTGATCGAAACGTTCCAGCAGCGCGATCTGACCTTTCTGCAGGGCTTCGGAATGACCGAGGCAGCACCCGGCACCATGATCGTCGGCAGTGTGGCCAGCACACAGAAGATCGGTACTGCCGGGGTCCCCCATTTCTTCACCGACGTGCGGATCGCCCGCGATGAGCTACGGAATGTCGAGGTGGGGGAACCGGGGGAGATCCTCATTCAGGGGCCGAACGTCATGCCCGGCTACTGGGAGGCGCCCGACGCGACAGCCGCAGCGTTCACCGATGACGGCTGGTTCCGCAGCGGCGACGTCGCGGCCTACGACGAGGAGCGCTACATCTACATCATCGATCGGATGAAGGACATGTACATCTCCGGCGGCGAGAATGTCTATCCGGCCGAGGTCGAGTCGATTCTCGAACAGCATCCTGCTGTGTCGGAATGCGCGGTGATCGGCGTCGCGGACGAGACCTGGGGTGAGGTCGGCCATGCCTTCGTCATCCTCAACGGACAAGCCGAACCTTTCACAGGCGATCTCCGCGCCTATCTGGAATCGCGCTTGGCGAAGTACAAGCTGCCGCGCTTCGTGACCTTCGTCGACGACCTCCCCCGAACAGGGTCCGGCAAGGTCGCCAAACATAAGCTTCGTTCACCGGCCTGAGTGGGTGCTCGACGGCCCGGCGCCCACAGCCGGTGCGGTATTCGGGGACCGCCGAAGGGCCGGCACTGCTGCGGTGGGGGCGGGCGAGTGCGGAAGAGGCGGACGTTGCCGTGTCGGGTGACCGGGACGAGATCGATGCGATCCTGCGCCGGCCCATCGTGCCGTGATATCCGCTCGGTTGTGCCCGACCGGCGGGCTATGCCAGTTCGGCGAGGCTGCTCGACCAGCGACCCAGCTGTGCGGTATCACCGGGGATATTCCCGTTCCCCGGGGCCTGCCGGGTCGCAGCGAGCACTTCGTGGCCCAGTCGACGGATGCGCTGATGCCGAGTCCAGTGCGCACGCGCCCATTCGGGTTCGTTGTGGGCGGCGTCGATCGCGCCGAGGGTGGAACCCATCAGTTCGAATTCCAGCTCCCGCCGCAGGACCGCTGTCCCGGGTGCCACTGTGTGGGCATGCGGTGATGCGGGGTGCCGAGGGCTGGGGGCGATGTCCCGTTCGGCCCGGCTCGGTGCTATCCGGGGCAGGAGCCGATCGAGGACTTCCAGCACCCGCTGATCGTTGCGCAGCAGGACCCGCCGGTGAGCACGCCGGTCGATCGCCCACAGGGCGGTCAACCCGATCGCCACTCCGATCAGGCTCTCGAGCAGGCGGTCGCGCAGCACCGGGAAAATATCGCCGTATTTGCCGCCGCCGCCCATCAGCAGGGCGAGCGGAGTGATGAACACGACCGCGAGCCCGTAGTTGCGGGCCACGAACATTTCGATCGCGAACTGCAAGGTCATCAGGATCAGTATCAGCGCCCAGCCCCGCGGCTCCAGGGTATAGAGCGCGGCGAACAGCACCAGCCCCAGCGCGGTACCGCCGATCCGGTGCACGCCGCGATAGGTGCCGCGCACCCGGTCCGGGCCCTGGTGCAGCAGCACGGTGACGGTGAGCACCGCCCAGTCCGGTCGGCCGAGATCCAGTGCGACCGTCGAACAACCGGCGAGCACCGCGGCGATTCCGATCCGGTTCGCCGACACCACCGCATGACTGTCCGGGGACAGTGACCGCAGTATCCGGTAGCGCAACGACGGCCGAGGGGTCGGTGCCGGACGGCCGGTATCGAACAGCAGATCCGATTCGTCGTTGCCGGACCCGTTGCGGTGGAGTGCTCCGGCGAAGGTGCGCTGGGCGTCGGCCAGCGTAGCGGCGAGCGGGTCGTCGCCGGTGCGCCGGGCATCGTCGAGCAGCGCCCAGGCCGCCTGCATCTTCATCGCGGTCGCGTACCGCGCGTCCACCCGATCACCGGCCACGGGATCGAGTGCGGCATAGTCGCCTACCGCCGCGACCGCGGCCACCACCGCCCGCTCTTCCGGGCTGTGCGTCCTGGTCAGCGCCGCCGACATCCCGACCAGCAAAGCGCTGACCCCACCGATGGCCGTCCACAGCGCGGCCTGACCAGGCGGGACCCCGTGCCCCACGATCAGCGCGCCGACACCGGCGGCCAATACGAAGAAGAAACCGCCCGGGGGACCCAGACGCAGTGCCGAGTTCACGAAAGTGCCGGTCACCGCTACCGCCGACATCAGCAGGACGAGCAGTAACTGCCACCAGTGCGAGCCGCCCGCGGCGATCCGCTGGTGGATCAGTTCGCCGGTCAGGCCACCGGCGAAGCCCGAAATCGTGAGGGACAGCGCGGCCGCGCCGACAATCCGCCACCGTCGGCGGTAGACCTGACCTTCCCCGAAGATCACCGCCAGCGCGCCGGTCGCCGCCATCAGACCCTGCTGTTCGTGCCCGAGGGCGACCGCGATCAGTGCGGGAGCACCGAAAGCCAGGGCCGCCCGCGCCGCACCGGGCAGCCGCCGACCGGCCGGCGGGAGCCCGAAGAGCACCGATCGGGCCGGAGCGGGTGAGGGAAGCTTCGGGCCGTCCGGGGCTACCATCCGTCAACTCCTTGTCCGGCCGTTTACTCCTCGGTGACGAACCCTTGTTCGATCATCCAGTCGCGAGCCACCTCCGCGGGCTCGCGGCCCTCGACATCGACCTGCCGGTTCAGTTCGGTGATCGACTCGTTGGTCAGCAGCCGCGAGATGGGCGCCATGACCTCGGCGACCCGCGGATGCGCCCGGGCGAAGTCCGCGCGCATCACCAGAGCGGCATTGTACTTGGGGAAGAAGGATCGGTCGTCACGCAGCAGGACCAGGTCCAGGCCCGGGATGCGGCCGTCGGTGGCCGCGACCGAGCCGAATCCGCACTGGGTGGCGTCGGCGGTCGCCTGGTAGACCACCGCGTCCTGGACAATGCGTTTGGGCACCCGGCCGCCGTCGATACCGTAGGCGCGGGTCACGCCGGGGAACCCGTCCTGACGCACATTGAACTCGGTGCCGACACAGGTGCTCGCCGCGGCGGGGTCGGTGGCGACGAGATCCGCGTAGTCCGACAGAGTCCAGGTGCCGGTGCGTTCGGCGGTGCGCCGCGCGGTCGCCAGGGCGTAGGTGTTGTTCATCGGCGCCATCGCCGTCCACAGCATCGCGTGCGCGGCCAGATCGGCGTCGCGCACGGCCTCGAACTGTCCCTGTTCGTCCGGGACGGGTTTCTCGTTGCCGAGATAGTTGACCCAGCCGGTACCGGTGTAGTCGTAGGCGATATCGATCTGGCCGTTCACCTGGGCGTCGCGCAGACTGTTGGAGCCCTGGATATCGGTCAGATCCCGGACCTCGGCCCCGGCGGCGACCATCGCGAATTCGATGATGTAGCCGAGGATGTTCTGTTCGGTGAAATCCTTGGACCCCACGGTGATCGATACGCCCGCGAGTTCTGGTGCCGGGCGGATGCTGCCCGGGCCCACCTGCAGCGGCACCGCGCTACCGGCTTGCAGACCGCATCCGGCCAGTAGCAGTACGGCCACCAGGAGCAGAAGTCGCGGTGATCGAGTGGCTCTCATTTCAGCCCCCGTGGGCCGAGGAACTGTTCGGCCACCGCGCCCAGCCAGTCGACCAGCAGCGCCAGCGCGACCGCCAGGACCGCGCCCACCACCAGCGTGACATTGTCACGCAGCTTGTAGCCGGTATCGATGAGGATCCCCAGACCGCCCGCGCTGACCAGGAACGACAGTGTCGCGGTGCCCACGGCCAGTACCAGCGAGGTGCGCAATCCGGCCAGGATGTAGGGGACCGCGAGAGGGAATTCGATCCGGCGCAGCACCGTCGCCGCCGACATTCCCTGTCCGCGCCCGGCGTCCACGAGCAACGGATCCACCTCCTGGAAACCGAGGATGGTGTTGCGCAGCACCGGGAGCAGCGAATAGAACGCTATCGGCGCGACCCCGATCCAGAACCCCGTGGTCCGCGTGACGAGGTAGAAGAGCACGATCAGCCCGATCGCCGGTGCGGCGGCACCGATATTGGCGATACCGACGAAGAACGGGGCGAGCCGGCGATACCCGGGCCTGGTGAGCAACGTGCCCAGCGGTACCGCGACGACCACCACGAGCGATACCACCGTCGCGGTGATCAGCACGTGCTGCCGAGTGACGGTGGCGATATTGCCCGCGTTGAGACTGGCCTGCTGGGTGATCGTCAGGTCACGCCGGAACGCCCAGAGCAGGACTCCCGCGGTGAGCAACACGACGAGCACCGGCTGGATCAGCAGCCGCAGCCGTTCGGCCCGCCACTGCGCGGTTCGCTTTCCGGGCACTCCCGCCGTCACAGTGGCGGTCATGCCGGCACATCCGCGGCCGGTGCACCCGCGCCGTCAGCGGAACGCAGCGCGGCCAGATGACCGACGAGGGTGTCGATGGTGACCAGTCCCGCGTACTCGCCGCGCGGCCCGGTGACCACCGCGGTCGCGTTCCCATCGCCGAGCAGCGCCGCCAGCGCCTCCTGCAGGGTCGCTTCCGCGGGCAGTGTTTCCACCGGTGTGGACAGGGCTTCGCTGATCGAGCCGGCGTGGGCGAGATGCTCGGCCGCGATCCAACGCAGCGGGCGGCCCGCCGTGTCGAGTACCAGCGCGCGTGGCTGCTCGGCGAGCGCCGCGCGCGCCGCCTCCACCGGAGCGTCCTCGGTGACGGTGGCGCATGCGCCCAGCGCCACTTCGTGGATACGGGTCAATGTCAACTGTTTGAGCGAGGCGTCGGATCCGGCGAATCCGGCCACCGTATCGTCGGCCGGGTCGGCCAGGATCGCGGCCGGCCGGTCGTACTGCAGGATCCGGGAGTGATCGCCCAGCACCGCGATCCGGTCGCCGAGTTTCACCGCCTCGTTGAAATCGTGGGTGACGAAAACGATCGTCTTGCCCAGTTCGGCCTGTAGCCGCAGCAGTTCGTCCTGGAGCAGCCCCCGGGTGATCGGGTCCACCGCGCCGAACGGTTCGTCCATCAGCAGGATCGGCGGATCGGCGGCCAGCGCCCGTGCGACTCCCACCCGTTGCTGCTGACCGCCGGAGAGTTGGCGCGGATACCGGCGCCGGTAGATATCCGGGTCCAGGCCGACCAGTTCCAGCATCTCGTCGGTGCGGGCGGCGATCCGTTTACGTTCCCACCCGATCAACCCGGGGACTGTCGCGATGTTCTTCGCCACGGTCATATGCGGGAACAGACCGGCCTGCTGGATCGAGTATCCGATCCCGCGGCGCAATCGGTCGGCATCGATTCCGGCGGCGTCGTGGCCGTCGATGGTGACCGTCCCGGAGGTGGGTTCGATCAACCGGTTGATCATCCGCATGGTGGTGGTCTTGCCGCAGCCCGACGGCCCGACCAGTACCACGATCTCACCCGCCGGAATCGTCATCGTTACCGCGTCGACAGCCGGATCACGTTGGCCCGGATACTGTTTGGTCACGGCGTCGAGCACGATCTCCACACCGGACACCGCCGGTGCGCCGGTACGGGTCTCGGAATCAGGCACGAATTCCCCTCGGGATGGTGAAACGACCGACGAGGACGAAGATCCCGTCGAGAACCAGGGCCAGCACGACGATCAGTACTGTGCCGGTGAGCGCCTGCGGTACCGCGTTGGGGCTACCGAGCCGGGCCAGACCGGAGAAGATCAGATTGCCCAGACCGGGGCCTTTCGCGTAGGCGGCGAGCGCCAGAATGCCCATGATCAACTGGGTACTCACCCGCATACCGGTCAGGATCGACGGCCAGGCCAGCGGCAGTTCGATCGCGGCGAGCACCCGTAACCGGTTCATCCCGACCCCGCGAGCGGCGTCCACCACCGCGGTATCGACCGAGGAGAGACCGATGAGCGTATTGCGCAGGATCGGTAGCAGCGCGTAGAGCACCAGAGCGGTCACTGTCGGCGCGACACCCAGGCCCATCAGCGGGATGAGCAGACCGAGCAGGGCGAAGGAGGGAACGGTCAGAATCGTGCCGGCCGCGGCGGTCGCGGCCGCTGATCCGAACGGACTCCGATAGACCGCCACCCCGACGAGAACCGCCACCGTTGTCGCGATGAGCAGCGACTGAACGACCGCCGATACATGCAGATAGGAGTCCACGAAAAGCTGATGCCGCCGTCCCACGACGAAGTTCCACCACGTATCCAGGATCCGACCTCCCCTTCCGGGCCTGCAGCGAGGCTATCGCGACCTCGCCACGCCCGGACCGGTTTTCCCGGAGCACGTGCGACCGTCGAGAGTAGGCGCGGACCCGGCGGCTGCCCACCGCGTCCCGCGGGGAGAGTGCCCCGGGTGGGCGGAATCGAAACACGGTAGGCCCGGTGTACCGCTTCCGAGGTGGGCACCCCGCACCGGCGCGGCGCGGCTCGCCGACGTCGCGCCGCTGTGGGACGCGGAGTCGGGCAGGCTACTGGTCGTCGCGGTGCGGGTTGCCGTCGTTGTCCGGGGAATCGAGGGCCCCCGGCCGCTGCCCCTTCCACATCCGGTACCCGACCACTGCGGCGACCAGGATCGCTATCGCGAGGATGATCAGTAGTTCCATACGGTGCGCTTACCCTTGCCCGGCTCGTTCAACCAGCGGATCGGCGCTGTTCAGCGTGACTGTGAGGGACGAGCCCGGTGACTCGACCCCGGCGCTGATCAGTGGCCACGCGGTTCCCGCAGGGGCACACCCTCCTCGGCCTTGATGCGCCGATGCTCGGCCACCACGATCAGTCCACCGGCGATCAGGCAGATCACGCCGGCGATCCCGGCGATGACCGCCCAGCCGGCGAAACCGTAACCGGCCGCCGTCAAGGTCAGGCCCACCATCACGATGCCCACGGCAGCCAGAATGATGCCCGGCCAGTTGCGCCGGTCCTCGATGGATTCTCCGGCGTGCGAGCGCGTGGTCCGTGCGTCGTCGGGGAAACGATGTTCACTCGGGGAATTGCTCTGATTCGGATCGTCGTGTCCGGCGACCATGGTCATGTCCTTCCTGTCGAGCCTGCGACCAGGGACATCGCAGCGAATACCCGTTGGGCGACGGTTGAATCAACCGGCCGGCGGCGGGTCCGGGCCGCCATGGCGCGGCCGAACCAATCGCTCATCCGTATGGAGATCCAGCGGTGGGGTCCGATCGCCACCGGTGGATTCCCGCCCGATCTCGACACCGCGGCCTGACCGATCACCCGGTACGCGCCGGTCAGGGCGCGACGGCGCCGATCCGTCGTCCCGCCGCGCGCATGGCGTCCGTGTCGGAGGCCACGATGATCTCGGCGAACCGTGATCGAAAGTCGCCCAGATCGGCACCGACCGAGCCCACCACCGCGTAGACCGGGACGGTCCCGGCCCGCGCGAGGACAGCCGAGATGATCTTGCCGGCCCGGGTCTGACCGTCGAGCCGGCCTTCGCCGACGACGATCGTGCTCGCCCGGTCGGCGAGAGTGTCGAATCCCGCGCTGTCGAGCACATACTCGGCGCCCGAGCGCAATTCGGCCCCGTACTGTGCCCACATTCCCCCCGAGAAACCGCCCGCCGCCCCGGTCGAGTCGACGTCGGAGGGGTCGCGCGGCAGTGTTCGAGCGGTATCGGCGAGGCGCCGGGTGAGTAGTTCGACCGTGGCGGGATCGGCACCCTTCTGCGGCCCGAAGACGCGTGCCGCCTCCACATAGCGGGTGGTCACATCGGTGAGCACGATGAGGGATGCCCCGCCGAGGCCACCCGATTCCTCGATGGCCGCGATCGCTCCGGCGCCGCCGTCGGTGGTGGCCGAACCGCCCGCAGTCACCACGATCCGCCGCGCCCCGCGCCGCACCGCCTCCGCGACCAGCATGCCCGTGCCGTAGGTACTGGCGGTGACGGGATCGCGCGGGCCGTCGTGCGGGGTGGTGATACCGCTGGCCGCGGCGATCTCGATGACGGCGGTGCCGTCCCCGGACAAGCCGAAGGTCACCGCGTGCGGGGCGCCCCAGGGGTTTCGTGCCGCGGCCGTCACCGTGCGGAGTCCGAGTGGCGCGGTGAGCGCGGCGAGGGTGCCCTCTCCGCCGTCGGCGACCGGGAGCCGAACCGCGGTCGCCCCGGACTCCTCGGCGCCCCCGGCGATGGCGTCGGCGACCTCGGCGGCGGTGAAGGTGCCTTTGAAACTGTCGGGACAGATGAGGATGGTCATATCACGCACACGCTCATGGCGGACGACTCTAGCGGGCTCGAATCGGCCCGGCCGAACGACGGCCGCGGGGGCTCCCGCGGCCGTCGTCGCGGCGATCAGGACTTCGCGGCGACACCGTTCTCTACGCGGTCACCGAGTTCCTTGTCGACATTGCGCCAGTATTCGAAAGCACGCTCGAGCACCGGCCGGCTCACACCGTCCAGCAGATGGCCGACGATATTGTGCACCAGCCGCTCCCGGGCCGCGTCGTCGAGGACATCGCGCACCATGGTCCCCGCCTGCCCCCAGTCGTCGTCCTCGGCGTGCAGCGTGTAGGCGCCGCGCACCAGATCGCCGTCGGTATGCCAGCCCGCCGGCTCACCGTAGCGGGCGGTATCGGGTCGCGGTCCGCCCTTGGAGTTCGGCGTGTACACCGGATCCGAGACCGGATGGATACGCATCGCGCCGTCCTTGCTGTAACTGTGCACCGGGACGTGTGGCGCGTTCACGGGGATCTGCTGGTAGTTGGAGCCCAGCCGGGCTCGGTGCGCGTCGGCGTAGGAGAAGATCCTGGCCAGCAGCATCTTGTCCGGACTGGGGCCGATACCGGGCACCAGATTGTTCGGCTGGAACGCCGCCTGTTCGATCTCGGTGTGGTTGTCGGTGGCGTTGCGGTCCAGCGTCATGCGGCCGACCTCGATCAGCGGATAGTCGCTGTGCGGCCACACCTTGGTGAGGTCGAAGGGATTGAACCGGTAGTTCTGTGCTTCGCCGAACGGCATGATCTGCATGTAGAGCGTCCAGCTCGGGTATTCGCCCCGATCGATGGACTGATAGAGATCACGCATGTGATAGTCGCTGTCGGCGCCCGCGAGGCGGTCGGCTTCCTCCTGGGTGAGGAAATCGATGCCCTGGTCGGTTTTGAAGTGGTACTTGACCCAGAACTTCTCACCGCCGGCATTGACCCACATATACGTGTGGCTGGAGTAGCCGTTCATATGCCGCCAGGTCTTGGGGATACCGCGATCGCCCATCAGCCAGGTGACCTGGTGCGCGGACTCCGGCGACAGGGTCCAGAAATCCCACTGCATATCGTGGTCGCGCAGATTGTTGTCCGCGCGGCGCTTCTGGGAGCGGATGAAGTTCTGGAACTTCATCGGGTCGCGCATGAAGAACACCGGAGTGTTGTTGCCGACCATGTCGTAGTTGCCCTCGCCGGTGTAGAAGCGCAGGGCGAAACCGCGCGGGTCGCGCCAGGTATCGGGGCTGCCGCGTTCCCCCGCGACCGTGGAGAACCGGGCGACCATCTCCGTCTCGGTACCCGGCTGGAAGACGGCCGCCTTCGTGTACGCGCTGACGTCGTTGGTCACCTGGAAGCGGCCGAAGGCGCCACTGCCCTTCGCGTGCGGCTGACGCTCCGGGATCCGCTCCCGGTTGAACTGCGCCATCTGTTCGATGAGGTAGTGGTCCTGCAACAGAATCGGCCCGTCCGGGCCGACGGTGAGTGAATGCTCGTCGCTTTCGACCGGAATGCCGGCATCGGTCGTCAGGATTTCGGGCTGCTCGCTGGTCATACTCTCGGCGTCTCCTTCCGAGCGAATGGACCGGCTCCGGGGCTGCGGAACCGGTGGCCTGATCGCGTGGCCGAATCGAGCGCGAGGAAGCGAAACCTGGCCCGGGCCGTCCACACACTAGCTCTTCCCAGAATGTCACCGGGCAATCAGGAAGGAAAGAAACGCGGCTGTCGATACGGTTGTATACGCAGGTCACCGTACATCGAGCAGTATCGCAGGGGGTCGGAGCCCAGGGCCCGCCCCGGGCCGAGAGGTGTCCGGGACCGACGGGCGACGGCGTCGGTCCCGGATCCGTGCTCAGACGTGCAGCAGCGCCGACGCGCGGTCGGCGATCTCGGTCCCTACCTCGGTGGTGGTCGCGGTGCCGCCGAGGTCCGGGGTGCGCGGACCGTCGTTGCCTAGGACATCGGTGACAGCCCGGTCGACCGCCGCGGCGGCGACGTGCTCGCCGAGGTGGTCGAGCAGCATGGCGCCCGCGAGAATCTGCGCCACCGGGTTGGCGATGCCCTGGCCCGCGATATCGGGCGCGCTGCCGTGGACGGCTTCGAACATCGACGGCGCGTCCCGGGCGGGGTTGATATTGCCGGAGGGGGCCAGCCCGAGACCGCCGGTGACGGCGGCGGCCAGGTCGGAGAGGATGTCACCGAAGAGATTGGAGCCGACGATGACATCGAGCCGGTCGGGGTGCAGCACGATTTCGGCGGCCAGCGCGTCCACGTGCATCTGCCGGGTCTGCACCGCCGGATACTCCGCGGCGATCCGCTCGAACACCTCGTCCCAATAGGGCATGGAGTGGATGAGGCCGTTCGATTTCGTGGCCGAGCAGACCCGCCCCGCGCGTTCGGTCGCCCGCTCGAAGGCGTAGCGGATGATCCGCTCGCAGCCGACCCGCGTGAAAACGGACTCCTGCAGAACGAATTCGTCCGGTCGGCCGGGATTGTGCCGGCCGCCGATCTCGGAGTACTCGCCTTCGGAGTTCTCTCGCACGATGAGCAGGTCGAGATCGGCGGCGGTGCGATCGCGCAGCGCCGAGGTGGTGCCGGGCAGCAGCCGGACCGGGCGCAGGTTCACGTACTGGCCGAAGGCCCGGCGCAGTGGGATCAGCAACCCCCACAGCGAGATGTGGTCGGGTACTCCCGGGAAACCGACCGCGCCGAGCAGAATCGCGTCGAACCCGGCGAGCTGCTCGGGACCGTCGGCGGGCATCATCGCGCCGGTACGCAGATAGTTCTCGCAGGACCAGTCGAATTCGGTCCATTCGATTCCGGGCAGTACCCGGTCGAGAACTCTCACCGCCTCGGCGGTGACATCGACGCCGATGCCGTCGCCCGGAATCGTCGCGATCCGATAGGAATTCACAGTGGCACTCCGATGTATTTGATCTCGAGGAATTCGTCGATGCCGATCAGGCCGCCTTCGCGGCCGAGACCGGATTCTTTCACCCCGCCGAACGGGGCCGCCGGGTTGGATACGACGCCCTGGTTCAAGCCGACCATTCCGGTGTCCAGAGCTTCGCAGATCCGCAGACCACGCCGCAGACCTTCGGTGTACACATAGCTGACCAGGCCGTAGGGGGTGTCGTTGGCGCGTTCCACGGCCTCGTCTTCGGTATCGAAGGTCGCGATGCTCGCGACCGGGCCGAAGACTTCGGTATGACAGATCTGTGCCTCGTCGGGCACATCCACCAGGACGGTGGCCGGGTAGAAGTGCCCGGGGCCGTCGAGTAGTTCACCACCCAGTAGGGCGCGGGCACCGCGGGCGCGGGCGTCGGCGACGAGTTCGGTCACCTTGGCCACCGCGTCGGCATCGATCAGCGGGCCGACCACGACCCCGGGTTCGGTACCGCGTCCCAGCGGCAGTTCGCCCATCCGCGCGGCCAGCCGTTCGGCGAATTCGCCGACGACGCCGCGCTGCACGAAGAACCGGTTGGCGGCGGTGCAAGCCTGGCCGATATTGCGCATCTTCGCTGCCAGCGCTCCTTCGACCGCCGCGTCCAGGTCGGCATCGTCGAAGACGATGAAGGGGGCGTTGCCGCCCAGTTCCATCGAGGTACGCATCACGGTCCGCGCGCACTGCTCCAACAGTTTCTTGCCCACCGCGGTCGATCCGGTGAACGACAGTTTCCGCGAGCGCGGATCGTGGATCAGCGGTGTCATCAGTGCGCTCGGGTCCGAGGTAGTCACCACGTTCACCACCCCGGCGGGAACCCCGGCTTCGTGCAGGATCTGGGCCAGCGCCAGGGTGCACAGCGGTGTCTGCTCGGCGGGTTTGACCACGCTGGTGCAGCCGGCGGCGAGCGCGGGCCCGATCTTGCGGGCGCCCATGGCCATCGGGAAGTTCCACGGCGTGATGAGCAGGCTGGGGCCGACCGGCTGCTTGGTCACCAGGAATCGGGCGCCGCCGCCGGGCGCGGGCATGTAGCCGCCGTCGAGGCGGACGGCTTCCTCGGCGAACCAGCGGAAGAACTCGGCGGCGTAGGTGATCTCACCGCGTGCTTCCGCCAGCGGTTTGCCCATTTCGAGGGTGGCGATCAGCGCGAGCCGATCGGCGTCGTCGAGCAGCATGCGGTGCGCGCGCATGAGGATCTCGCTGCGCTCCCGCGGGGCGGTGCGTGCCCAGTCGGCCTGTGCGGCCGCCGCGGCATCGAGTGCGGCCAGGCCCTCTTCGGGACCGGCGTCGGCGACGTCGCACAACCGGTGTCCGGTAGCCGGATCGAGAACGGGCATGGTTTCGGCGGTCGCACGTACGTGGCCGTCGATGAAGAGCCCGGTGGGTACCGACTCGACGGCTTTCCGTTCGGCGGCGGTGAGTATGGCTTCCGTGAGCATGGTGGATGCTCCTCCCTGTCGGCGGCCGGCCAGCCTGGCCATATTGTCGACAATCCTACAATACGGGGCAGTTCTCGTGGTGGGGAAGGGTCGGATTGCGCACATCGCGACGTCGCGACGACAATCCATCCATTTAGGACTGTTAACTAATTCGTTGCCGGGAAGTGACCCGAAGCTCGCGCCGGGCCGACAGACTTTCCGCAGCGGAATCGGGAACAGGGAATGTGAGTGTTGGATGGTCGTCGGTCACGGGGTCGAGCGGAATATCTTTCGTCCCGGGGATTTCCCGGATGAGCGCGGCAGATACGGGAGATTCGGCGGCAGATACGTCCCCGAGGGTCTCATGGCCGCACTGCTCGATCTGGAGAACGCTTACGATCTGGCGCGGGTGGACCCGGCTTTCACCCGGGAACTGACCGGATTGCTGCGGACTCGCGTCGGCAGACCCACATTGCTGCACCAGGTGCCGCGTTTCGCTGCGCGACTGGGAGCGGCGGCACCGAAGGTCTATCTCAAACGGGAAGATATGGCCCACACCGGGTCGCACAAGATCAACAATGCGCTCGGTCAGGGGTTGCTGGCCCGGCGGATGGGCAAACGCCGCCTCGTTGCCGAAACCGGTGCGGGGCAACACGGAGTAGCGGTCGCGACAGTGGCGGCGATGCTCGGTTTGAGTTGCACCGTATATATGGGTGCCGTGGATGCTGAACGGCAGCGGCCGAACGTGATCCGGATGCGGCTGCTCGGTGCCGAGATCAGGGTGGTGGAAACCGGGAACCGCCGGATCAAAGAGGCGATCACCGAATCCGTCCGGGATTGGGTCTCGCAGGTGGATACCACCCACTATCTACTGGGCAGTGCGGCCGGGCCGGCCCCTTACCCGCGTATCGTGCGGGATTTCCAGTACCCGATCGGAGCCGAGGCCCGGTCCCAGATCCTGACCGCCGAGGGCCGGTTGCCCGACTATGTGATCGCCTGTATCGGCGGGGGTAGCAACGCTCTCGGCGCGTTCCGGCCGTTCGTGGCCGATACCGGTGTCCGGTTGGTCGGCGCGGAGGCCGCCGGGCGCGGCATGGAGACCGGGGCGCACGCGGCCGCGCTGAGCGCCGGCAGCCCCGGGGAGATCGACGGCAGTTTCAGTTACCTGCTACAGGACGAGGACGGCCAGATCGCGGCGACGCACAGCGTCGCCGCGGGACTGGATTATCCGGGAGTCGGCCCGGAACTCAGCTACCTGAAGGACAGTGGCCGGCTCAGTTCGCTCCCCGTCACCGACGACCTCGCCTTACGCGGGATGCAGGAACTCGGGCACAGCGAGGGGATCATTCCCGCCCTCGAGTCGGCACACGCCGTGGGCTGTCTGATGGCCCTCGCCGAGCGCGGTGAACTGGCCGCCGACGCGGTCGTCCTGCTCTGTCTGTCCGGGCGCGGCGACAAGGACCTCGATATCGCCGCCCGGCAACTGGGCCTGTCCTGACCCGTCGGTAGCCGTGGTCGGGGCCGGCGGCCCGCCGGACGAACCGGCATGACCTCACTCACATGAGCCCGAGGGCCGGTCGGCGCCGGCCCGCCCGGACCAGCCGGTTCCGGCTGTGACCGGGAATACGGACGCCCGAAAACCGATTGATCCCGTGCGTAGCCGTCAGAAAAACTGGCTCGTCACCGATGAGCGCAGCGCAGCTCACCCGTCTGTTCTCACGTATACGCCGGCCAACGGTCCTCGCCGACCGGGCCGGGTGACATGCCAGTTCGCTCACGACCGCCGGAGGTAGCCGATGCCCGCCCTGTTATCCGTTCGCCGGACCGGAGGAGGTACCCCGGCCGTCGTCCGGTTGCTGGTCATCGCGACCTTCGTGGTGATCCTCAACGAGACCATCATGATCAATGCGATCCCGCGCCTGATGAACGACCTCGAGGTCACCGAGCGGGCTGCCCAGTGGGTCTCCACCTCCTTCATGCTCACCATGGCCGCCGTCATCCCGGTGACCGGCTGGTTCCTGCAGCGGGTCACCACCCGGCGGGCCTATGCGCTGGCGATGGGCATCTTCCTCGCCGGCACCGCGCTGTCGGCCGTGGCGCCCTCGTTCGCGGTGCTGCTCGTCGGCCGGATCATCCAGGCCGGCGGTACCGCGGTGATGATGCCGCTGCTGATGACCACGCTGATGACGGTGGTGCCCGAACGCGACCGCGGGCGGGTCATGGGCAATGTGACGCTGGCGATCTCGGTGGCACCGGCCATGGGCCCGGTCGTCTCCGGCCTGGTATTGCAGGTCGCGTCGTGGCGCTGGCTGTTCGTACTCGTGCTGCCGATCGCGGGTGTGGTCACCTGGTTCGGGCTGCGGCGGCTGGAGGACATCGGGGAACCGGAGACGGGTGCGATCGACTGGTCCAGCGTGGCTTTCGCCGCCCTCGGCTTCGGGAGCCTGGTGTACGGGCTGAGCCGCTTCGAGGCCGGTACGGTGACCACCCCGGCGCTGATCACCCTGGCCGGAGTGGCCCTGGTCGGCCTGTTCGTCGCCCGGCAGCTGTGGCTGCAGCGGCACGGTACTCCGCTGATGGACCTGCGGATCCTGCGTTCGGGTACCTACACCAAGGGCTTGATCCTGATGGCGATCGCGTTCCTGGCGATGCTCGGTTCGATGATGCTCTTACCGTTGTATCTGCAGAATCTGCGCGGTCTGTCGCCGCTCGAGACCGGTCTGCTGGTCATGCCCGGCGGTTTGGCCATGGGTCTGCTCGGACCGGTGATCGGCCGCCTGTTCGACCGGTTCGGGGGGCGCCTCCTGGTGATCCCGGGTTCGATCGGTATCACCGCCGCGCTGGCCGGGTTCACCCAGATCTCCGCCACCATGCCGTACTGGCAGCCGCTGGCCCTGCACGTCCTGCTGATGGTGTCGCTGGCCGCGGTGTTCACGCCGGTGTTCACGCTGGCGCTGGGTGCGCTGCCCGAGGACCTCTACTCGCACGGCAGTTCCATGCTGGGCACCCTCCAGCAGGTCGCCGCCGCGCTGGGTACGGCACTGGTGGTGACGGTGATGGCGAGCCGTACCACCGCACTCGAGGCCGCCGGCACCGATGCCCTGACCGCGCAACTCGACGGTATGCGACTGGCCTTCGTGGTATCGGCGGCGCTGTCGGTCATCGTGATCGTCACAGCGGTCCTGTTGCCGAACAGGGCCGACGCGCACGGCGAGACGGACGAGACCGAGAAGCCCGATCCCGAACTCGTGGAGGTCTGATCGCCCGATCCCGGATGTATTCGGCATATCGGTGCACCGGATCAGGCGAGGTCACCGCCGGGCCCGGACTGCCTCGCGGCGTCCTGCGGCCGCGAATCACCAGCCGTCACAAGAGCCCGCCCGCTGTCCGGTGATCAACGTTCCCGTGCTTCCGGATTGACCGGATACGGCGGAAGTTCGCCGCGCGCCATGGCCACGGCGTTCTCGGCGCAGCGGCGGGCCATCTCGGCGCGGACCGGGACCGTAGCGCTCCCGATATGCGGCAGCAGCACGGTATTGGGCAGTTCGGCCAGACCCGGCGCCAGCCGCGGTTCGTCCTCGTACACATCGAGACCCGCGCCCGCGATCGTCCTCGCGCGCAGCGCTGCGACCAGCGCGGGCTCGTCCACGATCGGTCCGCGCGCGGTATTGATCAAGATCGCCGATGATTTCATCGATCGGAGCACGGATTCGTCTACGAGGTGACGGGTCTGCTCGGTCAGCGGGACGTGGACCGAGAGATAATCGCTGGTGGTAATAAGTTCGGGCCACGGCAATTGCCGTACCCGCCCGGCGAATTCACCGAGTTCCTCCTCGCTCACGACGCGATCACCGGGTGGGCGTGGGCTGAAGTTCACCGTCATTCCGAAGGCGAGCGCGCGCCGCGCGGTGGCCCGTGCGATCCGGCCGAATCCGGCCAGCCCCAGGGTTCGGCCGCTGACATCGTGGCCCAGCAACAGCTCCGGTTCCCAGCCGCGGAATTCCCCGGACCGGACCAGACTGTCGGCTTCGACGCACCGGCGCGCGACGGCCAGGATCAGCAGCAGCGTCAGGTCGGCCGTCGCATCGGTGAGTACCCCGGGCGTATTGCCCACAAGGATCGAGTTCGCCGTGGCCGCGGCGATATCGATGTTGTTGTAGCCCACCGCGAAATTGCTGATTCCGTCGATCTTCGCCCGTTCCAGCAGCGCGGCGTCGAATTCGTCCTGTAGTTGAGCCACGACTACCCGATGATCACCGGACGCGCAGGCATCCGCCAGCTCGTCACGCGTCATCCGGGCCGCGGCCACGGTTACCGATCCGGCAGCTTCCAGCAACCGCATACCGGGGTCGGGCAGCGGGGTGGTGACCAGGAAATCGGTGGCCGTCACGACCGGTCGCCGATCACCCATTCGAATGCGCGCGCCTCCGAGCGCGCGCCCTGGGCAGTTCTGGCACGGTTGGGTTCGCCCAGATCGGCGAGCAGCGCCTCCCCGGTCTCGATCACGGTCGCCAGGACGGCGGGCGTGAGCCAATCGGGCCGGGTGGCGAACAATATGTCCTCGGTGGCGGTGTTGCCGCTCGCGCCGGGCGCGAACGGGCAGCCGCCCAGTCCGCCCAGCGAACCGTCCACCAGCGTGGCGCCCGCGTCGATGGCCGCCAGGGTGTTCGCCACGCCGAGGCCCCAGGTGTCGTGGCCGTGGTAGACGATTCGGCGTGGGGGAGTACTCTGCCCAACCGCTTGTATCAGCTGTTGTACCTGCGCGGGTACCGCCTGGCCCAGGGTATCGGCGACGACGATATCGGCGGCGCCTTCGGTACGCGGATCCGCGGCGATGCCCAGTACCCGCGCGGGATCGACGACACCCTCGAACGGACAGGTGAACGCGGTCGCGATACACAACTGGATGGCGCCGTCGCAGTCACGTGCGAGTTCGATAGCGGCGGGCATCGCGGCGACACTGTCCTCTGTACTGCGTCCTATATTGGCCTGGTTGTGTGAGTCGGACGCCGACAAGCAGTACTGGAAATTTCGCGCGCCCGCCGCGGCGGCCTTCTCGACATGGCGTGGTGTGGCGACCCACACCCAGCATTTCGCGAGTTCGGACGGTGTCAGTGCCGCGATCACCTCGAGCGAATCGGCCAGCGGAGGCACCAGGTCCGGGCGGGCCATGGACCCGATCTCCAGCTCCGGCACACCGAGTGCGAGCAGTTCACGGACCAGCGCCACCTTCCGCTCGGTGTCCAGCTGTTTTCCGGTGAGCTGCAGTCCGTCGCGCAGCGTCACATCACGCAAATGCGCCGTGGGTGTGTAGGTGAAGGTCATCCCGAAACCTCTGCTTCCGAAGTGCCTGTGACGGCGTCGATTTCGTCCCGGTGCGGCGTAGTACCGTGGCGAGTACCTCGCGTGTGTGTTCACCCAGGTCGGGGCCGATTGTACGGATCGGCAGCGAGGCCCCGCCGATCACCGGGACGATCCCGGCGAAGCCCACGGTCGCCGGTTCGTGGGTGCCGGGGTCCACCTGGAACCGCTGGATCATGTTCCGCCCGGCATATTTGTCGTCGGCGCAGATATCGGCCGCAGTGTATATCGGCCCGACGGCACCCGGCCGCGTCGAGGATCCGCAATGCGTCGGACCGGGTGTACCGAATGGTCCAGTCGGCGATCGCGGCAACCAGTTCGTCGCGGCGGGCCCAGCGGCCGGCGTTACCGCCCAGATCCGGGTCGGCGCCCAGATCCGGCCGGCCGATGGTTTCCACATAGCGCCGGAAGACGGCATCGCCGTTGCCCGCCACGATGATGCTGGCGCCGTTGCGACACGGATAGGCGTCAACGCATTGCCAGGTGGTTGCCCACCTGCCGTGAGCTGGATACGGTGGCCTCACCACCGGCTGCGGCCCGCAACTGATCCGCGGCCCCACTGTGCCTGTCTCATCCGGGCTCGTCCCATCCGGCCGCAAGGCCCCGTCATCGCCCGACTTGTGCGACCCCGTCACGGAACACGGAGGACACGCAATGCCGATACACGAAACCCCCTGGCCGGCCGGCACGCCGTGCTGGGCCGACTGCCAGGTCGACGATACGAACCGGGCCCGCGAGTTCTACCGCGCCCTGTTCGGCTGGGAGATCGCCGACAGTGCACCCGAGGCCGGTGGTTATCTGATGGCGTTGCGTAACGGTCGCCCGGCCGCCGGAATCGGTCCCAAACCGCCCGGGTCCCCGGTGCCCTCGACCTGGACGACCTACATCGCCAGCGATAGCGCCGATGACACCTCCGCCGCGATCGTGGCCGCCGGCGGCACCGTCCTTGCCGCACCCTTCGACGTGCTGGACGCGGGCCGAATGCTCGTCGCTACCGATCCCACCGGCGCGGCGTTCGGAGTCTGGCAGGCGAAACAGCATTTCGGTGCCGGGGTCTACAACGAGCCCGGAGCCTATTGCTGGAACGAGCTGCACACCGACGGCTACCAGCGGGCGCAGGAGTTCTATGCACAGGTGTTCGGCTGGACGTTCACCGAGATCGGTGACGGTGTGAACGTCGACTACGCGACCTTCGCCCTCACTCCGGACGGTGAACCCGTCGGCGGTCTCAACGATTCCACCAAGAATCCCGGTGCCGGACCGTCCTATTGGCTGGCCTGGTTCCAGGTGGAGGACACCGACGCCGTTCTCGCCTCGGCCACCGGTTCGGGCGCGACACTGCTGATGGGTCCCGACGACAGCCCGTTCGGTCGAATGGGCGTGCTCACCGCGCCGCAGGGCGAGACCTTCGGCGTCATCGATACGTCACAGGCCACCGAGATGCGGTCCTGACCCCTACAGGCGGGCGATGCGACCGCGCCGACCCGGCGGCCGCGGCTCGGTCAGGCCGGTTGCGGGGCAAGTTTGCGTAGCGGCTCGTCCAGTTCCGCGCGGTAGAAATCGAGGAACCCGTCGGGGTCCGGCCCAGCGTTCTGCATCACCAGATGATCGAACCCGGCGTCCACGAAGGGTTGGGTGACGTCGAGGTAGCGCTGCGGGTCCGGGCCGCAGGCGAACTTCTCCACCATGTCCTCCTCGCGCACCGTCGCGGAGGCTGCCGCGAAATTCACCGGGTTCGGCAGTTCGCTCATCACCTTCCAGCCGGTCACCGCCCAGCGCGTGGTGTCCAGGGCGGCGCGGGCCGCGGTGTGCTCGTCGGGTGCCCAGGCCATCGGGACCTCGGCGTAGCGCGGGCCGTTGCCGCCGGCTGCCTCGTAACGGGCCACCAGTTCGGGCTTCGGTTCGGTGGCGAAGAGCCCGTCGCCCAGTTCCGCGGCGATTTCGGCAGCGTTCCCACCACCGGCTGCTACCGCGATCACCGGCAACTCTTCGGGGAGGTCGAACACCCGAGCGTCGGACAACTGCAGATACCGGCCGTCATATGACCGGTATCCGCCGCGCCACAGCAACCGGATGATCTCCAGCGCCTCCCGCAGCAGCTGATGGCGGCCGGCGACATCGACCGGGAAACCGGTCCCGACGATATGCTCGTTGAGGCGTTCGCCGGAACCGACACCCAGGGTGAAACGGCCCTCGGAGAGCAGGGCCAGGGTGGCGGCCGCCTGCGCGATGATCGCGGGGTGGTATCGCACGGTCGGACAGGTGACACCGGTGGCGAGTCCGATCCGATCGGTCTCGGCCGCGATGGCGCCGAGTACGGACCAGACGAAGGGCGAGTGCCCCTGGTTGTCGAGCCACGGGTGGAAATGGTCGCTCATCTCGACGAAATCGAATCCGGCGGCTTCGGCGCGGACGGCCTGCCGGACCAGTTCCGCGGGGCCGAATCCCTCGGCGGCGAGTTTGTAGCCGATTTCCATGGTTCCTCCGAACGCTGTAGTCGTCGATGGGCACCGGGTGCCGGGGCACGCGGGTGGCGGCGCCGGACGCATGCGCGATACCCGGACGCCTCCATCGGAAACCGGCGGCGCGCCGTCAGCCGGCCGGGGGCCAGGTTTCGGTGAGGCGCTGGGCCCAGGTTCGCAACGCGCGGCCCGGTTGTTCTCGAGTACGTCGTGGATACGTGGGGACCACCACGATTCGCGCCGAGTTGCCGCCGGGCGCCCGGTTCGGGCCGGGCCCCGCACTCGACCGCCTAACCCTCGCTCGGCCTCGGTGTGGACGCAGCGTTCGGGTGCGCGCCGAGGATTCGGTGGATCTCCAGGCGCCAGTGTGCCGCTGCCGGCGATCCGGGCCGACCCCGCCCGCCCTTACCGGTCATCGAGCGGTGCGGCGGGCGCCTCTGTCGCCGGTCCGGTGGCGTGGGTATATTCGGCACCGGCAACTAGTTGCTTGTGCTAATCAACTCTGAGTGGTGAAAAGGTGATGCTCATGTCCGGTTTGACCGGTCGCATCCACGGCGCCGACGGCTGGCCCGTACCCGAAGCGGTGCTGACCGTAACGGATATGCGCGGTCGGCAGATCTGCCGCGCGATATCCGACGAGAGCGGAGCGGTATCCACCGAGCCGGTGCGTCCGGGTGTGCACACGGCCGTGATCACCGCCGCCGGATACCAGCCCGCCGCGCGGGCGGTGCAGATCTCGTCGTCGGGTTCGGGCATGCTGGGCGAGATCGCGCTGGCGCCCGTGGTCGATGCCGTCGCCCTGCCTCCGGCCGGCCCGTGGACCATCGATCCGGTGCACTCCTCGGTGATAGCGACGGCGCGCCACCTGGGCATCTCCAGTATCAAGGCGCGCTTCGCCGAGGTGAGCGGCCGGCTCGATATCGCCGACCGATTCGAACAGACCTCCGGCTACGCCGAGATCAAGGCGGCCACCATCGACACGGGCATCGAAATGCGCGACACCCACCTGCGGTCCAGTGATTTCCTCGACGTCCAGAACTATCCGCTGATCTCTTTCCTCAGCAACGGCCTCAGCCGCACGGGCGGCGATACCTGGGTGATGTCGGGCGATCTGTCCCTGCACGGGCAGCGCCGTCCGGTCGACCTCGCTCTGACCTACGGCGGGTTCGGCCCGGATCCGTGGGGCGGGGTGCGGGCCGCCTTCCACGCCGAGACAACCCTGCGGCGTGACGATTTCGCCATCGACTACAACGCGGTGGTGCGCGCGGGTGTCGCGGCGGTCGGGACCACGGTCAAGATCGACCTGGATATCCAGGTTGTGCAGGGAGACCGGCTTCCCGAGTCCGCGTAGCGGTACGGACGTGGTAGCCGGGTTCGCCGGCTACCGAGTCGCGCTGGTCCGGCGGTATCCGTCGCCGATCGCCCGTAGTTCGGCTTCGGACAGCACATCCTGGATGCGATCGAACCCCGCCGGTGCCCGCTCCGCGACGGTACGCAGAGTCCGGTCCATCGGAATGTCGCGGTTGGCGAGTACGACGGCATTGGCGGATTCGCGCCGCGCCGATTCGTAGGCCGCCAATCCGGCGACGGGATCGGCGGTGCCCGCCAGTCCGGCGGCTACCGCCCTGGCGTCGAGGATCGCCTGCGAGCCGCCGTTGGAGCCGACCGGATACATCGGGTGCGCGGCATCGCCCAACAGGGTGATCCGGTCGAAACTCCAGCGCGGCAACGGGTCCCGATCGACCATCGGATACTCCAGTAGCGGCTCGCTGGAGGACAGCACGGCCGCGGCGTCCAGGCCCGCGATCCGCCAGTCGCGATAGTGCGGAAGTACATCGTCGAGCCGCCCGGTACGGGTCCACTCGGCCTCGCCCTGCGCATCCTGTGCCATCCGCACCTCGGCCACCCAGTTGACGAGGACCTCGTCGTCACCGGGTGTGGCGGTGGTGAGTGGATAGGCGACGAGTTTGGCGGCGTGATTGCTACCGGCCATCAGCATCGACGTCCCGCTGAGGAACGGCGCAGTGGTGGCGACACCGCGCCACATCCGGATCCCGTTCCATCGCGGCCGGCCTTCGTCCGGATACAGATGCGCCCGTACTCCGGAGTGCAGCCCGTCGGCACCGATCACCACATCCGCCGCCAGGTGGGCGGTGGTACCGGTCGTATGGTCTTCGACCGTCACTTGTACCCGCCGGTCCTCCTGTGTCGCGGCGGTGAACCGATGGCCGGTGCGTACCGCGCCGGGGCCGAGTCGTCCGAGGACCGCGTCCAGCAGCAGGGCTTGTAACCGCCCCCGGTGTAACGAATATTGCGGCCACGAGTGCCCGGCCGCGATTCCGCGGGGTTCCCGCCAGATCTCGTTACCGAATTTGTCGTAGTGCACCAGTTCGGAGGTGGCGACCCCTTGGGCGGCGAGTGTGTCGTGCAGGCCGAGTTCGGCGAGGGCGCCGGTCGCGTGCGGGAGCAGATTGATGCCGACACCCAACGGGTGCAATCTCTGCACCCGGTCGATCACTCGGGCGTCGATACCGGCCGCGTGCAGGCTCAGCGCCGTCGTCAGCCCGCCGATCCCCGCGCCGACGACGAGAACTTTCACCGAGCTGTTTCCAGTAACGGTACGTAGGCGGGGTTGAAACGCTCGTGCAGATGCGCGACCACGGTCGATCCGTGGTCGAACAGCACACTCTCCTTGTAGGCGCAGGCCAGGTTTTCCTGGCTCCCGGCCACGGGCCAGCGGGTGACTCCCGCGCCCAGTACGGTGCGGGCGAGGTGGCGGCGGGCGGCGGCCAGGCTGTGACCGATGGGCAGCCGCTCGTCGGTGAGCAGGGCGGTGAGTTCATCGTCGGTGGCGACCACAGCGACGCAGTTCCAGGAGACGGCGGCACCGTCGCTCATGGTGAGTGTCGAGCGTCGGACCACGACGGGGTCGGCATCGTCGCAGTGCAGTGCCGCGCGCACGGCGGGGTCGAGATCGCCGCCGATGGTGATGCGCTGGTCGGTGAGGTCGAGTGCCAGCGGTCGACCGACCAGCGCTTCCAGCAGTCGCGTCATGGATCCGTCAGCGCGCAGCAACATCCGGGTAACCGACGGTAGATCAGATTCCATTGTGTCCGTGAGGAATTCCGTCACCGCGGCAACGATACGGGGGTCGTGGCGGGGCGGGCATTCCCCTCGGCGGAGATATCGGCCACCCGGCGAGCCGTTCGGTATCTTCGGCAAAGCTGCCAGATTCGCCCCATTCGCAACCAAGCGCTTGTTAGAATCCGGCGATGATCTCGACGGTCGTCTGGGGGACCGGCAATGTGGGCCGCGCCGCCATCCGGGCGGTCGACGCCCACCCCGGACTCGAACTCTGTGCTGTTCTCGTTCACGATCCGGCCAAGGCCGACCGGGACGCGGGCGAGCTGGCGGGGCTGGACCGAGCCCTGGGCGTCGCCGCTACCACCGATATCGACGCGGTGCTGGACGGTCGGCCGGGTGCGGTGCTGTACGCCGCCTCCGGTGAGATCCGGCCCGACGACGCTCTCGCCGATATCGTGCGCGCGATCGCCGTCGGAGCGGCGGTGGTGACGCCGGCGCTCTATGCGCTCTACGACCAGCGCAACGCGCCATCCGAATTCCGCGAGCCGGTACTCGCGGCGATCGAGTCCGGGCGCGGCTCGCTGTTCGTCTCCGGGATAGACCCCGGCTGGGGCAATGACGTGCTGCCCCTGCTCGTCAGCGGTCTGGGCAGCGTCGTCGACGTGGTTCGCTGCCAGGAGATCTTCGACTACTCCACCTACGACCAGCCCGATTCCGTCCGCTACCTGGTGGGTATGGGCCAGCCCATGGACCAGATGCCACCGATGGTGGCGCCCACCGTCCCGACCATGGTGTGGGGCGGGCAGATCCGGCTCATGGCCCGCGCGCTCGGCGTCGAACTGGACGAGATCCGGGAGACCCTGCAGCGGCTGCCGCTGGAGACCACGGTCGAGACCGCGACGATGGGAAAATTCGAGGCAGGCACGCAGGGCGCGATGCGCTTCGAGGTACAGGGGATCGTGGCGGGTGAGCCCCGGATCGTGGTGGAGCACATCACCCGGATCCACCCCTCGTGCGCACCTGATTGGCCCGCCCCGCCCAACGGCGAGGGTGCACACCGGGTGATCATCGAAGGGCGCCCACGGATCGAGGTCACCGTCGAAGCCACCGACGAGGGCGGTAACTACGCCGCGGGCGGTAATGCCACCGCCGTGGGCCGGCTGGTCGGTGCGATCGACTGGCTCGTCACCGCCGGACCCGGCCTCTACGACGCGCTCGATGTGCCGCTGCGTCCGGCGGCCGGAAAGCTGGGAAGGAACGGTCATGCGAGTTGACATCCCCGAAGACAAGGACCCGATCGGTTACGTCTGGGGCGAGATGGTGCCCGGGATCGGTATCGCCGCGTCGAACTTCTCGATGGCGGTGTACGCGCACACCACCCTCGGACTGCGCGAATTCGAGGCGGCGCGGCTGCGGATCGCCCAGATCAACGGATGTCTTTTCTGCCTGGACTGGCGCACCGAACGCGACGGCGTGAAGGTAGAGGAGGGCTTCGATGCCGCCGTCGCCGACTGGCGCGCGACCGGCGTCCTGGACGAGCGGGCGCGGCTGGCCGCCGAGTACGCCGAACGATATGCCCAGGACCATCACAATCTCGACGACGACTTCTGGTCTCGGATGACGGCACAGTACAGCCAGGCCGAGATCGTGGAACTGAGTATGTGCCTGGGCTCCTGGCTCGCGTTCGGCCGGCTCAATCATGTGCTCGGGCTCGACGCGGTGTGTGTGCTTCCGGGGCATGCCGCCCCGAGTTCGCCGGGGGCGCGGCCAGGCGCTTGAGTTCCCGGACCGAGGCCACCGCGACCAGAAGCTGCGCGGGGGATCGGGCATCCAATGGTTGTGTCACGAGGCGGCTCCTGAGGGGGCCGAGCGGTTGGACGCGGACAGCAAGTTCTGGAGCACTCCGGAATACTGCGAGTCGTACGGGAAAGATCTGATCACCGGAGCACCCTTGGAACCCACCGAATATCGTGCGCTGAACCCGTTCGGCAGAGCGGTCATCAAGGCGGCCGAGTATCTGCCCGCACACGAACGACCCGATGCCCGGCGGCCGTTTGCGCTGATCACCGGCCGAGTACCGCAGTGGCAGGCCGCAGCAGTGCGGCCGACCGTCGGAGCGGACGCAATAGTGCGCGGTGTGGTTCAGGCGCTTCGGGGCGGTGCCCGGTGAAACTGCATATCGTCATCGAGGAACTGCAGTTCTCCGAGCGGGAACTCGCCGGGGAACTGTCCGCTGTCGCGATCCGGCACCGCTCCGAGCACGAAATCCACCACACCGCAGAAAATCTGGCCGGATGGTCACGTGACCATCTGCGCGAACTCGACGAGCTCGCGCCTCGCTTCGGCGTGGGCGCGGGGCAGGGTCGCCGCACGCTGCGGTCCCGGCTGCCCCGCGCCCGGCGGTTGCGGGAGCGGGCAGGTCGGCCGCCGGACACCGGCTTACGGCTGCTCCGCGACCTGCGCCGTCTGCATCAGCTCGCGGCGGGCGTATCGGTGGACTGGGAACTGCTCGCCCAGGGCGCCCAGGCGGCACGTGAACCGGAGTTGCTGGAGCTGGCGGCGCGCTGCCATCCCGGCACCCTGCGGCAGTTGCGCTGGACCAACGCCATGCTGAAGGTGCTCTCACCGCAGATCCTCGCCGGCTGAGGAGCCGGCACCGCTGCCTGCCAGGAGGAAGTCGGCGCCGGATGCCGGAGGCGCGGCCCGCCATCGGGAACTGACCTCGGGGGTCGTGATCCGGTCGACGACGACCTGTGTGATCGCGGCCCGTCCGGGTAGCCGCGTGCCATGGCTACTATCGCTCGGCCGCGATGGGGCCACAATCCAGCCGGCTCGTCGAAGACGAGGCCTGGCGCGATCCGAACGGTGGAACCGACGATGACTGATCAACTCCCGGCAAACCCGGTCTCGGCAGCGGTGCGTGGCGCCTTCGACGTCGGCGCCCGGCTGCGGCACGCCCGCTTCTTCCACCCGCGTGGGGTTAGGCTGTCCGGCCGGTTCCGCGCCGAACCCGAATTCACCAGGTTGTTCGGCGCGGGCGACCGCGCGACCATCGCGCGTCTGTCGAAAGGCGTCGGCACCCCGGGCGGTGTCCCGGATATCCTCGGCCTCGCCTTTCGGGTGCTCGATCGCGATGAGAAACCCTGGGATTTCGCGCTCGCCACCACGGGGCAGGGCGTCGCCGCTCGGTTGAGTCTGACCGTCGCGCGCGGCTGGCACAGTGCGCGATTCGGCAGTCTGCTGCCCTACCAGTGGGACGATTCCGGTCCGCTCTGGGTGCTCGCGGAGCCCGACCCCGGACAACCGCCGGGCGCGTCGCTGTCGTCCCTGGCACGGCATGTGCACGAGCATCAGATCGGCTATACGGTGTCGGTCGCCGGGTTCGGGTCCGGGCGCCGGACGGTCGGACATCTGTCGTTGCGTGCTGCGGATCCCGGCGAGCATCGGACGGATTTCTACGATCCCGTGCTCAACCATCCGGCCGAGGTATCGCTGCTGCCCCGTGCGGTGCAGTGGCTGCGGGAATCCGCTTATGACGGTAGCCGTCGCGGCCGTGGCGCCGAGGACCGGGAAACCGGTCGGGTCGAGGTCCTTCCGCCCCGGTGACCGGCGAACCGAGGCCCGGATACCCCAGCGCCGCGCCGAGCGGCTTCGAAACTCGAGGGTTCGCCTCAGATCTGCGGGCAGGGCCTGGGCCCGATTTCCCGCGCACGATATTCGCCGGTGTCCCGGAGTGGTGGCTCGCCGGGAACGACCGATCAGTGATGCGTCCAGTCGGGCTGGGCGAAATCCGCGACCCGGGCGGCCTTCGGGTCGCTGCCCAGTAACACCACTTCCCGGAACTGCCACAGCATGGCACCGGTGGGTGCGTGGATCGTCATATCCGAGCTCAGCCGCATCTGCAACAGGCCGGGTTCCCCGGGAGCCGCGTCGACCCCCGGCGTCGCGTCGTGCATCCGGGCGGAGTCCCGCACCACCCAGTGCGGTGAGTCGTCGGCGGCGAGCCGGTCGAAACCGGCCCGGTGCACCGAATGGACCTCGTCCGGACTCGGGTGCAACCGGGTGATATCGGACAGCGTCGCGACCAGGGGAGTGATGGCGAATCCGGACGCGGCCGGAAAGTCGTCGAGTGTGCCGAGCACATCGCCGGGGCTCATGGCCAGCCCGAGCTCTTCGTGTAGTTCGCGCAGCGCGGCCTGCTGCGTGGTCTCCCCGGGCTCGACGCGCCCGCCGGGTAGCGCCCATTGTCCCGCGTTGCGCCCCCGGTAGGCACGTTTGATGACCAGGACCGACAGCGATCCGCCGGTATCGACCACGCACAGCACCACGGCGGCCCGGCGCAGGCCCTCGGTATCCGGTACCGCGATCCGGGGGAACACCGAGAGCCGGGCCCGTGCCAGGGTGCGGAATTCGTCGAGGTCGTCGGGGACCCGTGGTCCCGGGTCTGCTCCCATACTTCGATCATGCACCATCGGCACGGTGCGGCCGGGCGGCGGGCGTCGCGTTCACACCCGCCGCATCACCGATACCACCTTGCCCAGCACCACCGCCTGATCGCCGTCGATCACCTCGTAGGCGGGATTTCGCGGTTCCAGATACACATGGCCGGCACGGCGACGGAACACCTTGACCGTCGCCTCCCCGTCCAGCATCGCGGCGACGATCTCCCCGGTCTGCGCGTCGGGCTGGCGCCGCACCACCACGATATCCCCGTCACAGATGGCTGCGTCCACCATCGAATCCCCGCGTACCCGCAGCCCGAAAACAATGCCGCGGCCGACGAGTTCGCGAGGCAGGGTGAGGACGTCGTCGGTGTGTTCGTCGGCGAGGATCGGTGTGCCCGCGGCGATATCGCCGACGACCGGTACGGCGACCCCGTGCCCGTCCGGTCGCGCCGCCGCCCCGCTGTTCAGGAACATCCGGATATCCATCGGCCGGGAGACACCTGCACCGCGGCGCAGGAATCCCTTCTCCTCCAGACTCTTCAGATGTTTCGACACCGAGGACGGCGACCGCAGCCCCACGGCGTCGCCGAGCTGCCGGGTGTTCGGCGGGAAACCGTGACGCACCACCCATTCCTGTATCGCCGCGAGGATCCGGCGCTGGCGGTGCGGCAGTGTGGAGGTGTCGAGGTGGTCGTATTCGGTCACCGGAACATCGTATGACCAGGCGCGACGGCGGCTTCGGTCCCGGTACCGGTACCGAGCTCAGCGGCCGCCGTAGGGCCGAGTCGCGCGGGCGGTGCGCAATGCCTCACCCCACCAGACGAGCTGATCGAGCAGGGCGGTGGCCGCGGCATCGGCCTCGACGCCGGTGATCAGGGCGCCCGTATCGTCGCATTGCGCCCAGGGATTGTGGAAACTGACGGTGTCGCGGACGGTCGCCGCATGGAGTTCGGCGAACACCGCGCGCAGATGTTCGGTCGCCCGCAGGCCGCCCGAGATCCCGCCGTAGCTCACGAAACCTACCGGCTTGGCCTCCCATTCGGAGTGGTGCAGATCGATGAAGTTCTTCAGCGTGCCCGGATAACTGTGGTTGTACTCCGGGGTGACGACGACGAAAGCATCGGCGGCGCCGAGTATCTCGCGGGTTTTCGTGATAGCGGGAGCCGGGGCGCCGAAGACGTGGGGAAGTTCGGTGGCCGCGATATCCACAGTGACAGAGGACAGGTCTTCCCGGCGCGCGGTCCTGGTCAGGAACCAGTCGCCGATCGCCGGTGCGAATCGACCATCTCGGCTGCTGCCGATGATGACCGCGACGCGCAGCGGGCCGGTGCCGGACGCGGCGTCGGCGTTGGGGTTGGGGTTGGCGTTGAGGTTGTTCACGATTCCTCCAGAAGGTGTCCGGGGCGGCGGATGCGTCGCTCCGGACATCACTCTGTTTCCTCAACTATTGTTGAGGTCAAGTTCGGGTTGTGGCCATGCTGTGACGGAAGCCAGAGAGCGGGTATGCCGACGATAGAACGTGGCGCATCACGGAACGGTTGCGCGAGCTCTACACTGACCGCGGTCGGCGAGTTGACGTTCTAGGCTGGTATCGGACGGCTTATGCCCTGGCATTAGGGAGCACATGGATATCGCGGAGGCGCCACAGCCGGTGTACCGGCAGGCCCGCTTCACCGACCTCGAGGACATCGCGGCGATCGAATCCGAGGTGTTCGGTGAACCGTACCTGTACCTGATGCTGCGCCAGCTCTACGACCTGCACAGAGCCGAATGGCTGGTCGCCGAAGTCGCCGGTGCCGTCATCGGCTACGCACTCACCCTGGAGAAGTCCGGACGAGCGTTGCTGTTCACCTTCGCGGTGGCGAAGCGGTATCAGGGTGCCGGATTCGGTCGCGCGCTGCTGAACCAGACACTGCACGTATGCCGGGAACTGGGTGCCGATACGGTGTATCTCACCGTCCGGCCCGACAATCATCCGGCCGGAAACCTGTTCAAACAAGCCGGTTTCGAGTTCACCGAACACGACGACCGCTACTTCGGTCCGGGCGAGCCCCGAGATCTCTACGAGTACCGGCTCCATCCCTGACCGCTAGACTGATGTCATGGGCGAGATCTCGCCGTTCGTGGCATCGGTCTCCACCCGGATCGCCAGGCACGCAGCGGCTTACACCGCCGAACTGGATGCCGCCGAGCACCCTGGACGGATGTCACCGGACTCCTTCGCCGTGCACGTCGAAGCTGTCCTCGACGATTACGACCCGCCCAGTACGCGACGCCGGCACTCGGACACCCTGGTGTTTCCCCATCTCTACAGCGCGGCCCGTGATCCGAGCGCGGACGAGGAGGGCTGGCGGGTGCCCAGTGCCGTCCTCGCCGGGCTGATGGCCGCCGAAGTGGAATTCCGTGGGCCGCTGCGGCTCAGTGCCCGGCAGAACACCCTGCTGGCCGAGGAATACGAGACGATCGGGGCGCAGCTGTCGGCGGTCGGCCTGTCCACCCACGCGGCCCTGGCATTCCGGCGCGCCATGGCGCTGTATCGGGTGAACGAAGACGACCGAGCCGAAGACCGATGTGGCTTGGAACTCGCCCGCTCGAACACCCGGGCGCTGCCGCACGGGGTGCGGCGCTGGGCCGGACAGGGTTCCTACCTGCTGTGCGGGCACGGGTATCGCCCGTCGTGGCTCCTGGGCTGGGTGGTGTCGCAGATGCTGCTCTTCACCGGAGTGGCCCTGCTACTGGACAGTGTCCAGCCCCCCGCCGACACGATCTACATGGGTGTGACCGGATTCCTGAATCCGCCTGGGCCCGGAGATACCCAGGACCTGCACGGGGCCGTGCGGGTGCTGTTCGTGATCGAAGCGTGGACGGGCGCGGTATCGATGTCGGTGTTCTTCGCGCTGCTGGTCCGCAAATGGTTCCGGATGTAGGGCGACGGTCTCACCACTCCGCGTCGAATATTTTGTGCCGCAACGCCGAAAGGGTCGCGACCGAGATATTGTCGCGTAATCGGCCGACGAGAGTGTTCCACTGCCGGGAGAAACCCGGATCGTTCTGTAGGTCCTTCCACAGGGCCCGCAGCACCGGCGGAGTATGCGCACCCGGCATCCAGAGTCCGGCGAGATGTTCGAGAGCGGGCGCGAGGATATCGATCCGTTCGCGGCTGTGCGGGGCGAACCGGTCGGCCTCGTCGAGGACAGCCGCCAGCACCGTCAACAGCCAGTCATGGGCGGCCAGATCCGCACAGAACCGTTGCGCCGCGTCCAGATCGATCTCGTCGCGCACGATCAATCGCACCGAGCGGACGGTGTCGTCGTCCATGTGCAGAGTGGCGGCCGGACCACTGCTGCCACCGACCCGGGCGGTCCAGCGCAACCTGGTCGTGCCTGCCTGCACCGGCGGGTTCTGATCCAACCGGGAGTCGGCGCGCACCCGGGCCAGTAGGCGTTCACTGATGGAAGCCAGGTCCAGCGGGGTCGACCCGGGCAAGGGTGCCGCGGCGAGATAACCGTCGGCCAGTCCGGCTCCGGCCGCCATCCGTTCGGGAATCCGGGTGACGACTTCGGTGACCCCCTTCTGGCTGATGTAGTGGGACCAGGTCTGGCGCCGCCGCTCCGCGGCCCGTACGACGCGGGTGCGGGCCGAGGACTGCAGCACCCGGCCTCCGGCCAGCGCGAGGCCGGTCGCGACGGTACCGACGATCCGGGCGGTCTGCTCGCCGAGTCGGAGATCGCAATCGACCCCGACCGCCGTGGTCGGTGACAGGCCCAGCGTGCCGGGGCGTTCCCGCCACCGCACCCCACAGCCGGGCAGCAGCGCGAGAAGTTCACCGGCTTCGGCGCGGGTCAGCGCCGTGGCAGACGGTAGTAGGCAGGTGCGTACCTCGCCGAGGACGACCAGGGGAGCGGTAGCGGCCATATCAGGACCCGTCGAGCAGCAGGTGGGACAGCCGCTCGCTGATCTTGCGCGATACGACGACACCCTCCGCGGCGCCGGCCGCGATGGTCTGCGCGAGCACATCCTCGTCCAGATCGAGATGATCGAGCACCAGCCGCACCGCGTGTTCGATACCGAGATAGCGTTTGGGCAGCATCGACAGGGTCTGGTAGGCCGCGAACGGCGCGGCCTCCGGATTCAGCTGCACCACCGGCGGTACCTCGTGCCAACGGCGTGGCCACGGTTGGCCGTCCCACTGTTGTGGATCCACCACGGCGGCCCCGTGATATCGCAGCATCCCCAGCCGCAGCAGATGCCACACCGCGGCCAGGAACGGACACGACCAGCGGGTCACCGCGATACCGTCGGCGACCTGAGTGCTCCACAACTGCACATCGAGGAAGATCGAGTGTTCGCGCCGCCCGAACTCCTCGGGCGGTTCGAAGGTACGGCCGCGCATGGCCTGCGCCGGTTCGTGTTCGGAGGACCGGCGCCCGTTGCACAGCCACCCCGACTGAGCGGTAGGTGGCCGACGTCCGGTATCGGGTGGCGCCGGTTCGGCGACGATCCGCGCGGCCACCACCTCGGCGACCGGTATCGGCTCGCCGAGAGGGACCCCGTCCATGAACTGTGAGGTCTGCCAGCAACCCGACTCGCGCGCGAGATAGTCGATGGTCAGCCCGGATTCGGTGGCGGCGGTAAGCAGTTTGCCCAGCACCTCCGCCGGATCGGTACCGGGTTGGAAGTAGTCGTCGATCAGATAGCAGGTGCTGACCCGGACCTGCGGACCGAACCGGACCCGAGCCGATTCGGTGAACGCCGTGACCAGCGGCACTATCCGGCGGAACTCCTCCTTCACCCGCTCGAGATCGCCGAGCAGGTCGTTGAGATAGAAGTGCCCGACCTCGATCGACAGATGTGACAAGGGAACCGGGGCGACCCAGGGCTGTTCGGTGGCCTCGGTGTAGATCTGCCTGTCCCGCATCTAGAGCCTCTCCCAGCTGGCGACGTCCACGAGACGGCGCGCGAGTTCGGTGTAGGCCTGCGCGGTTTCGTGGTTGGCGATGTGGGCGTTGACATCGCTGTCGAGGATCAACTGTTCGCGCCACTGCAGCACCGGTTCCATCGGTGTGGCACCCAGTACGGCGGTCGAACCGAGGCGGTTGGCGGTGGCCAGCCGCCGCAGTGCGACATCTTGTTCCTGTAGCCACGCCGCCTGCGCCGCGCGCTGCGCGGTGAGATGCGAATCGGCGGCCGGTACGGCGGTCCGGATATAGCGGGTCGAGCCGAGTAGTTCATCCGGGTCGTGGCCGCAGGCGGCGCCGGTCTGCAGGAGGCCGTGCGGTCCGTGGACCAGGCCGGCGGCGGCCAGGATGTGCTGGCGCGTCCAGCGGTGGAAGATCAGCCAGCGCGCCGTCCGGCGGCGCAGTTGCGGGAGCGCGGTCGCCTGCAGGGCGATCTCCAAGGCGACCGATCGGCCGGCGCTCAGATCGACCACCACCACGCGGAACTCCTGTTCCAGCGCCACCAGCAGTTCCGCGCAGCGCGTCACCACCGCGTCGTCGGCGGTGAGGAATTCGGCTCCGCCCTCGTCGCCCGGGAACAGGACCAGCCGTCCGGAGCGGGGAGCGACCCGTTTGAGTTCCGAGCGGTCGGTGGCGGTACCGACGTCGACCCGGGCCGCGGTACCGGTCTGGCCGAGCAGATACGAGTGCACACCGCCGTCGACGATGCCGCGTTCGACGGTGCTGATCTCGAACAGCGCCCCGGCCGTCGGGGACCCGAAATCGAAGTCCACATAGGCGACATTGCGACCCGACATGCACAACCGGTACGCGACATTGCTGCTCGTCACCGAACGTCCGGTGCCGCCCTTGTCGGATGTGGAGAAAACGAGCATCTACGCCACCCTCACCGCGTCGCGTCCTGGCGCGCGTACGCCAGTTCGTCGAGCTGGATCAGGGCCTGCGTGGCCAGACTGTAGGCGGTGCCGGGACGCTCGTGCAGCACACCGCGGGCCCGGTCCAGCGACTGCCGGATACGGTTCACGGCAGCCTGTTTCGGGGTCAGATCGTCTCCGCCGACCTTGAGCTCTTCCTGGTTGAGCAGATGCTCGGCCTCGCTCAGCAGATCGACCGCACGGGCGACCATGGTCGCGGGGGCCAGCGGCGGTTCGCGGAAGGTGTCGTAGGCGATCACCAGGCATTCCATGACCCGCTCGGTGACGAACCAGGACGGGCCCTCGGGAACCTGCGGCGCCGGTCCGAGCAGGGCCGCCGGATCGTCCCAGAGTCCGGCCGCCGGTCCGTCGCGCCGGACGCGCTGGTCGAGGTGCTCCATGGCGGCTTCGGCGAGGGCCATCAGCTGGTCCCGGGTATCCACATCGGTGCGCAAGCGCGCCGCTTGCAGACAGCGTTTGAGCATCAATGTCACGAAATCGGGGACATACCATTCCAGGGCGGGGCCACCGCCGATCTCCTCACTACCGGCCAGACCCAACCGGACACCCGGATAGTGCAGTACCGCGGCCGCGTCCCCGGCGGTGAGGCGACTGGTGATCCGGCCGCGGCGCGCCAGCTGGTCGAATACGGCCACCGTCCGGGCCAGGTCCTCGGTGCTGTCCCGGTATACGAGGTCCTGGATCAGGATGGCGGTGACGGTCAAACTGAAATAGTCCGATTCCTCGCCGTCGGAGGTGCGCCACGGAATATCTTCCAGCGGCCAGCGCCCGCCACCGAATCGAGCCACCGTCGACCAGTAGTTGCGGGCGAGTTCGAATCGCAACTGCAGGGCGTCGGCGAGTTTGCGCTGTTCGTCGGTCAGCAGGTCCAATTCCCGGATACGTTGCGAGGAGAGATCGATGATGCCGTCCAGGGCGACAGCGGTGAAGTACAGGTAGGGGCGCGGTTCGGCATGGCCGGGGGCTTGCCCGGCGGCACCGGGGACGAATTCGATCGGTTCGGCGGTGCGCACGATGCCCCAACCCCAGCCACATTCGAACAGTCGCTCGTCGTCGGCGACGTCCACCTCGGTGGTCTGACTGAGCCGCACTTCGTTGGCGGCCTGGACACGTAACCGTTCCAGCCGGGCGGACAAGCGGCGGATCACTTCGTCGGCGGGGGCGTGGTTCTGGTTGATCATATGCAGGATCGCGTGCCCGGCATCGGATTTCGGCTCGGGAGTGTGGATGACGAAACTGCGCACCAGACCCGCCATCGCCGCGGTGAGGCGAGTACCGACCGCCTCGATCACCAGCGGGATCCGTTCGCTCAGCTGGCGGGCATCGCGCCGGACCTCGCCGCCCACGAACCGCTGGAATCCACGCAGGAAGCGCAGTGCGGCGATGCACAGACTCAGCGACATGGAATAGGAGTCGACGATATCCAGCGCGAGCTGGGCGTCGGTGGGCCGGCGATCACCGGCCGCGCGGAGATAGGAGCCGGCCGCGAAATCCGGATGACCGTCGGGACCGGTATAGCGCTGCAGATAATCCTCGAGCAGACCGACCAGCGCGCCGCCGATGCGGGTTTCCTCCCCGAAGGGGTCGAGCGCCTGCCGGGCGTCGATCGCCATATCGTCGGGTTGGTCCAAGGCGAACGCCTCGAGTTCGGTCGCCGGATACAGCAGGCACAGCAACTGTTCGGCGTCGCTGATCGAATTGGTGCCGTCCCGGCCACCCCAGCGCCACGTGTCGTCCCGGTAGGAGCAGGCCAGCACGGCCCGCCACAGGTCCAGCAGCTGTTGCCGCGGCCGAATTCTCATATTCCGTGTCCCTCGCCCCCGCGTTCGATCGGCGCGCCGAACGTCGTCACCTAAAGTGTGCCCCGAAGTCGTTCGCCGGGACAACTGATTGTTCGGTTGCCGTTTTGCCGCGAGATAACTTGGGGGACAGGTTATTCGAGTCGTGCGGGTCGGTGAGTTCCCGCTCCGCCACTACCCGCGGGCGCCTGAATCTGTTTGCCGTACTTCCGAAATCGCGGTGTGATCACCTCGGCTCCGGCCACAGGCCGCCGGTGTCGGTCCACGTATACCCGGTGGTTCCCGGCGAACCTCTCGGCCGGGCACATCGATAGCGGAGTATTTCGGCAGACATCGGCGATCGTCCGGCCTTCCGGACGGTGGGTTCCTCGGCCGAGTGAAGCGGCGGCCGGCGCCCGCGATCGGCCGATCCGGCGCGTACCCGGCATTGCGTGCGACCCGAAGCGGCCGATGGCAGCAGACTGGACCGCCATGGACCAGTTGGTGCTGACATTCGTGATCCTGTTCGCCGCGGTGCTCGCCGAGGCGATCGGGCGCCGGATCGGTATCGCGTCCGCGGTCCTGATGACGCTGTTCGGTTGCGCTCTGGCGCTGGTGCCGTTCGTACCGCAGATCGCGGTGCCGTCGCATCTGATCCTGCCGCTCGTCCTGCCCCCGCTGCTGTACGCGGCGGCCCGGCGTACCTCGTGGCGGCAGTTCGCGGAGAGCTGGGAACCCATCGTGCTGCGGGCCGTCGGACTGGTCCTGGCGACCGCGGCGGCGGTCGCGGTGGTGTTCCACGCGTGGTACCCCGCTCTGCCGGTGGCCGCGGCCGTCGTGCTCGGCGCGATTGTCGCACCACCGGATCCGGTCGCGGCGACCGCGCTGGCCGGGCGGCTCGGATTGCCACGCCGCCTGGTGGTGGTCCTCGGCGGGGAGGGCCTGTTCAACGATGTCACCGCGATCGTCGTCTACACCGTCGCGATACAGGCGGTACTCACCGGGCAGTTCTCGGCGCCGCGCGCTGCGCTGGAGTTCGTGGTGTCGGCGGTGGTCGCCGTGGCGGTCGGGTTGGTGCTGGGCAGGGTCGGCAGCCGGCTCACCCGCTATCTGGCCGAGGCCGGCCAGCAGGTCGCGCTGAGCCTGCTGCTGCCCTTCGCGGCGTATGGACTGGCGGAGTCCTGGGGCGGATCCGGGGTGCTGTCGGTGCTGGTGTGCGCGCTCTACCTGACCGACGCCGTCACCGCATTCGGTGACGCCGACTACCGAGTGGTCGGCGATTCGTTCTGGGAGATCACCGAGCTGCTCATCAGCGGTTTCGCCTTCGGTCTCATCGGGTTGGAGCTGAGTGCGGTGCTCGCGGCCACCGGGGACAGCTGGCCGCAACTGCTCGGGGGCGCGGGTGCTGTGCTGGCCGTGGTGGTGGTGCTGCGCCTGGTCTGGCTCATGGCGACCTGGTGGTTGCGCGGGAGGCTTCGGCGCGACGAGGACACCGACGAGCCCTACACCTGGCGGGAAACCGTCGTGACCTGGTGGACCGGTATGCGCGGAGTGGCCACGGTGGCGCTGGCCCTGGCCATCCCCCTGTCGACGGAGGCGGGCGCGGATTTTCCGGGCCGCACCCAGATTCTGTTCACCGCGTTCGCGGTCGTACTGTTCACGCTGCTCGTCCAGGGGCCGACCCTGCCCCTCGTCGTCCGGCTCACCGGTGTGCACGCCGATACCCGCGCTGAACGCCGGCTCGAGCGGCAACTGTGGGAACGGGTGGCCGAGGCCGAGCTGGCCCGCCTGAAACAACTTTCCGAGGCCGAGCACGTGCCCGACGAGCTCTACGAGCGGCTCCGCGAGGGCATCCGGCGGCGGCTGGCCCGAGCGGATCCGGAGGCGGCCGATCAGGACGCTCGCGCCCAGACAGAACGCGACGCGCGGATGGCGGCCGCGGTCGGCCGTATCCGGGCCGAGGTGACCGAAGCAGGTCGCCGCGAGGCGCAAGCCGCCCGGCGCGAACCCGGTATGCCCCCGGATCTGGTGGACCGCGTCACTCGGCGCCTCGATCTCGGGCCGGGCAGGTGAACGGTGACCCGGAAGTCCGGCCGGGCAACAGCGCCCCTCGGCCTACGACCCGCCCAGCGCCTCGGTCAGCTCTTTCTTGGACATCTTCGAGCGGCCCTTGATGTTGCGGCTCTTCGCTTCGTTGTACAGCTGGTCGCGTGTGCGGCCCTTGGGTTGGTCCGACCGGCCTGGGCGCGGTTCTTGTTGACGGTCCGCGCACCGATTTCCTTCGCTCGCTTCGTACTGGCTCCTCGATCTTTCGCCGAATCCTTGACGTGCTCGTACTGCCGTTCCTGTTTGTCGGTCCATTCCTTCGGCATGACACACCTCCTGTCTGCCCGGCCGTATACCCGCGCGCGGCCGGGGCGATCAGATGCTGGTCGACCACGGGTCGCCGGGCGTGGTACCCGGGGTCCGCGGCAATATGCACGAAAGTTCCGCGGCTCGCCCTGTCGGTTACCCATCGATCGATTGCTGGGTGAGCGCGAGATGGTGGTCGCGCATCGCGGAGACGACGGCGCCGAGCACCCGGTGGGCGGCGGCGAGATCGGTGGTCGGCAACTCGGCCAGCGCCGCGCGGGTCTGCCGGCCCAGCGGGCGGAAGAATTCGCCGGCCACCGACATACCGTGGTCGGAGTAGTGCAGTAGTACCCGCCGGCGGTCGCCGGGATCGGTTTCGCGCCGGATATGGCCGGAGGCGATCATCCGTTCCACCAGATACGTGATGGCCGCCGAGGACAGGCCCATGAGTTCGCGGAGCTGCCCGGCGGTGAGCGGCCGCCGTTCGGCTTCGGCGGTGGCGATATGCATGAGGGCCCGGAAATCGTTGCTGCGCAGGGAATGCGAATGGGCGAACAGGTGCCCGATCTGTTCGGATACCGCGGTGAGCGCGCGGATATCGGTGGCGATCTCGGTTTCGGCGTGGTCTCGGACAGCGGTGCTCTGCTCCTCCGACGGTTCGTTTGTCACCTGCGACGTCCTTTCCCTGATCCCGCTCGCAAGAGTGTAGGTGCCACGGGTGCCGGGATTGCCGATTATTTCAGTTTCTGAAATAGTCTCCGGTGTGAACGCCTGGGAACGCTTTGCCGCCGTGGTCACCGGCCGCCGCTCATGGGTACTGCTCCTCGCCGTCCTCGCCGCCGCCTGCGCGGTGATCGTGGGCGTGGGCGCGAACGACGACGCCGGACAGGCACCGACCTCGCTACCCCAGAACTCCGAAGCCGCGAAGGTCGAAGCCGCGATGGCGGAGTTCCCGGGTGGCCGCGACGCGCCGGCGATCCTGGTGATCACCCGGACCGACGGCGCCGAACTCACCGATGCCGACCGCGCCGCAGCCGAGACAACCGTTCGAGAGGTCTCCGGGACGGATGCGGACACGCTCGTGGTCGCGCCGGACGGTAAGGCGGCGCTCGGCCGCGCGGCGGTCTCGTCCGATCTGAGCGGCGAGGATCTCACCGCCGAGATCGATCGGCTGCGTGCATCGGCGGCGCAGAGCGCGCCGCCCGGGCTGACCGTGCAGATCACCGGTGGTCCGGCCTTCGGCGCCGATATCGCGAACTCATTCGCCGGCGCCGATGTGACTCTGCTCGCCGTCACCGCACTGGTGGTCGCACTGCTGCTGATCATCACCTACCGCTCGCCGGTGCTGTGGCTGGTGCCGCTGCTCGTGATCGGCCTGGCCGACCGGACAGCCACCAGCGTCGGCACGGCACTGGCCCGGATCACCGACCTTTCTTTCGACGGGTCGACCTCGGGTATCACCAGCGTGCTGGTCTTCGGCGCGGGAACCAACTACGCGCTACTGCTCGTCTCGCGCTATCGCGACGAGTTGCACGGGCACAGCGATCACCGCAGTGCCCTGCGCGAGGCTGTGCGACGCGCCGGTCCGGCGATCCTCGCCAGCAATGTGACCGTGGTGCTCGCGCTCTGCACACTGCTGCTCGCGACACTGCCCAACACTCGCTCGCTCGGGCTCATGGCCGCCGCCGGACTGCTGGTCGCGGTGGTGTTCGTTCTGCTGGCGCTCCCGCCCGCGCTGGCACTGTGCGGCCGGAAGATCTTCTGGCCCTTCGTTCCGCAGGCGAGTGCCGACGGCACCGCGGCCCACGGGGTGTGGCATCGGATCGCCACCCGCGTGGTGGCCCGGCCCGCGGTGGTCGCGGGCGCGGCGATCGCACTCCTGTTCGTCTTCGCAGCGGGCCTGACCGGCGCCGATATCGGGCTCTCGCAGACCGAGCAGTTCCGGGTGCGCGCCGAATCGGTCGACGGTCTGGACACTCTGGCCGCCCATTTCCCCTCGGGTGCCTCCGATCCGACCGTCGTACTCACCGAGCACAGCGCCGCGGCGGCGGTCCGGCCCGCGCTGGAGACCGCCCCGGGTGTCTCCGGCGTAGTGCCCAGCGGCAGTCACAACGGGGTGGACCGGTGGATGGTGACCCTCGAGGCGGCCCCCGAATCCGAGAAGGCCTACACCACGATCGAACAGTTGCGTACGACGCTGTCCGGAATTCCCGGCGCCGAGGCCATGGTGGGCGGAAGCGACGCGAAAGCACTCGATACCCGCGACGCCGCCCGCCACGATCAACTGCTGGTGATACCGCTCATCCTGGTGGTGGTGTTCACGGTGCTGCTCATCCTGCTGCGCGCGCTGCCCGCCGCGGTCCTGCTCATCGGTGTCACCGTCCTCAGCGCGCTGGCGGCACTGGGCCTGGGCAGTCTGGTGAGCACCCACCTCTTCGGTTTTCCCGCACTCGATACGACCGTACCGCTGTTCGCCTTCCTGTTCCTGGTGGCGCTGGGGATCGACTACACCATCTTCCTGGTCACCAGAGCACGTGAGGAGACGCCGGGGCACGGCACCGTCGACGGTATGGTCCGCGCGGTCTCGGCGACCGGTGCGGTGATCACCAGCGCCGGTATCGTGCTCGCCGCGGTGTTCTGTGTGCTGGGCGTCCTACCGCTGATCACGCTCACCCAGCTCGGCATCATCGTCGGTATCGGGATCGTGCTCGATACGTTCCTGGTGCGTACCGTCGTCATTCCCGCCCTGTTCGCGCTCGTCGGCCCGAAGGTGTGGTGGCCCAGCGGTCTCACCGGCAGCGCTCCCGGAACACCACCCGCCGAACTCGCGCAGCAGCGGCCGTAGCCCGGCGGGTCGCGTCGGCTGCGCCGCCGGGCCCGGCCGGGCATCCGAGACGCTACGAGACGCCGACGTACTGGTGATCCCAGCGGATCCGGCCGTCGTCGCCGACGAGCACGACATCGTATCCGCCACCTGTCACCGCCCCGTCCTTCGTGGCGACCATGCGCCAGGCGATCCCGATCAGGTTCCCGGCGAGGCGCATCGCGGGTCCGCCCGGTGCGAACTCGTTCTCGCCGGGCGCGACGAACATCTCGTACGCGGCGCGCACCCGTCCCTCCATGGCGGCGCGGCCCCGGATCTCGACGGACGGCAGCGGCACCGCGAGAGTCGCCAGTGCCTCCCGCATCCCCTGGGGCGGATTCACCAGAACCTGTACACCGTCGTCGGACCACAGCTCCCGCAGCCGTTCGCGCCTGATCTCCGGGTCGGCTTCGTTCCACAGGGCGATATAGCTGTCGGTGAGTCGGATCAGTTCGTGCTCGTTCGAGAGGTTGCTCATGGCACCGAGTCTGTGCCGGGACGGGTTCGTACGCGATTCCCTGCAGGGAATGGCAGTGGCCCCGCCGGCGTCCGATACTGCACCGATGACGAGGGCAGGGTCGCGGACCGATTTCGCCGGGCAGTTGAAGCAATGGCGGCTGCGGTGCCGGGTCAGTCAGCTCGATCTGGCGATCCGGGCCGGTACAACGCAGCGGTATCTCAGTTTCCTCGAGCAGGGGCGATCCCGGCCCGGCCGGGCCATGGTGGTGCGCCTGGCCGAATCGCTCGACCTGCCATTGCGCGACCGCAACGGGTTGCTCCTGGCAGCCGGATTCGCGCCGGTGTTCCCCGAATCCTCGTTCGACGCCGTGGAGCTGGCCCCGGCCCGCATCGCGTTGCGCGGAATTCTCGCCGGGCATATGCCCTATCCGGCGGTCGTCGTGCAGCCGTACGGCGTCCTGGTGGCCGCGAACGATGCTTTCGGTCTGCTCACCGACGGCGCGGCGCCGTGGTTGTTGCGGCCGCCGCTCAACGTCCTGCGGCTGGCGCTGCATCCGCAGGGGCTGGCTCCGCGGGTGGTCAATCTCGCGGAATGGGGGCGGCATATCACCGAGGGTCTGCGGAACAGGGCGGTGCGTCGACCGGATCCGGTGGTGGAGGATCTGATCACCGAACTCGAAAGTTATCTGCCACCACCGGATCTCGGTCCTGGTCATCTCGGATTCGCGGTACCGCTGCGCCTGCGCAGCGCGGCGGGCGAGCTGCGTCTGATCACCATGATCTCCTCGTTCGCCACCGCGATCGACGTCACGCTCGCCGAGCTGCACCTGGAAGCCTTCCTTCCCGCCGACGAGGCGACCGCCCGCATCCTGCGCGAGCGAGCCGAGAAGTGAGTCACCCCTGATTCACACCGTCTCGGTAGGTAAGGCTAACCTGAATCCGGTTTGTACGATTCAGAGGTAGGACGGTAAAGCGCATGGCATCGAATCTGCAGCGTGCACGGCGGTGGAAGCGGAGCTCGCCGCCACGGCGATGGATGGTCGCCGGCATGATCGGGGCCCTCGCGCTGACCGCCGGGTGCTCGACCCGGGAAGCGCAGACCGAGGATGCGGCCGCCACCGGCGCGCTGTCCATCGTCGATCAGCGGGGCGAAACCGTCGCACTGGCCGGGCCGGCTTCCAAGGTGGCGTTCACCGTGATGCCGGCGCCGTCGATCTTCGCCGCGGTCGACCGGAGCTACGACCGCATCGTCGGCATCAACCAGTCCACGCTGGTGGCCAACAAAGGCGGCATGTTCGCGACCATGTTCCCCGAATCGGCCGAATCGGCCGTCGTCGCGGGTAACGACTTCGTGCCGAACGTGGAGACCCTGCTGCAACTCGACCCGGACGTCGTAGTGCAGTGGGGCGACCGCGGACCCGACGTCACGGCGCCGATCGAGGCCGCGGGCTTCCCGGTCGTGGGCCTGGAGTACGGCACCCAGGACGATCTCGAACAGTGGATCACCCTGTTCGCGCAGATCGCGGGTAAACCCGAACGCGGCCGGGAGCTCGTCGACTGGCAACGCACCGAACTGTCCGAGATGCGCGCACAGGTGGCGGAGCAGCGGACCCCGCGGCCGAAGGCGATGATCTTGTCCCGGGCCGGTGATACCTACAGCACCACAAGCCCGAAGGGCTACGACGGCTTCCAGTTCGACCTCGTCGGCGCGGACCTGGTTACCGAGGGCTTCGTCTCCGATGCCGGGCAGGTGAGCCCGGAGCAGATCCTGGACTGGAACCCCGAGGTCATCATGCTCAGCGGGTTCGACGAGAGCGTTCCCGCCGATATCTATGCCGATCCGCGGCTCGCCAGTGTCAGCGCGGTACAGAACAAGCGGGTGTACAAGACGCCGCTCGGGGGCTACCGCTGGCAGGTGCCCAGCGCGGAATCGCCGATGATGTGGCAGTGGATGCACCAGATCCTCTACCCGGGTGCGCGCGGCGGGCAATTCCGCGACGAGATCCGGGCCACCTTCGACAATCTGTTCGCCTACCGGATCTCCGATGAGGAGATCGATCAGGTGCTGCGTTTCGACCTGAACAAGGACGCCGCGGGTTATGACCAGTTCCGCCGCTGATTCTGTCGCAGTCGCGGCGCCGGAAGCTCCCGCGCCGCGCCGCGCGCGCTTCGACCGGCGGATGCTGGCGATCCCGGGCTTCTTCCTCTTACTGCTCGTGGTGGCGATCGTCGCGCTCGCGGTGGGCCGTTACACCGTCCCGCCGAACGAGATCGTGCGCATTCTGCTGGGGCAGGTGTTCCCGCTGGAGCGCACCTGGTATCCGCAGGAGAGCACCGTGGTACTCGATGTGCGGTTGCCGCGGGTGCTGCTGTCGATCCTGCTCGGCGCCGGACTGGCGCTCACCGGAGCGGTGATGCAGGCCGTGTTCCGCAATCCACTGGCCAGCGCCCAGGTGCTGGGTGTTTCCTCGGGCGCGTCGTTCGGCGGTGTGCTGATCCTGCTCGCCGGGTTCGGCGGTGCCGCGCTGGTCGGCGGGGCCTTCCTCGGCGGGGTCGTGGCTTTGGTGCTGGTGGTCATGATCGCCCGGGCGGTGCCCGGTGCGCCGCTGCTGATGATCATTCTCGGCGGCACGGTGGTCGGTGCGATGTTCCAGGCGATGGTCTCGTTCATCACCTATATCGCCGACCCCTACAGCGAACTGCCCTCGATCGTCTTCTGGCTCATGGGCTCGCTGGCGACCGCGAGCTACACCAAAGTGCTGATCGCCGCGATCCCCATCGTGACAGCAGGCCTGGTGGTACTGGTACTGCGCTGGCGGCTGAACATTCTCGCCATGGGCGACGAGGACGCCACCGCCCTCGGACTGAAACCGGCACGCCTGCGCAACTTCCTGCTGCTGTGTGTCGCGATGATCACCGCGGGTTCGGTATCGGTCGCCGGGGTCATCGGCTGGGTGGGCCTGGTCGTACCACATCTGGTGCGCATGATGGTCGGCACCGACAACCGGATGGTGCTGCCCGTCAGCGCGCTACTCGGTGCTGCCTACCTCACCGTGATCGATACGCTCTCCCGCACCCTGAGCACCGCCGAGATCCCGATCGGTATCCTCACCGCCATCATCGGGGCACCCTTCTTCGTGGTGCTGTTGATCCGCAACCGTTCCCGCCTGTGGGGTGCCGATGCTTGAGGCCAGTTCGCTCTCGTTCCGCTATACCGCCAAGGGTCCGTGGATATTCCGCGAAGTCTCGGTCCGCGCCCGTGCGGGTGAAGTACTCGCCGTGCTCGGACCGAACGCGCGGGGTAAGACCACCATGCTCAAATGCCTGTCGGGTCTCATCCGGCCGGTCTCCGGATCGGTCGAGGTGTCCGGCGGGGTGGGCTATGTCCCGCAGAGCCATTCGGTCGTGTTCTCGTTCTCGGTGCTCGATATCGTCCTCATGGGCCGGGCTCGCACGGTGAAGATCTACAGCACTCCCACCGTCGCCGATCGGGCGGCGGCCCGGGAAGCGCTGCGTCGGGTGGGTGTGCCACATCTGGCCGACCGGGACTACACCGGCCTCAGCGGCGGGGAACGCCAGCTCGTACTCATCGCTCGTGCCCTGGTCTCCGAATGCGACACCATCGTCCTCGACGAGCCGGCGGCTGCCCTGGATCTGCGCAACCAGGCCCGGGTGCTGACCGTGCTGCGGGCACTGGCCGACGAGGGGATGGCGGTGGTGATGACCACCCATCACCCGGATCACGCCTTGCACGTGGCGGAGCGCTCCATGCTGATGGTCGCCCCGGACGATCAGCGCATCGGTCCGACCCGCGAGTTGCTCACCGGCGCACTGCTGTCGAAGATGTACGGCGTACCGATCGTGACCGCCGATGTCGAGACACCCAGTGCGATAAGGCGTCTGACTGTCCCCGATTTCGGGCGGGGGATCGGATGACGGTGCTGAAAGCGGTGATGGCCCCGCGCAGTGGGGAACTCGCTCACGGTTTCCGCGAGATCGACCTGTACGACCTGCCGCGCGAGTGCACCGCGGAGGTCACCGGTCTCTACCTGACCGGTGATGTGGACCAGGAATACCTGACCGAACAACGGCCGCTGCTGGACGCGTTCGTCATCCGCGGCGGGCGGGTCGTGGTGAACGGTCATGTGCAGCGACTCTTCCTCGAAGGTCTGACGAAGTGGCGCAAACTCGAGTTCCGCGATGCGAGCGATCTCGCGCTGACCCGCGTGACCGAACACCCGGTCTGGGCCGGAACCGATCCCCGATCGTTTCTCTACAACACCGGCACCCGCGGACCGGTCCCGTTCGCGGAACTGGAACGGATCGGTGTCGCCGGGTTCTACGGTCGAGGCTGCTACCCGGCCCTGCCCGCGGGCGCACAGGTCGTGCACACCATCGGCCGCACCCGCGCCCCGATCGATTACGACTATCCACTGGGCGCGGGCCGGGTGTTGGTCCACGGTGGTAACGACCTGTTGCAGTTCGCCGGCGCCGACCGCGGTACCGCCCGGCTGCGTACTCAACTCCTGCGCTGGCTGGAGGCCGACGATGAATGACCCCGCTCCGGGCGCCGGGATCGCTTTCCTGCACGGCGGCAGCCACGCGCAGCTGGCAACCCTCGCCGATCCCGCGCTGGCGCCCTACCGGATCCGCCCCGTCCACGTGCGGACCGGCGCCCTCCAGGAGATCGCGGCGGCGGGGGTGATCGTGGTCGCCGACCGGTTACGGTCGGACCTGTTGCGACGCTGGACCGAAACTGTCCTGGCCGGGCTCGAACGCGGTGCGACGGTACTGGTATTCGGTGAGAACGACTCCGGGAAGTGGCTGCCCGGAGTCCGGGAACAGGCCCGGCCCATCGTGTTCTGGTGGTGGCGCACCGGCGAGGACCACCGGCTGCGCACACTCGCCCCCGATCACCCCGCGTGGGAATTCTTCGCGGACCGGTCGGTGATCTGGCATTACCACGGTGTGCTGGAACCACCGCCGGGCGCGGTGAGTCTGGTCGACCTGCACACCGAGGCAGGCGACCGCGACGGCTCGATCCTCTACCTGGACGAGACATCCACCGCAGGACGGCTGCTCGTGACCACGATGGATCCGGTGTACCACCACGGATCCGGATTCATGCCCGGAGCCACCCAACTGCTCTATTCGGCGCTGCGCTGGGCCACCGGCAACGCTGCACCGGGCCACCATGAACAGAGAGAAGACATGCTGACAGTCCTCGAAGCCGGCACCCCTATCGCATTCTCCTTCGCCGACCTGATGAGGTATCACGGCACCGAGTTCCCCGGCGGTGTCGCGCACGCGTACTGCGCCATGCGACATGCCGTTTCGCTGCTCGGCACGGTCGAACGGCGGGAGATCACCGTCCGCACCGCCTTTCCCGGTCCGGGCGGGCGAGACGCGGTGGAGATGGTGTTGCGCGCGGTCACCGGCGACCGCTTCGTCGTGGATCCCGATCTCGCGGCCACCGCGCGCGGTCCCGTACTCGCCCGGTACGTATGGGAATTCACGCACGGCGAGCGCACCGTCCGGCTGCAATTGCGCGACGCGGGCTTCGTCATCACCGAATTCATCGAGCTGGGTGCGCGCCGCGACCGCGATGCGGCCGAGAACGCCCGGTTGACAGTGCTGAAGCGAGAGATGACCGATCGGCTGCTCGCGGGCGCCGTCGGCGAGGTCTACGAGGAAGTGCCCACACCGACGCGCTGACGTGCCCACCCTCCGGACCCGGGTCACCGCCTACACTCGGCGCGCACAGTTCGAGTTTTCCCGGTGTGCGCCCGGGTACGCGCATACCGTTGTCAGGTTCGGAAGGAGGGCCGATCAATGGTGGCCGACGGGGTAGAGGGATTGCGGACAGTCGTACTGGACTGCCCGGATCCGTGGAAGCTGTCCGAGTTCTATCTGGGATTGCTCGGCGGGGAAGTCGCGCGCGAGGAGAGCGACGACACCTGGGTGGCCATGGTCGACCCGCAGGGTCGCCGGCTCGCGTTCCAGCTGTCGCCGGAATACGAACCACCGCGGTTCCCTGACCCGGCCGGGTCCCAGCAGATCCACCTGGATGTCCTGGTCAGTGATGTGGAGGTCGCCGAACCGGCGGTCCTGGCGTTGGGCGCCACGTTCGTCCACGCGGAAGAGGCATTCCGGGTGTACACCGATCCGGTCGGACACCCCTTCTGCCTGGTCTGGTCCGCGTGACCGCGGCGGCGGTCGCTCTGTTCACCCGCGACCTGCGGGTGCGGGACAATCCGGTGCTCACCGCGGCGCACCGGGACGCCGATACGGTGGCCCCGCTCTTCGTCCTCGACGAGGCCATCCTCTCCGGTGGTACGTGCCCGCCCAATCGCGCGCATTTCCTGGCGGCCGCCCTGCGTGAACTCGACGACGAACTCCGCGAACTCGGCGGTCGTCTCATCGTCCGTGCCGGTGACCTCGCCGAGGAGGTGGCGCGGGTAGCGGCGGCCGCCGACGCGTCCGTCGTCCATATCGCTGCCGACTTCAGTGCCTACAGTCGGCGGCGTGAGCAGCGGTTGCGTGACCGCCTGGCCCGTGACGGCCGGGAACTGCGGGTACACAGTGCCTCGCTGACCGTCGTCGAGCCCGGTGATCTGCTCCCGGCCGGCCGCGACCACTTCGCGGTCTTCACGCCCTATCTACGGCAGTGGACCGGCGCGCAGCGGCGGGCACCGCTGCGCGCCCCACACCACCTCGCGTTACCGCGGATACCGGCCGGATCGCTCCCGGAGCCGGGCGATATCGGCGCCGGGAAACCGTCACCGGAGTTATCCGTCGGCGGCGAGACGACGGGTCGGAAAGTGCTGCGGGACTGGCTTTCCCGTAGCGTGGACGACTATGCGCGCGGCGGTGACGACCTGGCCGCGGACAGCACCTCGCGGCTCTCGCCGTATCTACATTTCGGTTGTCTCTCGCCCGCCGAGGTGGTCCGGCGGGCGGGCAATTCCACCGAAGGGGCCGCGGCGTTCGTGCGGCAGCTGGCATGGCGGGATTTCCACCACCAGGTCCTGGCCGCCCGCCCCGACGCGGCCTGGGCCGACTACCGCGACCGGGAGATCCGGTGGCGCGAGGACGGGCAGGCAGTCGAAGCCTGGTGCGAAGGGCGGACGGGTATCCCGATCGTCGACGCCGGAATGCGGCAGCTGCGCGCCCAGGGGTGGATGCACAACCGCGCCCGCCTGATCACCGCGAGCTTCCTCACCAAATCGCTACGCGTGGACTGGCGAATCGGCGCACGGCACTTCCGGTACTGGCTGGTGGACGCCGATGTGGCGAACAATCAGCTCAACTGGCAGTGGGTCGCCGGAACCGGAAACGACACCCGCCCGAACCGCGTACTCAATCCGCTGCGCCAAGCCGAACGCTACGACCCCGACGGCGACTATGTGCGCCGCTGGGTGCCCGAACTCGCCGGTATCGAGGGCCGGGCGATCCACCGGCCGTGGCGGACGCAGGCGGACTATCCGGCGCCGATGCTCGAATTTCCCGGTATGTGAGGCGAGACGCTGCCCGGGCGCACCGCCCGGGCAGCGTCGAATTCGCTGATCACCGCCGATTTCGCTGAGTGCTCAGCGGAATTTGGCCTTCTTACCCTTTGCCTTTGCCTTGGCGGCCTTGGCCTTGGTCTTCGCCAACTGGGCACGTTGCGCTTTTGCCGAAGCGGAGAGCTCGCCACCGCGGTGTTTGGTGTAGTCGGCGAGTTCGGCTGCCCGGTGTTTGGCTGCTTCGGCCCATTCGGGTCCGCGGTTTTGGGCGGTTCCGGCGAGTTCGCTGCCGCGGTGTTTGGTGTAGTCGGCGAGTTCGGCTGCCCGGTGTTTGGCCGCTTCGGCCCACTCCGGCCCACGGTTCTGGGCGGTCTCGGCCAGCTCCGCACTCCGGTGCTTGGCGATATCGGCCCAGTCGGAACCCCGCTGTTTGGCGGTCTCCGCCCATACCGGCCCACGCTGCTGAGCGGTTTCGGCCAGCTCCGCGCCCCGGCTCGCCGCGCTACCCGCCAGTTCGCGGCCCCGCTCGGTCGCCTGGTGCAGCTGGTGCCGTACGGCCTCGCCGGTGCCGCCCCGGCCGGTCGATCCGGCCGGGAGCACACCGCTGACCGTGGTGGCTGCCCGCCGCGCGGCCCGGCGTCCACGCCAGCCCAGCGAGGGCTTGCCCGCGGTATCGGAGGCGGCGATCATCAAACCGCCGAGCAGGCTCACATCCTTGAGGAACGCCGTCCGCTTCGCCGCTCGACGCTCGGGATCGTTCTCGGCCCAGAAATTCTGCTCGGTAACCGTCGCCGGCACCACCGTCGCGGCCAGCGCCAGCGCCGCCGGCCGCGGCGCCTTGCCCAGCGCCAGCAGCGCGCCACCGGCGATCTGCACGGCCGCGGTCACTCGTACCAGCGTGCTCGGATCCTCGGGCAGGTTACCCGCGATATCGGAGGGCAGCGTTTCCTTCCCCTTGTTCACCAGAGTCGATGCTTCCTTCACCCGGGCTTCCGGATGCATCAGTGTTTCGACTCCGTTGGCGACGAACGCACTCGCCAGTAGGGGGCGGGCAAGCCGGCGTAGCAGCATGATGTGCATCCCTTTCCTCGGTGTATCGCATCTGTGACAGCTGGTCACCAGGGGCAGTAGGCCAGAGTACTGCGGATCTACCCGGCATCCGGCGTGGGAAACAGCAACCGGCCCGTTCGTGTCCACTCGGACCGGGTCCGAGCGTGATGGCGAACCCTCGGTAACAGGTCGACTACGTGCGCAATATCATAGGTTCCCTATCGAATGTAATCACTTCAGCAGGGGTGAAGCCGGATCGTCGCGCCCAGAGTGGGATTCGGAACGAGCCGATCGGTGACTCGTGGATACCTTTCGGCAATCCCGGCTGCCGCCCGTGCCACCCGCCCGGCGAAATGTCTACCCTCGGACTCGGTGAATCCACCACCGCAGGTGTGCGGCACCCGTGCCGCGCGAGGCCGCGGTGGGGTAGTAGCCGTGCTCTGAGCGGCCCGGCGGCGGTTGTACGGCCGGGGAAATCTGCACATCACCAGTAACCGGAAGGACGCACACAATGCCCTGCGCGATCCCGGATCGTGAGACCACCGATATCGCCCTCGGCTCGGCAGTCCGAGCGCCGTCCGTCCACAACACCCAGCCCTGGCGCTGGCGGCCCACCGCCACCGGTATCCATCTCTTCGCCGATACCGGCAGGCAGCTGACGGCCACCGACCCCGATCAGCGTTACCTCATCGTCAGCTGCGGGGCCGCGCTGCACCATATGCGCGCCGCGCTGGCCGCACTCGGCTGGGCCTCCACCGTGGATTACTGCCCCGAGCCCGGCGACCCGGAGCATCTCGCCACCGTCCACACCACCCGCCGCCCACCCGGTGACGCGCAGCTCGAGATGGCCGCCGCGATCATGGTGCGCCGCACCGACCGGCGTCGCTACCTGCCCAGGGCAATCCCGGCCCGTCATCTCAGGTCGCTGGCCGCTCAGGTGTCGGCTCGCGGCGCCGCCGTCCGGCAGGTCCCGGATACGCTGCTGCCGCGCCTGGCCACGCCGATGCAACACGCGGTCGCCGCGCACGCCACCGACCGGCAGTACCAGGAGGAGATCGCCCGCTGGAGCGGACAGCACCGGATCACCGACGGTGTGCCGTCACGGAACGCACCCGCGGCGCGCCCGGTCGGCGAGATCCCGGTACGCACCTTCGCCGAACCGGCCCTGCTCGATCCGGCGGACCAGCCCGACGCCGCCCAATGGCTCGTCGTCGGCACCACCCGCGACGACCGGCGGGCGCAGTTGCGGGCAGGAGAGGCGACCAGCGCGCTCCTGCTCACCGCGACCGGTCTGGGACTGGCCACCAGCGTGCAGACCGAACCTCTCGGCGTGGCTGGTTCGCGGCACGAGATCCGGACGGGGCTTCTCCACGACTGCGCGTATCCCCAGGCCATGGTCCGCGTCGGCTGGAGTTCCCGCCGCGCCGCGCCGCTGGCCGACACCCCACGGCGGCCCATCGAAGACATCCTCGAGGCCTGAGGAACTTCCCGGTCGGCCAGCGATCCGGCTCAGTAGCCGCGTTCGATTTCGATGGGCGACAGCAGCGGTTCACCGGTAGCGAACCGCTCCACATTGGCTCGGACATGCTCGGCCAGCAGACCGGGCAGGCCGTTCGAGGGATTCGCCAGATGCGGGGTGATCACCGCATTGGGCAGCGACCACAGCGGGTGACCGTCCGGAAGTGGCTCCGGGTCGGTGACGTCCAGCGCCGCGCCCCCGATGCTCTCCTCGCTGAGCGCCCGAACCAGCGCATCGGTGTCGATCAGCGATCCGCGTGCGATGTTCACGATCCAAGCCGTCGGTTTCATCCGGGCCAACGCGTCCGCATCGACGAGCCGCGCGGTTTCGGCCGTCGCCGGTGCCGCGATCACGAAATGATCGGCACGCGACCACAGTTCGGTGTTCCGGCTCGCCGCCACCGTCTCGACGGCGCCCGGCACCGGCGTTCCGGACCGGGTGGATGCCAGCACCTCCGCACCGAACGCGGTGAACAGCGGGATCATCGCCCGCCCGATACCTCCACACCCGATGATCGCGATCGTCGCGCCGCGCAACGTACCCACCCGCGTCTCGAACTCGCCCTTGCGCCACGACGTCGCACGCGCCTGCTCACCCAGCCCCCGCACCCCCGCCAGCAACAGCGACACCGCGTGCTCGGCCACACTCGGCGCGTAAGCCCCCGCCGCCGAGGTCCAGACCCGCTCGTCGTCGACGATTCCCCCGGCGAACCACCGTTCGATCCCCGCACTCGGCAACTGCACCCACCGCACCGCGTCCGGCAGCCGGTCGGGGAACGAATCCGGCCCGCCCTTCCACACCACCGCCTCGGCATCATCCAGCGGCGCCAGGCGACCACCACCCTCCTCGATTCCCCGGGCAAGGGCGGGGTCGTGGTCCGGGCCTAGATGAATTGCGGGGATTCCGGTGGGTGGCACAGTTCACTTCCGAGACGTCGGGGCTGGTGGCCGCATCATCATCCGCGAGTACCGGCGTCGTCAACAATTGCCCTCACCCGTACCTGGACACTGGACGGGACCCGACCGGCGTGCGACCGCCTCGCCCGTGCTCTCAGCCGAAAGCCAGCGTCCGCACGCCGGCCACCGTCCCCCCGTCGACCAGCAGATCGATCCCCGCGATGAAACTCGAGGCCGGGTCCAGAAGAAAGGCCGCCGCGTGCGCGATATCGTCCGGCGTCCCCAACCGGCCGGTCGCCGACGCATCGACCATCGCCCGCATCGCCGCCCCCGATTCGCCGTCCAACTCCTCCCGTCCCATCGGCGTCGAGATCACCCCCGGACTGATCGAATTGAGCCGCGCGCCCCGCCGCCCCCACGCGACAGCCGCAGCCTGAACCCGTGCCACATTGCCCCGCTTGGCCACCGCGTAGGCAGTTCCCGGCGGGGCGTCGTGGTCGAGGAACGGCAACGCCAGGAGCTCCCCGGCCGGGGTGTGCGCGAGCGCCGCGACCTGATCGTCCGGCAGTGGTGCCATGTACGCCGACATACTCGCGATCACCACCCCGGCCCCGCCCTCGGCGACCGTCGCTTCGAACGCGTCCAGCACCAACGCCGTCCCCAGCAGATCCACCTCCAGCACTGCCCTCGTCACGGCCTGTGTAGGCGACACCCCCGCGGTATGAGCAATATGGGTGACCCGCCCCAACTCACCGGCAACTTCGGCCAACGCCGCCACCGACCGGGCATCGGACACATCCACCTGCTGTCCGACCACCTCATGCCCTTCACCGGCCAGCAACTCCACCACCGAGTCCAAATCGCGTTTGTCGAAATCCGCGATCAACAGCCGCCGCCCACCCCCGATCCGGCGCGCAATGGCCCGCCCTATACCGCCCACCCCGATAATGACCGCGACATCGTGTCCCAACTCGGAGCTCCTCACCGCGACTGCACTGCTGCGCACCAATCTACCCACGACCCGCAGCCGCCGGACCGGAATTCGTCAGCAGCTGACAATGGGGCGGATATCCCCAGGTGGGGGCCGCGATTTTGCCCGGGTGAAACGATCCGATACTCTTGCTGAGCACACCGGTCCGGGTGGCGGAATGGCAGACGCGCTAGCTTGAGGTGCTAGTGCCCTTTATCGGGCGTGGGGGTTCAAGTCCCCCTCCGGACACGCATCTCCCTCTTTCTACCTGCTGTTATTTGGTGTGAGCATCAATTGCTAGAACAATATGTGCAGGTCAGCGCCGTGGGGGTCAAGTCGGGTTAAGCTGAGACAGTCCTGCGAACCAACTCGCGGATGTGTCCTTTCGCGGCGGCCAACCCACATCGCGACGCTGCCGTTGCCGGAAGCCTGAAGCCGCGCCCCGAATGGGGACGAGTTGCGGGCCTCGCCGACTGTGAGCTATTTCGTCGGGAGGCCGGGTCGGCCGGAGTCTCGCCAGGTGAAGCGCAGTTAGTCGCCGGCGTGCCGCCGACCTCGGTGATCCCGAGTTTTTCGATCAGCAGTTGTTTCGCCAGGCTCGCCCGGTTGTTCGCATTGTCGTTGACCTGGGGTTGCCAATTACCTGATCCACATCGACACCCGAGAGTTCCAGCCGCACACCGGGGTCGGTCTCCGTGCCGACGTTCTTGATCTATGGGAACCGGCCGGCCCATTCGTCCTCGTGCCCTTGGATGATCCCGACCTCGGTGCCGGGTATCGGGTCACCACCGAGCCGTGATTCAGCGCCGCGAGCCGGGGATGGTGAGTTCGCGCAGCGCTGGGACGGTAGGGGCGAGCGCGGCGAGCAGGATGGTGCAGATCAACCGGTTCTGTCAGATGAACTGGCGGCACCGCCCGGCCAGTTGGGTGTCGGCGCTCGCGGGGCCGTTGCGGTAGGTGTGGAGATCGTCCTCGGTGAGTTCCTGTGAGTCGAGTAGATGGCCGCAACCGGGTGCGATACGACTTGTCGGCGGCCTCGAACAGGACCTCTTGTCGTCGGTGAAGGGCCGGTTGCGGCCGCGGGCGAGCTGCTCGTACCGGTCGCCCACCGGCACCAGGTCACCGAGGCGCAGACCGCGCGGTGATCGGCGAGCGACTGTTCGATGATCTTCCCGCCGGTGCGCGACCGCTGCGGGGCCGCTGAGATGTGGACAAGGGTGTCGGGGAATGCGGGGGAGAACGGATAGCTGAGCCGGATGAAGACTCGTCCGCACCGGTGGTGCCCTTATCCGACCCGAGTAACGTGTCCCGGACATGCGGCCCGAGCTCTTCTTGGTGTGCTCGAACGCCGCGGTGATCTGCGTGGCGGCGGCGCAACTGCGTGGGCGCGGGAGCTGGGCGCGGGCGATGAACGAGATGATCGGAATCGCCCGCCGGGTGTCGCCGCCCTATTTCGAGTTGGTGACCTTGTCGGCTTCGATGGAGACGAACTTCTGATCGTGGATCAGCCCCGCCGGCCAGAGGATCAGTTTGTCGAGTATATAAGGCGGAACCTCAACCCAAGCCGGTGACCGCGGTCCTGCGGAGTCGCCGTACCCGGCCCACGGACAAGGCGACCGCGGCCAGGAATGCCACCAGTCCCCACCAAACATTCGCCTTGGTGACATTGAGGCCGAGGCCCGCCACACCGGCTGTCCGGCCACCGTCGTGCCCGCTTATTACGGCGGCGCAGACCACCGTGATGAATCCGAGGACGAAAAGCCCCGCGGCCGAGCGGAACGCGATCGTCGTCCGAGTTCGTTGCCGGCTCGGTGGCAGGTTGCCGAGCCGGTAGAGGACGAGCGCGGCAATGGGGAGCTGCATCGACCACACCAGCGTGCGGAACGATCCCTCGTACCAGACGTTGGTGCCGTAGAGCAGCGTATGCCAGACGCTCAGGGCGTAGACGACGATGATGGAAGCGTGCAGAGCCCGCCACACTGCGGGGCGCAGCCAGCGGCGGGAATAGAAGGCCAAGCCGAGCGGTATCGCCAGGTACAACGCCAGCAGCCCGATGAAAATGGCAACCTTCCCCGTTCCGCTGGGATAGGCCGAGGGGACGAAGGTATCAACGAATGCGCGCCACAGCGATTCGATGATGTCCGCGGTCGCGGAGTACTCGCGGAGAAATTCGGCGAACAACCACGCGGCGTGGACGAACATCAACCCGATGGTCGTCAAACTGGTAGCGCGATGCCATTTCTCGATACTGTGCTGCGGGACCGGTAACCACCTCGGGCTGCGACTGCTGCGCAGCACACCGAGGACGACAGTGATCCACGCCCAGAGCAGCCCCGTCCAGCCGAAGGCTTGGCACATCCAGTACATCCAGTACTTTCCGGGGTCTGCCAGATCGGGCATGACCACAGTGGTCGGCGAAGTTCCGGCGGCGACGCGGTAATAGAGCCAACCGAACACCACGAGGGTGATGAGCAAGGCGATGGTGGCGTCGATGCGGGCGGTGCGCAGATCCGCGCGGAGTTCGCGCGTATCGAATTTCGTGCGTGTTCTGACAGTAGTCATCGATGACTCGTGTTCCTCGAATCGACCCCGGCTTTCAAGGAGACCAGGGACCGGTGAATCGCGAGCGGGCTCGGTTCACCGTGTGCGGAGGCGTCACAGCCGGATCGGGGGGCTGCAACATGGAGGTGTGACGCGCTCCTGGGCAACGCGATATAGGCGCGCGTCCCTGCGCGGACGGGCACCCGCCGCAACTCCGGTGGTGGAGGGACTGCGGCAGGTCGGCATGCTCGCGGAGCGGCTGCATCGAATCACCGCGCAATATCAGTGCGCGCGGCAGATTCGGCGTTCGGGCGCACCTACCCGCATTCGGGGGCGCCCGTGTTCCGCCGTTCGCTGTCCGCAATCCACGAGCAGTCACGCGGGGCAGCGTGCAGGCCGGGCAGGATCTTGTCGCTTCCGTAGGGGTCGGGGCCCGGTTGGACAACCGCGCTCGCGGGTGTCGCCCGGATATAGGCAGCAACATGCACCTCGGCGCCGGCCACATTGTCGTCCCGAACGCTTCATTGCCACTGGAAGTGCACCGGAGCCGAATGTGGGACAGAGCCGTCGTTTTCACTGTCTCGCCCGAATCCGTGCGCTGGTGAGCGGAGCGACCTCCTGGCCGAATGATGGTCGAATTCCGCGGGCGACGGGGTACGGGCAGGTCGTTCGGCATGTTCGGTGGTTGTCAACCGGTGTAGGGCAGCAACATTGCCGCGGTTGCGGCGGCCATGACGGCCTGCATCGCGCCGCCGTGGCGGTGGGCCGGGTCGGTGGCCGCGGATCCGCGGTAGCTGTGGGCGATCCATGTGGCAGCGACAGCGAGATAGAGGAGTCCGATGGTCAGGTTCAGGTAAGCGGCCCAGGGCGGTGGTTGCATGGTCATTGTTGTCGGCATCGCCATGGTGCTGCCGTGCCCGGCGTGCATGGATTCGCTGCCGCTGGGCATAGGGGTGCCGCCGATCAGCGTGGAGTCCATGACCGCGTACATCCAGACCATCGTCGCCATCATTCCCGCGTGGTAGACGTATTCGAGGTGGTGCTCGCGGTGGGCGGCGAGTAGGGCGAGGGATACCACCGCGGCACCCGCGAACACCGTCATACCGGCGACTGTGGGGATATCCGGCAACGGGGACCACACCATCGTGAGCATCGCCAGGGACATGAGGACGTGCAGTATGGCGGCGAGGCGACCCGGGATCGACTCCGCCTGTGCGGATCGCGCTGCCCAGTACACCGCGGTCACTGTGAACGCAGTGACCGCGGCCCATTTCAGGAACGGGTCGGTGATCATGACACGGCCTGCTTTCGTCGCCGGATGAGCTCTCCGGCGACGACGTCACCGAGAATAAACAAGCCCAGCGTCGCGCCGAACAGCGGAGCCATCCAGCCGACCACCGCGAGCACGGCGACGGCGATCACCGCTTCGACGGGTCGCAGGCCGGTGAGCGCGCCGCGCCGGGGCGCGGTGGGCCACCCACCGCGGGTGGGGCGTCGTTTCCACCACATCAGGTAGCCGCGGACGATGACGGTGATCAAGCCGATGACGAGCAGCGCCAGCACGATCTGGTTCGCAAGGCCGAACAACACTCCCATGTGGGCGTCGATGGCCCAGCCGGTGAGTTTGGCGGTCAAAGGCCAGTCCGCGAACCTGCTCTCGTCGGTGATCGCGCCGGTTTCGGCGTCGACGGCGACGGCGTCGAATCGTGTCGGGAAATCGCGTTTGCGTTCGTACACCTCCCATGCGTCGCCGGTCGCTGCAGGTGGTTTCATCCACATCGGTGGCTGCAGGCCGGCGGTCTGCGCGCTGCGCAGGACGGTGTCGGCACCGGCGGTGGGTTCGGCCGGTGCGCCGGTGCGGCTGTCGGTGGGCGGCAAAGTCGTGGACACCGACGGTGTGGTCCAACTGAGCTGGGCGCGTAGCTGTTCGATGTGCTCCCCGGTGAAACGCGACCAGGTGAGGCCGGTGATCGATAGTCCCAGCAGACCGACCACGATCCAGATCCCGACCGTGCCGTGCCAGCTCAGGGTTCGCTTCCGCGATCCCTCCGGGGTTCCGGTGCGGTCTGGCAGGACCAGGCTCTTTCTTCCGCGCCGGCGGGCGCGGGCGATCCACATCGCGAGGCCGCCCAGGGCGACCACCCACAGCCAGCTCGCCGCGATTTCGCTGTAGTACCGGCCGGCCACGCCCAGGTGCAGGTTGCGATGCATCTCGTCGAACCAGGATCGGATCGGCAGCCACATGCCGTAGGTGGTCAATGTCCCCTGCACCTGCGCGGTGTAGGGGTTGACGAACACGGTGCGGGTGTAGTCGGAGGGCACCTCGGTTGTCGTGAACGCGATCTGGGTCGTTTCGCTCGGCACTGTGGGCGGTTTCACGCTGGTGATCGGGGCGTCGGGGTACACGGTTCGCGCGGCCGCTATCTGGTCGGCGAGGGTGCGTGTCTGTGGTGCGTATTCGTCGACGGTCACCTCGTGCCGGAAGACGATTCCGTCCAGTTGCGGTGTCAGCGTGTACAGCAGGCCCGTGACGGCGGCGATGAGAATGAAGGGTCCGGCGAGCATGCCGCCGTAGAAATGTAGCCGCAGCAGCAGCGGCTGCCACCGCGACCATGCGCCGGGCCGTCGTTCTCGTGTCGGCTCCCCGCGGCTGGTACGGGGGTCGTCTCTTTCCGTTTCGTGCTCTTCCGGCAACTCCCATACCTGATCCGGCATCCCGCAAACCCTCACTCTCCGGACGCCCTCACTCTCCGGACGCCCTCACTCGCCGGACGCCCTCACTCGCCGGACGCCCTCACTCGCCGGACGCCCTCACTCGCCCTTACGGTGAGTAGTCGCGGCAGCGTCCCGGAAAGTTCCCCGCTCGACGCGACGAATCGGGCCCGGGGCCGGCCTGCGCGCGGTGGTGCTCCGTGAGCGAGCCGTGCCGGAGTGGAACTTTCGGCTGCCCGGCTACCGACACTCTGTGTGTGACGGTGCCAGGACAGGGACGGCGAGATCGGTGAGTGGCAGCGACGAGGTGACCGCGCGCTTGCTGTGCGATGCCGATAAAGCCCTGCGTGGCATCGAACGGTCGGTGCTGGACGAGATGTTCCTGAGCTGGCGACTGGTGCTGGTCCTGTCGGCGGCCTTCGCCGGCCTTCTCTTATCGGTCGCCGCCGCGTCACCTGCCGCGGTGACGGCGGAAACACCGCTGCTGCCGCTACTTTCGTTGCTGGCTTCAGGTGTTGTCGCCGTTTCGGCCCTCGGCGGGATCGTCGCCCGCCGTTTCTCCTGGGCTTGTTTCGCGGCATTCGCGGCGGGGATGGGCGCGGCGCTGTCGGTGCTGGCGTTCTGGATTCTGCGGACCGGTGGAGCGAACTCCGGTGCGGGGTGGTTCGGGACCACGGCGGCGTGCGAAGTGGTACTACTGTTCAGCTGGGCGGGTTCGGCGCTGACACCGCTGGCGGATTCGCAGCCGGAGTGCCGTTTGGCCTGGCGGGCGCGGACCGCCGCGACCCGGCCGCGGGCGCACGGGGGATAGTGGTCCGTGCACGATGTCCGGGCCGGGTCGTCACGGGTATCGCCTCAGGACTCGAGCGCCTCGGCCAGCCGGCCGGGCTCGATCGGGTTGCCGTCGAGGAAGACCGAGGGTGTCGACTGGATACCGCTGTCGAGCACCTCGAGTGTGCGGGCTCGGACGAACTTGGCGTAGGTGCGGTCGGTCACGCACTGCGCGAAACCCGGATCCGTGTAGCCGGCGCCTTTGGCGATCTCGACGAGAGTGCTGTCCGGGAGGCCGTCGCCGCCTTCGGCGGGCTGGTGTTCGTACATGGTCTTCAGCCAGCCGGGGTAGGCGATGGGATCGGCGGAGGCGGCGCATAAAGAGGCGTTCGCGGCGCGGGTCGAGTACTCGGAGGAGGATGCGTGATCGAGAAAGGCGATGATGTCGTATTCGGTGGCCACGGTTCCCGCGTTCACCGCGTCGGTCAGCAGTGGACCGTAGGTTGCCTCGAACTGCCGGCAGGCGGGGCATTGCAGATCCGCCACCAGCCGGACCGTTTTCGCTGCCGACGGTTGTCCGATCCTGATCGTGCCGGTGTCGGTGAGGGTCGCGGCGAGACCGTTCGGGTTCGATTCCGGCGCGGCGGAGATGGCGGGGGTGGGGCCGGGGTCGTCACGCGCGGCCTTCTTCATCGCCACATTGATGCCGATGGCGGCGATGAGTCCGATGAGGACCGCGGCGACCGCCAGTTGTACGAGGATCCGCCGGGTGCGGTCCGGTTGGTGCACCGACGACAGCGAATTCTTCCGTTTTTTCTGTGTGCTCATGACGAGCTCCTTGTCTCTGCTTCGGGTGGTGGATCTGCCGGTCGTGTTCGGTCTGGCTACGCCTGATCCGGGGGCCGGGGGAGAAGAGGTCCGGTCGGATCGCCCTGCGAAGGGCCCGGCTCGGGGCAGCCGGTGAGCGGCACCGGCCGCCCACCGGTTGCTTCGAGCCCGGCTGGGCTCGGTTCGCTGGTCAGCGTGCCCGGACGAACTGCACCGGTGGTGCTTCGGGCCGGTGGTTGCGGGGGAAGGCGTAGACCACGGTGGAATCGGTGTCTACGCCCTGCCATAGTTCGACCAGTGTTTCCCTGGCCCGCGCGACCCGGGAGCGGATGGTGCCGACCGGGCAATCGGCGGCCTGCGCGGCCTCGGCGTAGCTGAGTCCCAGGATCTGGGTCAGTACGAACGCCTCGCGGCGGTCGTCCGGGAGATGGCGCAGCAGGTCGGCTACCACCATGTCCTCGCCGATATCGCCGTCGTGGCGGTCGCGGCGCTGGTCTATGGCGGTCTCCCAGTCAGCGCCGCCGGTGGTCCGCGGACGGGCCGAGGCGTTGCGCAGCCGGTCGATCACCGCGCGCCGGGCGATCGAGAGCAGCCAGGTACGGGCCGTCGATCGTCCGGCGAAGCTCGGCAGACTGCCCAGCGCGCGCAGGAAGGTTTCCTGGGTGAGGTCGTCGGCGGATTGCACGTCGGCCAGATGGGCGACGAAGCGCCACACATCGGTCTGGGTGCAGCGGATGAACTCCGCCAGGGCGGTGCGGTCGCCCGCGCCGGCGGCCAGCGCCAGCGCGGTCAGCTCGTCATCCGAGGACATGACGGCGTACCGGGTCGGGGCCGGTGTATCGCGCGGGTCCGCAGGGTGGTCGGTAGTGCTGCCCGGGTCCCGGCAGCACTCGAGGGTGCGTATTCATGGCGACGAATTTTCTGGTCGGGACGCCGGGCGCGGTCACGCGGTCACATCGGAATCCGACCGTGTGCGCGATCGGCGCGCGGACGGAGTCGCGTGACCGCGTCACCGTCGGCGCTGCGCCGGTGACGGGACACCCGCCGTACACAGGCGAGCGTCCAGCGGAGTTCCGGAGGAATTCCCGAGCAGCTCAGCCGGTCACTGTGTTACGACGGATTCTGGATACTGGAAATCCGCCAGGTGGGCCCCGGCGGGCCATCGCGTGGCGCAGGAATTCGACGCCGGTGGCCGGCGCGTCGAGTTCGGCCGGGGGACGCGCGGCGACCGTGGCGGTCGTGGGTGGCAACGGCGGGACGAGCAGCAGCAGGGGCAGCACGATCCGGGTGTGCAGCGTCGCGGTGAGCGCGAAGGCAGTGCGCTCGCCCCACCACAGCCAGAGGCCGCACAGCAGGGCGGCGAGGCAGTGCGCTGCCAGCATGGCCGGTGTGCCGGTCTCGGTCAGACGGGTGGTGGTCGCGGCGTGGCCGGTATGGTCCCCGGCGGGGTCGGCGGTGAACCACAGGTGCAGGACACCCTGTCCGGCCAGCAGCCCCGCGGTGATCGGCAGCAGGCCGCGTTGCCGGTCGGCGACGGACCAGGCGAAGGCTGCGAGGAAGCCGACTGCGAGACCGAGCGTGGACAGGGAAATGGAATGAGCGGAAGTCAGGGCGTGGCCCGACGCCGAGAGCAGGACACAGATCAGCGCGAAGATCCACGCACGGCACGCCCGGGCGAGCGGGGAGTGGTGCGCTGGGCTGATCATGGTGATCGCTATCGTCGCACCTTTTCCGGCACAGCGGTGGGCTGGGGCGAGGGACCGGGCGGAGTGAAACGCCGCAGCCGCATACTGTTGGACACTACGAACAGCGACGACACCGCCATCGCGGCCGCGGCGGCGAGCGGGTCGAGCAGCAGCGCGGCCATCGGGACCACCACCACGTTGTAGCCGAATGCCCAGCGCAGATTGGTGCGGATGGTGGCCAGGGTCGCCCAGGCGAGACCGATAGCGGCCGGTACCCGCAGCAGATCCCGGCCGGCGAGCACAATATCGGCGGCGTCGATGGCGGCATCGGCTCCGGTGCCGAGTGCGATGCCCACATCGGCGGCCGCGAGGGCGGGCCCGTCGTTGATCCCGTCGCCGACGAACATGACATGTCTGCCCGACTCCTGGAGTCGGGTGACGACTTCGGCCTTGTCCTCCGGCAGGACACCGGCCACCACCTCACCGATACCGACCCGGTCGGCGACGGACTGGGCGGCGAACGGGTTGTCGCCGGTGAGCAGGAGGGTGCGCAGTCCGAGGCCGTGCAGCTGTACGATCGCCCGGGCCGCCGCGGGGTGGACCCGTTCGGTCACAGCGATCACGCCGACGACCCGGTCGCCGGCGCCGACGTAGACCGTGGTGTGCCCGAGTTGCTCTTGTGCGCGCCGCTGGGCGGCAAGGTCGGCGGGCACCGCGAAGCCGTGCCGGCGCAGGAACGCCGGCCGCCCCACTGCCAGCCGGCGTCCCTCGGCGATGCCGAGGACTCCTGACCCGGGATACTCGGTGACCGCGCGAGCCTCGGGAACATCGTGGTCCTCGGCCCGCGCGGCCGCGCGGACGGCCAGCGCGACGGAATGCGCGGAGCCCGATTCCGCGGCCGCCGCCCAGCACAGGACATCCCGGCGGGACACGGTCGCGGCCGGAAATACCCCGACCACCGCCGGCGCCCCGTCCGTGAGCGTCCCGGTCTTGTCGAAAACAACCACCGCGCTGCCCTCGGCCTGTTCGAGCACCCGCTGCCCTTTGACGAAGATACCGAGCTGAGCCGCGCGCCCGGCGGCTACGAGCACTGCTGTCGGGGTGGCGAGCCCGAGCGTGCAGGGACACGCGGCGAGCAGTACGGCCAGTCCGGCGCGTGCGGCACTGTCCGGTCCGGCCACGATCAGCCAGCCGGTACCGGCCAGTGCGGCGAGGGCGAAGGACGCGGGGACGAAGCGGCCGGCGATCCGGTCCGCGAGACGCTGGAAGTCGCCGCGCTCGTCGGTGGAACGCTCGACCGCGTGCAGCAGCCGCGCCAGCCGGGTGCGGTCGCCGATCGCCGCCGCTTCGATCACCAGGGTGCCGTCGAGTGCGACGCTGCCGGCGGTCACCGTGTCGCCGGTCGCGGTCGGTACCGGGGTGGTTTCGCCGGTGAGGACGCTGACATCGAGATCCGCGGCGCCGTCCACGACAAGACCATCGGCCGCGACGATATCGCCGGGACCCACCCGGAAGCGCTGTCCTTCACGCAATTCGCCTACCGGAAGCCGGGTTTCACGACCCGAGTCGTCGAGGACGGTCGCGTAACGGGCGAATCGCGCGGCGAGATCGCGCAGCGAGGCGCCGGCCCGTCGTTCGGCGCGCGTCTTCAGTCGGCGTCCGGCCAGCGCCACCATGGTTACCGCGGTGGCGACCGCGGAGTAGCGAACCCCGTCTGCCGCGCCGACCGTGGCTACGGCAGCATAGGTCAGGGTGCCCAGCAGGCCCAGTGAGGTCAGAGTGTCCATGGTGGTGTGCCCGCGCCGGGCCGCGCGCCAGGCGGCCGTGTGGATCGGCGCGGCAGCGCCGGCGACCGCGATGGCGGCGAGGGCGAAGAGTAGGAACTCCGGTGCGGTGCTCGTTCCGGAGCCGAATACGGTGGCTGCGAGCACGGTGGCCGTTGTGAGTACGGTCACGGCTACCGCGGCCCGCGGGCTCGTAGTCGTACGCGGTGTGTTGTTCGGGGGTTCGGGAGTGGGCGGGTGGGGGACGACGGTGTAACCGGCCGTTTCGACCACCTGGCGGAAGTCCTCGGCGCGGTACCACGGCAGGGTGTGCACTTCCGCCGTACCGGTGGCGATGTTCACGGTGGCCGTGGTCTGCTCGAGCTGCTCGAGACCGCGACGTACCCGATCCGCGCAGGCTGCGCAGGTCATCCCTGCGATGCGCAGGTGGACCCGTTGCCGGGCGGGTGTTTCCGGTGCCGGGGTGGCTGTCACGGGGTCTCCGTTCCGGCTGCCGCGTAAGGCCGGCGTTGTCCGGGGACCGCGCGGGGTGGAAGCAGCGGGGAGAGCTCGTCTTCGTTCGGTTGCTCGCGTCCGGTCGCGCGTCGCGTGATGGCGTGCTGGATCGCGACCGAGATGCCGACCGCAGCCGGGACCGCGACCGCGACACCGCTCGCGGGTAGGCCGCAGGCGGTGACCAGTAGGAAGACTTCCAGCGCCAGTGCCGCGTGCACAGCGGTCGCGCCGGTCTCGAAGCGCGTGGACACCGATCGGTGCCGAGATTCGGGTGGTGACTGCGCGGCGACGACCTCTATGGGCGCTCCGGTGGGCAGACAGCCGCTCAGTGTCGCGCCCATGGCACGGCCGGCCAGCGCACGCCACGTCCGGCACTGCGGGCACTGGTCCAGGTGGTCGCCCAGCCGGCGGGCCGGGACAGCGGGGGTTTCTCCGTCCATCAACGCCGATACCGCTTCGCGGGCCGTCTCGCACCTCATACCTGAGTGGTCGGGCGGCGGTGGCCGCTGGTTCCCGGAGATGTGGAACGGATTCGGGCGGGCGGCGAGCGGCGGGTATCGGAGGTTGAGCTGTCTGTACGGCCGGGCCATGCTGTGGGCGTGTCTTCGACCCATCGGTTCACGTCCGGGTGCGCCACCCTCGCCATCGCGCTGGGCGGTCTCGGCGCGGGTCCGGCGGCGGCCGGACCCGGTGATTCCGGCCTGCCGTGCTGGTCCTTGCGGGACCCGGTATTCGCGGACTCGCGAGGCGAACTGCGGCCGGGTGAACGGGCCGACGGCGTGGTCGAGATCGTGAACGACTGTGCAGCGCCTGTCGTGGTGCGCCTGTCCGCGGGCCGTACCGTCACCGGGCCCGATGGGGAGATCGCCTGGTCGGAGCGGGCTTCGCCGGGTGGGTCGCTGATCGTCTCGCGGCCGGAGATCACCGTGGCCGGTGGTGCCTCGGAGTGGGTTCCGGTCACGGTATCGGCGCCGGCCGGAGTCACTCCGGGCGATCACCCGCTAGCAGTGGGTGCGGCGGAGACGGGTGCCGGCCCGGGCTCCGGCGGGGTGGACCGGTGGCGACCGGTGCCGTTGCGGATCGCGGGCCCGCCCCGTCCGGCTGTCGAGATCACGCCGGTGACCGGGACCTACCGGCCGGTGCCGAATCCGCTCGCGCCCGGCGCGGCCGATATCACCTACACGATCACCAATACCGGGACCGTGACGGTGTCGGGCCGACTGGTGGCCAGCCTGACCGGACTGTACAGCCGGCGCGTATTCGCCGACCCCGCCGACCTTCCGGACGTGGTGCTGGTGCCCGGCGCTTCCTATCGCGGGTCGGTCCGGGTGGATCGAGTGTGGCCCGGTGTCCGGTTCGATGCCCAGGTCGGGTTCCGTCCCACGGATGTGGGCGGGGTGGTGTCCTACTCCGAGCCCGGGGTCGTGGGCGCGGAACCGATATGGGCGCTGCCCGTTCCGTAGATCCTGGTAGTGGCGCTGGGCGGTACGGCACTGTTCGTCGCGGCGATCATGCGGCGCAACCGGTATCGGCGCCGCGCCCGCACGGCCGCGAACGCGATTTCCGAGGTGTGAACCAGGCCACGGGAACCGGATACCGCTGCGCCGCGACTATTTCGGGGAGTGGGCCCGGCGGTCCGCGATCGGTGAACCACGGAGGGTGGATACGCGGCGTGCGCACACGACGACTTTCCCGGCTGGCGCTGTGCGGGGTGCTGATCGCGGGCACCGGGCTACTCGGCGGCTGCGGCGCCCCGGCGACCGAGGACCCCGCCGGCCCCGGCGACATCCCCGCGGGGTACCCGGTGACGGTGCACAATTGCGGATTCCGGCAGACCTTCGATCGACCACCGTCGCGGGTGCTGCTGTTGCAGGGGGCGTCCGTGGGGGAGGCGGAGACTTTTGTCTCGCTCGGGCTCGAAGACCGTATCGCTGCGAACACGCAGTTCTACGGCGTCTCCGATATCCCCGGAATGGCGAAGAAAGTGGAGGCCCTGCCGAAGGGTGATCTCACGCTCAACGATGCCGCCGATGTGCCGGCTGAGCAGGCGCTGGCCCTGCGCCCGGATCTGGTCGTATCCACCTGGTCCGGCGGGTTCGACGCGAAGTTCGGTTTCGCGAGCCGGGAGATGCTGGATCAGGCCGGTATCCGTACCTTGGTCAACCCGGTGAACTGCGCCTACGGCAAACCGGCGAATGTCACACCGGAAGAGGAACGGGCATACCGTAACGGTTCCACCGAATCGTCTCTCGAATTCATCGAATTGATCGGCCGGGTGTTCGGGGTGCCCGACCGCGCCGCCGATCTCACCGGTAGGCTGCGTGACCGCATCGAGACGGTGAAATCCGCTGTCGCGGGCCGGGCGCCGAAGCGAATGCTGATCGCCTTCCCGGATATGAGTGTGATGAACGCCAACGGGCTGCCGGCCGTTTTCTCCGGGACCATCTACGACTCCGTGGTGCGCGCCGCGGGCGGGGAGCCCAGCTTCCCCGACGGTGGCTGGGATCTCACCGGCAATCTCAGCGCCGAACAACTGGCGGCCGCGCCGGTGGATGTGCTGGTCGTCGGCGCCTACCGGCCCGGTGAGGACCTGGATGCGGAGGCCGCGAAACTGTTCGCCGCCTACCCGCAGTGGAACGCGTCGAAGAACAAGACCTATGTGAAGGTTTCCGATGGCATCTATCTCGGGCCCGCGAATGCCGACGCGATCGAGAAGATCGCCCACACCGCCCACCCCGGCGCCTTCTGACGACGAACCCGTCCACTGGAAGAGCTCCGGCCGGCTCGCTTTCGCGACGGTGCTGACCGGTGGCGGGATCGCACTTGTTCTGGCATCCCTTGCCGGCGTGGCGCTGGGATCGGTGACCGTCCCCGTCGCCGAGGTCTGGGCGACGCTGCGCTTCCACATCCTGGGCGTCGGGTCCGCGCCGGGTGACCTGTACGCGATGATCGTGTGGCAGCTACGGGTTCCGCGTGTCCTCGCGGCCGTCCTGGTGGGCGCGGCACTCTCGGTCGCGGGTGCGGTGTTGCAGGGCATGGTGCGCAACCCGCTGGCCGATCCGTTCGTTCTCGGGGTGTCCTCCGGTGCCTCGCTGGCCGCCGTGGCGGTGATGTCGTCGGTCTCGGCGCTGTGGATCCGCAATCTGGGTGTGCCCGTAGCGGCCTTCGCCGGGGCGATCGCGGCGCTGCTGCTCGTTCTGCTGTTCGCTGAGCATCAAGGCGAATTCACCGGTCCGCGTATCGTTCTGGCCGGTGTCGCGGTAGGGCAGGTGGCCGCGGCGGCGACCAGTTTGATCCAGCTCCGCTCCGAACCCGCGGAGATCCGGGGCATCCTGTTCTGGATGATGGGTAGCGTGGCCGGCGCCGAACTCGGTGCGCTGACCCTGCCCGCCGTGCTCGCCGTATCCTGTCTGGCCTGGCTGCTGGTGCAGGGGCGGGGACTCAACGCGTTGTCGATGGGGGATGACGACGCGGTCGCACTGGGAATCGACGTGAACCGGTTGCGGATACAGCTCATCGTGATCGTCGCGATCCTCACCGGGCTGGCGGTGAGCGTCGCGGGTGGTGTCGGCTTCGTGGGTTTGATCATTCCGCATATCGCTCGTTTCGCGGCCGGGTCGGACTACCGCCGGTTGCTGCCCGTGTCCGCGGTGCTCGGCGCGGCGTTCCTCGTCCTCATCGATCTAGCGGCCCGGGCGATCGACCCACCCAACGAATACCCCCTCACCATCTTCACCGCGGCCCTGGGCGGCCCGTTCTTCCTCTGGCTGCTCAAACGCAGCCGATCCGGGGGCGCGGTGTGAACGGCCGCGGAAACAGTGCGCGCGCGGGAGCGCGAGTCGAGGTGACCGGGCTTACCGTCGATATCGACGGCGCCACCATCATCGACGACGTGGGCTTGATCGCCGCGCCCGGACAGGTGACCGCGCTCGTCGGACCCAACGGTTCGGGCAAATCCACACTGCTGCGGGCCGTCTATCGGGCGTGCCGTCCGGCGTCCGGGGTGGCACTGATCGACGGCCGCGATGTGTGGCGCTCCTCGGCCAGGGAAATGGCCAGGATCCGTGCCGTGGTGACCCAGCACCAGGGCGCCGCAGCGGATTTCACCGTCGGTGAGATCGTGGCGATGGGCCGGTCGCCGCACAAGAAGTATCTGCAACTGGACTCCCGCCGCGACCGCGGGATCGTCCTCACGGCCATGCGCCGCGTCGGCGTGGACACTTTCGCCGACCGGCCGTTCACCGGTCTGTCGGGCGGGGAGCGCCAGCGGGTGCTGCTGGCCCGCGCGCTGGCGCAGCAGGCGCCGGTGATCCTGCTCGACGAGCCGACCAATCATCTCGATATCCATGCCCAGCTCGCCCTGCTGCGGTTGTTGCGCGAGCTGGACGCCACGATCGTGCTGGCCCTGCACGACATCGGGCAGGCACTGGCCTACGCCGATCACGTGGTGGTGCTCGCGGGCGGCCGGGTAGCAGCGGCGGGTGAACCGGCGGTGACCCTGACCCCCGGGCTGCTGCTCGAGGTCTTCGGGGTGCGCGCGCAGATCTCGGCGAATCCGCTCACCGGGCGACCGCAGGTCGCGCTCGCGCTGCCGGAGGAGATCGATTCCGGCGCAGCGGATATCGTGCGCTCGACCAGCGCCCGGTGAGCCGCGGTACAGCATTCGCCGGTGCGGACGGGAACCACAGTGCGCCACGGTCCGACTTGTCCGGTGAGTCGGTCGACAGAGGGTACCGACCCGATCTGAGGACATTCCGATGCCTACTGGCGGCCACTGGTACAGCGGACACAACCGCGGCAGGCGAACAGCGGCGGAGAGCTCCCGTGGCGGACCACGGATCTCCGTTGTCGTCGGGCCGGAACCGATCGCGATTGCCGACGTACTGGGCGCACCCACCGCAGCTTCCGCGGTGCCGCCGGCACGGTGGCGTGAGCTGGCCGCAGCCTGCGGTGAGCTCCCGCCGCCGCCCCGGGCCGCGGTCCTTCGCTGGTGTGATATCCAGTTGGCCGGTTTCGATCACGACTGGATCTCCGACCACTCGGTACCCGTACCCGCTCGTTCGGCGTCGGAGGTGGCCGGGCTGCTCGGACTCACCCTCGGATGAGTCCGGTACCGGGGCGCGGTGAACAGCCACCACTTCCCAGGTGCCCACCGGGTGTCGTCAGGCCGCAGAGTCCCGGGCCGGGCTTCCGGTGCCCGGCCGCCGCGGACCGGACACCGCGACCTCGGTGTCCAGATCGGCGGGGCGGTGCCCCCGTACAGCGTCCCGCCGCACCGCCACGGTCAGCGTCAGCAATACCACCGAACCCAGCGCCACCGGCGAATGCGAGACCAGCCGCTGCGCGGTCACCCGGTCCTGGAACCAGTCCGTGACCACGAAACCGCCGAGGACCACCACGAAAACACTCACCACCGGCAGCAGTGCCGACGCCGCGCGCGGACGCCACGCGGCGACCAGGAATCCGGTACCCGATGCCAGCGTCCAGGCCGTGCTCTCATTGAGCAGGTGCGCCGCCGGACCCACCGCGTGTCCGCCGTGTGCCACGGTCATCCCGAAATCCACGCCCCCGAGCTGCGCCGCCGCGACGGCGAGTTGCGCGGCGCCCGCGCAGGCCAGCAGCACCCGGTGTACCCGGAAACGGATATCCGGCCACCGCCGCCGTGACGCGGGCGCTGCCGCGAGGATGCGGTCGGTCAGATCGGGAAGCGGGGGTACCGGGGTGAGCCGGTTCTGCCGTGCGAGTCCGGTCGCTGCCGCCTCCCATCGTCGGCAGTCGGGGCATTGCGTGAGATGTTCGTCGAGCCGGGCAGCGGGTACCGGCCCGGCTTCGCCGTCGAGCCGAGCGGACAGCGATTCCCGTGCCACCGAGCATTCCACGCGGCGATTCTCGCACCACCGCGGCGCACACTGTCATCGGGATCACCACGACCCGCGGGAACCGGACGGCCGCTGTATCCGACTGCTCGACCGTGCCGAACCCATCGATCACCCGTGCGTTGCCCGGCTCGTGCCGACCGTGTGGAACGGTGCGGTGATGCCGGTCCGACCCGATACCGTCGCGCCCGAGCAAACCACCCGCGTCCGCCTCACTGTCGAGGGGATGAGCTGCGCGGCCTGCGCCGCCCGCGTGGAACGCCGGCTCAACAAACTCGACGGTGTCACCGCGGCCGTCAACTACGCGACCGCTACGGCGACCGTCGATGCCGATCCGACGATCACTGCGGACCGGCTGTGCGTGGAGGTCACCGCCGCCGGATACGCCGCTGAACCGGCCGCCGCGGACCGCCCTGCTCTCGCCGGAACGGGCGCCGAGGACGCGGAGGTCGGCGATCTGCGGCGCCGATTGTTCGTCGCGCTGCTGGCGTTCTTTCCGCTGGCCGACCTGTCGGTGATGTTCGCGTTCATTCCCAGTGCCCGGTTCGACGGCTGGCAGGTCCTGCTCACCGCGCTGGCGCTGCCTGTGGTGCTGTGGGCGGCGGCACCGTTTCATCGGCGCGCCCTGGTCAACGCCCGGCATCGCGCCGCCAGTATGGACACCCTCGTCTCGGTCGGGGTGCTCGCCGCGACGCTGTGGTCGCTGCACACCATGTACCTCGCGCCCGCCCGCACCGAGACTCCGGCGGGCGTCTGGGCGGCGATCTGGTCCAGTGATTCGATCTACCTCGAGGTGGCCGCCGGGATCACCACCTTCGTCCTGGCCGGACGCTATTTCGAGGCCCGGGCCAAACGCGCCGCCGGTTCGGCGCTGCGCGCCCTGGCCGCGCTCGCCGCCCACGAGGTTACCGTCCTCACTCGGGACGGTCGCGAGATCACCGTGCCCACCGGCGAACTCGCCGCGGGCCAGCGGTTCGTCGTCCGGCCCGGTGAGACGCTCGCCGCCGACGGCACCGTGGTGGGCGGCGCCACCAGTCTCGACGTGAGCGCCATGACCGGCGAATCGGTTCCGGTGGAGGTTACCTCCGGTGCCGCCGTCGTCGGCGGTACCGTCTCGCTGACCGGGCGGATCATCGTCGAGGCCACCGCCGTCGGCCCGGATAGCGCGCTGTCGGGGATGATCCGGCTGGTCGACGAGGCGCAGCAGGGCAAAGCCCGGATCCAACGTATCGCCGACCGGGTGTCCGCGGTGTTCGTCCCGGTCGTCTTCCTCACCGCCGCCACGACATTCGCCGGATGGCTGCTGGCCGGCGGGGCGGCGGACCGCGCCGGCGCCGCGGCCATCGCGGTGCTGGTGGTGGCCTGCCCGTGCGCGCTGGGACTGGCCATCCCGACCGCGCTCATGGTCGCCTCGGGCCGCGGCGCCCGGGCCGGGATCTTCATCAAGGGACACCAGGCGCTGGAAGCCACCCGGGATGTGGACGTGGTCGTGTTCGACAAGACCGGCACCCTCACCCACGGCCTGATGCGCGTGGTCGCCGTCACCGGTCACGGAATCGACGACGGGGAAGCATTGCGGCTGGCGGGTGCGCTGGAGGCGGCATCCGAACATGCCGTCGCCGAGGCGATCGCCCAGGCCGCCCGCCGTGCGGGGCCGCTTCCGGAAGCCGAAACCTTCGAGGCGCTGGCGGGCCTCGGGGCGCGGGGACGAGTGCTCGGCCGGGAAGTTCTCGTGGGGCGGCCCCGGCTGATGACCGACCAGGGCCGCCTCGCGCCTCCCGAGCTCGCCGCCGAACTCGACCGGCACGTGCACGCCGGACACACCGCGGTATACGTGGCGGTGGACGAGTCCGTGGTCGCGGTGATCGCGGTGGCCGATACCGTCAAGGATTCGGCACCTGCCGCGCTCGCCCGGCTGCACCGGCTCGGCCTGCGCACCGTGATGCTCACCGGTGACAACGCGATCGCCGCGCGGTCGGTCGCCGCGGAGATCGGCGTGTCCGAGGTGCATGCCGATCTGCTTCCCCGGGACAAGGTCGCCCGGATCGCCGAACTGCGGGCGGCGGGACACCGGGTCGCCATGGTCGGCGACGGCATCAACGACGGCGCGGCGCTGGCCACCGCCGATCTCGGGCTCGCCATCGGATCCGGGACCGATGTCGCCATCGCCGCCGCCGATATGGTTCTGGTCCGGGCCGATCTGGACACCGTGCCCGACGCCATCGAGCTGGCACACGCGACGCTACGTACCATCCGGCTGAATCTGGTGTGGGCCTTCGGCTACAACGTCGTCGCCATCCCGGTGGCCGCGATGGGCTGGCTCAACCCGCTGATCGCCGGTGCCGCGATGGCCTTCTCGTCGTTCTTCGTCGTCACCAACAGTCTGCGCTTGCGCCGGCTGCGGCTGAGCTCACCGGCGTGAGCGGGCCAGTTCGGCCAGCATCGCGTTGTAGGCCGCCAGATCGGAATCGCCGTACGTATCGTCTTTGCGGTCGGTGCGTACGGCGGTCCGCCGGTCCTGGGCGACCCACTGGGTGAGCAGCGCACCGACCACGAGCAGTACCGGCACCTCACCGGACACCCACGCGATACCGCCCCCTTGATGCTGATCCGCCGGCAGATCGATCCCCCATGGCAGTTGCAGATTGCTGTAGAAACGCTCGCCGATCACCGTCGCCGTCGACATCACCACCACCCCGAAGAACGCGTGGAACGGCATGATCGCGAAGAGCATTCCGAGGCGGCCCAGATGCGGTAGTCGCCGAGGCCCGGGATCGACACCGACGATCGCCCAGTAGAACAGGTAGCCGACGATCAGGAAGTGCACGTTCATCAGCACGTGCCCCCAGTGATAGCTGATCAGGTTCTCGAACAGCGAGGTGAAGTACAGCCCGTACAGCGTCACCACGAACACGGGGATCGAGAAACCCGGATGCGCCAGGACAGCGCTCGGCCCGGAATGCAGAACCGCCAGCACCCCTTCGCGCAGCCCGCGCAGTTCCCCCCGGCCGGCGGGCGGCACCACCCGCAACAGCAGCGTCATCGGCGCGCCGAGCACCAGCAGTACCGGTACCACCATGTTCAACGTCATATGGGTGATCATGTGCAGGCTGAACATCGCGTACCCATAGGCCCCGATACCCGACGAGGTCGCCACGAGCAGCGTCAGGCAGCCCAGCACCCACGACAGTGTGCGCAAAGGTGGCCAGTGGTCACCACGGCGGCGTAGCCGCAGAACCCCCACCGTGTAGAGCACGATCCCGGCCAGCGCGACGCCGCCGAGCACGATATCGAAACGCCAGAAGGTCAGCAGCCGCAGCGCCGTCGGCGGATGCACGATATCGAATCCGATGAACGCCTCGTGCGCGGTGAACCGGCGTCCCGCGAAGGCCGGCGCCGGCCGGACCCCCGCGGCGGCGAGCAACGCCACGGCCACCAGTGCCACCGCCGCGGCCGCCGTGAACAACGCCGCGGCTCGCTGCCGCTGCCGTCCGGCCCACCACACCAGCAGGGTCAGGACTGTGCCCGACAGCACCGCCGCGAGAACGAGACGCCCATATCCGGTGGTGACCAGCCGATCCGGCGGAAGCAGCAGCGCGATCAGCAGTGCGCCGGTGAGGCCGCCGATTCCCAGGCACATACCGGTGAGGACCCGGACCCGGCGGATCACGGTGTCCCGGTAGGCGCCGCCCCGCCGCAGATGCGCACCCGCGCACCACAACAACCCGCAGCACACCGAGAGCGCGGGCTGGAACAGCAGTACCGCCCCGGTGGCGTAGTCGTGGCCGGGGCCTTCGCCCGCATTGCCGACGACGACCGGTGGCAGCACCCCGATCACGGCGAACAGCAGCGCCACCGCCGCACCGAGCCACGACAGCGACAGCCGCGCGATCAGTGCGACCCCGGCGGCGAGGACCGCGACGACCACCCACGCCTTGGGTTTCTCGCTCGCGTCCAGCAGTGGCCCCAGAGTGCCGTCGCGCAAGAGCTCCAGGGTTGTGGAGCCGCCGATATCCGCCGCTGTCACCGGGACCAGCGCGACCGCCGCCACCGCCCACACCGTGGCGGCGCGTTCGACCATCCGCAGCCCGGCGTACCCGTCCACCCCGATACGTCCACGGTCGGTGGTCTCGGTGCAGCACACGGTGTACACCAGCGCGCCGGTGGTGACTGCGCCGGCCGCCATGGCGAGCGCTCGGAGCAGGGTGGAGCAGAGTGCCTGGACGAGTCCCGGATACGCGGTACCGGCTGCGGCGTAGGGCATCTCCCCGGCCGATATCGCGGCACCGGCCACCGCGGTCACCGCGACAGCCGTCGCGCCGACCCACACCGTCCGCGCCGAGAGCATCCCGATATCCATCCCGTTTCTCCGGAGGTCCGTCGAGCGTTCGCCCGCCGCTGATCAGTAGTCGGCGTGGCCGGGTGGGTGGTTCCGTGATCGCGCAGAAGTGAGGCAGCTCTCGTATGCGACGTCGGCTGAGGGGTGGCGCATTTCCCGGCCGGCTACCCGAGATGGTCGTGTCCGCCCTCTCGCCGCGGCCGGATTCGATCGGTGTTCTCAGTAGCCTTTGGAGCGGAGGAAGTCCGCGACTGTGACGACGGCCTGTGGGTTGCGTGGGCTTTCGACCAGTGCGGCGTAGGGCAACGCGATGATGTTGTTCTCGCGGACAGCGGTCGTACCGGCCATCAGTGGTTGTGCGCGCAAATGGTCGATCTTCGCCTGCACCGAGTTCTCCGGGCCGGCGCCGTAGTCGACGATCACGATCGCCTGTGGATCCCGCTGTGCCGCGGCTTCCCATGAGGTCGTGGTCCACGAGTCGTTGAGATCGTCGAAGATATTGGTGCCACCGGCCTCACGGATGATTTGTGACGGCGCGGCGGTACGGCCCGAGGTGAACGGTTCCGGTGTCGCGCTGTCGAACAGAAAAACGCGGGCCGGTTCCTGTCCGGCAGGTGCGCCGTCCGCGGCTGCGGCGACCTGGTCACGGTATCGGGAGATAAGTTCGTCCGCCTCGTCGCGCACGCCGAATATCTCGCCGAGGTTGGTCAGGTCCGTATACAGGGCGTCGAGCGGTTCCATCACCCCGCGGCGCTTCGTTCCGGGTTGCCGGCAGGCCTCGGTCAACTGATAGGGCACCGCGCCGATCGAGCGCACCCAGTCCGGGGTGAGACCCGTGGACTCCTTGAACCCGTAGTTCCAGCCGGCGAAGACGAAATCGGGGGCCGCGGCCTGGACGACCTCGCGGGTGAAGGCGTCACCCAGCGGTGGAACGCGTTCGAAATCGGCCCGCCACGGCGAGGTGGCGATATCGCGTTCCTTGCCGGGATAGCTGGTGTAGCCGACCAGTCGATCCGCGAGGCCGAGGGCGAGCATCATCTCGGTGATCCCGGTGTCGTTGGTGACCACGCGCTCGGGAACGCCGTCGACGGTGAGCGGAGCGCCGCAGTTGGTGACCGTCACCGACTCGCCGCTCGCGTTCTTCGGGGCCTCCTGCACCTCGGCGCCGCACGCTGTCGTACCGAGTACGCACGCGACAGCGATCGCCGTGATCAGCCGGGATGATCTCATCTATTGTTCCTTCTCATCGAAGATGATCTGCGGGACGCCCAGCCTGGGGTGCATCACGATATGGCCGCCGATCGAGAACCAACGAGTGATCACCTCCGCGGTGATCACCTCACTCGGGTGGCCCGAACATACGAGCCGGCCCTTGTGCAGGACGAAGATCCGATCACAGTGCTGGGCGGCCAGGTTCAGGTCGTGTAGCGCCGCGACCACGGTGATGCCCAGACCTCGCGCCGCGGACAGCACGCTGAATTGGTGATGAACGTCGAGGTGATTGGTCGGCTCGTCCAGGACGAGCACTCGGGGCTGCTGGGCGAGCGCACGCGCGATCAGGACTCGTTGGCGTTCACCGCCGGAGAGCGATAGGAAGCCGCGCGTCGCGAGCTGACCGATATCGGCTGATTCCATCGCCGCGGAGCAGATCTCCCGGTCGCGTCGCTGTGTGCCGCGCAGCAGTGCGGTATGTGGCAGGCGTCCGGTGGCCACGACCTCGGCGGCGGTGAAATCGAACGGGGTGTTCGTATCCTGGGTCAGCGCCGCTACCTGACGGGCGTTCTCCCGCATGCTGATCGCCGAGATATTCGTCCCGTCGACCAGGACTCGTCCCGTCGCCGGTGACAGCGCCCGGTAGAGGCAGCGCAACAGGGTGGACTTACCGCTGCCGTTCGGGCCCACGACGCCGATGAACTGTCCCGGTTCGGCAGCCAGGGTCACCGACTCGAGGACCCTCGTGCCGTCGAACTCGACCGTGACGCTTTCGTAGTCGACGCGCATCAGCCGTGCTCCACCAGTGCGCCGCGGCGTCGCATCAACAGCACGAATACGGGGACTCCCACCGCCGCGGTGATGGCGCCAAGGGGTAATTCCTGCGGTGGGATGAGTGTCCGTGCCAACAGGTCCGCGGTCACCAGGAATACCGCGCCCAGCAGCGGTGTCACGATGGTGAGTCGCCGATGGTCGGCGCCCACCAGCAGCCTGGCGATATGGGGAACCACGAGTCCGACGAAGCCGATTGCCCCGCATATCGCGACGAAGCATCCGGTCATCGCGGCGGAGGCGACGAACAGGAACAGCCGGAAGCGGGAGGCGTTCATCCCGAGTGCGGCGCCGACCTCGTCGCCCATCGACAGTGCGTTGAGGTGTCGTGCATACACGGCGATGACCGTCAGTCCGGTCGCGGCCACGGCGGCGACCAGGGGAACCATCTGCCAGGTCGCTCCGGCCAAGCTCCCGAGCAGCCAGAACATCACCGAGCGGGCGGCATCTCCGTGCGGGGCGAGGAATACCAGCACCGTCGTCGCTGCGGAGAAGCCGTAGCCGATGGCGGTGCCGGTGAGGACCAGCCGCAGCGGTACCAGCCCGGCGGCCGACCGCGCCATCAGGTACACGAGCAGCGTGGCGCCGAGTGCCCCGGCGAAGGCCGCGGTGGAGAGTGCGTAGATGCCGAGCGCGCCGAAGGCTCCGAAGAGTACGACCGCGGTGGCGCCCACCGATGCTCCTGAGGAGATTCCGAGAACGTAGGGGTCGGCGAGCGCGTTTCGCACCATGGCCTGTACCAGCAGCCCGACCCCGCCGAGACCGGCCCCGACGAGCGCCGCCAACAACACCCGGGGCAGCCGGGAGTCGACGACGATCCGATAGTTCGCCACATCGCCGGCCGTCACGGTGCCGCCGGTGAGTTCGGCCCACAGGAACCACACGGTGTCACGCCAGGGGATATGTGCCGCGCCCAGTGCCAGCGCGAGGACGGAGACCACCGCAAGCGCCGCGATCAGGACAGGTACCAGCACGGCGACCGACAGCCGCCGCCTCTTGACAGTTCTCATCGGACCGGCGCTACCTTGCCGTCCCGCTCTGGGGTGCGCGAACGCATGCACGCGCCGCGCAGCTCATATCTGGTCAACCGCTCCCTCGGAGTCGACAGGGGACCGCGCCGTCGGCTCGGTCACGCGGGCAGGTCTTCGGGCTCGTGGACACGATGCCGGACGGCGTCACCTACTGACGGTCGCTTCCCGGGTTGTGCGCCCAGTGCTCATGACCGCGGTCGTTTCCACATACCGCTGCGGGGCAGCTCCGGATTCCCACCGGATTCCCTCTTACGAACCGCCCGTCACGGACGGGCGGTAACCAGCGCGCCGTCACCCTAGCAGCCGCTGGGGCCGTTCATCCTGCTGGCGGTCACCGGTCTGGTCTGGACGGTGGGTGCGTTCGTATTCCTGGCGCGGCGGATGCTGCCCGATTTCTGGTTCGAACGTGGTGTCGCCGATGTCGGTCAGGCGATGGGTGTGACTTCCACGGGTCTGATTCTGCTGCGGGTGGTCGACCCGGATCTGAAAACCCCTGCGTATCAGGCTTTCGGCTATAAGCAGCTGATCATGGAGCCGTTCTTCGGTGGTGGACTGGTGACTGCGGGCGTTATTCCGATCATCGCCAACTTCGGCGTCGGCTGGTTGCTCGCCGGGACGGTCGCGCTGTTCGTGGGCGCACTCGCCGCCGGCCTGTTGTACTTCGGTCGCCGCCCTATCGCCACTTCTACGTCGGAGCCGGCCACCGTCTCACCGTGACATTCGCGGTAGCGGCATGTCCCGGCGCCCGAAACAGGCGCCGGGACATAGTGCTTCGGGGTTTTCCCGGCCTCGTCGGTCCGTGTGTTCAGCAACTCGACGAAGCCCGGCCGGGTAGCCGTCGGCCGCGTGAGACCTCGACGTAGTTGCCGGTTCAATATGTCGACGTGCCACAGCGCGCCGTCGTCGCCTGACCCGGCACGCCGGCCATAAAGCCGGCTTCTGGCAGGCTGTACCTACGTAGCTGCTCGACGCGGTCGACGTGCCTTCCGGTGGCGTGGCGCACATGATGAAGCGGCCGGTTTCATCAGCGGGAGGTGGGGGGTTTGATCGTGCGGATGACAACGAGTGCGATCAGGAAGGCGAGTGCGGTGAAGCCGGTTCCTGCGGCGAATGCGGTGGCGATCCCGTGTGCCTGGACGTCGGGTGGCAGGTCGTTGCCCTCGGCACCGCCCATGTCACGAATCGCTGTGCCGAATGCTGTCACCAGTACGGCGAACCCGAGTGCGCCGCCGCCGATCCACTGCATGGTCTGTAGTGCTCCGGATGCGGCGCCCGTGTCCTGTGGTGCGACCCCGGACAGGATGGTGATCGTCAGCGGGACGGTGGTGAGGCCCACTCCGATACCGGCCAACAGTAGGGGGCCGAGCACCGCTGTCAGGTAGCCGCTGTCGGTGTGGAGTTGGGTGAGCCAGAGCATCGCTGCGGTCGCCAGGGCGGCGCCCGCGACCATTACCACCTTGGTGCCGAAACGCTGCACCAATCGTGGCACGGCATACACGGTCGCGAAGACTGCGACTGTCAGTGGCAGGAATGCGAGTCCGGTGCGCACCGGACTGTAGCCGCGGATGTCCCGCAGGAACTGCGTCATGAAATAGATGATGTCGAACAGGGTGGTCGGCACCAGTAGCATGTTGATATAGGCGCCGGCCCGGTTGCGGTCGGTGAACAACCGCAGCGGCAGGATCGGTTGTGCCGCGCGCGACTCGTTGACTACGAACACAGCGACCAACACCGCACCGGTGGCGCAGAATCCGATCGTTTGCGAGTCGGACCAGCCGTGGGCGGAGGCGCGGATGAATCCGTAGACCACAGCGCCGATGCCTGTGGTGCCCAGGAGAGCGCCGGGCATGTCGAAGCGGCCGGGACGGCGTTCGGTCTCATCGATGAACAGCAGTGCGAGTACGGCTATGGCCAATCCGATGGGTACGTTGATGAAGAACACCCATCGCCAGTTCGCGTAGTGGGTGAGGATGCCGCCGAGGATCAGTCCGGTGGCGAGGCTGACGCTGAACATCGCGGAGAATAGACCGAGCGCACGGTTGCGGCGTGGGCCCTCCGCGAAGTTCGTCGCGATCAGGGCGAGCACACTCGGCGCGGCGAAGGCCCCGCCCAAACCCTGCACGACTCGTGCCGCAATGAGCCAGGCGGGGCCGGTGGCCAGGCCGCCGGCGAGCGAAGCCACGGTGAATATGAGCACTCCGCCCACGAAGCAGACACGGCGGCCGAGGATGTCGCCGGCCCGGCCACCCAGCAGTAACAGGCCGCCGAAGGCGAGCGTATAGGCGTTGAATACCCAGGCAAGATCGGTAGTGGAGCAGTTCAGGTCGGCGCGGACGTCGGGCAGCGCGATATTGACGATAGTGACATCCAGCCCGATCATCAATTGGCACAGCAGGACAATGGCCAGGATGACGTTGGGGCGGTGTTTGCGTGCAGGCAGGTGGGCCGATTGCTCGGTCCGGGCATCGGTAGTTGCCACGGGCCACTCCTAATTCTGGTCGCGAACAGGGGCGATGTCGATGGCGGCAGCGAGGGCGCCGATCGTCGGGGCGGACAGGAATTGCCGAGCCTGTACCGATGCGCCGGTCACATCACGGACTTTGCGGAGCATTGCTATCGCCGCGACGGAGGTGCCGCCCGCATGGAAGAAGTCGGTGGAGCGGTCGTAGCAGATACTTCCCATACCTGTTGTGTCACTGAGTAACTCGCTCCATACTTCCGCAACGATACGTTCGGTCGGCGTGGCGAGAGGCTCGGCGACCGGAGGGGGCTGGTGGTCGTGTATCGATTCGGGAAGCTCGCGGGTGGGCAGTGCGATTCCGGTGTCCCAGAAACCCGGGTCGGTGGCCAGCCGTTCGAGGATAGAGGTGAGGTCGTCGAATATCGCGTCCACAGTGCCGGGCGCGAACAATTCCGCAACGGCGTCGAGGCTGATGGTGACCTCGTCGTCCTTCCAGGGTGAAGGACCGACCTGCAGGTCCAGGGAGACCTGTGGGGTGCGGATGCTGCGGAAGGAGCCGAGGATCTGCACCGTTTCCGGCAGCTGGGCGGGTGGACGGAGTCCGAGCATGCTGTGGAACACCACCGGTGCCACCGGTCGTGTGTCGCGGCGGCGCCGTGCGATCTCGCGAGCGACGTCGACTCCGCTGAGTAGTGCGTGATCGAAGGTCTGGGCCGTCACCGATTGGGTGTGCCGGGCCATTTCGGTGAAGGTCGCCGCGTGGGCCAGTCGTAGTTCGACCAGCGCGGTGGTGGCGAACGGACCGATTACCTGGTCCAGGTCGGCAGAGAGCGCCATCCTGTCGAGGTAGAGCACATTGAGCAGGAAATGGCGATGGTGTGCGGCCCGGGCCAGGGCGATGGCGTAGCAGGTCGCGAAGACCGACGACGGGATGATTCCCCGCTCCCGGCACTGTTCGGTGATTTCCGTGAATCGAGTCGGGGTGAGGTGTGCTTCACGACGTTGCATGGTCTCGGATCGGATGCCTTCGGCAGGCGCTGCCGTCGGCAGAGCGGGCGCCGGCGCGAGGTCGTCGATGCGGTCCCACCACCAGTTCCGGTCGCGGGCCCACTCCGGGGTGCGGCGTCGGGCGGCCAGGGTGGCGACGTAGTCGGCGAATCGGGTGGTCTGCGGGGGCAGCATTGCGTTGGGTTCGTCGAGGTAGGTGAGCAGTTCGCTGACCAGGAGCTGTCCGGACCAGCCGTCGGCGACGAGCAGCCCGCACACCACGTGCAGGCTGATCTCGCCCGCGGGGAGTCGGATCGCGACGATGCGGAAGGACCACGGTTCGGGTCCCGGTCCGAGGAGCTGCATTTCGGATCGGACGCGTGTGATCTCCGCCGTGGCCACCGAGTGCGGTGCCGTACTCAGGTCGATCTCGTCGACGGGCAGCTCGGCGAGTCGCGGATCTGCCTCTTCGAGTACTTCCTGGGTGCCGCCATCGGAGAAAACGGTCCGCAGCATGGGGTTGCGATCCACCAATCGCCGGACGGCGCTGGTCAATTCGTCTCCGTCGATGCCGGCGAGTCGCAGATCTCCGTAGCCATGCGCGGTGCGGTAGCTCAGGGACCAGGCATCCTGCTGGCCGACCCAGTACGCCTGCTGAAGCGGCGTGAGCTCGAAAGAGACTCTGTCGGTGACAGGTTCGACCAGATCGGTCACGGGCCCGGTCCGGGCGGCGGTGCCCGTGTCCGCGTGGACGATCCGGGAAGTGAGGGAGGTGAGGGTGAATTCCGGTGCAATGATTTCGTCGATGGGAAGGTGGAAGCCGAAGGTGCTGCGCACATGCCTGGCCAGCCGCACCGCCGAGACCGAATCACCGCCAGATGCGACGAATCCGCGTGCCGCGTCGATCTCACCGATATCGATGCCGAGTAGGTCGGCCCACAGTTCGGTCAGCTGGTGCTCGAGCTCGTCGACCGATACTGGTCGAGTGTCGTCGCCGGTCCATGCGGTGGGGTCGTCGGCCAGCCGCCGCAGCGAGCGCATCAAGGCCGCGAAGGCGGTATCGGTGGCAGGCCCGTCGAGGACGGCCTCGAGGACGTCCCAGCGGATGTGCAGTTGTCCGTCTTCGACCAGCACCTGGTGGTCGAGCCAGACATCGGGTGTCTGGCTGATGCCGTACTCGAGGTGTCCCACCCAATTCAGCCGGGGTGCGCTGCCGACGAGCTCGCCGATGTCCAGTCCGCTGGTGAACACGGCGGGCAGTTGGACCCGGCGGCCGGTTCGGACGGTGAGGTCGGTGAGTACGTCGACCGCGGAGTATTCGCGGTGGTCCAGGTCGTCGAACAGGCGCTGCTGAGTTCTCCGTGCACGCTCGAGGAAACAGCCGCCGTCGCAGCGATCCACCTCGTGGGCGATCAGTGCGGTGAACTCGCCGACCACCTGATCGATTTCGGGAAGATCGAGCGGTCGGTCCATCAGGGTGAGCATGATCGAAAACCTGTCTTCACCACTCAATTCTGCGAGCGCGTCGGTGTAGACGGTGAGCAGTACAGCTGATGGTGTCAGCTTGTGCCGGGCAGCGTGGGCGCCGAGTGTTTCCCATTGTTCGGGCGACAGGCGATCGGCGCGACGGACGAAACGTCGGGCGGCGCCGGTATCCGGCCGGGTCGGCAGCGTGGGCGGCCCGGGGAGGGTAGGGATCCGTTGCTGCCAGTACTCGACCGCACGGGCGTAGGCGGCGCTGTTGCGGCGGTCGCGGGTATGCGCGACGTACGCCGCGAAACCGGTTTTCGGAGCGGGTGTCTGAGCGGCGGGCTCCGCGTATTCCTCGCGGAGATGGCGGTCGAGCAGGAAGAAGCTGCTCGCATCGCAGATCAGTGCGTCGATTCCGACGAACAGCCGCAACTCACCGTCGCCGAGGACGGCAGCGCGCACATCGAACAGTGGCCAGCGGTCGTGGCGGATGACCCGGTGGGACAACTGCTCGCGCAGCCGCAGCAGGCGTGCGTCTCGGGCTTCGCCGGTGAGCGAGGTCAGGTCGTAGCGGCGGATGCGGTAACGCGGAACGGTATCGATGACCTGGTTGAGGTAGTCGGTCGTGATCACCGTGCGCAACATCGGATGGCGTGCGATCACGGCGTTCCACGCGTGTTCGTAGCGATCGAGATCGAGCTCTGTGCAGTGGAATTCGTTGAATACGTAGCAGGCCGTCCCGCCGCTGCGACCGAGTAGATAGGCGTGTTGGACACGGGTCAGTTGGAATGGTTCGCCCGGGGTCGCACGGGTCGGTGCCGAGAGGTTACCGGAGATACTCGGTTCAGCGGTGGAGCGATGCCCGCTCAGCAATTCGGCGAATTCGGCCACTGTGGAGTGGGTGGCCACCTCTCGCAGACCGATCTCGGTGTAACCGTCGGTTCGTACGCGGAAGAGCATGCGGGTGGCCAGCACGGAATGCCCGCCGAGGGAGAAGAAGTCCGCGCCGGGGTCGGTGATCGGTACCTCCAGCAGCTCACTCCACAGTGCGGCTACCCACTGTTCGTCCTCGGTCAGCGGCCTGAGGTCGGGGCGAGGCAACGGCAGGGCGGCGGCCGGGGGTGCCGGGATTTCGGCTGTGTCGGCGCTGGATTGGCCGAAGGCTCTGTCGGAGCCGGTCACGGATTGTCCCGAGAACGGGTCGGGAAGCGCGGCGTGGTCGATCTTGCCGTTCGACGTCAGTGGCATTTCGTCCAAGACCACCCACCGCGTGGGAACCATATAGGCGGGCAGTTGTGCCCGAGCGTGGGCGGTGACCGTTTCCAGGTCCAGCGGTGCCGAGCGGCCGACGAGGTAGGCCACCAGTCGCACCTGCTGGTCCTTGCCGCGGTGTCCGACGGCCAGGCACTGCCGGATCTGCGGTAGCGCGGTCAGTACCGCTTCGACCTCGCCGGGTTCGATGCGGTGGCCGAGTACCTTCAGCTGGCGGTCGACCCGGCCGAGGAACTCGATCGCCCCGTCCGGACACCATCGCCCCAGATCGCCGGTGCGATAGAGACGTTCGCCGAGCACGGGGTGGCGGAAGAACCGGTGTGCGGTCTGTTGCCCGTCGCCCACATAGCCTCGGGCCAGGCCCGCACCGCCGATATGCAACTCGCCGGGGACGCCGATCGGGCAAGGATCCCCGTTTTCGTCGAGGACCAGGAAGAACTGATCGCGGAAGGCGCGGCCGTAGGGGATGCTTCGCCAGGCGGGGTCCACTCGGTCAATCGGGTAGTAGATGGACCAGATCGATGCTTCGGTTGCCCCGCCGAGCGAGATGACTCGTAGCTCGGGCAGCATGGTGTGCAGTCGTTGCGGCAGGGTGAGTGGAATCCAGTCACCGGACAGCAGCATCAGCCGTAGCGACGCCAGTCGGCCGAGTACGACGGGATCGTCCTCGGCGTATTCGACCAGCATCTGTGCCACCGCGGGCGCGGTATTCCACACAGTGACGCTGTGTTCGGCGATCAGCTGTGACCACTCCGCTGGATCGAGGGTGGTCGCGGGATCCGGTACCACCATGGCACCGCCCGCGCCGAGTACGCCGTACACATCGTAGATCGACAGGTCGAAGGTCGGCGAGGACAGTGCCAGGACCCGGTCGGCCGGCCCGATCCCGAAGCGGTCGTTCATATCGTCGATGGTTGTGCGGGCGGCGGCGTGTTCGATCGCCACACCCTTGGGTTCGCCGGTGGATCCGGAGGTGAAGATGATGTACGCGAGATCGTCGGGCGCCGATCGGGCCGGAACCCGAGTCGCTACAGGCGATTCGAAGGCCAGGTGCAGATCGGTCAGCGCGATCGACGGTGGTAGCGAAGCCGTGTACCGGGTCTCGGCCAGTGCGTGGCGTACGTGAGCACGCTCGCAGGCGGTGGCGATTCGAGTCGCCGGCCACTGGGGATCGAGTGGGACCAGTGTTGCCCCGGCCTCCAGCACGGCGTAGCAGGCGGCGATCTGCGCGGTCGACCTGGTCGCGACGACCGCGACCCGGTCTCCAGGTTCGACACCACTACGGACCAGGGCCGCCGCCATCGCGGAGGACCGGGCGGCCAGCTCGCCGTGGGACAATGCCCGCGTTGCACCGGTGATCGCGATCGCCATCGGATCGATGACGGCGCGCTTCCGCTGTGGATCGGCCAGCAGCGGACCGCAATCCGGGCGCGTGTCCGGGTCCAGGGTGTCGGTCGGCTGGAAGTACGGATTCGCGCCCGGATCCGGGCGTTGCCAAGTCCCGATATCGTCGGCCAACGTGGCCAGCAGACGCTGATATGCCGCGAGCATGGCCGGCACGAATCGGTCGGGAAGGGCGCGATCCACCACATCCCACACCAACCGCACACCGCCGTCGCCGTGATCCCAGACCATGAAGTCGAACACCACCTGCGGGGTCTGCGAGACCCCGTGTACTTCGGCACCGAGCCATGCGACGGGGTCGGTGGCGGGCAGGCCCGTGCAATCGGTGAACACAACCGGGTAGCGTGGCGCAGCGGCCACGCCCATCGCATGCTGGACGTCGATCCCGCTGAAACTGCGATGCGCGAGATCGTTGTCGAGTTGATCACGCACCGCCTGTGCGAGGTCGGCGAAGGTTCGCCAGGCGCTCGGAGGGGGTAACTGGGTGAGCGAGGTCGTACTGAAATCGCCCACCACCGAAGCGGGTATGTTCTCGTCGCGGTCGAAGACGACGGTGTTGATGCAGAAGGAATCACCGGCACCCCAGCGATTCAGTACCAATCCGTAGGCGGCCAGCAGTACCGCCCGTGGCGGTAGTCCCCGCGTGTGGCACGCGGTGCGCAGCCGTGACCAGCGCTCGGCTGGAACGATGGCCTCATGCCGGTGGAAACGAATGTTGCGCAAGTCGGCCAGCGGTTCGGTCCAGGGCAGCGCCGGGCCAGGCGGTAGTGTCGGGGTCCGCGCCAGCCAGTAGTCGCGATCGTGGCTCGAGCTCGAAACCGACTGTCGGGCTCGGGCGTAGGGCATCGGTGGTGGGGTGTAGTCGGCCGAGTTCACAAGATCGCGCCAATGCCGCATGAGCAGCGCCCAGCTGGGGACGTCCATGGCGATCATGTCGAACCCGAGGAAGATCCGCAGGCCGCCGTCGGGGAGTATTGCTGCGGTGATGTCGAACAGTGGCCACCGGGCCGGGTCGCGGACCTGATGCGACTTCGCCGCAGACGATTCCGCCAGGACGGTGACTGCCTGCCGGTCCGAGAATCCCCGCAGGTCAGTGTGGGTGATCTCATACTCGGGCCGCGAGGGCGGGAGATGGGCGCGCCCGTCGGCGGTGATCTCCAACCGCAGCATGTCGTGGTCGGCGATGAGCCGGTTCCAAGCCACTTGCAGTGCCTCGATCTCGGACACCGGATCGCCGGTGATCAGCTGCTGCGCGGTGCGATCGATCTCGAAATAACACCAGGGCGCGACGCCACCGAGCGCGATATCGGCGCGGCGGCCGATCCAGTACGCGGCCTGCGTCACCGTCAAGTCCACAGTGCTCGGCCGCCCGCTGCCTGCCGGGGCGGTGTCACCGGTGTCGAATGCCGATTCACTCACCTGCTCCGCTGCCGGATCTCGGCGTACGCGCTCGCGTAATCGGTGGCGTAGGATCTTGCCGCTCGCGTTGCGTGGCAGGTCGGCGACGAAATCGAAGCCGGCCGGAACCTTGTGGGCAGCAAGCCGTTGCCCGGCGAAGGTGAGCAGTTCATTGGCTGTCACGTCCGTATCGGGAGAGGCGACCACGACGGCGTGTGCCAGTTCGCCGAACTGGGTATCCGGGGCGCCGACCACGGCGACATCGCTCACCCCGGGATGCGCACGCAGCACGCGTTCGACCTCGGCGGGATATACATGTTCGCCGCCGACGATGATCAGGTCCTTGATGCGGTCGCTGAGGTAGAGATAGCCGTCGTCGTCCAGGTGGCCCGCGTCGCCGGTGTGGATCCAGCCGTCCACGAGAGTGGTGTCGGTGGCCGTCTCGTTTCCGAAGTACCCGATCATGTGTGCCGGAGTGCGCAGGCAGATCTCGCCGACTGCTCCAGTCGGCACGGGTCGGGCGTCGAGATCGATGACCTTCACATCGAACCCGGGATACGGGCGGCCCGCCGACCGCAACCGATCACCCCGGAGGCGATGATCCGCCGGCGACAGGCACACTGCGGTGTTTCCCGTTTCGGTCAGGCCGTATATCTGCGCGAAGTCGCAACCGATCACCGACTCCGCTCGCGCCAGCACATCCTCCGGCATCGGGGCACCGCCGTAGATGATCTTGCGGATAGACGCGAGAGCGGCGGCGTCGGCCGCGGGTTCGGCCAGCATCCACTGCAAGGCCGCCGGGACCGCACACAGCACGCTCACCGCCGACTCGGCCACCAACGCCACCGCCGTCGCGGCATCGAAGCGCGGCATGGTCACGGTGGTCGCACCGGCCAGCACACTCTGCAGCGCGCACCACATTCCGCCGATATGAAAACCCGGTAGACCCACCAGGGTGACATCGTCAGGGCGCCAGTCGAGCCAATCCAGGCTTGCGTCGTCCAGTGCCTCACGCACCGCGAAGAAGCTCCGATGAGCCAGGACCACGCCCTTGGGGCGACCGGTGGTGCCGCTGGTGTAGAGCTGGACCACCGCGTCCTCGGCGGAGATGACACTAGGTGGCCGATCGGCGGGGAAGTGGCCGTACCAACCGCTCGAGTCCCCGTCCGACATCGATATCACCGTGCCGACGTCGGGGGACCTGTACGAGAAGTTTGCATCCGCAAGCAGGAGAGCCGGTTCGGAATCGACCAGGATATGGGCGATTTCGTCCTGGGACAGTCGATTGTTGATCGGGACGAATACCGCCCCGGCCTTCGCGCAACCGAACAACAGCGCGTAGAAGTCAACCGACTCCAAGCCCAGATAAGCCACCCGAGCCCCCGGTCCGATCCCGGCGGCATCGAGGGCGGCGGCGATCCGGTCGCTGGTGTTATCGAGCTCGGCGAAGGTCAGGGTACGGTCGCCGCATCTCAGCGCACAGTTCCTGGACGAATCCTGGAGGTGTCGGTTCAGAAGGTCTGCGAGAGTTTGTTGCTCACTCATCATCACTGTGCCTCGTCGATGATCACCACGCGAACCTCGCCCCGGCAGCCACCGAGCGTGTCGTTGCCGAAGCCGACCGAGGTGGTCAATGCGATGCGCTCCTGCGATCCCGCACGGTAGGGCTCGATGCGGTCGAAGACCAGCTCGGCGCGGAACCGGCGGGAGTCGATCGGGCGTTTGAAGGTGAACCTGCTGTCAGCGATCACCATATGAGGCAGATGGCGGCGGCGGAATTCCGCCATCGACCACTCGCTGAAGACCGGACCGACCGAGTGCCGGATCATGGTCGCGATGGTCAGGTAGGCCATCTGGTTGTAGCCGATCAGCGCATCGACGGCGTTGAGATGTCCGGTTTCGTCGATGTAGCACGAACCCTCGATCGCGAGTTCCGCGTCGGCCCTGATCGTCTCGCCGTCGAACCGGTGCGTCATCTGCCGCAGATAGCGAGCCTCGGGTCGATAAACCTGCAACACCTCGGTGAGCAGATCGGTGTCGTGCGCTATCTCCAGGCCATCGACACTGTCCCGGCGAGCTGTTGTCGTCATATTCAACGCCTTTCGATTCACGACTCTCCAACAGGAAGTCGGACCGATTGCCGGATGAGTTCCCGCTGACCCGCGAAATATCGGCCATCACATCGAACGGACCAGGTGGTGTTCAAGACATCACATCTGCTCGGAGTCCTGGAACTCGCGACCATCGCGGCCCGACTACTCGGCAGACGTCGTGGCGTTTTCGCTCGCGCGTCGAAGGCTTCGTTCGGCAGGAGATGTTCCATGAAGTTCAGTCCGCAACCCGGGATGGGTGTTATCGCCGAGGGCTTCGACCCCGGCTCCGATGTAGATGTCCGCAGGTTGAAGCAAGCGGTCTACCGCCACCGGATCGTCATCGTGAAGGAGCAACACCTCGATTCCGCCGAGCTACTCGAGTTCGGGCGCCGACTGGGTACGCCACAGCTCTACTACGAGCCGATCTACCACCATCCCGATGTACCCGAGGTCTTCGTCTCGTCGAATATCGCCACCGCCGGGCGTCGCCTGGGCGTTCCCAAGACCGGCCAATTCTGGCACTCCGACTACCAATTCATGCCACGGCCGTTCGACCTGACGATCATCTCGCCACGCCGGGTACCCAGCGAACGGCGGGGCACGCTGTTCATCGACCTCGCCGCAGCGTATCGACAGCTCGAACCGGAACTGGCCCGCGCGGCATCCGAGACAGTCGCAATCCACACCCCGCGAAGGAAGTTCAAGATACGTCCCGGCGACGTCTATCGGCCGATCGGCGACCTCCTCGCCGAAATCGACACGCGTACACCACCGGTCCGGCGACCAACGGTGATCCGCCATCCCCACACCGGCGAGCAGGTGCTCTATGTGAGCGAGGGTGCCACCGAAACGATCGAGGACTCCGACGGACATCAGAAGTCCGACATGCTCGAGCAATTACTCTCCACCACCGGACAACTCGACCCGGACGCCGAGCATCCCGCCATCCACCTGCAAAGATTCGATGTCGGCGACCTGCTCATCTGGGACAACATCGCCCTGGCACACCGGTCACTGCACAACCCCACCGAAGAACCGGCGGAATCCTGGCGCGTCACCCTCTACGACGACGAACCCGAAGCTGCTGCCTGAGGGATAGCGAGGACGAAAGCGGCAGTCTCGCAGCCGGAAAAAGCGAGTGGTGGCCCTCCTTGAGGGCGGGCACCGCTCGCTATCCCTACCGGCTAGGCATCGACCAGCTGATACCCCGCCCCTTCGACAGCCGCACGGACTTCCGCCGCCGGCAGTGCGGCTGCGCTGCGCACGGTGACCCGGCCCTGTTCCACATCGACATCGACTCCGGTGACTCCCGGCAGTTTCTGGACCTCGGATGTCACATGCTGCGCGCAATGCCCGCACGTCATCCCCGTTACCCGATATACCTCTTCGGCCACGTCACACCCTTTTCGCATCGAACATGCGGTGACACAACCACAGTGCGTCACCTTTCGGACGTGAAGTAAGTCGGACGCGAAGCGCCTCGAGTTCCCGCCGAACCGGTTCGGCGGAAAGTCGAGCGCTATATGGCGTGATGGTGGCTCGCGGACCGCTGACGTCCGACTACCTTGCGGGCCGCTGACGTCCGACTACAAGGTCATGGGATACCGGCCGTGCGATGGTGACGATGTCCCGACGCCGATCGCGACATTCCACGCGGCGCTCCCGCGGCCCATTATGTCCGCGTCCTGCGCGTGTCCGATGGCTGTGAACAGCTGGGCCGAGGCGAGCGCGGTCCGAGTGATGACCACGACGCCGAGGGCCGCTCGCTCATGGCGCGGTGGCAGCTGCGCCATGATGGTGCCGGTGCGGTCCGGGGCCAGGGCGTGGTGTGCAGGATCATTGCGTGATGCAGGGCTTCGGCGCGCTGGTACCAGTCGTCGCAAGCCGGACATACGGACAGATGGCGATCAGTGATATCGACGCTGATCAGCTCGTCTTCGCCGTCGATGCGTGCCGAGAGTGCCTCACGGACCGTTTCGCACTTCATACCCCGAATAGCCGCGCACAACTGTCTCCCGGTTCCCAGGAGCGGATACCTTCCCGCGTCGTGCTGACGGTGTGAGTGTGATCATCGCGGCGTCCGAAGCGGCACTGGCGTCTTGCCGGCCGGTTCCGGACTCACGCCGCTGGGATTCGGCGCCCGCCGCGATCGCCCGGCTGCACCGGCTCGGCTTGCGCACAGTGATACTCACCGGAGACAACGCTGTCGCTGCGCGGTCGGTCGACGAGAAGGTCGGTGTCACCGAGGTGTTCGCCGATCTGCTCCCACAGGACAAGGTCACCAAGATCGCAGAATTGCGGTCGGCGGGGCATCGAGTCGCCATCGCCGCCGCCGACCTGATCATGGTGCCCGGCGGGGGTTACGGCGAAGCTTCTCCCGTTCAAGAGCATCCTCGCCGCCTACGGCGGAGTCTTCGTCGCCGGATCCCTACTCTGGGGCATGGCCCTGGACGGATTCCGGCCCGACCGCTGGGACATCACCGGCGCGATCATCTGCCTGGCCGGCGTCGCGGTCATCATGTATGCCCCCCGGGGCGCCTGACTCTGCACCCAGCTCGCCGATTTTTGGGGCCACACATCGTGCGCAGCAACGCTCGACCATTCGTTCCGCGTATCGGGCGCATCCTGGAAGAGAGCGATTGACGTGCGAAAATGCGTCAGTACTAGAACTGGGGTCAAGTGATCGTAGGTTCAAATCCTCTCAGCCCGATCCGGTGATCCCTGCCGACCTATGCGGCGCAGAGTCTGCTAGAGAGTGTCCTCAAAGCTTGTGCGGTTGAGGTGTCGGTTTGATTTGATGTGTGGTCGTGGCGCGTAGGCATCAGTTGACCGAGGAGCAGTGGCGCACGATCGAGCCGTTGTTGCCGGTCTCGGGAGCAAAAGGCCGCCCACGGGTGGATGACCGTCGGATCCTGAACGCGATGCTCTACAAGGCCAAGACCGGAGTGGCGTGGCGGGACCTGCCCGAACGATACGGGCCCTGGAAAACGGTTTACAACCGGTTCTGGCGGTGGTCCCGCAACGGCACCCTGGCGATGCTCGTGGCGCAGGTGCAGGTGATCGCCGAAGCGATCGATGAACTCGATCGTGAGGTGTCGGTGGATTCCTCGCTCGTACGCGTGCATCAGCACGCGGCCGGCGCTCGAGCGCGTGTGGTTCACACAGGGGGACAACGGATCCGGGTGCGGGCACAGCGAGCCAGTTGATCATGCCATCGGACGTTCGCGCGGTGGCCCGACTACGAAAATCCATTTGGCGTGTGACGGTCACGGTCGACCGTTGACACTGCTGCTGACCGCGGGCAACATCAACGACTGCACCATGTTCACCCAGGTCTTGGCCGGGATCTGGATGCCGAAACCAGGACGAGGCCAGTCGTGGAAGCGTCCGCGGCGGGTCCTGGCCGACAAGGGATACTCCACCCGCGCGATCCGCGCTCACCTGCGCGCTCGTGGTATTGCCGCCACGATTCGGCGAACGCGTCGATCAGCAGGCCAACCGGCGTCGCCGGGGCAGTGCCGGTGGCCGTCCGCCGGTGTTCGATCCCGTGGCCTGTCGGCGCCGTAACGTGGTCGAACGCTGCTTCAACCGGCTCAAACAGTATCGAGCGATCGCCACCCGCTACGACAAGACCGCCACTTCCTATCGCGGGATGCTCGACCTGGCCAGCCTGCTCATGTGGCTTTGAGGACACTGCCTAGTGAGCGATGGGGTTGGCGTGAACCTCCACATGGCGAACCAGTGCCACGAACAACCACTCTCAGATGCGTCAGTGTTTCCGCAGTTCGATCTCTGTGGATAGCCGCTGTGTCCCCCTCCGGACACCATCACTACGCCCACGGGCGGCTGGGGTCAGCTCCAGGCTTCCATCGTTCATGTGGCTGAAAGTTGGTTTCAAGCCGCAGTGTCGATAAAACTTCCTGCTTGTTGGCCGGTTCAGCTAGGCGGATCGTGAGATAGACGCTCGGGACTGGCCGGAGCGCCCAGTCAGCGGTCACGCGGACGGCTTCTCGGAATGGATGCGGGTAGAAGCGAGTCGCCTCCGTGTGTGAACGCTCAAGCGATGCGGAGGAACCGTACATTCTCACTGAGTACTCGGCGTGCGCCGTCGAGATCGGCGAGTCGAGCGGAGGCGGTCGCTCCGGCGAGATCAGGTGGGAGCACATCGGAGAACTTCAGTCCGTCCACAGCCCGCCTATCAACGGTGGGCAGTTCGAGATCGGGGAGTGCGGCGCGTGCTGTCGTGAGGACAATCAGCCATTCCTCGGCTGTGAGGTCGGGCCGAAGCGTAATACCGAAATCATCCGGTCGGCGCCCCGTGGCAGCCGTCGGCAGCCCGGCGGCCAGTGTGGCATTGGCCCGATATCCAGCCCATGTCCACCACCGCGTTGCGGCGGGCCCGGAGTGTACGACTGTCGTCCCGTCATCGATCGTGCTGCTGGCCCGGGCGGCACGCAGTTCCGCGAGTCTGGCTGTTGCTCGCCGTGTGAGGTCGACAGGAGGATCAGCTCCGCGCAGTACAGCGCGGATCGCACGGGTGAATTCGAACGAGAGTCCGCGGATTCCTCGATCGGACCATTTCGCGACACCCCCGCCGTCCGCGGGCTCGACGAACACCCGACGTCGCTTCCAATCGATGTAGCCCACCTGCCAACTGCGCCCGGCGAGCAGCAGACGTCGGGCGCCCGCCCGGTCGTCGGTGAGCGCGCTGAGATCCGCTTGTCCGATCTCCTGACGGCCGGCGAGCACAGTGAACTGGGGTGGGGCGGTGAACGCGGCGGTGAGCTCCAGGAAGTGCCGGGTGCCGAAGCGTTTCTCGGCGGCAGGCCCGATATGTAGTAGCCCGCCGTCCTCGTCGAGGTAACCGTTGGCGAGGAGATGTCGCAGGATGGGGGCAGCGGATGCGTCGAATGGAGCTAGTCCGTTCCATTCTTCGGTCCATATCCGGTCGCCGAGGGTGCCGTGTTGGAGTGTGACTGCTAGTAATTGCTGCGCGACGAGGTGGCGGGGTTGTGCGGGGGGTGTGATCGGCTCGACCCATCCGCGCGCCCACAGCAGTAGTAGACCGGCGGCTTGAAGTAGCGCGTCCTCGGTAGTGGCGAGGAACAGACAGTTGCGGGTGGTCCCGGTCCGGCGGCCGGTGCGTCCGATACGCTGCAGGAATGAGGCGACGGTGGCGGGCGCGTCGATCTGGATCACCCGGTCGAGATCGCCGACGTCGATGCCGAGCTCCAGTGTCGAGGTGGCAACGATGACACAATCACGGGCTTCGGCGAAGGCGAGTTCGGCGCGGGTCCGTTCGTCGATCGACAGCGACGCGTGTGACAGAAACACCGTTACCCCGCGTTCCCGCAGGGCGGCGCCGAGTTCTTCCACCTGGCGTCGGGAATCGCAGAAGACCAGGCGTTTTTCGCCCAGGTGCAGAACTGCGATCACCTTCGCGGCGTTTTCCAGCGAACCGACATAGTCGAGCTCCACCTCCCCGGTCGGAGCGGACGATGCGGGAATTTCCGATACAGGCAGGACATCCGGCGCGACGACCTGCCCGGGTCGGCTACCCGCTCCCGACCCCTGTAGCCAGGTGAGCAGTTCATCGGGGTTTCCGACAGTAGCGGACAACCCGATGCGCTGGATCGGCCGCCCGGTGAGACGTTGCAGCCGCTCCAGTACCGCCAGCAGATGCCAGCCGCGATCGTCTCCGGCGAAGGCGTGCACCTCGTCGACTACGACCGCACGGACTGTACCGAGCAGGATATCGTGCTCGGTTTTCGTACCGATCAGCATTGCTTCCAGCGATTCCGGTGTGGTGAGCAGGATATCGGGTGGATCGCGCCGGATTCGATTACGCCGGGAAGGTGTGACGTCGCCGTGCCAGAGCGCTGCGTGCCGGCCGATCCACTGCGCGTAGCTGTCGAGCCGGTGCTCGAGGTTGTTCAGCAGTGCCTTGAGCGGACAGAGGTACAGCACCGATATTCCGGTCCACTCCTGGTTTGTCATTGCGGTGAGTAGCGGAAAACAGGCGGCTTCGGTTTTCCCGCCGGCGGTGGGCGCCAGCAGGATCGCGTCCGCGCCGTCGAGTATCGGTGCGATGGCGTCCTGCTGGAGCGGGCGTAGTCCCGGCCAGCCGAGGGTGTTCACGATGTGGTGCATTACGACCGCGTCCAGCCGGTCCCAAGGCCCGGTCATGGGATGTCCATCGGCATGGGCGAGGGCAGTGCGTGGTCGCGGTCTGCCGCCGTTACGCCCGACTCGCTCATACGTCGAGGTCGATATCTTCGGCGCGGACGAGATTCCGTTCGGTCTCGGTGAGTTCGGCAGTGTCCATCGTGAGCCGGTAGTGTTCGCGGGGGTCGAAATCCGGGAATTGGTCGATGCGGTCCAGTACATCGCCGACGAGCTTCTTCAGGAAAAGTCTAGGTGCCACGCCCACCTTGCCGCCGAGGTTTCCCGTAACCGCTCGGGCCAGGTCGGCGATGTAGGCGTCGTCGGCTACCCGGCCGATCCGGTCGGCGTTGCTGCTGCCCTCGGCGTACAGGTTCCGGATCCGCTTACCCAATGCCGTCAGTGATTCCTTGGTGAACCCGGGCAGCCGTAGCTGTACCGCACGGGGGTTGTCGAAGCGGGCATCGGTGGTGAAATCGGTGGCGACGCGCTGCGCCAGCGGAGCGAGCCGCTGGACCCCCTGCTGACCGTCGAAGAAGGCGGGCGTCCCGGTGATCAGTAGATACAAGCCGGGAAACCGGCCGGAGTGCACTTCGTCGATCAGTTGACGCAGCGCATTGAGAGCCTTGTCCCGAGCATCGGAACGTACCCGCTGCAGGGTCTCCACTTCATCGAGCACCAGCAGCAGTCCACAATGGCCGCTGTCCCGTAGGACAGTGAGCAGACCCTGTAGGAAGCCGAAGGCGCCGAAATGGTCGAGATCACCTCGCACACCGGCAGCCCGGCGGGCCGACGCGGCGACGTTGGGTTGTCCGCCGAGCCAGGCGAGGACCGCGGCCGCAGTCGGCTCGTCGCCGGCGAGTAATGCGCTGTGGTAGCCGCGAAGGGCGGCCGCGAACGAGGGCGCGTGCCGCGATACCTCGACCAGCCGGGCGTCCATCAGTTCGTCGACTGCCGCATCGAGACCGTCATCGGTTGCACCGGCAGCCAGCGCGTCCTCTTCGAGCGCGTAGAACCAGGCGTCGATCACCGATCGCAGCGCACTCGGCGGGAAGCTGGTGGTGGTGAGCCGTTCGGTGAGCCGCCGATACACGGTCTCCAGTTTGTGCAGGGGCGTTTCGGTTTCGGAGATCTGCACTTCGGCGACGGCGAGATTGCGCCGTTTCGCCTGTTCGCCGACCCATCGCGCGAAGAACGTTTTACCGGAACCGTATTCGCCGCGGACCGCCTTGAATACCGCGCCCCCGGATTCGATCACATCGAGTTCGGCATCGATGGCCGCCTCGAATCGTCCGAGGCCGGTGGCGAGCAGATCCAGGCCGCTGTCGGGGACAGCTCCGCGCCGGAGCGCATCGATGACGGCGCGCCGGCGGACCGCGCTGACCTCGCCGGTCTTCGGACTACTCACTGTGCCAGTCTCGCATGTCCGGCGACCCGCCCCGGGCTGCAGCGTGGCGGGGCTCCGGCCCGGAGATCGGTTCCGGATACATGGTCACAGCTCGAACTGCTCACGCAAGAGCTTGGTGTTCAACCGCAGGGTACGGCCGTCTTTCAACGGTTCCAGGACCTCGACACTGTCGACATTGAGCACCTGTTTGAGGATCGCCGCGAATCCGGCGGCCCGGGCGACCGGGTACCCGGCGCGTTGTGCGAGGGCAGTGATCGGCTGTGGCCCCTCGAGTAGAGCGCGGATCGCGGCCTCGAGTTTCGCGGCCGGTGGTTTCCGAGCGGGTTGTCCGAGTTGTACCTCGTAGACCTCGGAAGCCAGCAGCCGATCCACCAGGTCATCGGGAGCGGTTCCGGCGCTGACAATGTCGGGGGAGCCGGCCGGAATTTCGAAGCTCATCTGGTCGGTGTTGTTCTGGGCGATCTGGCGGTTCGTGGTGCGTCGTGTCTGCGCGGTCGGGACGGGCGGTGCGGGCAGATCCGGGACTTCGCCGGTCCACCAGTCCGGAGCGCGCTCGGCCAGGATCTGTTTCCCGTTGGGCGGTTTGGTGCCGAACGGGGCGTAGGCCAGGATCGGGATGGTGATCTCGGCGAGCGCGGCCCCGCCGTGGTATCCCGCTTTCTGCGCGGTGTAGCGCGAGTCGGTATCCCACAGGGCGACGATGCTCGCCCCGGATCTGCCGTCCCACACCACGCGGGGCCCGCTCAGCGTGACCTCCATTTCGCCGAGACGGTCCGGCGCGGCCGCGATGCGGTGCCGTGCGGACTCGACACCGGTGCCGTCCACTTTCACACCGTGCCGGTCGATGACGTGGCCGTGGTCGCTGGTGATCAGCACCGTCATCTCCTGGGCGGCGGCGATGGTGAGCAGCGCCTGCAGGTCGCCGATCTCTTCGATGCGCCAGTCTGCGTCGTCCGGTTTGTGTTCTTTGGCGAGCCGGTCGTCGACGGTGTTGAGCACCACCGCAACGTGCATACCGGGATCGCTCAGGGCGGTCAGCAATTCCGGTCCGAACCGGTCGCCGGAATCCACCGCGCGCAGATCATTCTTGTGGAACACCGCCGCCGTACCGGAGCCGCGGAACGGATGTTTCGGGAAGAGCCGCTTCTCGTCGTCCTGGTCACCCTGCATCAGCTTCCCTGCGAACAGTGAGGTCCGCGAGACGGCGGTCAGCGAGGGCAGCGCGGCAGCCATGGCCCTGCGGTGACCCGGCGGTGCGGGGGTGGGGTGCGGGTCGAACTCGCTGAAGTTCGCCGGCATCTGCTGAGCGATCCGGGTGGCGATGGCCGCGCTCATACCGTCGATCACGATGAGCAGCACCCGCCTGTCGGCGGCCACAGGTGCGACCACCCGATCCAGGAAATCTTCCACGGTCAGCAGCTCACCGGGAGCCGCACCCGAGGATGTCCAGCCCGCGAGGGTGCGGGAGAACTCGTAGTCGAATTCGCGCCGGAGTATGCGCACCCGATCGGCGAGCGCGGTGTACGCCATACGCAGGCCGGGATCGTCGTCGCCGCCGGCTTCGAGGTAGTCGAGCGCGCGATCGGCCCAGGCGGTATCGGTAATCTGATGGTGCAGGGCGGAAGCGACGGAATCCGCGGTCGGGTCGGGTTCGGTGGCCAGCCATCGGGTGAGGCGGGCAGCCATCACGACCCGCCGGAAGCGGGTCCGGTGATCCGGCGTGCAGGCATGCGCACGCAGCGCCCGGACCGCGGCGTCGATCTCCTCGGGTGCGTCCCGTACGAGTGCCGCCCCGGCCGCGGTGAACAGTGCGTCCAGGCCGGACCGCAGGGTGGGGCTCGCCGCCGCGGCGGATTGCGCCCCGAACTGGCGGACCAGTGTCTCGGCCTGCCGCAGTGCGGTATCGGTGATCCGGCGCGCCTCCTGCACGACGCGGTCCGGGCCGCCGTCGGGGTCATCGGTGGGGATGCGGGCCCGGGTGAGCTGGATGCGCAGATAGTTCTCGCAGGTGGTGCCGTAACCGGCGAGTACGGCGTCGAGGGCGGCGCCTGCCGTCGGTGGGGGTTCGCCGAGCCAGCGTTCCATGCGTCCGCGGGCCCGGTAGGTATCGTTGTCGGCGGATGCGTGCTGCCACAGCGCCGCGCACAGCAGTCCGTAAGCCAGGGATTCGGCGCCGTGCCCCGCCCGGATCAGCGCGGTGAGCACGCGGCCCGTCGCGCCACCCTGCTCCGCTTCGCCGAGGAACGCACTGAGCCCTTCGCATTCGGCCGGCCGCAGAGTGGTGAGCAGTTCCGGCATCCCCGGGCGCTGTGACCAGGCGAGCAGCGTTTCCGGGTCGATCCGTCCGGTCGTATCCAACCGCAGGCGGCGGATCGCGAGAGCAGCGAGCGCGTGTTCACGGCCGAGTACCGCGGTGGGAGCCGTGGCCCGCCAGCCAGTGGGACCGGCGGCGTCGAGAAGTGCTTCGCACGCCCACTCCTCCCTCTTCAGGCCGGCGTCCACTGTGGTCGCGCCGAATGCCTCTGCGACGATCTCCCACCGGTCCACCGCGTGGATCCGGCCACGGTAGGAGCGGACCAGGATCGCCGGATCGAGTTCCTGTTCCTCTGCATCGGTGAGCACCACCAGCAGGCCGCTCCGGGAGCCACTCGTATGAGTGAGGACCTGCTCGTGAACCGCGAGCGGTGAGGGGGCCACGATGATTCGGGCGCGACCTTCCCCCACAGGTAGTTCGGCATCGCCGTCCCACAAGGGTTCTCCCCGCAGTAAGAGAACCTGGGCGCCCGAGCCGTGCAGGGAGTTGGCGAGTCCGGCCCGCGTGCTCAGGTATTGGGCGATCGTGTTGCCGGCCAATCGCAGGGCGGTACCGCCGGCCGATACCGTCATTCCACCACCCGCCAGCTGATTTCGATCGTGGCACCTGGCTCCAGGGCAGCGAGTTCCGCGCTCAGTTCGGCGGCAGCGGTCCGTGCTGTCCCCCGGTGCGACCCACTGCGTCGCGGGGCTGCGGCGGGTGCGCCGGTATCGGCCGCTGGAACTTGCGGATGACTGGTGTCGGTATCGAGTGCGATATCGGTCGCCCGCGGCACTGGAGGTGCGGGCGCCGCAGCGGGTGGTTCGGCTCGTGCCGCGGCACGAGCGCGCACGGCCGCGAGTTCGGTGATCTGCGTGGTCACCGAACGCAGGGCCGCAACGAGATCGGCGGTGCGCTGATCGGTGCGTGCGGTGTTGCGCAGCGAATCGAGCAGCGCCGCACCTTCCGGACCCAGATACTCGCCCATTTTCAGCGTGTCCCAGCTCGCCTGGGCGAGGGCAGCCGCGACGGCATCGGCGGTGGCGAGGGAGGTGCCGTAACGGTCCACGCTCACCGCGGGCAGCTCTACCGCGGCGAATGTTTCGATGGTCTTCTTCGCCGCGGCCGCACCGCCGGCACCGCCCGCCACTGCCTGGAGCAGTTCTGTGCTGCGGCGGGCCAGTGCGAGCCGGCCGGTGGCGTCGGTATCGTCGAGGCCCAGGAATTCTGCGTGCTTCTCCAGTTGCTCCACCAGGCGCAGCGCCGGATCGCGGTGCCGCCCTGCCGCTTCGGTGATCTGGCGGGCAAGCTGATGTACGAGTCGTCCGCGGCGCAAGGTGGGAGTTTTGGCGCCGAACAGCACCTCGAAACGCTGCCGCGCGGTCTCCCAGACCGATTCCTCGGGGAGCGGCTGAGTACGCAGCGCGTCGGTGGCGGTGCGGATCTGATGGAGTTCGGGGGAATCCGGCAAGGGTGAGCCGCCGCGCACCCAGACCCGGTCGTCCATTTCCGCGAACGCGGCGATCACCAAGTTCTTGACGTGTGGTTCCAGACCGCGCGGGTTCGGCAGGTCGGTCCAATCGCCGAGCGAGATCACCGTCAGATCACCGGTGCTGCCGTGCGTTTGCGCCGATTGCTTGAAATGCTCGACCCATCGCCGAGACAGTTCGAAATACGCTTCCTTCTGCTGTCCGAGCCCCAGCGGCTGGGCCAGGCGCCGCATCAGCGCCCGGTCCTTCGCGGGCACCTCCACGCGCCCGTCCCGCGATTCGGCGGCTGAACGAATGTGAGTGAGAACGGTTTTCGTATCGGCCGCGCGGACCCCGGCACCGGTGCGGTCGGGATCCAGATCCGGGTGGTCGGGGAACTGGTGGGCCATCAGCTTCCCGGCGATATCGCGAATCCCCTCGCGCATGGACTGACCGATAGGCAGTGTCAGGTCGGCTACCTCGGGCAGCGGATGGAAGTGCTGTTCGATTTCGGTGGTGACATCGATCTTCTCGGCCAGTCCGTAGGCCTGTTTGAAGACGGCTTTCAGCTGGCCGCGCAGGGTTTCGCGCTGCGACTGCAGCAGTTGTTTCGCGGCGGCGCGGTTATCGGCGTTGAGATGCTGAGCGTACTGGGTGTCGAACCGGTGCTCGTCGGCCAGCGCTTTGTCGATCACCACGAGCCGGCCGAAGTCGGCGCGGCGTTTCTTGGACAGGTGGGTGGGCAGCCAGGCCACCGCGCGTGCCGGGTTGTCCTGCTGGCGTTCCCGCAGTGCCCGCATCCGGTTGGCGTCTTCGATCGGGGTGCGCGGGCCCTCGTCGTAGGGCAGGTCGATGACGATCCGCCAGCGGCCCTCGATGGTGGGTTGCAGATCGTGATCGGGGAGCGTGTCTTCGTCGGAGACGTTGCCGAAGATCACTTCGGCCACCCGCTCCGAACCGCGCCAGGTGAAGCGCAGTTCGTCACCGGCGTGCCCACCGACCTCGGTGATTCCGAGTTCTTCGATCAGCAGTTGTTTCGCCAGGCTTGCCCGGTTGTTCGCATTATCGTTCACCTGGGCGTTCGCGATCACGGAATCGACATCGACCCCTGAGAGCTCCAGCCGCACGGCCGGATTGGTCTCGGTGCCGACCTTTTTGATCTCCGGGAACCGGCCCGCCCATTCCTCCACCCGGCCCTGGATGATCCCGACCTCGGCGCCCGGGATCGGAGTCACCACGGAACCGTGGTTGAGTGCCGCGAGTCGCCGGATGGTGAGTTCGCGCAGCGCGGGCACGGTGGGGGCGAGTGCGGCGAGCAGGATGGTGCAGATCAGCCGGTTCTGCCCGATGAACTGACGACACCGCCCGGCTGTCTGCGCGTCGGCGTGGGCTCGGCCGGTCCGGTAGGCGCGGATATCGTCTTCCGTGAGTTCCTGCGAGTCGAGTAGATAGGGCCGCAGCCGGGTGCGATACAGCTTGTCGGCGGCATCGAACAGGACCTTCTTATCTGCTGTGAACGGCCGGTCGCCGCCGCGGGCGAGCTGCTCGTACAGGTCGCCCACCGGCACCAGATCGCCGAGGCGCAGATCGTCGCGGTGATCGGCGAGCAGCTGGCCCATGATCTTGAGGCCGGTACGAGACCGCTGCAGGGCCGCCGAGATATGCACCAGTGTGTCGAGGAACGCGGGGGAGAACGGGTAGCTGAGCCGGAACGACGACTCGTCGGCGCCTGTGGTGCCCTTATCCGACCCCAGCAGCGTGTCCCAGACCTGCGGGCCGAGCTTCTTGGTGCGCTCGAACGCGGCGTCGATCTGTGCCGCGGCTTCGTCGCCGCGCGGGCGCAGCAACCGTGTCCGGGCGATCTCGGGCAGGTTGCGGTCTTCGAGCCGGATCACATCGAACCGGCCGGAGGCGAGGTTCAGCGTGTCCTGGATGGAGGTTTCGGCCGCGCCGGACAATTCCTCGCCGACGAGTTCACGCAGGTCACGCTGGCGGGCGATGAAGGAGACGATCGGGATGGCCCGCCGGGTGTCACCGCCCTCTTTCAGATTGGTGATCTTCCCGGCTTCGTTCGAGACGAATTTCTGGTCGTGGATCAGTCCGGCGAGCCAGAGGATCAGTTCGTCGAGAAACAGGATCAACCCGTCGTAGCCGAGGGATTTCGCGTGCTGGGAGATCACCCCCAGCCCGGCGTCGAGCGAGACGAAGCCCTGTTCGTTCTCGGCGGCGTCCCGGATGAAACCGGGGAGCAGGGTAATGGTGGCGTCGTTGACGAGCTTGCCCCGGAAATCCTGGGGAGCGGCGGGCTCCACGAGATTGGGTTTCGGCGCGGACCGGTCTTCCCGGCCGTCGTCGTAGTACTCGGCGGCCGAGAGCGCCAGGTCGAGGTTGTCGGTGGTCCAGAACGCCGGTGAATCGGAATCCCCCCACTCGTCTTCCTCCCCACCTGCCGAATTCCGGTTGAGTGCGGCGAGAAAAGCGCTCTCGCCCATGGTTTCCCGAAGGTGACGCAGACTGGTGAACAGCGCGTCGGTGCGGTACACCAGCGGTACCGAAGCCTCCGGGTGTAGCCGTTGCACGTGGTCGACGTAGCCTCCGAGCACCCGCTGTTCCATCGTTTTGGCGCCGATCATGTGATACGGGACCATCAGGAACTTCTTGTCACCGTCGAGCAGCCAGGAGTGTTTGGTGAGCAGCTGATCGAACTCCGTCCGGCTGCGGGCGGCGGTGTCGCCGTGGACCAACGCGTAGAGCACCGCCATGAAATGCGATTTGCCGGCACCGAAGGAACCGTGCAGGTAGGCGGGTTTGGAGGTGTTCCCGTCGAGCGCCGATTTGATCAGCGAGAGCGCTTCGTCGAAGTTGCCGGCCAGCCGATCGGTCACGACGTAGTCGCGTAATGCCTGCGCCCGGTGGCCCTCGTCGGTGACCGCTTTCGCCAGCTCGAGCACGAAATCGGAGGTGCTGATCGACTCCCTGATATCGATCAACTCCCGCAACAGCGGCTGCTGAGCCATGCACTTCCCTCCCTGATCCGGCGGTACTCGGTGTGCGGAGCCGCCCCTGTGCGCGATCCCGAGCGCGTGGTGACTCGGCCTCCGTACCCGCACTGCATGGTACGTCGCGACCACCGGACGAACGTTACCGATCGTGACCCCGAAGCGTTTCGGCATCACCAACCGCCTCAGCGGGATGGCAGCAGCCGGGATATAACGCGTGATATCTTCGTGCCAGCTGCCAGAAGGGGGATTCATGCCGCTCGAAATCGACCCGGAGTCTCTGCGCGCCACCGCAGGATCTCTCGCGCTTCTTCCACTCGAGATCGACAGAGCACCACGCCTGGATGCGGATCCGGTGTCGAACAGCCTGAGAGCAACATCTGTCGGTGCTGCATTGTCGAAATCGAATGCCGCGAGCACCCGAGCGAAGGAGGTACTGAAGGCGAGGTACAACCAGTTTTCTGCTCTGCTCATGGTCTCTGCTGACACATTCAACGGCGCCGATGAAGATGTGGCCGGCCGGCTCGCGGCGGCGGGGGATATCAATGCGGGGATCCGATAATGCCAACCCCCAGCGAAGTGCGCGCACTCGATCTGTCAGGTCTTGCGGGCATCGCCGGCCGTGCCGAAAGTATCGCTGATGCGATTTTGAAGACATCGGACTCGATGTACAATGCCATTCATAATGATCTGCGGTGGGATGGTGACGCAGCAACGGCGGCCGGCGATCGAGCCGATAGGGATCAGGCGCAGATACGGTCAATCGCAACTGCCTACGACGACCTGGGATCGGCCTGCGCGGGTGCGGTTCGCGATATAGAATACCCGGTATCGGAGATAAAGTCGATCCTCAACAACTACGCTCACCCACCGGTAACCGTGGCCGACGACTGGACCATATCCGGTATCGAAGATCAGGACTCGGAAGCGGGAATTCAACTGTCTCGACTGGCAGGGCTGGTCGACTCGCTGAACTCAGCCGATCAGAAATGGGGTAAGGAGATCTCGGCGGCCAACGATCTTCTCTGTCAACTGGCACCGGAATCAACTCTCGCCGCATCGAACACGGCAATCCAAGACGCGAAGACGGATAATAGTCGCGCCGACCCGGAGCGGGTTCGCACCTCCGCTGCGGCATTTCAGCAGATGTTCGGCAGACCGCCCACGAGCCCTACGGACTGGGCAACAGCCGAAGTCCTGAACCCGAACAGCTATGGCCCGAAGTATCAAGGGGTGGGCCCTGAGATCCAGGTGGTACGGATAAATCCGGTCCCTGGGCAAGGTGTCGTCAGAGTCGGCCAATACATCGAACAGCGGGACGTGAGCAACCCTTTCCATGGGGGCGAATCCACAAACCCGTTTGCTCGGGATTTCGGTGACGATCGGTCCACCGACCCCGACTTCGATCCGGAGCACACCAGGGTTGCCACGTACATCGACTACGAGAACGGGATCGTAGTCATGCGCCAGAACCCCACAGTCGCTCAGGATGATGACGGCGGCTACGGGGACGTGAAGGTGGCCACCCCGGAGGGGCAGGTGTGGCAGAACGAGGACGGCTCGGTGAGAGTCAAGTACTCAGCGTCCAATCCCTTTGCCCCACCGGGCTCCGGAGATCTCGGTGACAATTCGGTGACCGTGAACGGTGATCTCGTTTTCACCCCGACAAATAACGGTGTCGAAGTCAATGGCACTCGGACCGATTACCCATCACTGGAAGCCTATCAGGACTTTCCCAACGGTGACTCCCGGACGGTCGTCACCGACCCTGCGGTGGTAGGAAATTCTCTGGGACCGGCAATGAACTTGCCGTTCCATCATGAGGTCGGTCCGCGCGGCGGTGAAGCATTCAGTGATTTCAACGAACCGGATGGCTGGAATCTTGAATACGATGTTCCTGCACCGGGTGGTGAAATGCCTTCTGTTTCCTTCGGCCCGGTGGAGTCGGCCCCGACCGTCCCCCCTGTGTCCTTGCCTCCGGGGGTAGCGTGAGGGGACCAATAGATCACGGCGGTGATCTCTGGCGTACGGCGACGTTGGCCACAGGTATTCTATTTATTGTGCAAGTTGTTCTGCTGCTGAGCCTGCGCGGTATTCGAGAGCGGGATTACGGGGCAATTCCGACAACCGCCTATTTCATCGTTGCAGCTATAAGCCTGACTGTTGCGGGAATAGTCCGGTGGCGGTGGGGGTCGAACCGCGGCCTGGATTGCGCGACAGCAGGTACTGCTGCACTGTGGGCGATCTCAGCTGTAACGATCTCGGTACTTTCGTGGGCAGCAGGTGGATGAGGTGATCTCACACGAGCAACGAGCTCTTCCGGAACGCTCACAATCCACTTTCGGAAAAGCTACCTGGATTACGGCACTGCTGTTCATGTTCATCAACATCGTGCCGATCACTGTTCTCCCGATCCTGGCTGTATTTTTTGCCGGAATGTACGGTATCGAAATTATTCTCGCAGCGGCGCTGTGCCTGTTTCGGGGAAGGCCCAGGCAGGTTGGGGTCGGTTTGATCGTAGCTATTGCCACGACAGCGGTTCTGTATTCGCTCATGATGGTCGTTACTTGGGCGTCATAGCTGATCAGCGGTCGAACCGCGAAACTGCCGAATGGTACTGGGCCGCAGCGACACTGTCGTTCCCGCGTTCCCGCCGGTATTCACGCTCGATTATTCGTTCGCGTTCGCGCTGGGCGCGCTGCTCTCGTCTGTGGGCGCGCCCGATGGGGTCGAATTCCTCCTGGCTGCTGAAGACCGACGAGTCCCTTGTTCCAGGACTGCTGTGGCCGGGACTCGGGGCACTATCGCTGGCGATGGTCGCGATCGGCAGAACTGCTCGACAGACCGGTATCGGACTCCTGGAGGCGGGCTTGGCGGTGCCCATCCAGCTGTGGATCTATCCGATCATGGCCGTCCTGCTGTTCGTAGCTCCCTTTGCTCTGTTGTGTGCTGTCGCGGGAGGCGCGCCCTATCCGCTGTGGCGACGGAGGCGGGAGGATAAGCGCTGACGGCTGCTGGTGCGGTCTCTCGCACCGTCCGGGCGCACAAGTGCAGCACAGAGAAACGTCAACGCTGAGATGAGATGGAGCAGCATCGTGTACAACGAGGGCGCGGTGGTGGAGTTGCTGCGTGCGTTGTCCCCGGACAGTGGGTCGTTCTGGCCGGAAGTCGGGGGACACGAGATCCTCGCAGGTGCTGTTGGCGCGGTAGTCGCCGTCTACGGAACTGCTCCGCTGGAGGTCTATTACGAGGTCGAATTCGTTGCCGAGGACGGAAGCACGCTCGGGATCCTGACATTGAGCGATTCGGATATAGCACCTTTGTCCGGGGAGGGCCGGGGCTGACGTCCTTCAGCGGGATGCTCTCACCGGAGAAGGCCCGGCGCAATCCCGGACTCGTCGCCGACCGGCTACTGCGTGGTGAATCCACGGTTCTGCTTGGGAAATTCGTGTATCACGGTCACCACAAGTGGTCGGGGCCTTCTTCTGCGCGGCTGATCATACGGGTGAAAGCGAATCCGAAGCGAATTATTCGGGAAAGTATTCGGAAACTGATCGGAGGGTCTCTGCCGCTTCGACGCGGGACGGCGCGGTCAAGCGTGGCGTCGGTGCGGCTGTGCAGGTGCTCCTCGTCGGAGTTTCGGGGCACGAACTGGTTTGTTCATTTAGGGATGCTGGAAGGGATGAGCATCCTACACCTGGTTGGTTCGGTCCGGTCGGCTTCGTGACCGTAGTCGTGATGTTCCCCGTGCTGTTCGTTGTGGTATCTGTGGTGGGCGGTTCCGACAGCCCAGGGTGGCCCTTGCCGGCCCTGGCGGGGATGGTTTTCGGTGCAATCCTGTCCGTGCCCCGTGGTGTCGTTCGGCAGATCGGAGTGGCGCTGGTTGTGGCAATATCGGCGGTTGCAGTGCCGTACTCGGTATATCCGATTCTCGCGGTCCTGTTGGTTACCGTCCCCGTCGTCGCGGTCTGCGCGGTTGCGGCCGGAATCCCCTATTTGATTTCACGTCGTCGACGATGACCGATCGCCCCGCGGGATGCTGCCGGATCGGCACGGCCGGTCGGTGGCGGGCCGGTGAGCCGACTTTCTCGCGCCATATCTGGACCGGCGTACCACGAATCCGATTCCTGGGTTGGGTGATTCGAGGATAATTGCGTAGGCTGTGGAAGCTCAGCGCCGAGTCCTCCTCCGATCTGTAGCCAAACGACGCACTACCGGAGTGCACTGGACAGATCGGAAAGGACAGGTATGAGCGAGAAGAAGCCCGGCGACCGCGAAGACGGTGGACGGGTAAGGCGGGATCTCGTGACAGCGGTTATCACTGCCGCGGCATCGGCAGCCGTTACGGTTGCGGTGACCACGGGGGTGTCCGTACTCGGGAATCTGCTGGTACCGCTGATGGTCGTGCTGGCTCCATGCCATAACGACCAGCAGCCCGTCGACCCGGGTCTCCGAGTCGACGGTTGCCAGGCGGTTCTGACCTAGCGTTCTTTTGCCAGACCAAGGTCAGATACAGCCCCGGCCACTCCCAGTGGCCGGGGCTTTCCTTATTGCGAGGCAACTATACGTGCGAAAGCGAATCAAAAGCGAATCTAATCGGAAAGCCAGCGGAAACGAATCGGAAGGCGACCGGTGGCTTGTGTCCCGGCGATCAGCCGGGAGAAGGAGTGCGCGATGTCGGCTGCCGGGGTTGCTTGATGTAGCCCAGTCCCACAAGCAGCGGTCACGTAAGGTGGCTCATCTCAGCCTGGTACAGGACGAGCGACCGCGTGTGGTCGTAACGAACTGCGATGGTGGCGAAGGGACGGATATGCCTCGTACGACGCAACTGCGGACCTACACGATCCGGGATGGGCTTCTCGACGAGTGGGTCCGCAAGTGGCGGGATCTGGTGGTGCCGCTACGGCTCGAACTCGGTTTCGAGATCGGGGGAGCTTGGCTCGACCACGAACGCAGCCAGTTCATCTGGCTGATCTCCTACGAGGGCGAGGACACGTTCGAGGAAGTGAACGAACGCTACTGGGCCTCGCCGAAACGGGAAGCGCTCGGGCTCGATCCGGCGCAGTACCTCGTCGGCCGTGAGGTGAGGGTCGTCGATCCGGTTCAGTGAGCTGGAAGCAGATGCGCCGAACGTTCTTCCGGCGTCAATGGTCGATATGCTCGCGCCCTGGCTCGGACCCGGAGTTCCTCCAGGTCTACGTCGACCGGCCAGATGCGCGCCGTGCTGTCGAAGGATGCGGTGATCACGTGGTCTGCGGAGGACATCCACTCGACATCGGTGATCCGGTCCCGGTGGAAGCCGATGACTCCGATCTCGTGGTGTGTCCGGGCGTCCCAGAGGCGGACAGTGCGGTCGTAGGAACCCGTCGCGATCCGGGTGCCGTCGGGCGACCACGCGACACCTTTGACCCTTGCGGTGTGTCCGCGTAGGACCGCGGTCGATTCTCCTGTCGCCCTGCTCCACAGCCGAGCGGTGTGATCGGCACTGCCGGTGACCAGGTGCGACTCGTCGGGCGACCAGGCGACGGAATCGAGCCAGTTGCCATGCCCGACGAGGGTTGTCACGAGTTCGGCATGCGGGCCTTCGGGGGTTGACGTCACCCGCCACACGGCGCCGGTGCGGTCGTCCGAGACCGTCGCCAGGTACTGGCTGGTAGGCGACCATGCAAGTGCGGTGATCCAGTCGGTGTGGTGGTTCACCCGGACCGATGCGGGCGAGGGCGTCGAGAAGGCGATGTAGAGGCAACGGTCGTGTCCCGCGTAGGCGATGTATCGGCCGTCGGGGGACAGTTGAGCGGCTTCGCAGATCATCTCGGTGTCGATGGTGGCCAGGCGTGTCCATTCGGTGTCGGCACGCCAGAGGGCGACTGTCGAATCCTTGGCGCAGGTGGTCGCGTATTCCGGTGTCGCCGAAATATCGAGCACCGGCTCGAGGTGATGGGCGACCTCCCGTGACGGTTGTTCCGCCGCCGGATCCGATTCGCGGATCGTCGCGTCGGCACCGACGGTGACGACCGAATCACCCTTGGGCACGGCGCGATACACAGGCCCGCGGTGCCCGGTTACCTGGCGGCTCTCGGCTCCTCGCGGGGAGAACGCCCACACACGTGCGGTCCCGTCGGCTCCACCGGTCACCAGGGCGGATCCGTCCGGAGCCCAGCGGATCGCCCACACATCACCGGTATGTCCGCGCAGGACGAACTTCTCCTCGGCGTTCAGCGGGTTCCAGACACGAGCAGTCCCGTCGGCGCCGCAGGTGGCCAGCATCGAACCGTCCGGTGACCACGCGCAGTTCCACGCTCTGTCCTGGTGACACCGCAGCAGCATCGACTGGGCTCCGGTGACCGCGTCCCAGATTCGCACGGTTGCATCCCCACTTGCCGAGGCGAGTCGTGTGCCGTCGGGGGACCAGGCGACGCCTTCGACGAAGTCCTCATGTCCTTCGAGTACGACGGCGGTGTGGTCCGCCAGGTCCCAGATGCGGACTGTGCGGTCGTGGCAGCCGCTGGCCAGTCGCGTGCCGTCGGGACTGAAGGCCAGCCCGAGTATGTTGTCGGTGTGCCCGGTGAGTTCGGCGTGCAGGGTATAGAACTCGGTGTTCCAGAGCCGGATCACACGGTCCCGGGATCCGGTGGCGATCACTGTGCCGTCGGGAGACCAGGCCACGGCCCGGGATATGTCGTCGCCGGCCGCGAGTTCGGCCAGGACTTCGCCCGTTGTGGTGTCCCATATCCGGGCGGTCCGGTCGCGGGAGACCGTGACCACGCGTGCCGCATCGGGTGACCAGGCGACCATTTCGACCATGCCGCGATGCCCGTCGAGGGTTCGGATGCACTGTCGTGAGTCGGCCGACCACAGGCGTGCGGTGCTGTCACGCGATGCTGTCGCGATGAACCGGCCGTCCGGCGACCAGGCGACATTGCGCACGGCGTCGGTGTGCTGGTCGAGCACACCGAGAAGCCGGTGATGTGCCAGCACAGCCATCAGCGCCCGAGTGGCGACCGGTGTCGGCGGGCATTCGGCCAGCGCGGCAAGGCACAGCAGCACCGACAGATCGGGGTAGTCCTCGACGTGGGTCAGCACGTATTCGCTGATCCCCTCCGACACTCTCCGCAGGAATGCGGCGTCCCGGCGGGCGGATTCTTCGACGAAGGCCGTGACGGCTGCCCCGGCCAGTGCCGGATGGTCGCGGATCCACTGCTGAGCCGATTCCAACCGGTCACCGGTGAGCAGGTAGTCGGGGTTGCGTCCGGCTTGTTCCCAATCACCGGCCCACCGTTCCAATTCGGCTCGGCGGCGGAGTTGTTCGGCGCGGGCTTCCACTTCTTGGCGCAGCGGTACCCACTGGCGGAACAACGCTTCGTGCGCCGCCTGCGCGATCGGCCGGCCGTCGAGAGTTCCGGTGACCAGCAGACGCGCATCGACGAAAGCGTCGATGATCTCGCGCTCCTCGGACCCCGCCGCAGGGAGCGGTACGCGGCGCCGGTACGCCTGCTCACCATCGATGGTGACGAACTCCAGCAGCGTCCGGAGGATCCGCGGCGCCGCGTCCGGTCCTCCGAGTCTGTCGACGGCCTCGGCGGCCTGACGCGACAGCGAACCGGCCACACCCCCGAGGCGCTGATAGTGCTCGAATGTCGCGCGACGGGACGGCCCGGCGGCGAGATACAGCTCCTGGAGCAGATATGCGAGTAGCGGGAGCGCATCGGCGGTGGCGGCGTCGGAGAGGATCCGGTCGACCAGTCCGGGCGCGAATTCGAGACCCACCAGCTCCGCGGGCCCGGTGATGGCGGACCGCAGCTCCACGTCGGTTAGCGCACCCAACGCGAGTGGGCGCCGGAACAGCCCGGCGTACGGGGTATCGAGGAAATCGCCGAGATGCTCGACGCGCACCGTCAGGATCACCCACAGCCGGTGGTCGTCGCGCACGGCGGTATCGACGCAGCGCAGAAATCGTGCGCGTTCCTGCTCGCCGGCCAGCGTGAACAACTCCTCACCCTGGTCCACCACCAGCAGTGTCTTCGACCTCGGGTGCCCGGCGTTCTGCCGGACACGGGCGACCATGCCTGCGAATGCCTCGCTGTCATGGCGCAATTGGGCGGCATCACCACCCGCGGCGCGGGACAAGGCCGCGACCGGGTCGCTACTCGGCGTCACAGCGGGTAGCACCGTCCAGCGGCGTTCGGCCAACCGCGGCACCACCCCTGCCTGCACCAGTGATGATTTTCCGCTGCCGGATGCGCCCACGACGACCACGAACCGGTCCCGGCCCGTGCCGTGCATCCGGGCCACCAGTTCCTCGGTCTCTTCTTCCCGTCCGAAGAACACTGCCGCTTCCTCGGCGGTGTAGGAGTCGAGGCCCGGATAGGGAGCGCGGGAGGGATCCCACCGGCGGGAAAGGCGGCGCGGGTGTTGCGTTCGTACGGTCAGCACGGTGGCAGCGATGAGTACCAGCAGCAGGACGATCATCGCGGGTCCGGCGTATTGCTGGACGAGACGCAGTGCGAACGGGGGCGACGGCTGGTTCGTGGCGTAGTTGGTCGCGATCCCGAGTAACGCCGTCGCCAGCACCAAGAGCACCTGCAGGCTACCTGCGAGCCGTGGCTGCCCCATATCCCACGTTCCTCCCCACCGCGCCGGAGTCGGGGTAACTCTACCGTGGGAGGGTCGAAAAGTATTGGGAGTGAGCGTGTTCAGTGCCGACCAGGGCGGTGGAGACGTTGAGCCGGCCGGCTGGCATTTCGCACGGGCCCGTCATGACAATTCTGGGACACGCAGGTGGCTGTGAGTTCAGTGGTGGAGGTAGAGGCGTTCATTGGGGAGGCGGGGGAGGCCGGTGGGGCGGCCAGGGACGATGGTGGCGGCGTCGGAGTGATGGTGGGAGCGCCATTCGTGGAGGAAGTGGTGGGCGGTGTGGCAAGCGGCGTAGTCGAGGCGCAGGTCGTGCAGGTGGATGCTGAGGTGGAGGTCGGGTTCATGGGGGCGAGGTGAGGTCATGGGCGGGGTCCGGGGGTGGGGGTGCGCAGCCAGCCGGTGCGGGCGGTGCAGGCGCGGAGGGAGTCGAGGACGATATGGCCGGAGGGGCGGAAGGGGTTGTGGGGGAGATGGATCCAGCGGCGGAAGTGTGCGCCGCGGTCGGTGGGTGAGGGGAGGGTGAGGGTGGTGCCGGGGTGGGTGAGGGTGATGTGGAGGCGGAAGAGTTCGGTGAACAGGGCGGTGTCGTCGGGGAGGTCGGGGCGGATGAGGAAGGTCCAGCGGCCGGAGCGGGGGTGCGCGAGGACAGGGGCGAGGTCGGGGATGGCGTCGTGGCGGTGGCAGTGCCGGAGGTCGGTGTGGACGGCGTGGGCGAGGGCCGACGGCATGACGAGGGCGGCGATGTGGTCGGCGCGGACGGTGATGCGGCCGAGTTCGGGTGGGTCCAGGCGGGCGGGGAGATCGCAGACTCGGCGGTAGAAGACGCAGCGGGTGTCCGGGGTGTCGCCGAAAGGGGCGGGGGTTGTCGGGTCGGTCATGGGCGGATTCCGGTCGTGTACTGGGCGGCGGTGGTTTAGCGGGGGCAGTCGTGGCCGGCGTGAGCGGCCATGAGCTGGTGGGCGTAGGCGTGTCCGCGGATGGGTTCTCGGGAACGGCAGTCGTCAGTGGGGTGTTCGTCGGGAAGGGTGCGCAGTCCGTCGGCGAGGCGGCGCAGGATCGCCGGGTCGTCGGTGACCCAGGATTCGCGTGTGTGCCAGAGGCGCAGGGTAGCGGCCATAGCGGGATTGGACGGTTCACGGGTGGGCAGGGGCGGAAGCTCGGGACGCATAGGTACCTCGATGTTTTCGGCTGGGAACAGAGGCGGGCGCTCGATCCGGCGCGAAGCGGGAACGAGGTGGTGACAGCGGGAGCGACTCGTACGTTGTCCTCCCGGCGTAATGCCAGCTCACCACGGTGGCGCAGGCACGCCAATAACCTCGGTGAATACTCGAGGAAACTTGTCCATAGCCGCTGAGCACCGATTACTGTGAATCCCGGGGAAATTCACCGTGATAGAGGGAGGGCGTGTTCGATGTCGGGTTCATCAGCGGGTTCCACGGTTCCGCGACGGCAGTTGGGGCGGCACCTACGCGAGTTGCGCACCGGGGCGGGGTACACGATCGCCACGGCGGCGGATCTTCTCCAGTGGAGCCCGAGCATGTTGCAGCGGGTGGAGAAAGGGCATGTGGACAAGGTCCGCGATGTGGACGTGCGGGAGCTGTGCCGGATCTACGACGCGGAGCCGGAATTGGTGGAGGCGCTGGTCGGGCTTGCACGGCAGGCGAATACGGAGGAATGGTGGCATTCCTACGGGGATCTGATCCCGGAGAACTTCGACGTGTACGTCGGGCTCGAGACGGTTGCTACCGATCTGACTGTGTACCAGTCCGAATTGGTGCCGGGTTTGTTGCAAACGGCTGACTACGCACGAGCGCTGATCCGTACCGGGCACCCGAGCCGTAGCGCTGCCGAGGTCGATCGTCGCGTGCAGATGCGTATCAAACGCCAAGCCCTACTGAAACGTTCGGTTCGGCCGGTTCAGTACAACGTGGTGTTGCACGAAGCGGCATTGCGGCGGGCTGTCGGATCTCGCACGGTCATGAGCGCCCAGCTCAAAGCGATCGCAGACCCGAGCACTCGACCGAACATAAGCATCCGAATGCTGCCGTTCGCGGCGGGCTATCCCACTGGTGACCAGATCGGGTCGTTCATCATATTGGATTTCGGGCCGGGCGGGAAGGGAAATCAGGTCGAGCCCCCGGTGGTCTATGTGGAAGGTTTCACTGGAGACCTATACGCCGATAAACCGCTGACGGTGCGCCGGTACCGTGATGCATACCAGGTCATCCGGGGTGCAGCCCTGGACGGACAGGACAGCCGGAAGAGATTCCGGGATCTTGCGAAGGAGTTTGTATGAACGTGGACATGTCCGGGGCCCGCTGGTTCAAGAGCAGCCGCAGCGGTGCTAGTAAGGAATGTGTCGAGGTAGCCCACCTGCGCGGTGGAGAGGTCGGTGTCCGCGACTCCAAGAACCCTACTGGCCCGGCTCTGGCCTTCGCCGCTGATGAATGGGATGCCTTCACCGGCGCGTTGCGCCGTGGCGATTTTTGACGAACTGTTCCAACGACGGCCCGCGCTCCGCCATGGAGCGCGGGTCGCCTTCCGATACGTACAACAGATGGTCAGGCAGTTTCGGTGGCGGTTTTCTTTCTTCCGCCTCGCGCGTGGCTCGCCGCCGGTGGCCGCCAGGCTCGCAGGTCGTCGTCGGTTAGGCCGTGTTCGCCCTGGATGGTGCGGCGGTGGGAGGCGAGGAAGGCTGCGGGGGAAAGGCCGTAGGCGGGGTCGACCTCCGTGTGCCACTGGTCGAGCCAGGGTTGGAGTTCGAGCAGGGCGGTCAGAAGTGGGGTGATCTCCTCGGTCGGCAGTGCGGTGTTTGTGAGGTGGGTGGCGAGGGCGAAGGCTTGTTCCCGGTGGTCCCAGCCGGCCCACCCGTACAGGTCGGGGGTGGGGGTGTTGGCGGTGGCGTAGGAGATGAAACGTTCCTTGGGGACGTCGAGTTTGCCGCGTGCCTGCCAGTAGGAGGTCCGTATGAAATCGGCGGAGGTGTATTTCGGCGGGACCGCGATGGATTTGCGGATTTCCAACCTCTTGGCGCCGTCGGGTTCGCGATCCTCGGCGCGCTGGAGGTCCCAGACGTGTTCCCAGCCAGCACGCTTCTTCAAGCCGGACGGCTTGTACCGCAGCGCGGCGACCGCTGGAACGTGTTCCGGGGTAATCAAGTCCGAGATTACCTTTTTCAGGGCCGTGTGCGGAGCGTACAGGGTCGCTACCGAGACGAACTTCTCGTCGCGAGAAAGTCGATCGGTGAGCCGTGGCAAAGAGGCAAGTTGAGGTTGGTCGAGCTGGTCGAACCAGACATCGCGGCATGCCATGCGGTTAAGGAGCCAGGACCGAAGGGTCCTATTCTGTCGTGTGTCCCAATTCTCAGAAGTCCAGCGTCGCTTATACTCTGGGCGCTCGATCATGCGTATCGCCAGGTTGGACTCGATGGTGTCGATTCGCCGCTGTACCACCCGCTTGTAGTGCCTCGACCAGTGCGAGGGCAACTCGGTGATGGCAACAGAGTCATGACGCTTAAACCATTCGTCCGATGCTTCGCCTGCGGCAACCTGTCGCGCGAGTACTATCTCGAATGCGCGTTCACCAAGCTTAAGTTCTGGCAAGTCATCTCGCGGGGCCCGCAAGTCTTCGTCGTTCAGGTGGTAAATTGCATATGTATGCCAGTCGAGTTCTTCTTGGAGAGTTATCATTTGGCGTTGGAATGAGTCGAATTTCGTACGTGCTGTCCGCATCGAGTGGGCAGACGGGATGTTGACGCTGAAAAGATTTTCCGGATCTAGATCAGTCATTTTCTGGGCAATCTTGTCCAGCTCGGCAGGTATACTGCCTGGTAAAGTATCGGGGACTGGGAAGTTCTCAATGCTACCACTGGAGAATTCATATCGCTCTGACCAAGGGTGAATACTAACGCGTGCCCCTGAGCTGCCCATTGGATCACCGCCCTTGGGGTATCCGACCATCTTTAACCAGAAGCATGCCGTCGAGCTATTGAGCAGGCCTAGCAATCCTATATGCTCTGCTTCGCTTACTCCTTCATGCAACTTGATTACTGGTGCAGTCTGTTTGAAAACCTTCCCGCCTCGATCGAGAACGAAATGGTTATGGGTAGCCATGAATGCAAAAGCAATAGAAAGTGGAATTTTTAGCTTGCGGCTGGTCAAGCGGCCGTATTCCGACCACATGAGCCCGGTGTCGATCTTGGTCTTACCGCCAAACATTAGACTTCTGGATATTGTGGTTCGAGCTGGCCACATGTATTTGAGGAGTTCAGGGGATGATCTAATATCAACGGCTTTGAATTCTTTATCGTATGGGAACACGGCATCATCATGTGCGCCCTGCGACCAGTCGCGAAGCTGGTCGCCGGTTACCATCGACCTCCGGTATTCTCGGGGTATTCGCCATTGATCGGCACTTTTGATCGACAAGATGTAGAGGTCGTCCTCCAGGGTAAAGCTAGTGATTCCAATCGATTCGCAGTTGTATTTCAGTGAGGTGGATGACGCCTTCTCGATTTGCCTTACCATTTCAAGGCCGTCGGCGAGAAGGATCCAGGGTTGCTTTGCGAAGTATTCTTTGCGGTCAAGGTCTCCGACCGAAATCCATTGACTAACTGATCCTGGGAGGTCGATTTGATTCTTAATTGCCTGCCAGACGACACCATTCTCTGCTTTTTCGGGTGTCGTTGGTTCGCCTTGTACACTCCGGACCGTGCGTATAGTCGGTCTACGTTGCCTGTTGGTACGCCGAGTACCGATTAAAATGATTGTTGGAGTGCCATGTCCGGGAATGTAGGCGCCTGATGTATCGATTACTTCGGTAAGTTCGACGCTGCTTGCGAAGTATCCTTCGATCAACTTTGTGCCGAACTCGCGTTTCATGAATGAGTTCGCGGTAATCTGTCCAACCTGGCCGAATCCGATTCCATCGTCGTCCCCCTTCTTGCTGAGCTCAAAGAATCGAACTGCGAATGGAACAGACAATGCGTACTTTCCCGAGCAGACGTCCTTATAGATTCGACGGTATTCGCTATTGAGATTGCGATCTTTTGGGGTTATGTACGGGGGGTTTCCGACAACGACATGATATCGCCCGTTTTCCAATATCCGCGGATGCTCACTAACGTCTTCGGTGCTGAATGAGAACTCGGCAAACGGGTCACTGTTCTCGCCGATCAAGGTCAGCTCCCGGGATTGAATTAGCGAGTCGCCCACAGCGAGCTGGATCGGCCATTCGTATTGCGCACTCAAGTCCAGAGTGCGAACGTTTGCCGCTGCCATAGCAGCGACTAATAGCCTAAATCTGGCGATAGCGACGGCAAACGGATTGATGTCCACTCCGTGGACCGATTCCAGTGCACGTCGAACGCGCTCGTGCGGATCTTTGGCGGGATGCATTGTGGACCACACATGAACAAGACGCCGAAATGCTCCGAGCACGAAGTGCCCCGACCCGCACGTCGGGTCGATCATCTTCAGTTCCTCGAACCCGAACTCCCGGATAGCCGGCGTCATCGTTCGGTCGAGAATGAACTCCTCCACGAACTCCGGTGTTTGCAGCAGCGCGTAGTTCTTGCGGATGTCTTCGGAGAGATCCTGGTAGAGGTCGCCGAGGAATCGCGTATCCCATCCGTTGACCCCCTGCTCATCCAGCGGATCGGTGAAATCGTGTACCAGCACTCCGTGCTCGTCCCGTTCCCGCCAGAACTCGATGAGATCCCGGGCCCCGTCGTGGGAGAGCGGAACCTGGTAGAGCGCATTGTGGGCCGGGTCGAAGAGCAGTTTCCCCGCCTGCCCCGCCCCGAGTTCGGCGAAGGCGTGTTCCAGCCAGCCGCGGTAGGTGGGGTCGGGGTCGGTTTCCACATAGGCGTCGTAGCGGGCGAGGGCGAGTTCGCGGCGGTCGGGGGTGGGGCCGGTGAGGTAGGGGTCGGCGATGAGATGGTTGTCTTCGCAGAAGCGGACGAAGACCGTGCCCAGGACCCATGCCACTGCTACCTGGGTGCGGCGTTCGTCGAGCCAGGAAGTTTCGGTGGCGGCGGTGCGTTTCAGGTCGCGGGCGCGGGCCCATTCCGCGTGCAGGCGGGCGCGGGTGTCGGCGAGGGCAGGGTGTTTCAGTTGGGCGTCCAGATCTTTTTCGGCTGCCGCTACCTGCTTCTTCAGGTCGGCGAGCAGGGCGGCGCGATCGATCATGGGCTGAACTCCTGTGTACGGGAGACGGTTACGGGACGAGATTACGCAGACGCCTGGCCGGCGTCGGGTGCCGCCGCGGTATCGGTGGCGCGGTGCAGATTGCGGACCCAGCTCGCGGGTAGCGGGATCCATTCGTGCAGCGACGATTGGTACGGCACCGCCACCGTGCCCAGATGCGGGTCGCGCTCGGCATCGGGCTGTGGGCACAGCAGCCATACCGCGCCCCGGCCCCGGCGGGCCTGTTCGACGGTGCGGCTGAGCACGCCGAGCGCGCCGTAGCGGGCGAAGACGTGGGCGTCGGTGAGCAGGAGGGGGCCCTCGCCGGGGAGCTGTTCGGCGATGTGCGGCTCCACGCTGCTCCACGCGGTGCGGGCGTATTCGGAGAACTTCACGGCCGCTTTGGAACCGGGGGCGGCGATATCGGCGCGCAGGATCGTCTCCCAGGTGGGTTTGGTGCTCGGCGGGACAAGGGCATGCAGGGCGGTGAGGAACAGTTCGGTCACCGAGAGCGGGCGGGCCGCGAACCGGCGGGCCAGGGTGTCGGCAGCGGTGCGGACCTGCCGGGATTCGACGGTGAGCACGCGGAACCCGTCGCGCTCGGCGGCGGATTCGAGGCTGTCCTCGGCGCGGGCGGCGGCGGCCACCAGCGGGTCCTGGGCGTAGCGGGAGAGGGTGGGGCGGTCGGTGTCGGTGGTGCGGCGCAGGGAAGTGGCGTGATAGCTGGAAGGGGTGTCGGTGTGGTCGGGGAGGTAGCGATGGCGGTGGGTGTTCGCCCGGGTCGCCAGGTGGACGGCGAAACCGGCATCGCGTAACGCCTTGGTGAGCGCCGGCCCGGTCGGCAGACCTGCCTCGCCGTCGATAGCGAGATCGGGGAAGCGGGCACGGATACGTTCGTGCACGTCCTTGACCTCGAGGCCGGGTTGCAGATCGGGGCGCACACCGGGAATCCAGGTCATCAAACCGGCCTGGGTGAGGCGGATGGCGCGCACCAGCGGCAGCGCCCGCGGATACACCTCGAGGCGTGGAGTTACGGCGGCGGTGCGGGAGGCGGCCACCGCGATTTGGGCGAGACGGCGTTCGTCCCAGGAGAATTCGGCCGGACGGTCCACGGCTGCGAACCGCTCCAGTGCTGTGGCGGCGGTCGGGAGGGTTTCCTCGGCAGCAAGGGTGTCGGCGATACGGCCGAGGCGCTGCGCGTAGTGGACGAGGCCGTGGAAGGAGGGGGCGTCGGGTTCGGTGTCCTGATCCACCTCGAGTGCCAGCAGGACCGTCACATCGGCGCCGTCGGTGCCGGCACCTGCGCGGCGCACCTGGCTCGAAAATGCTTTTTCCTCCGGCACCAGCTGCTCGACCTCGACGACCACTCGCAACACCGCCGATCCCATCGCGCGGCGATCGTGACGGCTGTCGAGACGGGTGCCGCGGCTCGCGGTGAGCGCGTCGGCGAGTTCGGTGGCCGAAGCGATGCGGCCGAATTCGGCGAGCAGGCCGAGAACCTGCGCACGCAGCGCAGGGAAGGCAGGATTGCGTTTCCAGCGTTGCCGCTCCTGCCTCAATAGCTGATTGAGACCGCTCGACGACTGGCCGGGCGATTTTGCCACTGCGGCCTGGGTCGGCCACGTGCCCAGCTCGGGGAGATCGCTGTCACCGGGCACTCGAAGCAGCCGTGCCACCGCGTTCACCTTGTTTGCGTTCGAGCCATCGGGTTTGAGCTCGGGGACGAACCGGGTGATCAGGTTATCCAGCGACAGCGCATCGAGATCGGCGGCCAGGGCGGTGGATTCGGCCTTCGCCGCTTTGCGCGCCTCCGAGGTGAGCGGGGCCGGGGCGAACTTGCCGAGCCGCTGCCCCCACTCCTTCTGCCGTTGCTGGATCTCCCGGCGGGTGAGGTAGCCCAAGCCGCGGGCGGTGACGAGACTACGCTGGCCGTAGTCGAGCAGCTCACCGACCGTGGTCACTTCCAGCCCGTAGAGGAACTGTTCGGCGGTGGGTGACAATCCGGCGGCGGACAGATGGGTTTCACGGGTGACCTGTTCGGCGGCGAGCTCCCGTTCCTCCGCCGGAGTGACCCGTTCGGATACCTGCTCCGGGTGGCGGCTGCGCGACGGTACCGCCTGCATGAGGGCAAGGAAAATCTGACGCCAGCTGTCGCGCATCGGCTTCAGATCCGGGAAGCGCTGGGCGGTATCGCGATGCAGCGCTTTACGGAAGAACGCGACCAGCCCGTCGCGCAGGGCGGGGTCGAAACCGTCCGCGGCGATCTGCGGATACGGCCATTCGTCCGCGTCGAGCTGCTGCGGCAGCGCACTGCCGTCCCCCCACTTCGGCAGCTCACCGGACGCCATCTCGTGCAGGGTGACCGCCAAGGCGTACCGCTCGGCGTGCGAGTCGTAGGAAGAACGGGGGATGATGTGCTTGCCGATGAACGGATCCAGGTAGCCGTCGGTACCGGCCTCCACCTGAGTTGCCGGATACCAGGAGAGCGAGAAATCGATCAGTACCAGCTCGCGAGTACGGTTGGGGCGCACCCTGATCGCAATATTGTCCGGTTTCAGGTCGCGATGCCAGATCCCTTCGCCTTCCAGGAAATCGATCGCGCCGAACAGATAGTCGCTGTAGCGCTCGAGCTGGTCGATCTGCAAACGGCCGGTATCGCGCAGCTGGCGCGCCACCGTCTCCTCGGTGCGCCGCCGTTTACCACCGGACTCCGGTTCGGTCGCGACCTGCTCATCGCCGACATACTCCAGCACCAGCGTGGTCCGGCCGCCGAGTTGCACCACGCCGGGCTCGAGCAGGGTGATCACCCCGGAATGTGGCCGCAACCGGCGCAGCACCTCGGCTTCCTTCACCAAGTAGTCGGTGCGTTCATCCGAGAGCGCCACCTTCAGCACGGCGAGTGGATACGCACCGCGCTTGGTGAGATCTGCCCGCAGATCACGCACCAGCAGCGCCCGGCTCGTCGACCCGGTGCCGAGCCTGCGCACCACCTGCCAGCGGTCGCCCAGCACATCGTCGGGACCGGCCTCGAGGGGATCGGGCTCCGGTTCCGGATGCTCGCTCTCCACCGGCGGCTGCAACGATTCGTCCACATCGTCGAGCAGTTCGAGGAACTCGTCCATCGATGCGAGCCGCAAGGTCGGCTTGAAATCGGTGGCACCGGCCACCAGCAGATCCAGATCGTCGTTCGGGCCCGCCAACAATGCGCTGGGGCGCAGTGACTCACCCGATTCGAACCGGGCCAGCAACTCGGCCTGTGTCGCCGCCGGAGCAGTACCGGTAGCCAGCAGAAAAGTGAGCATGCCCAGGCCGTAGACATCCAGGGCGATCGGATCCGGGCGGGGTGCAGTGAGTTCCGGTGCGAGATACGCCTCGGTGCCGGCGGACAGATGCTGCACCGACAGTGTGGTCGAGGAATGGCGGGGACCGCCGGGATGAGCACTGCCCGCACGTAGCGTCTTCGCCAGCTGCCAATCGGAAATCTGCAGACGCGGGGCGCGCCAGCGTTGCTCCTCGGACTCACCGGGACGCGGGACCACATGGATCGAATGCGCGGTGAGCGCGCGGTGATGGATCCGTGACTTGTGCGCCGACCGCAAGGTCTCCACGAGCTGGCGCACCAGCCCCATCCGGTCGGAGAGAGCGAGGAGCCCGCCATAGCGGGCGAGATACTCCTCCAACGGCAGGGTGTCGGGATGGAACTGGAAGATGAGTGCGGGGCCCGCCGAATGCGCCGACGGATCGAACAGCTTCAACTGGACCACCCCCGGATGCCGGAACCGGTCCAAGGCGGTGGCCTCCCGCTGGGCGGCGTTGCCGACCGAATCGCGCGCCTCCTGGTCGGCTCCGCGTGCCTGCAGGTAGATGCGGATGCGGACCAGCTCACCCAGGGATTCGTGGCGTGCCAGGTAGTCCTGCCAGGTGGGACCGGTGTCGTAGGGTTTGCGCTCCAGGGCGTAAGGGCCCACCGCGAACTCGGCGTCGCTACGGCGGATACCCAGCGCCTTCAGTGCCTTGGCGATTCGTTCCGCCCGCACAGGGTCGATGCGGTGATGCGGCTCCTGCGCCGGCGCCTCGAGCCGCTTCACCAGTCCGGCCACAGTATGGGTGGTAGCCTTCTCGCCGTCCGGCAACCTGAACTTCAGGTCCGAATTGGTGAAGCACACCGCGTGGTGCATCCACACGTTGACGCCGTGCTGGCCGAGCAGGCTCGCCAGCTCCTTCGACTTCTGGTTCACCAGATGCACCGGACTGCGCCGTTTACGCCGGCCGCCGTTCGGTGTCACCTGCACCCAGGCGCCGTCGCGCCACGTGAGCTCGCCGCGCCAATCCTTCAACTCGACCATGTACACGCCGGAGGGCGAGATGACGAGCAGGTCCACCTCCCGCACATGCCCGGTCTGCGCGGTGAAGGTGAAATTCGACCATGCTGCCCACGGGGCGTTATCGGGCAGGCGGGTACGGATCGCCTCGAGGCCCCGGCGCTCATGGTCGAAACTCGACTCGGTGACCGTTGTCCACCGACCCTTCTCCATACAGAATCCCCACCAATCTGCGCCGGTTGCCTAGCTTTTGAACGATCCTATCGGTGCATGCCCGCTCTTCGTTGCAGTCGAGCAGATCACGCAGGCTCCCTCGTCGGAACAGGCTGGGAGCCACAGTTTCTGCGCAGCCGTCGGTTGGGTTCGGCACAATGGTGGTCGTGAATACCGACCAGCCGACTGTGCAGCCGTTCGCTCATCTGAGCGCGCCCAATGCCGAACTCTATCGGGATGTGCTGGTCGTGTTCGTGCAGGCCCGGGATCGGTTCATTGTGCATATGCGGCCGGAGGATGTGGCAGTCGAGCTGGGGCGTTCGGGTGCGCCGGAGACCGTGGCGGCCGCGTTGGAGCAGTTGGTCGGGTGGGGCAACCTGCGGTCGGATCCGGATACCGGCCGGGTGACGACGGTGGCCGATTTCCATCGGGCTCGATACCTGTATCAATTGACTGCCGCCGGGCAGGCTGCCGAGGAGGCGCTCGCCGTCTATGACGAGGCCCTGGGACGCCGGGGTGCACTCCAGTCGGTGGCGCTCGAGGACATCGCGAACCAGTTGCGGGCGTTGGTGGCGCTCGCTCGGGCCGAGGCCGCCGATATCGATCCGGCGAAGGTACATCTGCTGCTCCTCGGGCTGGTGGAACGGTTTTCCGGGTTGGCCGATAACGCTCAGGCTTTTATGGCGTCGCTGCGCCGGGTGATCGATTTCTCCGACGGTGATGTCGAGGCTTTCGTGGCCTACAAGCAGCGGCTGATCGACTACATCAACCGGTTCATCGCCGACCTCGCGAATCGGGGCGCGGAAATCGCGGCGCTGCTGGATGAGCCGGCCCCCGAAGCGGTGGAGCGTCTGCTGCGGCTGGCGGTGGAACGTGAGGCTCGCGATATGGTGCCCGAGGTGGCCGAGATCCCGGACACGAACCGGGACGCCTACGAAGCGGCGCTCTCCGACACACTCACCATATGGCAGAACCGGTGGCGTGGCCTGCGCGAATGGTTCGTCTCGGCCGATTCGCAGCACCCGTCGCAGGCCCGGCTGCTGCGCTCGGCGGCGGTCACCGCCATCACCCAGTTGATCGATACGGTCGCCACGCTGAACGAGCGACGTTCGGGCCGCTCCGACCGGTCCGCCGATTTCCGGGCGCTGGCCCGGTGGTTCGCCGAGGCGCCCGACGATGCTGCGGCGCATCGGCTGTGGCGGTCCGCTTTCGGTCTCACGCCGGCCCGGCATCTGACCGTGACGGCGGAGACGGTGCAGCGGTGGGAGGAAGTGGAGCCGCCGCCCGGCCTGCCGTGGGCCGATGCGCCGGGGGTGGAGATCAGCCCGCAACTGCGCCGCACCGGCACCTATGAGCGGCGTGGGCAACCGGCCCGGGTCGCCGACCGCGCCGAGGCCCGCCGCATGTTGGCGGAGCAGGCCGCGCGTGAACGGCAGCAGGTCGCTGCCGCCCGTGCCCGGCTGGCCACCGGAGGCCCGGTGCTGCTGTCGCAGGTCGATGTCCTGGACACCCGCGTGTTCAGGCTGTTCCTGGGCTTGGTCGGCGATGCGCTGTCGGCGCGACAGCCCGGTGCGGCCGAGGTGGAAACCACCACCGGCGACGGTACTATGCTGATCCGGCTGACCGCGGTCGCCGACGCGCCGGACGTCGAGATTCCCACCGACGACGGTGTGCTGCGCGGCCCGGAACATGTCCTCGAGATCATCGACCTCGTGGGAGCCGCCCTGGTGGGGGCACCTGCCTGATGGATTCGCAGGAAGAGGAGGCGCAGCGCCGCCGGGCGATGCGAGCGCTCCTGGCCAAGCCGCTGCTGACGGTAGTCGCCGACGAGGATGCGCTGCGGCCGGTCCGTCGACATGCCGCCTATCTACGGGACTGGTTCGCCGCGGAGACCGGCTGGCGGCTGCTGGTGGACGCCGAATCGGCGCGCCTGTTCAAGGTATCCGCCACCACGGAGGACGCCACCCATCCGGCGCGGGACGGAAAAGGCAGGGCGCCGTTCGGCCGACGGCGTTATGTGCTGCTGTGCCTGGCTCTGGCGGTGCTGGAGCGAGCTGACGCACAGATCACGCTGGGCCGTTTGGCGGAAGGGGTGCTGGTCGCCGCCGGCGACCCGGAATTCGCCGCTGCGGGTGTCGAATTCACGCTGAGCCGCCGCGACGAGCGCGCAGATCTGGTGGCCGTGGTGCGGTTGTTGCTGGCCTGGGGCGCGCTGGAGCGGGTCGCCGGCGAGGAGGATTCCTACCTCGGCGATACCGGTGATGTCCTGTACGACGTCCGCCGCCGGGTGCTGGCGGCGCTGCTCACCACCGGCCGGGGGCCGTCGACCATTACGGAACCGGGATTCGAGCAGCGGCTGGCGGCGCTGTCGGCGGAATCGGTGCCCGATACCGAGGATTTGCGGCGTCGCACCCTGCGCCACCAGCTGACTCGGCGGCTACTGGACGATCCGGTGCTCTACTACGACGATCTGACCGCCGACGAACGGGCCTATCTGATCAACCAGCGCGCCGCCATCACCCGCCGTATCGAGCAGGCCACCGGTCTGGTTGCCGAGATGCGCGCCGAGGGTATCGCGATGGTCGATCCTGACGACGACCTGACCGATGTGCGAATGCCGGAGCAGCGGACCGACGGCCACGTCACCCTGCTGATAGCGGAGTATCTGTCCGGTCGGGCCGGCGAACCGGTACTGCTGGACACACTGCGAGCTCACGTGCGTGCTCTGGCTCGTCAACACACCTCGTACTGGCGTCGTGGGGTCACCGAGCCCGGCGCAGACACCGAACTGCTCGAGATCGCCCTCACCACATTGCGGGCCCTGCGGCTGGTGGCGGACTCCGCGCCGGACGCAGTCCGGGCGCTGCCCGCGATATCCCGGTATTCCGTGCGGGAAGCGGTGATTCGCGACGGCAGCGAACCCCGGACACGCCGCACGACACGAAAGGGGCGGTCGCGATGAGTCTGCCACCCGTCCCGGCCCGGCAGCGCTGGCAGCCGCTGCGCGCCGGACTGGTCGACCTGTTCTACTACGATGTCGAGGAGTTCCATTTCCACGACGGCCGTCTGTTGTTGCGCGGCAACAACGGCACCGGGAAATCGAAGGTGCTGGCGCTGACGGTGCCGTTCCTGCTCGATGGTGAGCTGGCCGCCCACCGGGTGGAACCCGACGGCGACCGCAACAAGCGGATGGAATGGAATCTGCTGCTGGGCGGTAACCATCCGCATACCGAGCGGCTCGGTTACACCTGGCTGGAGTTCGGCCGGCTGACAGCCGACGGCACCCCGGAATACCGGACCATCGGCTGCGGGCTCAAAGCGGTCGCCGGTCGCGGTATCGCCCGGCACTGGTTCTTCGTGACCGGACAACGTGTCGGTCATCGGGGTGTAGTCGAGGAATTGTCCCTGATCGGCCCGACGAAGGTGGCGCTGACCAGGGAGAAACTCAAGGATGCGCTCGGCGGTATCGGGCTGTACGACACGGCCTCCGACTACCGCCGCGCAGTAGACGAGGCGCTGTTCGGGCTGGGACTGTACCGCTACGAGGCACTGGTCAATCTGCTGATTCAGCTGCGGCAGCCGCAGTTGTCGAAGAAACCGGACGAGAAGCTGCTTTCGCGTGCGCTCACCGAGGCGCTGCCGCCGCTGGACCCGGTGCTGGTCACCACGGTGGCCGAGGCGTTCCGGGGGTTGGACGAGGAACGCGAGGCATTGCGCGGCCTGGCCGAGGCGCGGTCGGCGGGCGAGACTTTTTTGAGCCACTACCGCAGGTATGCGCGGATCGCGGCGAAGCGGCGGGCCGAACCACCCCGCAAGGCGCACAGTCGCTACGAGAAGCTGAACGCCGAACTGGCCGAGGCGCAGACGGCGTTCGAGCGGGCCGAAGTCGCGGTGCTGGAGGCCGTTGCGGAGCGGAACACCGCCGCTGCGCGCCGTTCGACGCTGTCCGCCCGGCGCGACGCCTTGCACGACAGCCCGGAGATGCGCGACGCCAAGGCGTTGACTCGAGCGAAATCGGAGGCCGAGCGACTCGGTGTGCTGGCGACCGATCGGGAACGCGATCTCACCAGAGCTGCGGATACGCTGCGACGCAGGGAAGTCCAGCTCGGGGCCGCGCGCAAGGTGGCAACCGCTGACGCCGACGCCTATGCCCGGGCCACCGGAGCTGCGGCGGAGGCGGCGACCGGGGCCGGGCTGACCGAAGGTCATGCGGCGGTGATCGAGGCACTCGGCACGGACGCCGCGCCCTACCCGGCGGCGCAACCGGCAGGCAGTCGGCTCGTCGATACCACCCGGACCGCGCTGACCACGCTGTCGGGTCTGTTGGACACTGCGGAGGCGGCCGACGGGGCCGCGCGGCGTGCGCGCGACGAAGTGGATCGGATCACCGGCGAACGGCAGCAGGTCGCCGAGCGGATACTGGCGGCCGAACAGGTCGTCACGGCCGCCGGGGCTGCCGTGGTGAAGGAGTTCACCGAATACCTCGGTGGCGTGACCTCTCTGTGGTTCGCGGACCCCGGTACGGTGCGGGCTGCGCTCGAGGTCTGGGTCGACACCCCTGACGGTCCGAATCCGGCGGACGCCGCCGTGAGCGAGGCGGCGCGACTGGCCACCGCGGCACTCGCCCGGGAACAGCAGGCAGTGGAGGCTGCCACCGAGCTGGCCACGGCCGAAGGCGATGCGCTGACCGATGAGATCGAGCGACTGGAGCAGGGCGGCCACGACGCGCCGACCGCGCCACCCACCCGGGACAACGCCTTACGCCGCACGCGGGCTGGTGCACCGTTGTGGAAAGTCATCGATTTCACCGACGTGGTAGCAGTAGAGCAGCGCGCGGGGTTGGAAGCCGCGTTGCAGGCCGCGGGCATTCTGGACGCATGGCTGGACCCGGACGGCAGCCTGCGCGACGGGGTCACCGACGACGTGCTGATCGCAGTGGGTACCGCCGCTGCGGACGGCGGGCTGACCACGGTGCTGGCTCCGGCGATCGATCGCGCCGACCCGCAGGCTGCGGCGCTGGACGAGTCCGCTGTCACCGCCGTGCTGGGTGCTATCGGTTTCGGGCACGACAGTGCTGATACGTGGGTGGACAGCGACGGCAGCTTCCGGATCGGGATCTTGCGGGGATCCTGGCACAAGGCCGCCGCGGCCTACATCGGGGAAGGTGCGCGGGAGACCGCGCGGCGTGCCCGGCTGGAACAGCTGAACGTCGAACTCCGGCAGGTCGAAGCGAGGCGGGAGACGTTGGCCGCCTCCGCACTCGAACTGGCAGACCGCCAGGAGACGGTCCTCGCCGACCAGCGGCGCTGCCCGGACGATACCGCTGTGCGGGAGGCACACGGCCGGCTGGCCGCCGAGCATCGCACTCGGCAACACCTGGACGGTAAACACGCCGAGGCCGTCGCGGAGCATTCGCGCCGGGAACAACGCGTTCGCGAAACATATTCCACCGCAGAAGAATTTGCGCACGATGTGCGGCTTCCGGTGGATCGCGCCGCCCTGACCGGAATCCGGTCCGCGCTGGGTGACTATCGAGTCGCGCTGGCCGGGCTGTGGCCGGCGGCCCGCGCGGACGCGCGAGCACGAGAGGCGGTGCGCGAAGCCGGGCACGAGCTCGAGTTGGCCACCGAACACCGTGACACGGCCGCCGAGATCGCCGGACAGACCCGGATGGAGGCCGCCGCCGCCGCCGAACGGCATCGCACCCTGGTCGAGACCGCGGGCACCGCCGTCGAGGAGCTGTTCCGTGAGCTCGACTCGGTCGAGCAGCAGATCACCGCCTGCGATAACGCCGCCGAGGCCGCATCGGCCGCCGAGCGCCGTGCTCTCGGCGACCGCGGCCACGCCGACGGACAACGCGAAACGCTGTCCGGTCGACTCGACGAGGCAATCGCAGACCGGGAACAGACGATCGCCGACCTCCGCGCGTTCGCCGCCACCGGCCTGCTCACCACCGCGCTGCCCGATCTGGTTGTTCCGGACGTGGCCGCGGACTGGGCTCCGACACCGGCGGTGACGCTGGCCCGCGCCATCGATGCCGAACTCGCCGACCTCGACGCCGGCGAACGGCCGTGGGAGTTGGTGCAGCAGCGGGTTTCCGCCGAGCACAAACTGCTCACCGACACACTGTCCCGGCACGGTCACTCGGTGGGGCTCACCGTCCGCGACGGCATCATCGTGGTGGATGTGCGATTCCAGGGCGTCCAGCAGGACGTGCCGGGTCTGGTACACGCATTGACTGCCGAAACCGAGCACCGCGCCGTGCTGCTGTCCGCCAAGGAACGCGAGATCCTGGAGAACCACCTGATCAACGAGGTGGCCGGACTGCTGCAGGAGCTGATCTCCGGCGCCGAGGACCAGGTGCGCTCGATCAACGCCGACCTGGAGGCACGACCCACCTCGACCGGTATGCGGTTACGCCTGCAATGGCATACGGTGCGCGGGGCGCCGGACGGATTGGATCGGGTGCGCGACCGGCTGCTGCGGCAGACCGCCGACGCGTGGAGCACCGCGGACCGTGCGCTGGTCGGAGCGTTCCTGCAGGAACAGATCAACCGCGAGCACGCCGACGACACCACCGGTGGCGGCTGGACCGAACAGCTCACGCGGGCGCTGGACTACCGGTCCTGGCACGAATTCCGTATCCAGCGCTACCAGGACGGCCAGTGGCGGCCCGCGGCCGGACCGGCGTCCGGAGGCGAACGGGCACTGGTCACCTCGGTGCCGTTGTTCGCCGCCGCGTCCTCGTTCTACAGCTCCGCGGGGAACTCCCAGGCGCCGCGGCTCGTCGCGCTCGACGAGGCGTTCGCGGGTGTGGACGATGACTCGCGGGCAAAATGTCTCGGCCTGCTCGCCGCCTTCGACCTCGATGTCGTGATGACCAGTGAACGCGAATGGGGGTGCTATCCACAGGTTCCGGGGTTGGCCATCGCGCAATTGGCGCGCCGGGATGGTATCGACGCGGTGCTGGTCACGCCGTGGCGCTGGGACGGCCGGGAGCGGGTCGAGGTGAGTCCGCCGGTCTCGCAGCTACAGGCCACCGCATCCGTTGCCCACACCGAAGGCGGACTGTTCTGAGCGGCACTGACAGGTCCGGTGGTATCGGCAAGGGCGATCCCGACCGGGTGCGACGGCTACTCGGCGGCGAAGAGCTGGCGTGGCTGGTGGACCGGGTGCGGCGCAGGCTGGAACGGGGGGATCCGGCCTCCGGTAGCGCCACCTTGGCCGGGGCGAGCCCGGAACAACGTCGCGCCGTGGAGCGGCTACTCGGCAGGCGGGGACGGACCGGCGGATCACTCACGGTCTCGCTGGACGAGGTGGACCAGGTGTTGCGGCGCAGTGGCGCGGCACCGGATGGGCTGGCCGGTGCGGTGCAGTTGCTGGTGGGGGAGATCGTGGACCGGTCCGAGCGGGCGGTGGCCGAGGCACGGCAGTGGGCGCTGGCGCTGACTCCGCTCGACGAACTCACCGCACGCCGCCCCGAACTCCGGGAATGGCGCGAATGGCTGGACAGCACCGGCCTGCTGCGCCGCTGCGCAACCGATGCGACAGCGGCGCAGAAACTGTGCGGTGACCTCGCCCGGGTCGTCGATCGGCTGCCCGCCGGGGATCTCGCGCTCGGCCGCCTCGCCGCCGACGCCACCGGGGACGCGCATGCGCTCGACGACGGCCGGCCGCTGGCGACGCTGGCCCTGTCGGCTGCCCGGGGACTGGCCGGGTCCGCGCCGGCCGGGTCCGGTTCGGTGTGGGAGAAACGGGTTGCCTGGTCTGCGGTAGGCGTGCACCGCGACGAGTTGTCCTCGACCGTGCTGACCTTGGGGCTGCCGGGTGGTCCGGACTCGACCGCAGGCCGGATCCTGGCGCTGGCTCGCGCGGCCGGCGATCCCGTGGTCCTCACCCTGCGCCAGATCGACCGCATCGAACCGGACGCCTTCGGGGTCCGCCAGGCGCTGGTCCGGATCTGTGAGAACCCGATCGTGGTGGCCTCCGCCGCTGACCGATGGGGACCGGACTGCCCGCCGCTGATCTGCCTGTCCGGGCACCCCTCCACCGCGGCCCGGAACCTGCTGGCAATGCTCTCCGGGGTCGGCGTGGAGTTCGCCTACCACGGTGACTTCGATTGGGGTGGCATCCGCATCGCCAACGCGCTCGCACAGCATATCGACTGGCGGCCGTGGCGATTCACCAGTGCGGACTATCTGAACGCGCTGCCCCGGGTCGTCGGCGGCACGTTGTCCGGACGCCCCGGGGAAGCGGTATGGGACAGCGAACTGGCCGGGACCCTGCGCCGACACGGTGTGCGTGTCGAGGAGGAACTCGTACTCGACGAGCTGATCGGAGATCTCGTCCCTCGGCTGGACACGAGACAACCGACTGAGGTCTCCGATGGATAGTCCAAGCGAACCGTGGTTTGCCGACTCAGGACCCGTTGCTGCGACCCCGCCAGGATCCCACGGCGGTCTGGCGATACTCCGCTCTTGCCGCCGCGTCGTCGGGTCCTTGCGATCCACGTAGCCATGCCGCCCAGCGGCGACGACCCACAGCCGGCTCGCCGCGAGTTCGCTGTAATAACGGCCGGGTACGCCCAGATGCAGGTGCGATGCAGCTCGTCGAACCAGGGACCGGATCGGCAGCCACATGCCGTAGAAGCCAACTCGGTGGTGTCGGTCGACAATCTCGACGTTGGTCGGGGAAGAGTCCGGCACCCGAGCGGAATCCGCACGAACTGCGATTTTCTATTCGACCGGCAGACGTATGTGGCTGCCCAAGGCGTGGGCTAACAGGGCGTCTTACGTGGATGTAATTCGTTGTGCGGCATAGTGTGACCCGTGGTCGACAGACTTGCTCAGAGACTGGTCCCGGATGCGTTGTGGGACATCGTGAAACCGTTGCTACCGGAGTTCAGCCCCAGACCGCAGGGCGGCGGGACTGCACCGGTGGACGAACGAGCTGTGTTCACTGCGGTCGTGTTCGTGTTGACCAGCGGTTGCGCATGGCGGCACCTGCCGCCGTCGTTCGGGGTGAGCGTCCCGACCGCGCATCGACGGTTCATGGTGTGGGCTGATGCCGGAGTATTCGACGCGCTGCACCGAGAGATACTCGACCGGCTCGGGGCAGCCGGCGAGCTCGACTGGAGCGCGGCGATCCTGGACGCAGCGTCCATACGGGCAAAAAAGGGGGATCTCTGACCTGCCGCAGTCCGGTCGACCGCGGGAAGAAAGGCTCGAAACTTCACGTCATCTCCGATGCGAACGGAATACCGCTGGTCACCGGGGTTTCCGCCGGGAACACTCACGACTCGGTGATGCTGCAACCGATGGTCCAGAAGATCCCGCGGGTGCGGTCGCGGCGCGGCCCGCGCCGCGGGAACTCGCCAAGTTGCGTGCCGATAAGGGCTACGACTTCGACGTTCACCGCCGCTGGCTCCGCGCTCGCGGGATCGTGCCCCGCATCGCCCGTCGTGGGATCGAGGATCCCACCAGGTTGGGCCGGCACGGGTGGAAGATCGAGCGCACCATCGCGTGGTTGACCGGCTACCGGCGATTGACGATCCGTTACGAACGCCACGGCCATCTCTTCGCGGCATTTCTACAACTCGCTGCCGCTCTCACCTGCTACAAGAAACTCCCCACGTAAGACACCCTCTAAGTGCGGCTGGAGTACTAAGCAAACCAACTCCGGAAAACCGGGGGGAACATCAGTGCCTTCAGTACGGCATTCCGACGCGTGGTCGGGGCTTCTCCTCGACACTTCCGCGACCGGGCACGCCAACAGGCAGGGCTGGGATAGCCGGCATTCGGGTCACACCGCGGCCCTCGTTACATCGAGGTATGGCCGGCGCGCAGGTGTTCCTCCGCGGTGAAGGCCTTGTCCGACGGACAGGGCCTTCACCGCGTGCGGTCGTGCGAGGGGTTGAGGAATCGGCGCAGGGGTGCCGCAGGACGGCACGCGGCGCGCCCGGATGTTACTTGTTTACGGTGTCGGCGCTCGCCTGGTCCATGAAGATGGCGACGTGGGCGGGAGGCATCCCGGCCAGCGTGCCACCGACGGGTGACGGTCGCTGCGCGCTGTCGATCATCGTGCGGGCTGCTTCGGGCGAGACGGGCGGGACCGCGTGTTCGAGGTAGAAGCGCTTCTCCTCGTCCCCGGAGATTCCGTCGGGGATGGCAGGGGCGTACGGCCAGAAGTAGATGGGTGTCTCGGGCTCGATCCGCCAGCTCTCCGCGAGCGGGCCGGCATCGACCACGTCGTAGCCGACCGCTTCCAAGAACCGCGTCACCGCCTGCTTGGCAGCGGGATCGTTGCCCGCGATCGGCAGGGTCGTCCGTTCGGCATCGCCCTTCGGGCGGGCGTTGGAGTACATGTGGTTCCAGTCCAGATTGTGCAGGCCCTTCACGACCAGGGAGTCCTCGAGGTGCCGCTGCACCAGTTCACTCGAGGTGAGCTTCCCGGCATCGAGTTCGGCGTTACGCCAGAACTCGGGGTAGTAGTTCGTCTGGTCCAGGACGACCTTCCCGGCCAGCTTGTCGACCGGCAATGCCTCGAAACTTGCGAGCGGGACAGGAAGGGCAATGATGTCGCCGACCTCGATCGCTTCATCGACCGTGGCGGCGCGCGCCAGCGGACCGAGCTCCCGAACGAGTTCCGCGATCGACTCCGGGCCTCGTGAGTTGCTGAGCACAACGCTGTAGCCGGCATCGACAGCCAGCCGGGCGACGGAGCCGCCGACCAGGCCGGAGCCGATGATTCCGATGGTGGGTGCCATCTTGGGGTATCTCCTTCTGCAAAAGGCGCCGCCGGCGGCCGGTGAAGTGCCGCCGTGTCCGACGCGCTTGGACCGACGAGTCGATACTCGGCCAGGCCGCAGGGGGGCACCAGGCGCTGTCGTCCCTGGTAGCGCCAGTACCACCCAACCCCCCCCTCCCCAGCAGGCTCATACTGAATCCATGACCACCCACACCGAGCTAGGCCCTGCACTGCGCGCGTGGAGAGAGCGCATCGGCCCGGCCGCGGTCGGTCTGCCGATTGCAGGCAACCGACGAGTTCCGGGCCTGCGCCGTGAGGAGCTGGCGGTCTTGGCCGGCATCTCCGTCGACTACCTCGTACAGCTCGAACAGGGCCGCGCGAGAAATCCCTCCCCCCAGGTTCTGGCCGCCTTTGCGAAGACCCTGCGGCTCAACTCCGTGGATCGCGAACTGCTCTACCGGCTGGCAGGAGCGGTCATCCCGCCGTCCGGGACGGTGCCACGCGAGGTGCCACCCGGCGTGCAGCGCATGATCGATCGGATGAGCGACACCCCGCTGGCCGTCTTCACAGCCTCCTGGGACATCGTGCAGAGCAACCCGCTCTGGACCGAGTTGTTCGGCAGCCCGGACAATGCCGATGCCCGGTCGAGCAATCTGGTCTGGGGACATTTCGCCGCCCCGCCTGCACCCGCCGCTTCCCGCATCGAGCGCGGCGCCGCACACGCCGACGCTTTCGAGCGCATGATGGTGTCCGACCTGCGCCGGGCCGCCGACCGGTACCCCGACGACCGCGGTGTCGCCGAGCTGGTCAACGGGCTACGAGAGACCAACCCACGCTTCGCCGACCTCTGGACCCGCTACGAGACCCTGCCGATCGGGCGTTCACACAAGACAGTTGTCCACCCCGAGCTCGGCGAGATCGTCCTCGATTGCGACATCATGACCATCGAACGCGCCGACCTGCACATCGTGCTGAACTGGGCCGCTCCCGACACCGGCGCGGCCCAGAAGCTCGTCCTGCTCCGCGAGCGCGTAGCCGCAGCAGCACACTGAACACCGATACCACGCTGGTGTAGCATCGAACTCAACACGCAGGACTTGAACCTTGGCAGTTCATGTCCCACCAAGGGGTTGCGTGGCACCTACAACGATCTCGACGCCGAGAAGACCACCGCGCTCTCGGTCATCGGTCAACTCGACGCCACCGACGCGCATCGACCCGGCACCGCCGACATCGGTCTGCTGGACGCCCTGACTTACCTGGCGATCAATTTGGCCGATGCGCCAGAAGCATTGCAACGCAAGCTGTTCAAGATCATCCAGCCCGCCGTCCGATTGCCCGATGACGATGCCCGCGCAACCGCCATCGACGATATCCGCGGCTGCGGCCAGCTCGCCATCATGCAAGTGAAGGCCATCTTCCCGGTCCTGTTCCAGAACTACGAGTTCGAGAGTTGCAGCCCCTGCAAAGGTGCCGCAACAACCACTCCAAGGTGGTCGTGCAGCTGTAGCAGCCGTGCCTGTATGGGTATGTACGCCGGGTGAGTGTGAAGGTTTGATCAGATGCTGTGCGGCCAGTATCTCCAAGAAGTCGCGGCAGGGATTGCGAGTCGAGACAATTTGGTGGACAACACATTTCGGTAACCATCGACCAGATAACCATCGACTCGAGCGCGCTCAGGCGGCACCATTGGCCAATGGGGGATGAACGAGAGCGCAGATCCACGGTGTCGATGCCGGAGGCGCGGGGCATCGACACCAACCCACCGGAACGGGTTCGCGCCGAGGATATCCCGACACACCAACATCGGTGGCCACGCGGAAAGCTCCGATGTGTGGACTGCGACGCCGTCGTGCAGGCCGTGTCCTCACCGCCGAAAGAGCAATCGCGCCCGCACGTGCCAGCGGCGGGCGCCGGTGTAGTCAGCCGCAGCACGGCACCGTGACTGAATCGTCGCATACCCGCGGATTCCGCTGCGGGTCTCGTCGTCGATCAACTCGTCTCGACGCCGGCCGGCATGCATCGGAGAGTTGATACGGCCCTACGACTCGGCTTCCAGTCGGTGGCACTCTCCGCAGACGTCCACCTCCGTTGCTGTACGCGCTACTACGCCACCGCCGATGCTGCCTGGATGCCTGCGTCGGCGGCGATAGTTGTCAGTCACGGCAGCCAGTAGCGGGCCCCATAGGACGAGCGGCAGGTAGGCGAAGCCGACCAGGAACGAACCGGTCGCGGTCATCCCGCTGTGCGGCACCGCCCACCAGAACAGGAACGGAGTCCACAGACAGGTGGCTGCGGCCGCGCCGAGCAGTGCGGGGATCACGACCGCTGGCACTGGCACCGGCCGACCACCCACGGCGGGGAACCAGTGAGGGAAGATCTCGCCACATCGACGGACAAGTACGAAACTCAACAGTGCGGCGACCTCCGTCGCGGCACACAGGAGTAGCAGCGAGACCGCACCGGAATGACCGAGGTTCAGAGCCTCCAGCCCGTCGGGGGTGTAGCCGGCACCGAATCCGAGGACGAGCAGTAATCGCCACAGGGTGGAGGGCAGGGGCAGCAATGCGATGGCGTGGACGGTGCGGCGGGCCCACTGCGGGGGTGTGCTGGTCATTTCTCGAAGGCTTTCAGCAATGTCGGCTCGATGGTCCGGATGAGGGCGATGCCCTCCTCCTCGGCGATATCGCGGACCCGGTAGACGCCCTCGCCCGCTGCTGTGGACGCAGTCAGGGTGAGCAGTCCGTGCCGGAGCTGGAACGGGGACTGGGTGCCGCCCCCAGCCGATGACCGCATTCGTGCGCGACGCTACCGTGCGGCGCGGGAAAACGCCAGCGCGTAGGAGCAGCCACTGACCGCTGAGTGCGTGTCCGAGACTGCGGTGACTCTCCCGAGAGATCAGGGCGGTAGCGGTAACGCCGGCAATCGCCGTCACCGCGGCGGCATACAGTGCCGCCCAGCCCGTACCGGCGCCCGCTACCGCCAGAGCGCCACCGACAACGGCCAGGCCGAACCGTCGCCGCCGGACCGCGGCCACCACCGGGTGTGGGCGCAGCGCCGTGCCGGTCACCGCGACCGCGTGCCGGACGACCTCGTCCGCCAGGCCCGCCGCGACCGGCCGTGGCAGGGCCGGGGAGAGACGGCGGCGTTTGCGATTCTCCTCGACAGTTCCCAGCCCGGTCGCGATCACCGCGGTGGCGGCGGCGCCGGCGAACCGGTACAGCAGCGGTTCGATCAGCTCTACCCCGTCGATTTGCGTCCAAGGCACGGTGACCGAGCGGGTGGTCAGCAGGCCGCGCCGCATGCGTAATCCGTCCGCGCCGCGATCGAGCGCGTAGTTCGACCAGTTCTCCACGAACGCGGCCACCGAGAGAAACGTGCCGACCGCGACCGTCGCCACCCCTGCGACGATCAGCCCGAACGACAACTGCTCCGCCGCCGACCGTCCCGCTAGGCCCAGGACGGAGGCGATATCGCCGAAACCGTACCCGAATTCGGACAGCAGCCGATAGGCCGAGCAGGCCGCGGTGACCACCGTGCCCGCGCCCCACAGCGATAACGGCGCGTAGCGAATCCAGGAACGGTCGAGTCGCACCAGGGCGGGGTCGTCGATAGTCGCCGAGCCCGTATGCGCCAGCAACTGGGGCCGGAGCGCGCGTGCGTGATCCAGCCGGAGACCGTCGAGAGTGAGGCGGCGTTCCGTGGCGGCCCGCCCGTCACCAGTCCCGATGCGTAGCGTGGCCAGCCCCGTCATCCGGTGCAGCGGCGTACGGGTGATATCGGCTGAGGCGATCCGCGCCAGCGGTACCCGGTACTCGGTGCGGAACAGCAGACCGGTGCGCACCTCGAACCAATCGCCGGCGATCCGAAACCGGGTGGTCGTGACCCGGGCCGCCGCGAGGATCGCGATCACCACGGCGGTCACCAACACTGAGGCGCCGGCGTTCCTGCGCGCGCTACACGACGCCTACGGTGCGGAGCCGCGCACCGCGCCGTGAGCCACAATGTGTGACAGAAGAATCCGCACGAACTCGCGCACCGCCGGAGTGTCGCGGGCGGTGGACCACAGCGGCCCGTAATCGATGGGCGGCCCGTCGCGCAGTGGAACATAGGTGACATCGGGGTGGGTCTGGTAGTGGCGCACCCGGTCCGCGACGATGGTGACGCCCTTGCCTTCGCTGATGAACAGCAAGGCTTCGGCGTAGCTCATGGTGATCGCGAGATGTGTGAGCCGCGTCCCCTGCGGTGTGGTCAGCGGGTAGTGCAGTTCGCGGAAGGCGGGCGGCAAGCTGGAGAAGGTGAGCAGCGGAGTGTCCGCCAGATCGTCCAGCCCGGCCGATTCCAGCGTGGCCAGGCGGTGTCGCGCCGGGACCAGTAGCGCGGCCGGTTCGGAGAAGAGCACGGGTCCGGTGGTGATACCGGGGACATCGGTCGGCAGCTCGCTGAGCTGCACATCGACGTCCCCGCTCATGAGCAAGCCGTGTGAGTCCGCCAGTGACGTCTCCCTGATGTCGACTTCACAATGCGGATATTCGGTCTGGAAGGCGTCAGCGGCACGGATGGCCAGGCGGGCGGACCAGGGTCCGGAGAACGCGATTCCTAATCGGCCGCCGACCGCGCTGCCGGCCGCTGTCGCGTTGCGCACGGCCTGCTGGATCTGGTCGTAGCCGGGTTTCAGCTCGGCGTAGAAGCGCTGCCCGAACTCGGTCAGCACCACTCGGCGACTGGATCGCTCGAACAGCTCGGCGCCGAAGCGCCGTTCGAGCTTCTTGACCAGTTGGCTGACTCGGCCCGGAGATAGGTGCAGGCGTTCGGCGGTCCGAGCGAAGTGCAGTTCTTCAGCGAGTGTGAGGAACAGTTGTATTTCACTCTGCTCCATTCGTCATCAGTACTTTCCCGCACGCTGCCGCGCGAATGCCACCCGAATCGTTCGTCAACGCCAGGTTAGCGCGCCGATTGCCGAACGTCACCGTCGCGGGCTCGTGTTGATCCGGTGTTCGACAGGTCGGGGTAGGCCATAGACCGACAGCGCCGCCCGCTCACACCCGCGCGGAAATCGGCATTTCCGTGCGTTCGGCCGACCCCCCGGGCGGTCGCGCATCGCGGATCCGGAACATGCTCACGCATCGGAATGGCCACCGTCGATGGTTATCCGGCTGAAAACCAGGACGCGGCGCACGGAGTGCAGGAGCCACCGTGCAGTTGAGATGGCCGGGCAGTGTCGGTGGCCTCTGTAACCTCGCTCCCAAATGCACCATCAAATGATCGGGGGCAATTGTTCGACTACTCAACAGGTTTCGTCTACGTCCTGAGCGCTGGTGGAGAATCCAGCCGAGCGACCCGCGACACCCGAAATCGCCGGAACCCCGATCGCGGCCGGTGAGAAAGTCGTGATGTTCTACAGTTCCGCCAACCGCGACGAGTCGGCGTTCGACAATCCGCACGCTTTCGATATCACCCGGGAACCCAACCACCACGCCGGATTCGGTGGCGGCGGCCCTCACCATGACGGTCCGGCAGGCCACCCCTTGACCCGGTCATCTATCCGACGCCGTGCCCTCCGTCTCGCGACACTGCCTTTGGTCGGTCTGCAACAGGCACGATCGGGTCGGCTCAGATGCGGACCGCGGGTGGGGTTTTGCGCGGGTCAGTGCGCGGCGGCTTCCTTCTTCCGCTTCGGAACGAAGTGCATGATCAGCACGACGAGGGCGCCGACGACGAGCCCGACGAGTGCGGAGGCAACCGTCCCTCCGGTCCAGGACAGGACACTTCCGAACCCGCCGTGGACGAGTTCTCCGGCCCAGTGTTCGAGGTCGTGGAGACGGTCGGCGGGCCAGTGGAATCCGGCTTCGCCGACGTTGACGAGGAGGATATGGCCGCCGACCCACAGCATCGCGGCGATCCCGACGACGGTGAGAACGGACATCACCTTCGGCATCGCGGCGACGAGTCCGCGTCCGACCCGCTGACCGAACGGCGACTCGCGCTCGGCGAGTGCGAGTCCGACGTCGTCCATTTTCACGATCACCGCGACGACGCCGTAGACCAGGGCGGTGATGAGGAACGCGACGACGATCAGTACCAGCAGCCGGGTGACGAACGGTTCGTCCTCGACCGACGAGAGTGCGATCACCATGATCTCGGCGGAGAGGATGAGGTCGGTGCGGATCGCGCCGCTCACCATCGTCTTCTCGTGTTCGGGCCCGCTCGATGCCGTGGTTACCTCGCCGTCGTCGTGATGACCGCCGGTGAGCGCCTCGTACACCTTCTCCGCACCTTCGTAGCAGAGGAACAGGCCGCCGGCGATGAGCAGGTATGGCAGCGCCTGCGGCAGGAACTGGCTCAATATCATCGCCACGGGCAGGATGATCAGGAGCTTGTTGCGGATCGACCCGATTGCGATCTTGCGGATGATCGGGAGTTCGCGCTTGGGGGAGAACCCGTGCACGTAGCGGGGGGTGACCGCGGTGTCGTCGACCACCACACCCGCGGCTTTGATACCTGCCTTGCCTGCCGCGGCACCGATGTCGTCGATGGACGCTGCGGCCACCTTCGCGATCGCCGCTACGTCGTCCAGCAAGGCGACGAGACCACCAGCCACGGGAACCTCCACTTCGATGTATCGAGCAGATGGAACGGTACGCGTACTGCGAGATGCTGATCGCTTGTGGTCGGGCCCGAAGGTTCCCGTCCACCGGGAAACGTTCCCGGGACCTCGCCGGGGCGATCTTACAGGGCGTCTTACGTGGATGTAATTCGTTGTGCGGCATAGTGTGACCCGTGGTCGACAGACTTGCTCAGAGACTGGTCCCGGATACGTTGTGGGACATAGTGAAACCGTTGCTACCGGAGTTCAGCCCCAGACCGCAGGGCGGCGGGACTGCACCGGTGGACGAACGAGCTGTGTTCACCGCGGTCGTGTTCGTGTTGACCAGCGGTTGCGCGTGGCGGCACCTGCCGCCGTCGTTCGGGGTGAGCGTCCCGACCGCGCATCGACGGTTCATGGTGTGGGCTGATGCCGGAGTATTCGACGCGCTGCACCGAGAGATACTCGACCGGCTCGGAGCAGCCGGCGAGCTCGACTGGAGTGCGGCGATCCTGGACGCAGCGTCCATACGGGCAAAAAAGGGGGATCTCTGACCGGCCGCAGTCCGGTCGATCGCGGGAAGAAAGGCTCGAAACTTCACGTCATCTCCGATGCGAACGGAATACCGCTGGCCACCGGGGTTTCCGCCGGGAACACTCACGACTCGGTGATGCTGCAACCGATGGTCCAGAAGATCCCGAGGGTGCGGTCGCGGCGCGGCCCGCGCCGCGGGAAACCCGCCAAGTTGCGTGCCGATAAGGGGTACGACTTCGACGTTCACCGCCGCTGGCTCCTCGCTCGCGGGATCGTGCCCCGCATCGCCCGTCGTGGGATCGAGGATCCCACCAGGTTGGGCCGGCACCGGTGGAAGATCGAGCGCACCATCGCATGGTTGACCGGCTACCGGCGTCTCACCATCCGCTACGAACGCCACGGCCATCTCTTCGCAGCATTTCTCCAACTCGCTGCCGCTCTCACCTGCTACAAGAAACTCCCCACGTAAGACACCCTCTTAATGGACGCTTCATAGTCCAGCCGTTGCGACGATTGCTGGAATCCAAGGTCACAGACTTCTACTACAAGGTGAATCCCGACGGGGCCCGCACCGCCAGCATCGGTGACTGCTTCAACGGTGCCCGCGCCGATGCCGAACGTGTCCTCGAGCCCCTCACCGGAATCTTCCTCGAACATCTCGGCGGCGCTATTGCCACGGTGAGCCCGGATGCGACCTCCTTCCACGGACGCGACCCCCGCTACTAGTTCCTGGCCGTCGCCGGAAGGACCGAGCCCGAACACGATGACACCCAGGAAGTCTGGACTCGAGAACTCAGCAAGATTCTGGGCCCGCCGGCGATGGACGCCTGCTACGCCAACTACCTCGATGACGACGAAGACCACCGCATCGCCAGCGCCTACGGCCCCGGATGCTAACGCCTGACAACGCTCAAGCGGACCTACGACCCCACCAACCTCCTGCGCGGAAGCCGCAATATCGCGCCGGTGATCGAGTGACCGGACCCACTGACCGCTCGGCCGGGATGAGCGTCCCCGTCACAACGCACCTGAATACAGCTACCGAGCAGGACATCTGCTCGGTAGCTGGTGATACCTCAGTTGATCACCCCCGGGCCAATGATGGGCGAAACGTCCGAAAGTCTTTGACCTTCAAAGATCTACGGCCTCGAATGTCGGCCGGCTTCACACGGGGGCCAGCAGCTCGGATGAGCTCGGCGTCGGGTCCCAGCCGACCACGTCGGCGGTGAACGCTTGCTGGTAGGTGGGGTTGGAGATGGGGCGGCCCGCAAAGAACTCCTCCGGCAGGTCGAAAGCATCGACCAACGGAATTCCGTACTCGGCCAACCGCCGGATGGAGCTTTCCTGCATGGCCGAGAGCATGTCGGCCTGGCCCACAGTCAACTTCTGCGCGCCCAACAGCAGGCTGCTGTGGTTGTCGATCCGCTCCACGGTGAACAGCTGGTGCAGGTCGAGCAGCACGGGGCGAGCGGCGTCATCGGCTGCGGCGGCCCAGCCGAGCAGAGCCGCGGCGGCATCGTGCTCAGCTCGCGCGGTGACGGCGACCAGTGCGTCCGGGGCAGCCGCGTTCCATCGCTGTAGGCGGTCACCGTCGGGGATCTCGCGCGCCCGCTCGCGGGCCCGGGCTAGGTGCAGATGTGCTGCCTCGGCCAAAAGGGCTTGGCGGACAACGGGATCGACCAGGTCGCGGCCCGTCGTCTCGTCGTCGCGTATCGCGGGTGCCGGGGTCTCGGCTCCGAGCAACAGCTCGGCCGCAGCCTTACACCAGAGTGCAAGGTTGTCGCCCTCGGCGGTAATGGTGCCTTCGACATCGGAAAGCATCGAAATGATCCCGTTGGGGGGCATCATCCCCTGTGCACCACAGCGTTCCCGACTCTCGACGATCACATTGCGGGCCTGCCAGGTGCTCCATCCCTTGGTGATGGCTGTTTGACGCTCGGCCGCCGCCACGGCCTCCGAGTCGGTCGGGTCCCGGTCGACCCAACGAGCCACGGTGGCGCGGTGCAGCGCCGTCATGGCATAAACCGTCGCAAGTGACTTCAACAGCGGGCCGTGGTGGGTGCGGTGCCCCCAGAGGGGAATGAAGTCATCGGGTCGGGCTCCGCTGATCTTCCGGTGGTGGGCGTAGCGGACCGCGGTGGCCAGCGCAGCTCGGGCACCGCCCAAGGCGCTGGCAGTCATGCAGAGTTTGCCCACGGTCACTCGTCCGATGGCGGCGAGGAACTGTTTTCGTTTACTGCTGTAGGCACTGGTCAGGGTTCCATCACCGGAGAGTCGCCCGTGGACGCCGGTGAGCAGGGATTCGCGGGGCAGAACGACCCGGTCGAAGGAGGTGAGGCAGTGGTCGATCGGGCTGCCGGGGCGCAGCGGCAGTGAACGGACCGTCACCCCGGGGAGGGTGCCGATCTCGTCGGTCAGCGGCACGAGGAACAGGAGGACCCCGCGATCTCGGTCGTCGACGCGGAGCCGCGCCGCCACCACTGCCGACTTGGGGCCGCCGGCGAGGCTGGTGTTGGGCATGAACTTCTGGGCGCCGAGGTGTGGGGTGTGCAGAGTGAAGGTGCCGTTGTCGTGGTCGTAGTCGGCAACCGTCTCCAACGCATGGGCGTTGTTACCGTGGGCGAGCTCGGTACACAGGAATGTGCCGATCCGATCCATCCGGTGGAACTCGTCCAGTGGGCGCTCCTCCAGCGGATCGTGGTCGTGGAGGGTGCCCAGGAAGAGGTTGTAGTGGATGCCCGCCAGCACAGTGAGCGCACCGTCGAGCGGGGCCGTCCACTCGTGCATTGCGGCCAACAGCTGTGGATCGGTGGCCAGGCGGGCGGGGTCGACGACATCGTTGAGTCGGCGCAGCCGCCGGTAGGACGCTGCCAGCTGCTCGGCCGCGGTGGTCTCGGTCCGACGGTGCATCTCGGGGTTTGCTGTCAACGCTCGCCAGGGACCGTGGATCTGTTCACGATCCTGTCCGAAGAGCAGACGAGTCAGTTCAGCGGTAGTTGCGGCTGAGTTTGCTGGAGCTCGATCAAGGGGGGGCACATCGGCACATCCTATGAACATATCCCTGCTGGTGAAAAACCCTTGTGATCAACATCATTGACGAAATAGTGTCAGAAGCACCAGGTCAAGCCGGGAAGGTCCGGTGCCCCAGTTCACGTGGACGACTCCAAATTGCCCGTGCGCTTTGCTGGTTGCTGACGAATCGACAGAGTTCTATTCCTGCTCAGCCGCTTTCGTGGCCGTAGGATCCCGTTCCGCAGTGGGCGGGAGGTAGCGGTGGCTACGCAGGCGTGGTGGCGCCGGCCGAACCGTGACGGGCGATGCGGGGCACGATTCCGCGGGCGCATAACCAGCGGCGGTGCACGTCGAACTCGTGAACGCGATATTCGACTACATCGAGCAGGTCGCCGCCGATCGTCACACCTGTCCCGTCATGAGTTCGCGCAGATGCTCGGCGAACAGACCGACATCGGGCAACGCGGCAGGGTCGGTCATCGTCCCGATGGTGACCCGATCGCGCAATGTCAGGGCGGTCACCGCAAGCTCACGCCCGAGCATCGGATGGAAGCCGACGACATTCGTCACCTCTCGACCCAGCAGCCGGTCCGCCGGACTGAAACCAGGATTGACGCCTACCGCCAGATCCCAGCTGTCGGCTGCCATCAATTGGGTCATCAGCACCTGGGTGGGCCATGGCAGATAGCTCAATCCGTGTGAGGTCTTGGGGGCGTCCATAGCTTGGCGCAACGGATCCGATTCGTGCAGCGCAGCCTGGACGTCGTGGACTCGCTTCGGCAATGAGTCCGCCGCGTCGGGTAGTTCGACGATCGCCAGCGACGCGGCATTCCCCGTATGAGCCAGCGTATGGTCCAGCGATACCGGAAACATTATGCGTAGCGGACGATCGGCGTGCTCCGGAAAGGTCCGCGCGAAGGCGAGGCCGGCCACCGCATACAGATATTCTTGTGTCGAGGCGCCCAGCTTCAGTCGGTTCTGCCGCACCGTCTCTGTGGAGACCGTGATCTCGGCTACCCGACGCACGGCCCGATCCCCGACCGGGCGCACGTGTCCCCGGCGCCGGCCTTTACGCCTGAGCAGTCGAGAACTCCGAGTCCCGGCCGCGAGGGCCGTGGCCGGACCGACCGGATCGACCTTGAATCGCGGTGTGCCGACAAAACGCCGGTACGCGGCAGTGCTTCCGGAGACGGTATCGGTGAGCATTGCGATGAAGCCGGCTGCGCCGAAGCCGTCCGACAGCGCGTGATGCACGCGCAACAGCAAGGTCTGAGCTTTGGTGTCCTGCTGGTGGACCAGAGTGAAGTCCCACGGCGGAGTATCGCGCCGCATCGGACTGCCCAGGAGTTCTTCCACCTCTAGTGCGCCAGGTTGGAAGTCCTGAGAGTTTCCACAACTGGCAACGCCGACACTCCGGCCTCGGCCGGCTCGCTCGCAGAGCTCGGAAAGCCACCGGCACCGGCAAACTCTGAACCGCCCCGGGTTTGGTGCTCACCTTCTTTCTTGGGAAGGATGGGCAGATCATGCCTGCAAAGTACGACGAAGCGACCAAGGCCAAGGCTGTCCGGCTGGTCATCGACCATCGCGGCGACTACGACAGCGAGTGGGCCGCGATGAAAGCGGTCTCGGCCCGGCTGGGATGACCACCGAAACCCTGCGCACGTGGGTCCGCCAAGCCGAGATCGATCGTGGTGACGCCGAGGGGACGACGACGGAGGCGGCGCGAACGACCCGCGACAGAAGTGATCTGCAGGTTCATCGCCGGGCATCGGGCTCGGTTCGGGGTCGTTCCGATCTGCCGTGCGCTGACCGCGCACGGATGCACGATCGCCCGGAGAACGTTCCACGCCTGGGCGCGGCGGGCGCCGTCGAAACGGGCCCTGTGGGACACCACCCGCACCGAGGTCCTGGCAGGCCACTACGAACCCGACGCCCGCGGCCGGCGAGCGCCGGAGTCGTTGTATGGGGCCGCCAAGATGTGGGCTCACCTGCAACGTCAGGGCATCTCCGTCGCCCGGTGCACGGTGGAGCGGTTGATGCGCGCCAACGGCTGGAAAGGTGGTTCGGCGCAAGAAGGTCCGTACCACCGAACCGGACCCGGCCGCATCGAGGGGGCCCGATCTGGTCGACCGGCAGTTCCGGGTGCCGGCGCCGAACATGCTGCTCGTCGCTGACTTCACCTACGTCCGGCTGGCGACCGGCGTGTTCGTCTACACTGCGTTCGTCATCGACGCCTACGCCGGACGGATCTTGGGCTGGGAATGCTCGACCAGCAAACACGCCACGTTCGTCGATTCAGCGATCCGGCAAGCAGTAGCGTTGCGGGCCCGGGAAGGCCATCCGATCGGTGGAGCGATACATCATTCCGATGCAGGCTCTCAATACACGGCAGTGAAACTTGTTGAAACACTGACACTTACTGGCCTGCGGCCGTCGATCGGGTCCGTCGGTGACGCTTACGACAACGCACTGGCCGAGACCACGATCGGACTCTACAAAACCGAAGCGGTCCGGGACGATTCCCCGTTCCGGCGCGGCCCGCTGGCCCGGCTCGCCGACGTCGAACTCCTCACCGCGGACTGGGCCGGCTGGTACAACCCGCCCCGGATCATGCATCGACTCGGCCGCCGACCACCGGCAGAGTACGAAGCCGACTACTATGCACTTCACGCCGAGCAACCGGCTGGAGACAGGTAAACCGGTGCGCATCGAACCCGGGGCGGTTCATCCTGCAGCGCTCATCGGCCTGGAGCCGCAACGAACAGACCGACACAAGCTGATATCTTCGACCAGCATGTTCGCAGTCCATCTCTATGAATGGCCGCTGTACCCGACGAGGAGCTGACCGTGACGGCATCACATCCCGACGAACGCCCTCGGGTCACCGCCGAAGAATTTCTCAATGCCGAACCGGATTCTCTCGGAGATGTCGAGATCGTCGATGGCCTCGTCGTGCGGTTGATGGCGCAGAGCGAAGCACACAGCCGCGTAGTACGGCGCTTGGCCGCCGCCCTGGAAGACGCTCGCGACCCCGTCGGCCCATGCCTACGCATCGGGTCCGATGTCGCTGTCCGATTCCTTGACGCCGACGACCGCCGAGACGACCACCAAGTCAACATCCGCTACCCGGATATCTTCATCCGCGACTGCGAACCCTACGACGTGAACACCGTCCGAGACCATATCGCTCTAATCGTCGAGGTCGTCTCGAAGAGCACCGTCGATGCAGACACTTCCGAAAAGCACAAAATGTATGCACGGGCCGGCATCCCGGGCTACTTGATCGTCCACTTCGACAAGAGCTGGGAAACCATAGACCGCATCGAGGAATACCGACTCGACTGGTCCGGACTGCGATACATGCCGCACAAGGTCCACCACACCGCCCTGGTCCTCGACACACCGGTCACCCTCGCCATCACCTTCGACGCCCTCCACCGCCCCTGACCAGTAGTCCAGGATCAGTGTTTCCGCAGGTCGATCTCTGTGGATAGCCGCTGTATCCCCCTCCGGACACAGTAAAACAGCAGGCCAGGGGCGTAATCGCAGGATTATGCCCCTTCTTCGTCCACGCTGCGGTCCACACATAGGGAATCTGAGGGGATTCGGCCTGACGCAAGGACCTATGCCATGGCTACAACTCCCCGCGTGCGTGTGCGCAAAGACGGCACTACCTACAGCCAGGTGCGCTACCGCGTGACCCGCGGCGGCAAGACCGTCCAATCCTCGCAATCCTTCGACGACCACAACGCCGCGATTCGATGGGCGAAACTGCTCGATCGTGTCGGCGCGATCGAGGCTGAGCGTGTGCTCGCCGCCCAGCTCGCTTCAGCGCCTGACGTGATCATGCTGACGCCCTGGCTTCGCCGTCACGTCGACCTGCTCGGCGAGAGCGTCGAGGAGGAGACCAAGCCCAAATACCGGCGCATGATCGACCTTGACATCACCCCGTTCTTCAACGGGAACCACTTGCCGGTCGACGCGGTCACCCCCGACATGGATGTTGCATGGGTCGAATGGCTCGCCAATGAGCTCGGCAATGCCCCGAAGACCCTCGCCAACCAAGCTCCCGAAGCGTATTGCGCGCGAGGTCGACCACCTGAGCGAAGACGAGTTCGAGTTGGTCGACGCTCTACTCGCGCCGTTCTGGCGCGCCTGGTGGGAGTTCGGCGTGATGTCGATATGCAGGCCCGGCGAGCAAGGGGCGCTCACGGTCGGCGACATTAACCGCCATACTGGCGCGGTCAGTGTCACGAAGGCGTGGAAGTGGGCGAACGGGCGGCTCAAGCTCGGCGACCCGAAATCGGCTCGCGGCATACGCACGTCGTTCGTTCCGCTGGAAACTGTGGCTCTGCTCGACCTCGATCGCGACGCCGACGCGCCGCTGTTCTTATCGCACACCGGTCGCCCCGTGACGAGTATTCGGTTCTGGGACGAGGGCTGGGCGCCGATGATGATCCGATTGCGTGCGCTCGCCGCGGGCGACCCGATCCCGTTCACGGGCCGAGCCGGTTGGGCGGGGCTGTCTTTCGACGTCCTGCGACACCGATACGGGCACCTTGCCAAGCGCATGGTCGGCAAGAAGCTCACGGCACCTCCTCGCGACTGCATTCGACAACCCGCGGCTGATATTCGACGTTGTGCCGCACACTGCCCCGTTCACCTACATCACGACGTCGATCGACCTCATCGACAACCGCCTGGCCCTCATCGAGACCATCAGTGCGGAACTGACCGTAGTCACGGTGTCAGAGCTGGCGTTGTATGAGCAGGCGTGGAAGGCATTCAGTAAACAGGCGCTTTACGGCGAAGCGGCACGCGAGCTCATTCGGTCGGCGCTCGCGACTCGCCAGGCTCATCGGTGAGCCGGTTGATCGCCCGCCCATCGAAGGTTCCGTCCTGACAGTCCGGTCCCGGCGCGGGCCACTGCACTACGTCCCCACACTCGCGGCAGGTGTCGGTGCGATGCCCTCCACACATGCAGGCTGAGTGTCCGACGGCTACTCGATACGGTCCGAAATGGTGGCCGCGATGGCAGGTGGTCGGCACAGGTTCCGCCATCCCGCCGCGGCTCGGATACAGGCGACCGGGCTGAACACGGCGCCCTCCGTGCACCCATTCAATCGAACACATGTTCCCCAGGGTCTCACTCATGGTTGAGGTAGGCGATACGGTGCAGATCGGCGAGGGTGGCACATCTCGGTTCCGTGTGGTCGAGGTGGGCCAGGTGGAGGGCCGCGCCACTATCGAGGCTGTGGACGAGTCCGCGCCCGGCCGGTACCCCTTCTCTCTTCCCTTTGATGCCCTGGTCCCGGTCGAACCCGGAAGCTGAGAGGAGTACGGGACAGAGGGCGGAGATCACGATCGCTGACGGATCCGCGCTATGCGCCTCGCGTTACAGGCTCAGCTTCCTGGGGGAACGAAACCTGGAGGCCACCGCGTGCCTTCGTTGTACGAGACGTCCTCAAATTCTGCGGGGATGACCGTATCCCGGACTTCACCGGGGACAGTCCTTGCCAGCTTCACCGTCGACAAATCGACATTGTTGAAATTAGTGAGCGAGAGGCGCGCACCACTGAGGTCTGCACGATCGAGGATTGCGGGCTTAAATTCTTCAAAGTCGTCGTCGGTGCCAAACATGGCAGTAGTGAGATCTGCGTTTTGAAGGTTGGCGCCGGTGAGATTCGCTTGGTGAAGGAACGCGCTCATGAGCGTCGCTCCACCGAGGTACGTGTTGATGAGGTTCGCTCCGGTGAGATCCGCGCCGCTGAGCATTGCCCCGCCGAAGGAAACCCCGGTGAAGTTACCGTAACTCAAGTCCAGGCCGCCCAGACATGTCCAGCTAAGGTCGAGGTATTTCCCGTCCTCATCGTTACTGGCGTTGCGGTGCCCGATCGCGTCGATGATGGCTTGAACGACAACTGGCGCTCGATACAGCGCGTTGTCCATCGCGCCGACCAGGTCGCATTGATTTCTCTTTGCGGGATCAGATCTATCTGTGTGGCGACGAACGAATGCGGCGAGCACCTCGAATACCGGCGAGTGGATGTCTGGCGAGTCACTGGCTAACTGCTCCAGCAAGTAGACACCGGATAATTGGATATCGACTTCATCGGACGACAGCTGTTCCACCGCCTTCTGAAAGCGGTCGGTAACGGCCACTTGTCGATCCAGTGAATATTGTTGGCTCCCAGTGACGATCGACTGATTGGTAAACCACAAGGCGCCGAGTGCGGCGATCGTCGTCGCCACCGAAGCTAACATGGCCCAGCCTGACCAGCCAACCAGTAGCTGCAGGACCCGTCGGGGTCGAGATATGGGAGTCGGTGTTTCCGGTTGTCGCAATGATCTTCCGCTACCGGCGACCGTTCGGGGCCTTCGTCGCGGTCGTTCGTCTGTGGGCATCGCGTCGCCTCCCAAAGTGCTTGTCCCACTAAGGTAGACGCCCACCGATACGTGGCCGAGCCCCGATGACCGTATGCGGCTGTTAGGAGGGTGTCTTACGTGGATAGTTTCTTGCAGCAGTTCAGAGCTGCGGCGAGTTGTAGAAATGCTGCGAAGAGGCGGCCGTGGCGTTCGTAGCGGATTGTCAATCGCCGGTATCCGGTCAACCGCGCGATGGTGCGTTCGATCTTCCAGCGATGACGACCCAACCTTGTGGGGTCCTCGATCCCACGACGGGCGATACGAGGAACGATCCCGCGAGCACGCAGCCAGCGGCGATGCACGTCGTAGTCGTAGCCCTTATCGGCACGTAGTTTGGCGGGTTTGCCACGGCGCGGGCCACGGACCGACCGAATCCGCGGGATCGATTCGACCATCGGTTGCCGCATCACCGAATCGTGGATGTTCGCGGCGGAAACGCCGGTGACCAGCGGTATTCCGTTCGCATCGGACATGATGTGGATCTTGGAGCCTTTCTTGCCGCGGTCGACCGGGCTGCGGCCGGTCAGTGAGCCCCTTTTTTCGCCCGCACGCTCGCCGCGTCCAGGATTGCCGCGCTCCAGTCGAGGTCGCCTGCGGCGCCGAGCCGGTCGAGGATCTCCCGGTGCAGTGCGTCGAAGACCTCGGAATCAGCCCACACCATGAACCGTCGATGCGCGGTCGGGACGCTCACCCCGAATGACGCGGCAGATGCCGCCACGCGCATCCGCTGGTCAACACGAACACCACCGCCGTGAAGACCGCACGTTCATCGACGGGAGCGGTGCCTCCGCCCTGCGGTCTGGGTATGAACTCGGGTAGCAGCGGTTTCACAATGTCCCACAACGCATCCGGGACAGGTCTCTGAGCAAGCCTGTCGACCACGGGTCACATCATGCCGGACAACGAATTACACCCACGTAAGACACCCTCTAAACCTGAGCGCGCCCAGCTCGGCCAGTCGATGCACGGCCTCGGCCGCGTTATCGGGCGTTCGACACCGGCTACTGACGGCGCGCTGGAACGAGTTCGTACGGTGAAGTGTTGTCGGGCAATTGATCGAGGGATCAGGCGGTGGCACCGAGAAATTCTACGACCAGCCTGTTGTACACCGCCGGCTGTTCCATATTCGGAAAGTGGCCCGCGCCCTCGATTCGCACCCGACGACCGTTGGGGACCGTGGCCAGGAGGCGATCTACGGTCGCCGTGACGTCGGGTGAGTCGAGCGCACCGTCGACGGCGAGCACCGGGACGCGGATATCGTGTGCGCGCGCTGCCAGATCGACGACCGGCCGGCTGTAATCGGGTTCGGGGGCAGTGTGTTTGGACAGTGTGCGACCCGCCATCCATCGAAGTTTGCCGATGACGGCCGAGTCGACTTCCGCCAGTGAACGATCCGGGCCGGCTGCCCATGACAGAAATGCTTCCATCCAGGTCGCGATATCTCCGCGCGCCAGGGCCGCGGTCTGGGCGTCGGCGACTTGCTTCGCCCACTGATCGCGATACTCCGGTTCGCCGATGCCGCGGCCGCTGACGATCAGCCCGCCGACCAGCTCCGGGTGCTCTACCGCGGTGTCGATCGCGATCATGGCCCCCATCGAGACGCCCGCCAACACCACGGATTCCACTCCGAGATGGCGCAGGAGGGCGACCAGATCGTCGACCTGCCGAAAAGGTTTCGTCGCATTGGCGGACGCCCCGTGACCCCGGGCGTCGGGTGCGATCACCCGGTGGTGCTCGCTCAGTGTCGGCAACTGCAGATCGAACATGGAGGAGTCCAGGAAGCTCGCGTGCAGCAGTACCACGGGCCGGCCCGCGCCTCCGGTGTCGCGGTACGCCAGAGCTCCATCGGTGGTGTCGAATCGGAACAGATCGGTGGCACTCATCATGACAACCAAGGTGTCATAATGAGCCATTCTTGACAACTGAGGTGTCATAATCGCCTGATGGATGAGCCCCTCGCGCCCGATGACCTCGCCGACCGGCTGATGGAGGTGTTCTCCCGGATCGGCATCCTGTACCGCCACGTCTACCGCAAAATCGAGCAGGAGACAGTGCCGGCAGGACTCTCGGTCGGCGTCCGCGCCATCTGCGACCTGCTCGATACCCAAGAACCCATGACCGTCCCGCAGATGGGCCGAGCTCTGGCATTGAGCCGCCAGTTCGTCCAGCGCATGGTCAACGATGCGCTCGCGGCAGAACTCGTCGAAACTTTCGACAACCCACGGCATCAACGCTCGCCGCTGGTCGGCCTGACCACGAAGGGGAGTGCGGCAATAGCAACGACTACCGCCCGTGAACATGCCGTGTTACGCGAGGTCGGCGGAAACCTCACCGGCTCCGACATCGACACCTGCCTCGAAGTCCTGCACCACCTGGGCCAACCCTTCGCCGATGTCGACTTCGACGGGCGCACCGGATAATCGCTGTTCAGCGATGTGGGACTGTCGATTTATCGGTGTTTCCGGCCTGATTCGCTGACCGAATGGTCAGCGGGAAGGTGCCGCAATGACGGCACTTGATGCCGTGGCGAAGAAGAAAGCTGAGGCCTCGGCCGAGCAGCTGGCGGCGGTCGCGGATGGCCAATGAACAAGGATTGCCCCTGACCGGGCCGGACGGGCTGCTCGAACAATTCACCGAAACACTGGACCGGCCTGCTCGAAGCCCGGGTGGTGATCGCGGGTTTCAAGCGGGTGCTCGATCGAAGGGCCGTCGTCAGCGCGGCGAGTACCCCGTCCCACCGCCACCGATCCCGCGCTCGCTCCGTCCGGCCGTGGCCATCGACCGTTCCACGAGAGCTGGGCCGCGGCACCGAGCCACACCCGGTCGGGATGCCGGCAGAGCACACTGCCGCCGTCTGCCTCCGGCCTTCGCTCGATACACCTCTACGTCGAGTGCGTTGCTGAATTGAAACGCGACCAAATGGTCGGTTCGTAGAAGCCGGTGACGCGCTCGATGAGGTTTCGTCCGGGCGCGAAGACTCGATTGTTGCCGCCGTAGAGGCGGAGCGCAGCGTGCAGACCGACGAGCATGGAGGAGCGCGGCGAGTCCGAACCGCTATAGACAAGATCGTGACATCTGCAACCGATCGATACGCGCGGGCGCGGCGTCTCGGCCGGCGTATTCTCGGTCCGCAGAACGAGCGCATGGGCAGCGGCAGGTTTGCTCCGGAGACTCTCGAAACGTGGCCAGGGAAATCTACTGCACGACTACCTTCGATATATATGGACCGCAGGTGGAAAGGAATCGAGATGAAAAAGATACTGAACTCGTTGTCCGAGGACGAGTACGTGCTGGTCCGGGAAACCAAGAAAGCTCAGATGGCTGAACTCGACGAAGCCGAATTGATCAACCTGCATACGCGAATCCGGCGTGCCCGAAACAAATATGCCAAGCTGTATCGGCGGACGGGCGCCACCAAAGTCGAATCCAAAGGTGCACGGGGATCGGGAAAAGCAGCGAACAAACGCAACGCAGGCAGAGCAGAGGTTTTCGAAGGTGCACTGAGCCGGGTCAGTCGGAAGTTGGCCGCGGTCTCGAGGCAAAGTGCTCGCGATTTGAAAGAAGAGCGGTTGGCACGCGCCCGCAAGGATGCACCCTCGTTCAGTGAAATCGAGACCAGCGATGGAAAGGTACGGTCCGCAGGCAAAGCACGCGTTGATGCGACCCGCCAATCGTCCGGGCGTAAGAAGTACGAGGCCTCGTCCATTGCGGCCGGGGCACGGCGTCAGGCCAAGAAGGATGGCCGGTAGCCCCGACGGTGACAACGGACATGCCGGGATCGACGTCCAGGCCCGCGCACGGAGGGCATCACGCGACGACAATCCTCACCGGATGACGCATGACCTGCCCCATGTTTTGGGTTCCAGTCTCGGTGGCTAACTGGCAGCGGTGATGGGTGTCTTCTCGGAGAGTAGCTCGAACTCGATCGGGGTGTGGTAGCCCAGGGCCGAGTGGCGGCGTTGGCGGTTATAGAAGATTTCGATGTAGTCGAAAATCGCGTTCGCGAGTTCGATGCGGGTCTTCCACTTCTTGCGGTCGAGTAGTTCGATCTGCATCGAGGACCAGAACGATTCGATCATGGCGTTGTCGAGTCCGTCGCCGACGGTCCCAAATGACGGCAGCAGTCCGGCCGATCGGATCTTCTCGCCGAAAACCCACGAGGTGAACTGACTTCCGTGGTCGGCATGGACGATCCCGCCCGGTGCGGGCCGGCGGTTCCGGATCGCCATGTCCAGGGCATTGACCACGAGAGTCGAGTCTTGGCGGGAGTCGATGGACCAGCCCACGATCCGGCGGCTGAAAGCGTCCAGGACTGCGGCGCAGTAGACCCGGCCTTCCCTCGTGCGGTGCACGGTGATGTCGGTAACCCACAACTCGTTCGGCTTCAGCCTGCGGAATTTGCGGTTCACCAGATCGTCTGCAGTGACCACGCCGCGCAGGCTCTTGACCCGCGCTGAGGCCGGTAACCCGCGGATGCCAGCCAACGTCATGAGGACCGATACCGTGCGGGGGCAGACCTTGATGCCCATCGCCATTGTCAGTTCGGCGTGGATCCTGCGGTAGCCGTAGGTGCCGCGGGACGCGACGTGGACCTCACGGATCAGCCCGGTCAACCATTGGCGCCGTAATTGTGTCGGCGGGGTCGGGCGCCGTTTGGCCTTGTAGTAGTTCTGCCGGGCCACCCCCAGCACTCGACAGCATCGGTCTACCGGTGCCCCGGAGGCGACGAGGCTGTCGATCACCGGGTAGAACCGTCTTTTGGGCCGGAAGTGTCCTCCCCGAGGAACTTCGCGGCGTGGCGGATGATCGCCAGCTCGGTTTCGAGTTCTCGTATCCGGCGGCGAGCAGCACGCAATTCCGCCGACTCCGCTGATGGTTTGCCCGGACGCAGTCCGTGGTCGATGTCGTCCTGGCGCAACCATTTCGACAAAGTGACCGGATGGATGCCCAGTTCGACTGCGGTCTGCTTAGCGGGTTTGCCTGCCCGGACCAAAGCGATCGCTCGGGTCCGGAACTCGGTGGGATAAGCGTGTGGCACGCGGATCAGCCTTTCGGTAAGGCTGCCAGTTAGCAACCCGAGCTGGAACCCAACCGGTGGGGCAGGTCAGGTCCGGGTGGCGCGTGCGATCGGAGCCATCGCCGGTGTTTCTGCCGGGTGTGCTCTTCGCGGAGATGGATTCAAGTGAGCGTATCGGCGATGAGTTCCCCGGCCCGGGGCCGGTGGTTGATCCGTGGGATCCCGCACGGGTCGATATGTTGCGGCACGATCCAACCTATCGAGGATCACCGCCAGGATGGACTCGGACGTTCGTGGCTCCGTTGGAGTGGAACCATTCCTGCAGTTCGAGCCCGTCCAGCACTATCGGCGCGCCCTCGCCTATATCTACGGGGCCTATGACCAGGCCTTCGGCTTCCTCGACGTGAGCGCCGTGGATCCGTGCGCGGGACAGCCTGGTGCGTTCGAATGTGCAACCGCTGAAGTTCGCTCTGCGAAGGTCTGCCCCTGAAAACGTGACTCGCTGTAGCCGGGCTCCGTGGAAATCCGCGCCCGCCAATTCGGCGACCGAAAAGTCGGCGCGCTGCAGGTCCGCACCGCGGAAAACTGCCTGCTGGGCATGGCAGCCGCGTCCTTGGACCTTGCGGAGGTCTGCGCGACTGAGGTCCGCCCGGCTGATGTCGGCGGCTGTCAGCCATGCTGTATACAGGTCGGATCCGACCAGTTTCACATCGGTCAGGATCGCTTCGCTGAGTTCCGCCCCGAGTAGATCCAGGCCGGACAGGTCCGCTCCGGTGAAATCGAGCCCGGATCCACTGAGCAGTGTCGATGGGTTGCTCTCGGTCGCGGGGTCGGCAGGCAGGGCTGAGAGATAGTCGGCCAGGGCTCGGTGAGCTATTGGGTTCACGGGCCAGTTGCGGACCTCTGCAACGGTGCGGCCGTTTGTGGTCGCCATTTCTACCAGAGCACCTTTCCTTGCCATTCGGGATGGCTTTCCACAAGCTGCCTGAGATGAGCTTTCCGGGACTCGGTCATGCCACTTTGGTCGACCATTACACCTTCTCCGTCCGCAAGCGAGTCCTCGATCATTTCGACAAACTCCTCGTCGGTTTGCGGATTGGGTATCGGCTTACCCGCGACATAGGCCGGCCGATAATCGGGAATGACATCCGGCGAGCTCTTGACATCCCAGTGCAGGCCCGTCTCCTTGTCGACGAACTCGCCGGTGTCCTCTCCGTTGGGACCTGGTTGTGCTCGCTCGAGCGGCCCGACTCTACCCGCATTCTCATTGGTCAAGCCAACCTCTGCCTCGCGCCTCGACTGTGGACTGACCTTCCCGTTCTTCGCCGGATCCTGCGCAAGTTCCTCCACACGTGTCGCATATTCGGGACACTTTTTCTCAGCATTTCTGCCCTGGCAACCGTGTCTTTGCACAGGTATTTACACCACCGCCACCATCACCGGAACCGCCTTCGCTGTCGCGCAATCGCCGGTGAAATCCCACCCACTGGCCACCGATGCCCCGATCATCGCGGCCTTCGCAGGGCCCGGCGCGGCGCGAGCAGGAGATCTGAGCCGGGTCGTTTCCGGTGAGTCGGGATGAGCTACGAGATCAGGATGTGTCGGTCGCTGGAACGCGAAATACTTTCTCAGATCAGACCGGAGGGGACGTTCTGCGTTCTCGATCGGGTTACCGTCGCCGCCCTGTGGTTTCCTTGATGACCGTGGGGGCGTCAGCACGCGGGCCTATCCCCACCTCATCGGCTCTTGAGAAGATGGGGACGGGCGACGGGCGCCAGGGACTGCCGGTTTCGTCCGGGGGAGGGGCCGCCCCTACCTATCCGAGTTCCCGTTGCACCTTCCGTCGGCTCTGTACTCGACTCTGGCCCGAAATCAGTTGTACCGATCCGCAACGTTCGGTGGCTCGCTGACGATTGGATTGGCATGCAACCAGATTCGGTAGTGGCGGCGGTGGCTTCTGGGGCCGGGTTCGGGCGGCACTGAACCGGCTGTTTCCCGATCGCCTCGTGACACCGACCGTCGTCGCCACGTGCGCGTTCACTGCGCCCGGCTCCGCGCACGCCGGCACGATCCGGCACCGCAGCGCATACGCCTGCATCGAGGTCGCCGCCCGCGCACCCCGCACCAACTCCCGACGCTGCGCCTCGGTCACCACCAATTCCGGACCCGACCTCGGGCGCCCAGTCCTTGCCAGCGCCGAATCCTACAATTAGCCAACGTATTCAGGCGCGGAACACTGGAGACGGTGGCACCGACCTCACGAGGTAGCGCAGCCGACTATCGTATGCGGCGCAACGAAACTCGGATCACAGTTGCCGCCGATTCAGGCTCCGACCAGCGCACGTGGGATCTCGTGAATGGGCGAGAGTCAACTGTCCGGATCACGCTCGATCGGGTCCGGCCGGTCACCCCGCAGACCAAACCGTACAGCGGCGAGTTGTCGAGGCTGTCTTGGTGTCCAGGCCTCACACCACAGATCTTTCGGCGAGGTCGCACCGCAGGTCTGCAGCGCTGCGATGGTGGCGTCTGCCGCCGATTTCCCTGTCTCGGGTTCGGGGAGGAAGGCGCGGGTTCGCACTTCTCCGTCCTCAACGCTGTACATCTCACTGGCTGTCGCACCGAACAATCCGTGCACGATGGTGCCTGGCTGGTCGTAGATGCCAATAGCCCAACCGATTTCGGCGATGTCCACGTCCAGTCGAAACTCGCCGCCGCACACGCGACAGCGACCGCGCCAGCCAGGTCCATCGGAGAAGCATCGATCACACCGGGAACATAGCAACGGCGATGGGCAACCTGCCGGCTCTCTAGGTCGGTGAGCGCACGGCGCGGCACGCTGTCCTCAGCCGACACGTTCCAGCAATTCGGGTGCGACCCCGATATCGGCGCCGGTGGCGGCGCGCACCTCCGCGATACTCACCCCGGGGGCGGTCTCCGCCAGGACGAGCCCGGTCTCGGTGACATCCAGGACCGCCATATCGGTGATGATCCGATTCACGCAGCCCATCCCGGTCAGCGGCAGGGTGCACTCCGTGACGATTTTCGGCTCCCCCGCCCGGGAGACATGGTCCATCATGACGATCACCCGGCGGGCTCCGTGCACCAGATCCATGGCGCCGCCCATCCCCTTGACCATCTTCCCGGGGATCATCCAGTTGGCCAGATCGCCCCGGGCGCTCACCTGCATCGCCCCCAGGACAGCGACGTCGACCTGCCCGCCGCGGATCATGCCGAACGACTGCGCGGAATCGAAGAACGAAGCGCCGGGCAGCACGGTGATGGTTTCTTTTCCGGCGTTGATCAGCTCGGGGTCCAGTTCGTCCTCGGTGGGATACGGGCCGACGCCGAGGACGCCGTTCTCCGAATGCAGGACGACGGTGATGTCGTCGGGCAGATAGTTGGGCACCAGGGTGGGCATACCGATCCCGAGGTTGACGTACTGGCCGTCGGTGAGTTCGGCGGCGACTCGGGCCGCCATCTGTTCGCGGGTCAGTGTCATGCGCGGAGCGTCCTGTTCTCGATTCCTACCTCGACCTTGCCGACGTGCAGCACCCGCTGGACCTGGATCCCGGGGGTATGCACTTCGTCCGGATCCAGCTCGCCCGGTTCCACCAGATGCTCCACCTGGGCGATCGTGATCCGTCCCGCCGCCGCGGCGGGCGGGTTGAAGTTGCGGGCGCTGGCGCGATAGACGAGGTTGCCGTGCCGATCGCCTTTCCAGGCGTGGACCAGCGCATAGTCGGTCACGATGCCGCGCTCCATGACGTAGGTGACGCCGTCGAACTCCCGCGTCTCCTTCGGTGGGCTCGCCACGGCGATCCCCCCGGCGCCGGCGTAGCGCAGCGGTAGACCGCCCTCGGCCACCTGGGTGCCGACTCCGGCGGGAGTGAAGAACGCCGGAATGCCGGCACCTCCGGCGCGCATCCGTTCGGCGAGGGTGCCCTGCGGGGTCAGTTCCACCTCGAGTTCACCGGAGAGATACTGGCGGGCGAATTCCTCGTTCGCGCCGACGTAGGAGCTTACGGTGCGGCGGATACGGTGCGCCGCGAGCAGGACACCCAGGCCGAACCCGTTGGTGCCGCAGTTGTTGCTGACGACTTCCAGATCGCCGGCACCTTGGTCGAGTAATGCGTTGATCAGCACTTCGGGTATGCCGACCAGCCCGAACCCTCCGACTGCGAGCGACGCGCCGTCGGGGATATCGGCGACCGCTTCGGCGGCTGTGGCAATGACTTTGTCCATCACGCGGTCCACTGTAACCGCCAATGTACGTATTGTGAACCTATGTCCGCACTGCGAACAACTTTACCTGTCAGGCTTGTATCGAGCCACCCGGCGTCCTATGCTGTTCGCATACCGAAACAATGTCCACATTACGAACACGGATCGTGTGTATGCTCCAGCTGCCACCGCGCTACCGCGGTATCGACAAGGGCGAGGAAGCTCCTCTCGACTTCGCCGATTACCGCACCACCGCACTCCGCCACCCCCGACAGCCGCTGGTCCTGCTGCCGCAGCGCCTCGGCGAGCTCACCGGGCCGGTCCTCGGCGAAGACCGGATCACCGCGGCCGGCGCCGATCTCACGTTGGCCCGCGGCGGCGAAGCGATCGGGCAGCGGATCGTCGTGCACGGGCGGGTCCTCGACAGTGACAGCACACCGGTACCGAACACGCTGGTCGAGATCTGGCAGGCCAATGCCGCCGGTCGCTACCGGCGCCAGGGCGCGACCCGATGTTCTTCCAGAATCCGATCTACAACTCGGTGCCCGACGGCGCCCGCCAGCGCATGGTCAGCGTGTTCGACTACACCTGTTACTCGCGGAGCGCGTCACCGCGGCATTGTCCGAGCACACCGACCGGGCCCGCGAGATCGTCACCACCACCACGGACCCTCCGGCGCTGGCCACCGACCCCACCACATCGGCTACCTCGGAGCGGAACGGGTGCGCGAGTTACTCGATCCCGCAAGCTATCTGGGGCACGCGGCCGACCTCGTGACCCGAGCCCTGGCGCAGCGCGGCGACGAGCACCAGCCGGGCACGTCCGCGGCCGACGGGCCATCGTGACCGGTGCCGCCACACAGACTTTTCCAGATCGATCGGAGCAGGTGAGATGAGCGCAGACACCGTGGATTCGACGACCATCGTCGAACTCTCCTACCAGGCCTCCGGCACCGCGAACGGCGCACCCGCTGTCGTCCTGCTCGGATCGCTCGGTTCCGACAGATCGATGTGGGCCCCGCAGGTGGCCGCACTGGCCGGCGACCACGAGGTCGTCACCGTCGATCTGCGCGGCCACGGCGAGTCTCCCGCACCCCCCGGCGATTACACCGTCGCCGGACTCGCGGCCGATGTGCTCGCCCTGTTGGATGGGCTCGGGCACGATGCCGTGCACCTGGTCGGATTATCGCTGGGCGGCGCGGTCGCTCAGCATGTCGCGGCCTATACGCCGTCCCGAGTCCGCACGCTGACCCTGCTGTGCACCGCCGCGAAGTTCGGCAGCCCCCAGAGCTGGCTGGACCGGGCCGCCACCGTGCGCGCCGAGGGCACCACCGCCATCGCCGACGCCGTGGTCGACCGCTGGTTCACCGCCGGACTGGCCGAACGCGACCCCGGACTCATCGCCCACAGCCGTGCGATGGTCACGGCCACACCGGACGACGGCTACGCCGCCTGCTGCACCGCGCTCGCGCATTGGGACGGCCGGCCCGATCTCGCCCGTATCACCGCCCCCACACTGGTGATCGCCGGCGCCCAGGATCCGGCGACCACGCCCGGCGATATGCGCAGCCTCGCTGATGGAATCGCGAACTCCGTTCTGCACGTGCTCGATCCGGCCGCGCATCTGGCCAGCGTCGAACAGGCGGGCCCGGTCTCGTCGCTGATCACCGCGCACCTCGCGGGCAAGGGCGAGCGCACCGCGGCGTTCGAGCAGGGGATGCGCGTGCGCCGGGCGGTCCTCGGCGACGCGCACGTCGACCGGGCGGTCGCCGGCACCACCGCGTTCACCGAGCCGTTCCAGGATTTCATCACCCGCACCGCATGGGGCGATATCTGGAGCCGGCCCGGCCTGGACCGGCACGCCCGGCGGCTGCTCACTCTGGCCGTGCTCACCGCGGTCGGCAATACCCACGAACTCGATATACACATCCGCGCGGCCCTGCGGGCCGGCGTCGACCCGGACGAACTCGCGGAGGTCTTCCTGCACACTGCGGTCTACGCGGGTGTACCGAACAGTAACCTCGCTTTCGGGCTCGGCAAAGCGGCGATCGCCGAAGGCGTCGGATCCCGCCCGGCCGACGACACCGCGGCCGGCCCCACCGACGAGGAACCACAACGACCATGACCGATCCTTCACCGGATTACGTGCAATCACTGGGTCGCGGCCTAGCCGTGATCCGCGCCTTCGACGCCGACCATCCCCGGCGAACCCTCAGCGATGTCGCCAAAGCCACCGAACTGACCCGCGCGACCGCGCGCCGTTTCCTGCTGACCCTGATGGAACTCGGTTATGTCCGCACCGACGGCTCGCTGTTCTGGCTCACACCCCGTGTCCTGGAACTCGGCTACAGCTATCTGTCCAGCCTGAGCCTGCCCGAGGTCGCGGGCCCGCACCTGGAAACATTGGCCACCCGGGTGCACGAATCGACGTCGGTGTCCATCCTCGACGGTGCGGATATCGTCTATGTCGCCCGTGTCCCGGTCAGTCGGATCATGACCGTATCGATCACCATCGGTACCCGCTTCCCCGCATTCGGCACCTCGATGGGCCGTGTCCTGTTGGCCGGGCTATCCGAATCGGCGTTCGAGAAGTACCTGGCCGAGGTCACCCTGTCTCCGCTCACCGACCGCACCGTCCTCACCACCGAGCAGCTCCGCGAACAAGTACGCAGGACCCGCGACAACGGGTACTGCCTCGTGGATCAGGAACTCGAGGAGGGGCTGCGGTCGATCGCCGCGCCGATCCGCGACCACACCGGGACAGTGTGCGCCGCGGTGAACATCTCCACCCACGCCGCCCGATACACCGCGGACAGCGTCAGCGTCGACCTGTTACCCCCTTTGCTGACCACCGCCGCAGCCATCGGAAACGACCTCGCGCGCGTCCACAACCGCGCCTGATACCGCACGAAGGAATCACCATGCCCGACGCCGTCATCTGCGAACCCCTGCGCACACCGGTGGGCCGCTTCGGCGGAGCACTCGCGGATATCGCGCCGGAAACCCTGGCCGCGACCCTGATCATCGAACTACTCGACCGCACCGGCCTGTCCGCCGAGCAGATCGACGACGTCATCCTCGGCCAGGCCTCTCCCAACGGAGAGGCCCCGGCCATCGGCCGTGTCGCCGCCCTCGACGCCGGCCTGGGTGTCGAGGTACCCGGGATGCAGGTCGACCGACGCTGCGGATCGGGGCTGCAGGCCGTCCTTCAGGCCTGCATGCAGGTCGTCACCGGCGCCAGTGATCTGGTATTGGCGGGCGGTGTGGAATCCATGAGCCGGGCCGAGTTCTACGCCACCGGGATGCGCTGGGGTGTCGAGGGCGAGGGCATCGCCTTGAACGACCGTCTCGCCCGGGCTCGGGTCAGTGCCGGCGGTAAGAACTTCCCCGTACCGGGCGGCATGATCGAAACCGCCGAGAACCTGCGCGCCGAGTACTCCATCAGCCGCGCCGACCAGGACGCCCTCGCGGTGCAGTCGCATCGGCGCGCGGTCGCCGCACAGCTGTCCGGCCGGTTCGCCGAGGAGATCGTCGGAGTCGCCGTGCCGCAGCGCAGAGCCGACCCGATCGTGGTCGACACCGACGAACACCCCCGCGCCGACACCACCGTGGAGGCACTCGGGCGCCTGCGCCCGATCCGCGGGAACGTCGATTCCGAGGCCACCGTCACCGCCGGCAACGCCAGCGGCCAGAATGACGGCGCCGCGCTCTGCGTTGTCACCACGCCCGAAAGAGCCCGTGCCCTCGGTCTGCGGCCGTTGGCCCGTCTCGCGTCCTGGGCGGTCGCCGGAGTGCCCCCGCGCACCATGGGCATCGGACCGGTCCCGGCGAGCGAAAAAGCGCTGGCACGTATAGGTCTGACACTCGACGATATGTCGGTCGTCGAACTCAACGAGGCCTTCGCCGCCCAGACCCTGGCCGTCCTACGTGAGTGGAAGCTCGAACCCGATGACGAGCGCCTCAACCCCAACGGCTCCGGAATTTCACTGGGACATCCCGTCGGCGCCACCGGGGCGCGTATCCTTGCGACCCTGCTTCGGGAACTGGACCGCCGCGAGGGCCGCTACGGTCTGGAGACCATGTGCATCGGCGGTGGACAGGGACTCGCCGCCGTTTTCGAACGCTTCCCCACGACCGGTGGCCGCCGTTGTTAACCGGGCAAGAGGTCCACTTCGTCATTCGCGACTGGTCCAACCGTCCCGAGCCCGGCCCGCGCCCCGGCGACATGCACAGTGGCATCCCGGTGCCCGCCGGTGCCGACCGGCTCGGCGGGGTGAACCCGAGCCACCCCGCCGGCCACGAGCCGTCGCAATCGGTACGGGGCCGGTGGTCAGGCCGCCGGTTCGATCGCGGAGGGGTGGGTGGTGAGCGGCATGATATCGATCGTCATGTAGGGGAAAAGCGGGAGGTTCCACAGGATTTCGTGGAGTTCGTCGGGGGAGTCGACGGCGAAGACGCTGATGTTGCTGTACTGGCCGACGATGCGCCAGATATGCACCCACTTCCCGGCCCGCTGGAGCTCTTGTGAGTACTTCTTCTCGCGGGTGACGATGTCGGTGCGGACAGCCTCGTCGAGGTCGCGGGGGATATCGACGTCCATCCGGACGTGGTAGAGGTTCATACGTTCCGTTCCTAGGTCCGGGTCCACCGTTTGACGGCGTCCATGTTCAGTTCCACCCCGAGCCCGGGGCCGGACGGCAGGTGGACCTGCCCGTCGCTGTAGTGCAGCGGTTGCTGTAGCAGTTCCTCGCTGAACAGCAGCGGTCCGAAGAGTTCGGTGCCGAAATCGATTCCGGGTTCGGCGCAGGCGAAATGGATGGAGGCGGCGGTGCCGATCGGGCCCTCGATCGACGTGGCCCCGTGGCAGGCAAGGCCCGCGGCGCGGGCGACGGCGACGACCTCGCGGCTGCGGCGCAGGCCGCCGCATTTGGTGGTTTTGACCGCGATCACGTCGGCGGCGCCGCGGCGGGCGACCTCCAGGGCGTCGTGCGGGGTGTGCACGCTTTCGTCGGCCATCACCGGGATCGGCAGCAGCGCGTTCAGTTCCGCCAGTACTTCCAGTTGCTCACCGGGGGTGGGCTGTTCGATCAGCTGGATACCGCCGTCGGCCAGCCAGGGTAGATAACGCAGGGCGGTGAGCCGGTCCCAGCGTGCGTTGACGTCTACCCGAACTCCGGCCTGTCCGGAGAGGGCCTCGGTCACCCGCAGCACGCGGTCGGTATCGGTGGCCGGGTCGAGTGCGCCCATTTTGAGTTTGAAGCTGAAGTGCCGGCGGTTCTCGATCTTGTCCTGGGCTTCGGCGATGATCTCCTCGACCGGCGCCGACCCCAGCGCCCAGGTGACGTCCACGCTGGAGCGGAATGCCCCGCCCAGCAGCGTGTGTACCGGGACGTCGAGGCAGCGGGCCCAAGCGTCGTGCAGGGCGACGTCGACGGCGGCCTTGGCGAAGCGGGCCGCGGCCACGACCCGCTCGATATCGGCCATGATGCCGGTGATCTCGTCGACCCGGCGACCCAGCAGCACCGGGACCATGTACCGCTCGACGATGGCCTGCATGGTCTCGACCGATTCACCGCCCCACCAGGGGCCGCCGGGGACCACGCCCTCGCCGTAGCCGGTGACGCCACCGCTGGTGGTGATCCCGACCAGCAGGAGGGGCTGGGCGTCCATCGAGGTGGTGGCGAATTTGTGTGGGCGCACCAGCGGCACATCCAGGATGCTGGTCTCGACCGAGACGATCGACAGGTCTGACATCGAAACTCTTTCTCGCGGCGGCGAAATGATTCAGGCGGGGTCCAGCGCGAAGTCGTAGGTGACGCGGTTGACGCCGTCGTCGCCGGTAACCGGGTCGAGAATCAGTTCCGGTTTGGTGGCAGACGCGACATCGCTGTCGATCCATTCGCCGCCGCGGAAATAGAGCTGGGTGGTCACCGGTTCCCGGCCGGGGGCCGAGACGATGAGGTGCAGATGCGCCGGCCGCCACGGGTGGCCGTTCTGCGCGGTGATGAACGCGCCGGTGGGGCCGTCGGTCGGGATTCGGTAGGGCGCCGGCTGGATGGTGCGGATCGAATACCGGCCCTCGGTGTCGGCGATGATGATTCCGCGCAGGTTCCATTCCGGCAGGTGGGGGGCGAACTGCGAGTAGAAGCCCTCGGCGTCGGCGTGCCACAGTTCGATCTTCGCGCCGCCGAGGCCGTTGCCGTCGAGATCGGTGATCTGGCCGGAGAAGACCAACGGTGTCTGCTCGCGGTCCTCGGTGCGCATCGGCAACTCGCATTCGGCCGGCAGTTCCGGTGCGTCCGGGACGTAGTAGGGCCCCTCGATACTGCCCTTGGTGCCTTTGCGGCTGCTCGCCAGCACTTCCTCTACCGCGTGTTCGATGAAGACGTCGAGGAACAGCGGCCATTCGCCGCCCTCGCCCACGTCGATCAGCCACTGCTTGAACACGCGGTACTCGGGATAGGTGACACCGTGCTCGAGGATCACGGCGTGCAGCGCGCTCAGCGCGTCGCGGGCGATGGCCGCCAGGCGCTCCGGGGAGGTATCGGATGTGGCCCGCTCGCCTTTGAACTTGTCGGTGGCGGCGGTACCCGAGCCGAGCGCGGTGGGGGAAACGGATTCGGTGGTGGTCATATCGAACTCCTCGGAGGAACCGGGGGAAGAGTGCAGTACGCTATGCGTACTGACTTGACGCAATGCGTACCGATTACTGTGCGCGTGGTCACTTGGTTTGTCAAGAAGGGAACGGGATCGGGTCGTATGAGCGAGAACGAGCGCGATTACATCCAGAGCATCGAGCGGGGTTTCGCCGTGCTGACCGCGTTCGACAGCGACCGGCCGAATCCCACACTGGCCGAGCTCGCACACGCCACCGGGCTGGCCAAACCGGTGGTCCGCCGTATCCTGCTGACCCTGCAGCGGCTCGGTTACGTGGCCGGCTCCGGTCCGCGCTGGACGCTCACGCCCCGCGTACTGAGCATCGGGCAGCACTACTCGGCGACCCACGCGCTGCTCGAACAAGCCATGCCACATCTGCTCGCGGTGGCCGACGAGCTGCATGAATCCGCCTCGCTCGGCGTCCTCGACGGCGCTGAGGTGGTGTATGCCGCGCGGGTACCGGTGCGCCGGATCATGAGCATCAATGTCTCGGTCGGCACCCGCGTACCGGCCTATGCGACCTCCATGGGCCGTGCGCTGCTGGCGTGGGCGCCACCGGCGACGCTCGACGAGGTGATCGCCCGCACCGAGTTCCGCCCGCTGACCACCACGACGATCACCGACGCCGGACAGCTCGAGCGCGAACTCGCTCTCGTCCGGGAGAAAGGCTATGCGCTCACCTCCGAAGAGCTGGAGAAAGGACTGATTTCGATCGCCGTTCCGGTGCGGGACCAGTCCGGCGGGGTGGTCGCGGTGATCGCCTGCTCTACGTCCACCGGCCGGACGACGGCCGAGGATTTCGAGCGCACCGCGGGTCCCTGTGTGTCCGCGGCGGCCGGTGAACTCAGCCGCAGTCTCGGGTGGACGCCCTGACCCGGATCAGACCGTGACCCGGTAGGCGAGGATGTCGCGGACCAGCGTGCCCAGGCTCTCGGCGCCGGTTTTCGCCTTTATCCGGGCCCGGTGCACATCGACGGTTTTGACGCTGGTCCCGAGCCGGCTGGCGATCTGCTGGCTGGACCTACCCTCGATGACCAGGTGCAGCACTTCCCGTTCGCGTGGGGTGAGACCGGCCAGCCGTCGCTGGACCCGCAGGCGTTCGGCGCGCTCCGCGAAGGCCCGGCCGGCGGCCAGTAGCTGCTCCTGCACCACCTCGAGCATGCGCTGCGGCTCGTAGGGTTTCTCCAGGAAATCGACTGCCCCGGCGCGTAAGGCACGCACCGACATCGGAATGTCCCCGTGTGCGGAGCAGAAGATAACTGGCGCGGGGTAGTCGCGCCGGTTGAGTTCCTCCTGCAACTGGAATCCGCTCAAACCGGGCATCCGGACATCGACGATGACGACACCGGCCTCGTCCAAATCGGCCTCCTCGAGGAAGGAGGCCGCCGTGGCGTAGGTCAGCGCGTCGATCCCGACGCTCTGCAGCAGGAACGCCAGGGATTGGCGCAGGTCCTCGTCGTCGTCGACGATATGGACGACGGGGGAGGGCCTATCATTCATGCCCTGTCCATGAGGCATGGGCGGGGGCCCCGCGTGGTAACGCTTGGCTGACGCCTCCGGGCCGGACCCGCTCATGCCTGTCGATTCTACTGGGGCGCAGGTCGGCGGTGCGCTTGCGTAATCGCCGGGCGCATACCTGGTTGGCAACTGGATCACGGCTTCATCAGTACCGAACCGGCCGGGAAACTGTCCGCGAAGGCGTGCGGCAGCGGGGCGACGAAGACGTTCTCGGTGCGCGTGCGGGTGATCTTCCAGGAGCCGTCCACCCGGCGGAAAGTATTGTTGAGCCGGCTCGAACGCAGAAGTCCGGTGCCGTCGGAATACAGCCACGGTTGCATGTGGATCCATTGCCCGGCAGCCGAATCGCCGTCCACTTGAATCTGTTCGGCGGTGAGGTAGTGCGCGTTGAGCACCAGGACGGGATCGCGGTCCGGATCCCAGAATTTCTCGAAATGGGCGCGGATGGCGTCGCGCCCGGCGAGTCGGCCGAACTGGCCGTCGTAGTACTCGCCGACGCCCTCCCAGACCGCGTCCTCGGCGTAGAGCTCGATGATGAGGTCGATCCGGTGCGCATCATCGGTGACCCCGAACTCGGGGCAGGGGGTATCGCACAGGAACATGTAGCGGGCCTGCACCCGCCGTATCTCGGCCTCGCCCTCCAGGGTCTCGATCCGGCGGGTCAACCGCTCGATGGTTTCGCTCTCGGTCATGACGTCCTCCCGTCGACGATGGGGGTGGTGCGGGCCTGGATCCACGAAGCTGTCCGGAGCAGCGCCGCCTCCGACTGCGGTGGGCCGATCACCTGGACGCCGAGTGGCAGGCCCTGCGGTGTGCGCAGGCCGGGGACGGTGACCACGGGCAAACCGAGTGCTTGCCAGGCGCGGCTGAGGACGGGATCGCCGGTGGCGGCCAGACCGGCTGGCGCGGGGCCGGGAGCTGCGGGTCCGATCACGGCGTCGTAACCGGCGAACAGATCCAGCACCTCGCGCCGGGTGCGGGCGACGATCTCGCAGGCTTGGTCGTAGTCGCGGCGGTCGGTGGCGGCACCGGTGCGCAGCAGTTCGGCCAGCGGTGCGCTCAACGCGTCGGCGTGCGCGAGTTCGGTGGCGCGGGTGCGCGCGGCCTCATAGGCCATGACCACCCGGTGCGCGGCGGTGGTATCGGCGACGGCCTGTTCGGCAGCGAAATCGGTGACGGTGGCGCCGTCCGCGCGCAACCGTTCTCGCAGCGCCGCGATCGCGTCGGCCATGACGGGCTGCACAGCGTCCAGCGGTGCCGCAGCCCAGAACGCCACCCGGGGCGGCCGCGAGGAGGTGGCCGACGAGTCGGGCACCCCGCGCAGCGCCGCCCAGGCGCACGCCAGGTCGCGGACCTGCGCGGCGTAGTAGCCGTGGCTGTCGAGGCTGTGCGCAAGCCCGGTCACACCGGTCGTGGGCAGGAGGTCCCGTGTCATGACCAAGGCCGCGACCCCGCAGTAGGCGGCGGGGCGGGTTACCGAGGCCGCGGTCTGCGAACCGAGTGCCAGCGGCACCTGACCCGCGGCGACCGCGGCGGCCGATCCGCTCGACGAACCACCGGGTGTATGGTCCGGCGCGGCCGGGTTGCGGGTGGGACCCGGAGCGAAATACGCGAATTCGGTAGTGACCGTTTTGCCGGCGGGAAGAGCCCCCGCGGCCCGCCACAGCCGGACTATCTCCGCATCCTGAGCTACCGGTTCGCTGTCCCCGCGCAGCGCCGAACCGCACCGGGTGGGGTATCCGGCGACATCGATGATGTCTTTCACACCGAGCGGAACTCCGCCCAACGGTCCACTCGGCGTAGGGAACTCGGGCCGTGGGCCACGGGTGACCCAGGCGGCGAGGGTGTCCTCGGTAGCGGTGATCCGGGCGGCCGAGCGTTCCCATGCTGCCGCGGAGTCGGTGCGCCCGGCGGCGATGTCGTCGACCAGATCGCGTAAAGACCATGGGGCAGAAAAAGATTCGGAGAAGGTCATGATTCCACCCACATCGCATCGGCCGTCCAGTAGTCCATGCCCGCGGCGCTCACCGCGTGCCGCCACTCGGAGGTGCGGCGCAGGCCGGGTTCCGCCACCGCGGTGATCCGGTCGGCGGCGTCCGGGCCGTCTTCTGGGACCTGCCAGTGCACCCAGTTGAGTTCGCGCCCCTCGGCGTCGTGCAAGAACAGGTCGACGTGGCGCCAGCCGTAGCCGTGGGTGTCGCGGTAACACATCAGCGTCATACGGTGGTTCGCGTCGTCCATCCGGTGTTCTCCTGCTCGGGGTGCGATCGATGGTCGAGGCCGATGCTGTGGAAGCGCCGCTGGAAATAGACGAGCGCGCCGGTGTTCTCGCGGACATCGACGCGCTCCACACTCACCAGGAAGATCGAGTGCGAACCCTGGACGTGATCGCTGATGATCCGGCCGACGACCCGTGCCGCCGCGGTCTTCAACATCGGGATGTCCTCGGTATCGTGGTCCCACACCGGCCATTCGAATCGTTCGGCCATGGGAACCCCGGTGGCACCGGCGAAATGCCCGGCCAATTCCTCATCGGAAGAACTCAGAATGTTTACGCAGAGCCGCTGATTCCGGCGGAAGATCGCGTGGGTGTAGCTGGACTGGTTGACGCACACGATCATCGTGGGCGGTGCGTCGGTCACCGAGCACACCGCACTGACCGTGATGCCCGCGCGACCACTCGGTCCGTTGGTGGTGACAACGTTGACTGCCGCCGAAAGATTCGACATCGCAGCCCGGAAGTCACGCTGCTCGCCGGTCAATTGCTTGGTCATGCCATCGACGCTACGAGTGATCTACGCCTCGAGGTATCGAGATTTCCTTCGGGTGCGCTGAAGGTTTTACTTATTCGCGCCGGGCCTGGGCAGCACGAAACCGAATACGGATCCGCCGCCGTCCGCGGGCCGGCACCAGATGCTTCCGTGCTGGCGGGTGATGATCCGATAACTCAAGGCCAGCCCGATTCCACTGCCGTGGGATTTCGAGGTGAACGACTCCAGGAACGGATCCTGGGGCACGCCGCGGCCGTGATCGCGGACGGTGAAACATCCCTCCCCGTTTCGAGCCGCGGTGCTGAGCACGATACGCCGGGAATCGGGCGGGCACTGTGCCATTTCGTCGATGGCGTTGGCGCACAGATTGACGATGACCTGCCCGGTGAGCACCCGCTCGCACCGTATTTCGACCGGATCGGCGGAGAGCTCCAACTCGACAAGTACCCCGTTCTGCTCCGCGCGTAACCGCACGAAGTACAGGCATTCGGCGACGATCTCGTTCAGGTCGGCTACTTGGTCGACCTGCTCCAGATGGCCGACGAACGCACGCAAGGTGGAGACGATGGTCGCGGCTCGGTCGATCTGTTTGCGAGCCGCGTCCAGCCCGAACGCGACGCGGTGGTCGAGGCCCGCACCGGCGGGCAGATGTGAACGGATTCCCGCGATGTAGTTACCGGCGGCCGCCAGCGGCTGGCCCAGTTCATGGGCGATCGCCATCGCCATATCGCCCATGGCGTTGTAGCGGGCCAGATAGTTCTCGCGCCGGAGTTCGAGCCCGCGTTTCTCCTCGTCGCGGACCCGCTCGGAAACGTCGTGCACGAGCATGAGATAAGCGGGCACCCCGGCTTCGTCCAGTCGTTCCAGGCTGCCGTCCAGCCAGGACGTGGACCCGTCGGGCCGGTCGATCTCGAGCCGCACCGAGGCGACCGGTTCGGCGTCGGCGGCCACCACTGCCCATTCGGTGCGCCGCCCGTCGCGGTGCAGATGCGCATACCGGCTGAGCCGCGGCCCGGCCGGCAGTTCGACGGCCGGGTCCAGCCCGAGGCGGGTGAGTGCGGTATCGGTGGCGAAGCGGATCTCGCCGGCCTCGTCCAGGACGAACGCCATGGTGGACGTGTGCCGGGCCAGAGCGTCCACATAGGTGGTGGTCAGCCGCAGCGCGCGTTCGGTGCGTTGCTCGCGTTCGATATCGCGGAATTGCACCATCACCGCGGGGCCCTGCGCGAGTTCGAGCCGGGTGGCCACCGCGTCGGTCGGGATGATCCGCCCCGATTTGGACCGGTAGTGCCATTCGATCCGCCTGGTGCCGTGCTCGACGGCGTCCTGGAGCCAGGCGCGCCCGATCACGCGGTCGTACTGCTGGGCGGAACTACTCATATCGTGGGCCTTCAACGGCCGAATCTCGGCGAGATCGAAACCGAGCATCGCGCACGCCGCCGGGTTCGCCCAGAGAATGTTCTTGGTCGCGGCGTCGTGCACCAGTACGCACACCTCGGTGGCATTCATCATGGTGACGAAATCCGAGACGACCAGTTCGGGAGCTCGCGGATCGACGGACATCGCGCCAGCGTAGCTTTTCCGAACTGTCGGTCCGCGATCGTCGCGGGGGCCGCTGAAGGTTTTCCTTACAGAGGTGGTGGTTCACACTCGCTCGGGCGCGGGCATTACCGATGTTCGTGTGATCGCGATCTCCTTACCGTCGAAGAACAGCCCATCGACGACAGGAGCAGGTGATCGTGACCACCTCGCAAGCAACGGTCCGGTCCGCGACCGGCGCGGCGAACCTCGACGATATCCTCGCCGAGCTCGCCGTGCGGCGACAGGAGTTCGGCGAGCAGAAATACGTGCCGCGGGATTTCGTCGCGCGGCTCAAAGAAGCCGGCGTCTATCGGGCCGCGACACCGCGCCGCTTCGGCGGTGAACCACTGGCGCCCGCCGAGTTCCTGCGCATCGTCGAACGCATCTCCGTCGTGGACGGCTCCACCGGCTGGGTGGCCAGCTTCGGCTCGGCACTGGTCTATCTCGCGGCGCTGCCGCTGGACACCCAGGCCGCCCTGTACGCGGACAGCCCCGACGTGGTGTTCGCCGGCGGGCTGTTCCCCATCCAGCCGGCCCCCGAGGCCGAGGGCGGCTTCCGGATCGACGGCCGGTGGAAATTCGCCAGCGGATGCATGGGCGCCGATGTGCTCGGCGTCGGCATACCCGGCGACGCGAGCACCGACGGCAAGCCGCGCACCGCGATACTGCGGCCCGAGCAGGTGGAGATCGTCCAGGACTGGGACGTGATCGGCATGCTCGGCACCGGCTCGTTCGATCTGGTAGTGCGAGATGTGGTGGTACCGCGGGAGTGGACTTTCATTCGCGGCGGCGAACCGACCGTGGACGAGCCGCTGTACCGGTATCCGGCCATCGCCTATGCCGCCCAGGTGCTGGCAGTGGTCGGCGCCGGAGTGGCCCGGGCAGCCCTCGACTACGCCGTCGAGATCGGGGCCGGCCGGGCGGGGATCACCGGTGCGCCCAAGCTCGCCGACCGCCCCTACTACCGGACCGCAGTCGCCCAGGCCGAAGCCGATCTGCGCTCCGCTCGCGCCTACTTCTACGAGATCACCGAAGAGGTGTGGGAGACGGTGCTGCGCGGTGATCCGGCCACCGCCGAGCAGAACGCCCACCTGCGGCTCGCGGCGAATCATATCGCCGCCACTGCCGCTTCGGTGGTGAACCGGCTCGTCGAGATCTCCGGTACCGCCGCCATCTTCCACGGCCACCCCCTCCAGCAGTGGGCCGGCGATGCGCTGGTCCCGCAGCAGCACGCCTTTCTGGGACCGGGCATGGTCGACGCCGCCGGCGCCGTCCTGATGGGGCAGCCCCCCACCGTGCCCGGATTCCGCTGACCGACAGCCATTTTCGACGACAGGAACTCCCGTGACCGACAGTCCGCTGCGCGTTCTCTTCTGTATCGGCATCAACCAGAACTTCTTCGACCTCCCCGAGGGCGGTGTCACCACCGGCGACGTGTGGACCGCCTTCGTCGCCCTGATGGACGGCATCAAAGCCCTCGACGGTATCGACTTCATCGGCGATATCGACGACGACTCCACCATGGTCGGGCCGTCCGACAGCTGGCCGTGGACCTGCTATCTGCTCGCCGACGCCGACAGCCACGACACCGTCAAGGCCGCCTGCAACCTGGTCCGCACCATACCGGTCGGCACGAGCGACTGGAAGCTCTGGAAGTTCGTGAAGATCGAAGCCCGGATCGGGCGCGCGCTCACCCCACGCCAGTACTGACCAACCCGCCAGGAGGCATCATGACCGCGGACAGCGCAGCGCTCCCGCACCGGGCACCCGCCGATCTGGTCCGCGAGGACCGGGTGGCGGCCCGGATGTACACCGACCCGGAGATCTTCGAGCAGGAAATCACCAGGATCTTCGAGAGCACGTGGATCTGGGTCGCCCACGAATCCGAACTTCCGACACCCGGCAGTTTCAAATCCACTCATGTGGGCCGCCAGCCGGTGATCGTGACCCGCAATCGCAAAGGACAGCTCAATACCCTGCTCAATCGCTGTCGGCATCGCGGCGCCAGCATCTGCGAGCAGAAGCAGGGCGTCGCCAACGGCTTCACCTGCCCCTATCACGCCTGGTCCTACAGCTTGGACGGCCAGCTGCGCGGGATCCCGTATCCCGACGGCTACGAGGGGGTGATGGAGAAGGGTGATCTGTCGCTGAAGAAACTGCGCACGGAATCCTACGGCGGCATGGTGTTCGCCACCTTCAACGCCGATATCGAACCGCTCGCGGACTTCCTGGGCGATGCGAAGCTCTGGATCGACCGGTTCATGAAACAGGGCGGCGGCTATCCGATCAAGGTGTTGGGCACCCACCGGTTCTCTTTCCACGGAAACTGGAAGATCCAGCTGGAGAACACCACCGACGGCTACCACTTCCCGATCGTGCACCGCTCCTGGATGGCCTCGGTCGACGCCGAAACCGCCGACATGATGTCGTTCATGACCGACCCGGCGGCGGTCACCCACGACCTCGGCAACGGGCACAGCGTCATGCAGATGGTGCCCGAACACGCCGATCTGGACGCCGACGACGGCAACGAACCGTTGCAGGCCCGCTTCGACGACCTGATCGCCGAGCTGAAGGCCACCGGCCTCGACGACGCCGCCGTCCGGAAACTGGTGCGCGCCATGCACGGCACCGGATTCAACCTCAACCTGTTCCCGAACGTGTCCATGTCCGCGGCCTTCTTCCGCGTCCTGCGCCCGATCTCGGCCGACGAGACCACGATCGAGCATGTGGCCATCGGCCCCGATGGTCCCGCCGAGATCGTGAATCCGGTCAACCGGGCCCGGCTGCGGGTGCACGAACACTTCCAGGGCCCCTTCGGCTTCGGCACCCCTGACGATGCCGAGGGCTGGGACCGGGTACAGCGCGGCGCCCGGGCCGACCCCGATATGCCGATCCTGGTCAACCGCGGCCTCGCCCGCGAGAAGCCGAGCCCCGAGGGCTGGCCCACCTCCCATGTCACCGACGAGACCGGAATGCGCGCCGCGTATCAGCAGTGGAAGCAGATGATGAGCGATGACTGACACTCGCACCGCGCCGGCGGTGTTCACCGACAGCCGGGTCGCGCGGGCGATCGAGCTGATCTGGCGCGAAGCCGAACTGCTCGACGGCAAGGACTATCACGCCTGGCAGGAGCTCTACACCGCTGACGCCCACTACGTGGTACCGATCGATCGCGGCACCGACGATTTCGACGACAGCCTGAACATGATCTACGACGACGCCCGCATGCGCGGCATGCGCGTCGTGCGGATGACCGAGGGTTATGCCATCGCCGCCGTCGACTCCGCCGTCACCACCCGCACCGTCTCCCGCTTCGTCCCGGCGAACGTCACCGACGACGAGGTACAGCTGCGGGCCGCCCAGATCCTCATCGCCTACAAACGGGGCCGCCACGATATCTGGGCAGGCGACGTCGAGTACCGCATCCGGCTCGGTGCGACGCCGGCCGACGACCGGATCACTCTCAAGGTGATCCGGCTGGTCGACAGCGAAGACGCGGTGCCCGCCGCGGGATTCCTGCTGTGACCGCGCCGGTAGCCGTGGTGACCGGCGGCGCGGGCGGTCTCGGCGCGCATATCGTCCGCCGGCTGCACGCCGGTGGGCATACCGTCGCGATCGCCGACCTGGACGGAACCGCCGCCGCCGCGCTGGCCGCCGAACTCGACGGCGCGGTCGGCGCACGAGGCTACGCCGCCGATGTCGCGGACAAGGGCTCGCTGGAGAAGCTGCTCGCCACCGTGGTCGCGGACTTCGGCGGAGTGCAAGTGCTGGTGAACAATGCCGCGCGCACCCAGGCCCGGCCGCTGCTGGAGATCACCCCCGACGAACTCGACAGCGTGATGGCCGTCGGGTTCCGTGGCACGTTCCAGGCCTGCCAGCTGTTCGGCACGCATATGGCCGCCCAGGGGTACGGCCGGATCGTGAATATGGCCTCGCTCGCCGGGCAGAACGGCGGCACCGCCACCGGCGGGCACTATGCCTCCGCCAAGGGGGCGGTCATCTCACTGACCAAGGTGTTCGCCCGCGAGCTGGCCGCCTCCGGGGTCACGGTGAACGCCGTATCGCCCGGCCCGCAGGATTCGCCGGTGGTGCACGACATCGTCGGCGCGGACAACCTCGAAACTTTCGCCCGATCCATTCCCGTCGGGCGTCTCGGCGATCCGGCCTTCATCGCCGAGATGGTCGCCCTGCTCGCGTCACCGGCCGCCGCGTCGGTCACCGGGGCATGCTGGGACGCCAACGGCGGTCTCTACATGCGTTAGGAGCTCCCCGTGGCCGATATCAAAGTGATCGTCGCCGAAATCGTTGCGGAAACAGCGGATATCCGCTCGCTGCGCCTGGTACAGGAGAACGGTGCGCCCCTGGGCCCCTATCGTGCCGGCGCGCATATCGATGTCACCGGACCGACCGGCATACTCCGGCAGTATTCGCTGTGCGGACCGCCCGCGGAGGCCGCATCGCTGACGATCGCGGTGAAACGGGAGCCGGAATCTCGTGGCGGCTCGGCGGCGCTGCACGAGCTGGGTGAAGGCGACATCATCGAGATCGGGGAACCGCGCAATATTCTCACCGTCGCACCGGACGCCGACCGACATGTGCTGATCGCCGCCGGTATCGGCGTCACCCCGCTGCTGAGCATGGCCTACGAATTGCATTCCGCCGGTGCGGAGTTCACGCTGGCCTATTTCACCCGCAGCCGGGCCGAAACCGCCTTCCTCGACTTTCTGGAAAACCGCGCAGAGTTCTGTGACCGGGTGCAGCTGCACATCGGGTGCACCCGCAACGAACAGCGCACCGCGCTGGCAGGGGTGGCCGCCGGCCTGACCGGTGGAAGCGCGGTATACACCTGCGGGCCCGCCGGGTTCATGGACACGGTCGCCGAGTTCGTGACACCGGTGGTCGGCGACGGCAATATCCACATCGAACATTTCGAGGCGGCCGAGGTCGACACGTCCGGAGATACCGCTTTCACCGTCGAGCTGGATACCGGTGAGAGTTTCGAAATCCCCGCGAACCGGTCGATCCTTTCGGTACTCGAAGAAAACGGTATCGATGTCTTCAAATCCTGTGAGGAAGGAATCTGTGGTTCCTGCGTTTCGAACGTCCTCGAAGGTGAGCCGGAGCATCGCGACAACTGCCTGTCCGCCGCGGACAAGGCCGCCGGTGACCAGATGGCGCTCTGCGTCTCTCGGGCGAAAACCCGTAAACTGCTGATCGAATTGATCTGACGCGCTCGGCCGGAATAAAGGTATTCCGTATTCGTACGGGGAATTCTTCCGATGTTCCACCTCACATCGCCGCCTTTAGCGTGTAGTAAATCACACAGCCGAAAGACGATGCCCAATGGAACATTCTCACTCCGATCCCGCCGCGCCCGAAGGGAATTCCGGTCTCGAAAAGCTTGCCCGGGAACGCGCCCGTCTGGTGTTCCGGCTCAGCGCGGTGGTCCTTCTCCTGTTCTTCCCACTGCCCATCCTGGGCGGATTCACCTCCCTCCTGGACACGGTGGTGGCCGGCGGCGTGACCGTCGCCTGGCTCTATGCCTTCTTCCAGTTCGCCGTGGCCATCGTGGTGGCCCGCTACTACATGGCTCGGGCCGCTGAGCTCGAGGCCCGCGTCGCACAGGAAGGCGCCCGCACATGAACCTCGTCTCCGCCTCGCTGTTCGCGGCCCTGGTCGCGGTGACCCTGCTGATCACCGCCTGGGCCGCCAGGCAGAACAAATCCGCCGCCGACCACTATGTCGCCGGGGGCGCGCTCACCGGCCGGCAGAACGGTGTCGCCATCGCCGGAGATTTCATCTCCGCCGCATCGTTCCTCGGTGTCACCGGAGCCATCGCGCTCACCGGGTTCAACGGCTTCTACCTTGCTGTATTCGTCCCCATCGCGTTCGTGCTGGCGCTGCTGCTCATCGCCGAACCGCTGCGTAATCTCGGCCGCTTCACTCTGGCCGATGTGCTGGCCACCCGATTCCCGGGTAAGGACGTCCGCTCGCTGATGGCGGTCAGCACTGTCGTGATCAGCGTGGTCTACCTGGTTTCCCAGCTGGTGGGCGCGGCGCTGCTGGTCTCGTTGTTGTTCGACCTAGACTACGCGGTCGCGGTGCTGATCATCGGCGCGCTCACCACCGCCTACACCCTGGTCGGCGGCATGCTGGCGACCAGCTGGATCCAGATCATCAAGACCGGTCTGCTGCTCGTCTGTGCGGTGGTGCTGTTCGTCCTCGTGCTGCTGCGTTTCGACTTCAACCCGTTCGGTCCGTTCAGTACCGCGCTCGCCGAGTTCGGTCAGCAGTTCGTCGCCCCGCAGCGCTCCGGTGACGCGGCGTCGTTCGACCAGTTGTCGCAGACTGTCGGGCTGGTGCTCGGCGTCCTCGGCCTGCCGCATGTGATGATCCGGTTCCTCACCGTGCCGAACGCGCAGCAGGCCCGCACGTCGGCCTACACCTCCATCTGGATCTTCTTCGGTTTCTACCTGATGATCCCGGTACTCGGTTACGGCGCCGCCGTGCTCGTCGGCCCCGACGAGATCACCGCGGAGAACAAGGGCGGCAACCTCGCCGTCGCGCAGCTCGCCGAAACCCTGGGCGGCGGGGTACTGCTCGCCTTCGTAGCGGCGGTCGCGTTCGTGACCATTCTGGCCGCGCTGTCGGGGCTGGTCATCGCGACCTCCGGCGCCATCGCGCACGACCTGTACGGCCAGGTGCTGCGCAACGGGAAGGTATCGCCCACCGCTCAGCATCGCGCGGCCCGGATCGCCACGGTCGCCACCTGCCTGGTCGGTGTCGGGATCGCCTTCGCCGCGCAACGGCAGAATGTGGCGTTCCTCGCCTCGCTCGGTATGTCCATCGCTGCCTGCGCCAACCTGCCGGCGCTGCTGCTGACGCTGTACTGGCGCCGGATGACCGCTCGCGCGGTGATCTCCGGCATCGTGACCGGCCTGGTCCTGTCCGTCGCGGTGATCCTGCTCAGCCCCGCTGTGCAGGGCGCGGATTCGCTCCTGCCGTTCTCCAACCCGGCGCTGGCGGTGGCGCCGGTCTCCTTCCTGGTCTCCATCCTGGTGGCGCTTGCCGGTGCCCCGAGGGGCGACGAGGCCGCGGCGGCCGCCACCGTGTTCCGCTCGCTACGCATCCGCGCCCTGACCGGTCGTACGACGGAACCGCCTGCGGTAGAGCGTATTCCGGTCTGAGGGTGTTGCGTCGATGCCGGCCACTTCGCGATGAGGGGTGGCCGGCATCGACGTGAGGGTTGCGTGTTCACTTACTGAATTGCTCCAGTGGTGCCGCGTCGGCGGGCAGCCCGCCGAGGCCACCTCGGTCACCTTTGCCCGCGTACCCGCTGAGCCGCATCCGCAACGATTTCCCGACCGCCAGCGGAGCGGTCTCCTTGCCTTTCAGCAGCGCGACCAGGCTGACCAGCATGAGCGCCGCGGCGTAGAAGCCGACCGGCACTACACTGCCGGTACCGCTGACGATCCGGTTCGCGACCATCGGCGCGATACCGCCGCCGACCACCGCTCCCATCTGGTACCCGATACCTACGCCGCTGTACCGCTGGGCCACCGGGAATTGCTCGGCGAACATGGTGAACATCGGCCCGTACACGAACCCGGTCAAGGTGAAGCCGATACAGATCACCGTGATACAAGCCAGGAACGAGCCGTGGGCGGTCACCCAGAACAGCACCGGAGCGAAGAGCGTGGCCGAAGCCATTCCGAAGCCGATCACCGGTTTACGGCCCAGCCTGTCGGACAGATGGCTGCCGAGTACCACCGTCGCGGCATGGCAGGCGAGGGCGAGGGTGATTCCCCAGACCACGTGCGAACGCGAGAAGCCCCGGCCCGGGTCGGGTTCGGTCAGGAAGGACAACATGAAGGTGAACAGCAGGAATGCGTAGCAGTTCTGGCCGATGTTGATGCCGGCGGCGCGGAGCAGTCCGCGCCAATCCTGCCGCACTACCGCCAGGCCACGGGAGGCCGGCGGCTCCGTGCCGGAACTCGCGTCGGCGAAGTCCGGGGTCTCGGCGATCCGCATCCGCGTCCAGATACCGATGACCAGAACGACGCCGCCCACCAGGAACGGAATGCGCCAGCCCCATGCGATCACCTGTTCCATCGGGAGCAGGAGCACCAGCGCGAAGGCGGTATTGGCCAGGATCGCGCCGACCGGCGACCCGAGCGTGACGAAGCATCCGTAGAGCCCGCGGCGCGACGGCGGTGCATGCTCGGCCGCCAGCAGAACTGCGCCGCCGATCTCACCGCCGCGCGAGATTCCGTGCAGCATCCGGAGGAAGATGAGTATCAACGGGGCAGCGAGACCGATCGCCCGGGAATCGGGCACCAGACCCATGATCAACGTGGCCGAGCCCATCAAGATGAAGGCCGTGGTGAGCGCTGTGCGCCGGCCGAACCGGTCCCCGTAGTGCCCGAAGATCACCGCGCCCACCGGCGCCATGACGAACCCGATCGCGAAGGTGGCGAAACCGAGGAAGGTGCCGAACCAGGGGTCGTCGGTGTTGAAATACACCTTGTTGAACACCAGTGCCGTGGCGGTGCCGTAAATCGCGAAGTCGTAGAACTCGAGGATGGTGCCGACCCCGGAGGCGACCGCCAATTTCATCGGGCGCTCGCGCGTAGTAGTGGAATCGAGCTCGGGTGTATCGAGAGCTGTCACAGCCTTCTCCTCATCAGTTCTGTGACCCGCGGGCTGGGCGTGTCGATTGAGCTCCCGCGGCCGCCCGGACTGCGTCCCGCGGGAGATCGTTGTATCTGTGTAGTTGTCCTGTTGCTTCGAGGACCTGCGCGAAGGCCGCAATGCGTTGTGCCTGGTAGCTGGCCGACGCTGCGGGCTCGACGTCGTAGAAGCCGGCCCCGCCGTTGTTGCCGCGGCGTCCGGATACCATCTTCTGCTCGATCAGAGGCGCGGGCCCGAAGCGCTCGCCGAGTTCGTCGCGCAGATAGTTGGAGGCGTGGAACAGAGTGTCGCATCCGCCCCAGTCGATGAACTCGAGCAGGCCGAGCACGGCGAATCGTGATCCGAATCCGATCCGGACAGCACGGTCGATTTCCGTGGCGCTGGCTACGCCCTCCTCGACCATTCGGGCGGCTTCGTTCATCACGAGTGCCTGCAGTCGCGGCACGATGTAGCCCGGCGACGCGGCACAGACCACCGGTGTCTTGCCGACCGCCGACAACAGGTCGCAGGTCGCCTCGACCGCCGCCGGTGTTGTCTCGGAACTGGGGCTCACCTCGACCAACGGCATCAGATCGGCGGGGTTCAGCCAGTGGGCGTTGAGCAGCCGCTCCGGACGCGCGACAAATTCAGCGAGGCGACTCACCAGGAAACTCGAGGTGGTCGAAGCGATGGGCGTATCCCCACCGACTGCCGACTCGATCCACGACAGGGTCGCTCGCTTGATATCGAGTATCTCCGGCACCGCCTCGAAGACGAGGCCGGTATCCGCCATGGCCGCGGTCGCGCCCGCCCGGCTCACCACCCGGACCCGGTCGAACACCCCCGGAAGGTCGGATTGGGCCAACAGCCCGAGGCGGACTTTCTGCTCCAGCGACGTCCGGATCGCGGCGCGGGCCGCCGCCAGATACGCATCGGCCTCATTGCCGCGTTCGCGCAGATCGACGACGGTCACGTCGACCTTCCCGAAAGCGAGGGCGGCCGCTATGCCCTGGCCCATGCGGCCCGCGCCGACCACCGCGACGGCCGCCGTCACAGCGAGAACCCTTCGCGAAGAACCTGTTTCATTCCTTCGCGGTCCAGCTCGCCGAGTCCCAGTGCGGCCAGCGTCCGGCCGCCGCTGCCCGGTGACCGGCCGGTGATCGCGCCCGCGATCGCGAGGAGGCCGCTCGCCACCGGTGTCGGTACCCCGGCCCAGTGGCCGACCGAGGTCAGCAGCGCGAGTCCGATCTCGACATCCTCGGTCATGTACCGGTGGGTGTGCAGGTCGATGTTCTCGCGCCAGTCGCCGCTGTCGGTGAGCTTCTCGTGCGCGGCGTTGCCGTACATCCATTCCTCGCCGTCCGGTGTGTAGTGGTCCGCGAGGGGGAAATGCGGCGCGCTGTACCCGAGCGCAGTGCGGAGGGCGATGCGCTCGGCATCCAGCGCGGTGGTGACCCGGCGGATGGCATCCTGGGTGCCTTCGTTGTGGATGTCCCAGGCCGCGAAGTGCTCCAGCGGGCCGGCGTTCATCAGGATCAGCGGTGGGTGGATGATCGGACCCGCATTCATCAACGCCCCGCTCAGCGCGTCCTCGACCGGCTCGACCGGATAGATCTTCGCCAGCACTGCCAGCGCTCGCTCGCTGTCGTGTGCGGGGAAAACTCCAGTGGGCAGCCGGGTGGCGTAGCCGCTCACCACGACGCGGCTGTCGCCGTGCTTGCGCGCGAGGTAGGGAAGGGTCCCGGTCTCGGCGAAGGCAACCTTGGCAGGATTACCGGCGGCGGCCGCCGCCCGCGCGAAGATCACCGAACCGAAGCTGCCCGGCGGCAGGTACACCACCTGCCCGTCGGTCAGGTGCGGCGCTATTCGTTCGGCGAGGTCGGGGTGGGAGAAAGCAGGGATCGGCACGATGATGACCTCCGCGCCGGAAACAGCACGACCGAGATCGGCTTCGACGGTGATCCCGCGCTCGGTACCGATCGGCAGCACATGATGCCCGCGGTGGTCCTCGACCCGAATCTCTCCCGCATCGAGCAGCGGTGCGAAAGCACTGTGATCACGCCGCCACCAGCTGACGTCGTGTCCTTTTCCGCTCATATCGGCCGCTGCCGCATACGAGCCGTGTCCACCGCCGACAACCGTGATCTTCATTTCCGATAACCTCCTCGATCGCCGGCCGTTTACGAAGCCGCCGATATGTGAAATCGAACGTTAAAGATGCGGCCGCCGACTTTTCGCGGCATGTTGAGAAACGAAGATCGAAGGCCACCTGGTGAAGGATTGTCACGTGCCAGACGACGTTGATTTACGGATCGTTCACGCATTGCAGTCGGCGCCGCGTGCTCCGTGGGGTGCCGTCGGCGATGTCGCGGGCGTCAGTGCGCCGACAGCCGCACGGCGCTGGGAACGGTTGGTGAACAGCGGTCTGGCCTGGATCGTCACCTATCCGGGCCCGGCATATCTCAACACGCGCTGCGCGGCCTTCGTGGAGGTCGAGGTGGCCGAACGCGGGCCGGATCTGATGCGCGAGCTCTCCCGGGACGGCGCGGTCGCGACCATCCAGCGCACCGCCGGGGACGGGGATCTGCTCCTCACCGTCATGACCTCCGATCTCGACACCCTCGGTGATTGGGTGCAGCAACTGGCGGGGTCCCCCATGGTCGCCCGCACTCGCACTCGCGTGGTGATGCAGGTGTTCGGGGAGAGCGAACGCTGGCGGGTACGAGCTCTCGACGTGGGCGAGGAGTCGACATTGTCCCGGTACCGTCCGCCCCCGCGTCCACTGGTCCATCAGCCGGACGCAGTGGATCTGGCGTTGATCGCCGCACTCGCGGCCGACGGCCGCCGGTCGGCGGTCGAACTCGCCGAGGTCGGCGGGATCAGCGCACCGGCCGTCCGGCGCCGGCTGACCTACCTCGTCGCTGAGCGAATCCTCTCCATTCGCTGCGAGGTAGCACACGTACTCGGGGGATGGCCGGTGACCGCCAATATCTGGGCCCGTGCCACCCCACGCACGCTCAGCGCGCTCGTCGCCGCACTGGATTCGTTCCCCCAGATACGCGTGTGCTGTGAGGTGACGGGGACCGCGAACGTGATGATGACGGTGTGGTTGCGGCGGATCAGCGAGTTGTCGCGCCTGGAGCACGACCTCGAATCGCAGGTGTCCGGCCTCGTGATCGCGGACCGCAGCATCACACTCGAGACACCCAAACGGCTGGGCTCGCTACTCGACCGGGCGGGCCGCTGCACCGGTTTCTATCCGCTGGAGCTGTTGACCACCCGCCACGGCGCAGCAGCATGACACCGGACACACGCCGGCCGCCGCCGGCGCTGCGCCTCGGGAACCGGTACGGCGTGACACGTCGGCGGGAGCGACGTTGTCAGGAAACGCTCGGCAGCAACGCCGGCGAGCGGAGGGCTGATTCTGGACGGCGCTCACCTCATCCACCCGGATATCGTGCCGCCCTCACCTCACAGGCACCACCGAAAGTGGGCCAGAGCCCTTGAAAATCCACAGTCCCTACCCGTACTCGGGACTGGCGGTGTCCACGGAGTTGGGCAGCGGTTCCGGCCGAGCTCGATGCTGGTGATCTTGATTCGCCATAACCGTCGAGTGATCTGGGCAACATTGCGTCGAAAGTGTCACGCCGGGTATCGCCGTCTCCGTCTTCTCGGTATCACCACGGTATCTGGAGAAGGGATCGTGATCGTGCAGGAGCGAATGTTGATGGAGAAGGTCGCGCCGCAGGCGTATCGGAAGATAGTCGAGTTGAGCCTGTACTCCCAGGCCAATGTGGATTCCCAGCTGCTCGAGCTGATCCAACTACGGGCTTCGCTCGTCAACGGTTGTGCGTTCTGCATCGACATGCACAGCCGCGATGCGATCAAGGCCGGCGAATCCGTTCAGAGGCTGCTGGCATTGGCGGCGTGGACCGAATCGCCGTTCTTCTCACGGGAAGAGCGGGCAGCGCTCGCGGTGACCGACGCGGTGCTCGACGCGTGAGATACCCTGTCTCTGGCCACGCTGCGGCTCATGGAACAGCTGACCACACCCGAACGAGCGGTGTTCGTTCTGCGTGAAGCTTTCGAGCTGCCATATAAGGAGATCGGCGAGATACTCGGACTGACCGACGCCTACGCGCGGCAGTTGCACCGGCGCGGTGCTGCTCACCTGGCCGCCGCACGTGACCGCTTCACCGCTGCCCCGGCTATGCACCGCGAGATCGTGGAACGGTTCCTGGTCGCGGCCCGCACCGGCGATCGGGACGCCCTGGAGTGCCTACTCGCCCACGATGTGACTCTGTGGGGCGATGGCGGCGGGAAGGTGCGCGCCGCGCTACGGCCGGTGTCCGGCGTCGGCAGGGTCGGCGCCGGCAAGTGACACTCGCCCGACGATTGCGACCTGGCCGCCCATTTCGCACCAGCTGATTCGCGCTACGAGCACTCGATCTTTCCAAGTACATCGTTGCGCATCGCCCACGTCCGGGGCCCACCATCCGGAAGATCGACGCTGCCGACCACCTCGAACCCGAATTGCCGATAGAAGCCGAGGTTCGATTCCGATGAGGTTTCCAAGTAGACAGGGACGCCCTCCGAGCGGGCAGCGTCCAGGCCAGGTTCGAGAACAGCACGCCCAAGGCCCCGGCCCTGTACATCCGGATCCACACCAACCGTAGCTAGAAACCAGACCGGCTCTGTCGGTCGAAGCGGTGCGATCAGCTCGTCGGCCTGCGCTGTGGCGGCAGCCCGATCGCCGTGTAACTCGTTCACACGCGCGGCGATCCGCCCGAACGCATCGTCCACACCCGTTGAGGAAGGCGTGGTCCACACCGCCACAGCCGAAGCGTCATCCGCCACCCAAACCCGGCCACACCGCATCCCGATGTCAGTGAGGTACAGCCGCTGCAGTTGCCTCACCCGATCCTGGTGATCACGGGAATCGACGGTGTACCGCGTAAACGGATAGTCAGAGAATGCCTTCGCCAAAGTCTCGGATGCCGCATCGATATCGGAGTCAACCGCGGGACGGATTAGTGGGCTGTGTTTCACATGCGTGGACTGTACCCAGCAACCACCATTTCAGCCAAGCCATTTATGGCCGGCCGTTCAACTCACTTACAGACCGGATGCGTCGGGAAACTGCTCCGACCTTTCGGTCTCGGTGGCTGTTCGCGAGTCCAGGCTCGGGGTCAACTCAGTTCGGGTGCGCGGAATCGGTTTCGGGGATCAGTGCTATCCGTCTGGTCCTCGGTGTGGAGCCGGCGTACGGCTCGGCGATGAGAGGCGAAGTATCGGCTGCTCTGGTGAACAGCGAGAGCGGACACGGCTCAACACCTGTGACCGAAAGTGACTTCAGGATTGCGATAGCTCTCGGCCACGAACTCGCCGGTGATCGCGATAGTTCGCCCTGCCGCAACGACCTCCAACAACTCGCCTATGGTGCGGACCGATGGACCATAGCGGACGGGAGTCCCGCTGGGGCGCGGGTCACAGGCCCACCAGTGCACCCATGCTGGATCGGCGTCGTCCTCGGTGTGAAGTGACCAGTTCATTCCGGACAGTGACCCCTCGTAGGGTGGCTACTGAAAGTGAGGGAGCAGTTCGTGGGGCAGCATCGCAGGAAGTACTCGCCTGTGTACAAGGACGAGGCCGTGAGAATGGTGATCGAGTCACCGGAGCGGTCGATCGCGGAGGTCGCCCGCGATTTGGGTATCAACTCCGGGACCTTGACGAATTGGGTCGCGGCGCATCGTAAGAAGAATCCGGTCGCGGAGGATCCATTGACGATGCCGGAGCGGGCGCGGCTGCGGGAGTTGGAGCGCGAGAATCGGGAACTGCGAATGAAGGCGGAGTTCCTGGAAAAGGCGGCCTTCTTCGCGAGCCGGCAGCAGTGAAGTTCGCCTTCATCGCTGAGCTCGACGCGGGGAAGGCCTATTCTGTGGCGTTCATGTGCCGGAATCTGGATGTGTCGCGGTCTGGTTTTTACGAATGGAAATCGCGGTCGGTGTCCGAATCCGGGAATCGGCGAGAGGATTTGAAGTCGATGATCCGGGCGGTGTTCGACGATAGCTTCGGCACCTACGGGTATCGGCGTGTCCACGCTGTGCTCACCGGCTCCGGTCATGTGGTCGACGACGACACCGTGCGCAAGCTGATGCGTCAGATGAGCTTGTGGCCGGTCCGGCCGAGACCGTGGCGGCCGGTCACCACCGACGCCGACGTCGATCATCGGATTCCCGATTTGGTGGGCCGGGACTTCACTGCGGCGGGGCCGGGACAGAAATTCGTCTCCGACATCACCTACATTTCCACGGGCGAGGGCTGGCTGTATCTGGCGGCCGTTATCGACTGCGGCACGAAAATGGTGGCCGGTTGGTCGATGGCCGACCACTACCGAACCTCGCTGATCGAGGATGCTCTCGATATGGCGGCCATCCGAATACCGATAATCGAGGATGCGATATTTCATTCCGACCGCGGCTCGAAACTACACCAGTTATGATTTCGGGAAGAAGCCGGCGGGGATGGGCATGAGGCAATCGGTGGGTCGCACCGGTGTGTGTTGGGATAATGCGATGGCGGAATCGTTCTTCGGAGCTCTGAAGAACGATTGGTTGAATAATGTTTCGTTCACAGCCCGCGCCGATGCCCGCCGCGCCGTTGTGAAATATATTGAGACGTTTTATAATCGGCGACGTATCCACTCAGGACTCGGATACAAGACGCCGCTGCAGGTTCACGTCGAGTTCTTGAATCAGCAGATAGCGGCATGAAATAGGCCTACGGGATCACTGTCCGGAAGCCGCCGGGCTCCTCAATATCGCCCGGAAAGCGACTGGTTGGTTCGCCGATCGCTTCTGTGACCGCGACGGTGTACCGGGCGAAGATGTCGCGGATACGGCCGCGACCGGCACCGTTCTGATCGATAGAATCGCACCCCTATCTCGTCCGCAGCATTATCGTGCCCCAGACCTTTCCACTCGTCATGCCCAACCCTGAGTCGAACATGACCCACGACGGATCGCTCATTTCAATTCGCCACCCGAACGTCTCCGCCAGCGCGGGAAAATCCGCGACCTGCCACGACCACTTCAGTGAACGGAGTCGCTCGGCCAGGTCAACAACATCTGCATCGCTGAACACCCGCTATTCGGTCATTACGCCATCCTATCGGTCCGATGCGGGACCCCGCTGCAGCCGTGTTCCACGTATCCTCAGAGCTACAGGGACGACACTGCACGCGTCACACATACGATACGGTTGCTTGCGACACCGGACGGGGAAGCAGCGAAGAGGGGGAGCATGACCACGTGGTCGGACTTCGCCGAAGGGTTAGCCGAAACTCTCGCGACACTTCCCTCCGGTGCGGTCGTTATCATCGCCGAGCCGGGACCACTTCGGACCGCGCGCGGTTTGCCCAGTTCTGCTGGTACGGCAAGGGGATTCATGCCGAAATCGCCGGAGGCCAGCAACTGGCTCAACCGAGCATTGACAGGACTCGCATCATCACAGACGCCGGTTGGCGGAGCCCCGGACCTGACGGTGACGAGAACTGGTGGACCACTGCCCTGGCCCGCGACCTCAGGCGATTACCGGCCCCTGGCTTCGATGATCGTGACCGCGTTACGCGATGCCCTCGGTATAGCGAAACCCGATGACCTCGAGTACCATGCATTGAACGAAAATTACGGAAACGCCCCCATTGAACTCCCCCTTCTCGGAATTCCATGCAACGCAGGCAGTTAGAATTCTTCAGTCGATACAGGGTCGAGGTGTCGTCATGACCGATCTTCACATATTCGATTACCTCGGTGGCCCTCCCTTGCCTCCGGTGTCGGAGCAGGATCGCGATAACGCCCGACGCAGCCCCGGCGCCTGGTTCTACTACCTGGACCCCGCAGTCTCCAAGGACGGCCCGATCCGCCCGGAGAACGTGATGTCCGGACGGAAGGCCGACGAGACGGGGAATGTCACCGATGAAATTTGGGTGAACGCCGATTTCGTGCCCAGACCCGAGACGGCCGGAATGCAGTTCGCCAACGCATTCGAGTTGATCTTCTGGCGGACGCTCGAGGGATACTGCCCTGCCGCGCACTTTGTAGATGGGCTGTCTACAGCCGAGCTGATAACCATCTCCACTCCTGACCAGCCCGATAAGGTTCCACTTCATTTCGAAAACGACGGTGAGCGGGTTCTCCGGGCATATACGTCGGCACAATTCCTGCCGAAGGATGTCAACCCGTGGCTCCGCGTACTGATCTCCGGAAAGTACATTCTGGAGGAGATCTGTTCTGTAGAGAACTCGATTATCCATTTCAATCCGGACGGCGGTCCGAGCTTCGGTCTTACCGGGGCTCTCGTCGCCTCGTTGTGGAAAGAGCACAAGGTTTTCGAGGCGCAACGCCGCACAGCAACAGAGAACGGACATCCGCCCGTAGAGCATAGGGAGCCGGGACGGCCACAATGGATGCCGTAGTGATGATCTAGGGCGGCTCCTGGGCACATTTTGCACACACAGCAAGGCAGCGATCATGCGCCTGCGATCTGATCTGAGCTACGGCTGATGCCGATACCCCCAGATCACGACCACGGTGGTGTTCGAGCGGCGAGGTGACTGAACCTCGTTACTGACGCCCCTGCTGAGCTCGTGGATCGAGTTGACCAATCCGTGGAGTGCGGTGGTATCTGACCACGCCGTATCGTTCGATCTCTGCTAGTTGGTGGGTAAACCAGTGTCCGAGTGCCACGTAGTTGACATGGTGAGCCAATGTGACCGGTTGCCCACCGGTGTGCATGCGGCCGACACTGTCCAGCTCAATGTTCGCTGGCTCTGTCTCGATGAAGTCGGCGCCTAACGCCACTGCCAGCGTCATGGGGCCGTGTTGGTCGCTGTAAGGGCCGAACTGGGCGAACCATTGATCCATCTGGCTGCGCAGGAGTACCGATATGGGATTGGTCGACCGCGCCAAGATCCTGTATCCGGTCGTGTCCACGGTCTCGGTGTTCAAGATGAACACGGCAACGGTGGACGTGACGATCGTCAGTTGAATACCCGAGGAAATTACGGTGTGAGCAGCTGATATGTCGAGTGCGATATTGCGTTCGGCCAAGGTCGGGGAGACGTGGGTTCCACCACAAGCCTGTGTGACGGCCAACCGGGGACCGACCTCGGGGTTCGTCGAGAGCAGGTCGGCGAGATTGGACATAGGTCCCAGCCCGACCCAGGACACCTGGCCGTTGTGGCGGGACAGTACAGACTCGACTGCGGCGCTGACGCCGCCGTTCTCGATGATCGTCTCCGCGGGTATCGAATCGCCGGCGGTCCAGATGGTTTCCCCGCCGAGTTCGCGCCCGGCGACGACTCGAACATCGGTGCGGCCGAGGAGATCGAGCAGGTGTCGCGCCAGCCGTGCTCGTCGGCCGGCGCTCTCGTCACTGGTAAGGACCAGAGAAAGGTTGGGTTGAGCGGCCGCGATCGCGACGGTGATCGCGCTGTCGGGTGCGGTCCCGATAGCCGCGTCGAGGATCAACGGTGCAGACGCCCACAGAGTTTCGCTGTCCGAACTGGTCGTGCGGCCGGTCATAGTTCGCGCCCCAGGCTCTGGGGGCCACGGCCCTGTCCCCGTGCCAAGGAGTTTCGTCGTCGGCGCTCGTTCATTTCGCGTTCTCTCAATTCGCGCTCCCGCTCTCTGGCCTGCCACTGTCGGTACTGTTCCGAGTTTGTGTACCGCTCCTGGAACGACGGCGGGCACTCCCGGTTGTCCTTACCGAGGGTGTCGAGTACCTGGGCGGGCGTACCTCCGCGTTCCACCTCATTGAGTACCTGCGCCAACGCGCGCTCGTCCGAGCTCCATCGGATGATTCGTCCATCCTCGTCGGCACGGAACACGACCTCGGGCCTACCGTTTCGATCTGTCTCCACAGCGAGACTGTTCTCGACTTGCCGATCGAGCGCTTGCCGCGCTCTTTCCACCGTGCTCGGGTCGACACCGCGTTCGATCATCCGCTTGACGGTGTCACGTATCTGCTGTATTTCGTCACGTGTGCGCTGATTGCCCTCAGGGCCGTTCGGATCGGCGGTCAGGGATCGCTCTTCGAACATCTCGATCGCTCGTGTCATGTCTCGCGCTTGCTCCAGCATCTTACGGCCGAGCTCAGCCGCCTTTTCAGGACTGTCCGCGACTACCCGTGTGATTTCGCTTCGGCTGCTCTGATTCAGAATCTTGTCGATGTCCTGCGGGCGCTTGCCGGCCTCGGCTGCCTGCGCGATCAGGGCGAGGGCTCGTTCAGGAGACTGCCTGGGAACCAACATCGGTTCACGTCCGTCTCGCTCTAATATGGCCATCGCCTCTCGCTTGCCGTTCTGCTCGATGTTGAGCGGCAGATCGCGCGTGGGACTCCCGCCACGCTTGATACACGTCACGGTCGAAGCCCGCGCGCACGTACTCGACGACGCTCTGCTGCAGGCCACGATCGGTGATCTCGGTGCTTCGCTGGGGAACGAGCAATCCACTCGCCGGGTCCAACGTACCGCTGACTGGCCGGGTACCGGTTGACCGCTCGCACGCTGCAGGCGCTGGAGTGTCTGGGCACCCTGCTCTGCGGCTGTGCCGTGTTCGGATTGCTGTTGGTCTGGCGGCGACCGTGGACACGGCCGGCGGAACGAGCCCCGAGGTCGAGACAGGATTTTGCCTCACCTGGCTTGAGTCGGTGTTCTCGCTCGCCGCGCCGCGGTGACGTTGCCCGGTGCTTCCCACCCATGGAACACCGGACCGGGATGCGTCGTGAAAACATGGCAGAGTACTGAAAGATAGGGGGCGACCGAAGGTCCGGCGAATCAGCGCGGAATCACCGTGTACACCTCGGTCGCACACGCGAGTGTGTTGACACAACCCACGGAAAGGTAAGTAATCGTCATGCCGAACAACATCGATGTCGACTCCGGTCGTCGGCGAGATGGAATCGGTCTGGCGAGGAAAACCGCAGTGCACAGCCTCCCGGGCACCGATCCTGCCGGTGTGCCCTGGATGCGGGCGTACAGAGTGGGAATCTGTGCCACCGTATCCGGGCAAGCATGATGACGATCGACGGAAGCGGACCGTGAGCGACCAGAACAAGGAGAGCCCCGGCGGCGCCGAAGACGGCGATAAGGCGCCGGACGTCGGTTTCAGCCTGCCGTCGGACGGCGCCGCCGAGCCGAGCGGACCCTCCGAAGATGTTGCCGCAGAAAGCCGAGACCGTGCTCTGGCACGGCAGATCGCCGACGCCCTCGGTGCTGTCGGCCCGCCTGGATGGCGCCAGTTGGACGCGGTGTTCGTACTGACTACGACGACCGGGGTCGCCGAAGTCGTATATACCGACTCTGAGCGGTCCATGCGGGCCGAGCCGCCCTCGCCGGTGCTGGAGCAGGCGCGTGCCCACCGGGCGCTGGTCGCGGAGTCGGACGGGGAGCCGTACTGGCGGTTGCTGGTGCGATTGAGCTCCGAGGGTGAGTTCGAGGTCGATTACGACTTCGGTGACGAGCCGTTCCCGGAAGGGCAGCTGTTCGACCCGGAGGCATACCGCGCCGATCTAGAGGAGTACCCGCGCGAGACGCTGCCGGTATGGCTGGCGGCCTACATCGGCCACGGCCATCGGCAAACGCGGTCACCACAGGACGCCGCCATCGCGTCCCGAGCGGATAAGTCCGCGAAGGTGTGGCCGGTGCTGGCAGAGAACGAGTTCCCGGACTTTCCGGAGATGTGGGCGCGGTGGTCCTGCATCTCGGCAGCGTTCGTCGCCGCCCGATCCGACTGGGGTCCGCGGGTATTGCCGTCGATGGGTTGGTTCGAGAGCTCGCGTCGTGGTGGGGCCACGTTGTATTCGCTGCCGAACGACCGGGCTGTGCTGTCCGGTGGCATCTGGGAGGCGCCGAACCTGCACGCCACCTATAATGATGGCGCCAATATGCCGAAGTTCTTTGCGGGCGCGCCCGACTGGGTCGCCACCCCGGTGCTGAATCCGCGCGCCGCGACCGGATTGATGTCCTTCGCCTACTGGTGGGAGGGTGGCCGCTGGTATCGGGGCGATTCTCCCGCGGCCGAGCAATGCGCGACCGCCGTACCCGGGGTGTGGACCGCGAACACCACGGTCGGGATCGTCGCCGGTCTGGCCGGGCAGCCGCCGAACGCCGAACAACGTTCCGCCGCGGCATCACTGATATCGGCGGCCGAGGTAGGTGTGGTCACCCGGGAAACTCTGGTGAACCTGTTCGGCGATGATGGCCGGTTCGATATCGATGGTGCGATGTACCAGCTGGCACTGGCCGGTGTGGTGGCGTCGCTGCCGGAGCCGATGCTCGAGGAAGAGGCGATCTTCCGAGTTCGCGGCTATATCGAGGGGCGCGGCCTGGACACCACGGGGTATCCGTTGGATCAGCTCGTCGGCGATCGGTTCAGCTGCGGCTGGATGGTCTACGTGCCGGTACCGAGCGGAGAGATCTCGATCGGTCGAGCCATTTTCTACATCGCCGATGACGGAGTGCTGGAGCATTCTTCGTCGTCGACCGCGCCTACCACGTTTGTGAAGGAATTCGAGCAGCGCTTCCAGAACCGACAGGGAGCGCAGTAGTGATGAGAATGCTCGATGGACCGGGAAAGGCGTGATGCAACAATGCCTGAAAACGTCGAGGTAGATTTCGGTGGCTTGACTACCGCGGCCGATATTCTCAACGAACTCAGCGGCAATTTCGAGAGTATCTCCAGTCGCGCCGCCGAGATCATGGGGCATAACATCGACGCCCTATCGGAGTCGTTCAGCGCATACACCGAAGGGGTCGGCGGTAGGACCGGCGCCAAGACAGCATTGAGCGGGACCGAGCAAGCGTCCGGCGAGACTATCCGGCGATCGGTCTGAAACCATGTCTGCGCAGTATTCCGACGCAACCGCGTCGGCAATGGAGAGCTTTCAACGGCAGATGCAACTGGTCGCGCAGTTGCAACAACAGCGCGCCAGACTAACGGCGACCGAATCGTCGCGAGACAAGAAGGTCACGGTCACCGTGAACGCCAACAGCGTGGTGATCAAGACCGTATTCACCGACGATATTACCGAGCTGAGCTACGACGAGATCGCACTGGCAGTGACCGAGGCCGCGCAGAAGGCAGCCGAGGAAGTCGCCCGCCGAGCTCACGAACTGGCACAGCCACTGCTGGCCGATCGCGCCGATCGACCGAAGCTGTCCGACGTTATCGAAGGTCTACCCGAATTCCGGATCCCGGAAGAGCCCGAGATACTCACTGCCGCACAAGGTTCGGGCGAACGCTCGGAGTTCGATGCAGCGGCCGAAGAAACGGCGATGACCTTCACCGACGTCAAAGACCACGATCACGGCCGGGATTTCAGAGGCCGGACTCCCGGGGTCACCGAATTCAGTTGGTGACCTTGCGATGGCGTGCCATATCCGGTGAGCAATCGTTGAATGGGAGTAGCCCGGCTCGGCGGCGCCCCGGTGCTACCGCATGGAAGCGGTGGTGAACTGACGTGGCCATTCCGTTTCCGCCTGCCGAATTGGCCTGGTTACTGGGCTGGGTCGCCGGTTCGGAGATTCCGATCGGCAACGAGGATTTCGCCGATGCGATAAAGACGGGGTTCGAGGATCTGCAAAAGCAGATCGAAGAAGAAGAACTGCCGAAGATCGACGATGCCATCCGCCAGATCAAGAGCTCCTATCCGGAGGGTGCCGGCGGCGAGAAGATCATCAAGGGCTTGGAAGAGCTTCGGTCGCAAGCCAGCGATGCGACGAAGAGCTATCGCGATCTGGCGTCCGGCATCCACGATTTCGGTGGTCGGGTCGTCTCGGCCAAAGTAAGCGGCATTATCAGTCTGTCCTGGCTGGCGTCCGAACTCGCTTGGGCTGTGGTGATGGGGCCGGTCGGTCCGACCATCCAGGCCGCGGCGATTTCTTACACTCAGATGGTTTTCCGGCTCATCGGTAACTCGGTGTCCGCGGCGATCCAACGTGCACTGGCCAGGTTTGTCGCCAACTCCGTGGTAGTCATGCACACTGCCAGGGCCGTCACCGAGATTCTCCAGGAAGCTTTCGTCGAGGTCTTCCAGAGCATTATCGAGAAAGTCACCGTAGAAACGGTGATGGTCTCGAAGGGCTATCAAGCAGGATTCAAATGGCACGAGTTCTGGCCGACCATATGGATTTCCGCGTTCGCGGGCGGGTTCGGCGGTGGCGCCGGATATGGAACGCAGCATGTGATGCAGAGAGTTCCGTTGCGTCCCGACCGGTGGGGTGGGCTGACGCGTGGTGGGGTCGTAGGTTCCGTTGCCGGTACGGCGGGCGCGCTAGGAGCATGGTGGGCCACCGGTATGAGTTCGGGGAATTGGGAGCTGGACCCGCGCTCGCTCACCGGTGGTGTGATCGGTGGCATCGGACCGAGCATGTACTACGGCTGGCACGGTGGCGGGGACTTCTCCGGTACGCCACTGAGCCGCGAAAAATTCATGATGATCGGCGCCGGGGCACCGGACATCGGCGACGGTACCGCGCCACCTCCGGCTGTCCCACCGAACAACGGTGCGGGTCAGGCTCCTTCGGCTGGCGACCCAGCGCCGGTTCCAGGGGCGGGGCCCGCTGACGGATCGGCGAGCGCTGGTGCGGATACGAATGCCGGCGCCGACAGCACAGACGCCCAGGGCGATCCGAGTGCACCGGTCGGCGGAAGTGAAGCGAACGCTTCGGGCGATCACGCGGACGCGAACGACTCAGGGAGCCCGGATACAGATGAAACTCCTGTCTCCGACAGTGCAGATCCCGACACACAAGTTCAGGATTCGGACACCGCGTCAGGATCTGGACCCGATGGTGGGGCGCCGGGTGGCAGATCGGGCGGCGATGCCGCCGGGAACACTGCTTCCGGGCCCACCGATAGTTCGCATAGGGCAGGACCTGCGGACGCGGTAGGCGCAGTAGGCATAACATCCGCCGACTCCAGCGGAGTGGGCACGGTTTCGGATGGCGACGCCGAGGGCCCGCATGCGATACGTGCCGAAACGAGCGACGCCCCTGCATCGCCGGACGCCGAGGGGACGCCGGCACCCGGCCCTGCGGCGGTAGCCGGATCTGCTCCCGCCGCAGGCGGGAGTGCATCAGCTTCGCCTACGTCCGGCGCGAGTACGTCCTCGGCGGCACCGGGCCGGCGCTCCAGTGAAGCGCGAGGCCCGGCTTCATCGCCGGCCCAAGCATCGTCGGACCCGGAAGCGTCGGGGCAGCAAGGGGATCCGCTCTCTCAGAGCACCGCCGGCTCCACTGGCGCGGGAGCGGCCACAAACGCCCCGGGCACGACTCCTTCAGAAAGGTTTCGGGCGCCGCTCTTCGCAGCGGATGAGGGTGCCGAAATAGGATTGCCGGGCCGTAGGAGTTCAGCAAGCGCAGCTGGCGAATCTGCTGATTCCGCTGGTTCTGATTCCGCTGGTTCGGATGGATCCGATTCAGGAGGTTCCGCCGAATCCGACACCGAGCCCGCGCAGCCGTCGTCCGCGAAAGACGATGGCCATGATTCGGTGCAGCCGGCGGCCAACGACTCGACCGGGAACACCGGTCCGGGCGCGGCTGGTCCTGTTGTTCCGGATACGGCACCTGGATCTGCTGCCGCCGCAGGCGGGAGTGCGTCGGCTTCGCCTACGTCCGACGTGAGTTCGTCTGTTGATGCGGACGCGGCTGTTGTTGGTGATGCGGACGCGGCTGTTGTTGGTGATGCGGACGCGGCTGTTGTTGGTGATGCGGACGCGGCTGTTGTTGGTGATGCGGACGCGGCTGTTGTTGGTGATGCGGACGCGGCTGTTGTTGGTGATGCGGACGCGGCTGTTGTTGGTGATGCGGACGCGGCTGTTGTTGGTGATGCGGACGCGGCTGTTGTTGGTGATGCGGACGCGGCTGTTGTTGGTGATGCGGATACGGCTGTTCCTGATGATGCGGACGCGCCCGCGGCCCCACCGGGTGATACGGACCCCACCGCGAACTTGACCGGACAGGGTGCTCCGCGGCTGATCGCCGTGGCTATCACTCGTCATCCCAATGCGGGATTCCAGCCGATGGGGCCTGTGGGGGAGGGCGGAATATCCTCGACGGACTTCCAGAACCATATTGCCGGCAAGTTGATGGAATCTGGTAGCAACCGGGGAGTAACCCCGCGGCAGGAATCGTTGCGGCTGCGGTTGATGGCTCTCGAGGAGTACGGGCGCACGGGCGATATCGGCGACCGGGTGGTGAACGATGCCCAGAGGCGGAGCAGGGGGCGCAATAGGCGGGTGGAACAGGCTCGCCGCCGGTTGGTCGGACGGCAGAACCAGCTGCTGGTAGAGGTTCGGGACACGGATAACGCGGTCCAGGATCTGCAGTCGCGGCAGCGGGATGCGGATTCGGAGTTGCGGCAGCGGGATGCGGACGCCGAGCTGCAAGCGCGGAGGCAAGAGCAGTTACAGGAACAGTTACAGGCGCAGGAACAGTTGCAGGCGCAGTTGCGGGAGCAGTTGCTGCAGCAGAATCCGCATCCGGAGTTGCGGCAGCGGGCTGTGGACGCCGAGTTGCAGGCGGCGCACTTGCGGGAGCAGTTGCAAGCGGCGGAGCAAGCGGCGGGGCAGGCGCGGTTGCAGGCGCAGTCGCTGGTGCAATTGCGGGAGCAGTTGCAGGTGCGGATCGACGAGCTACAGAATCAGCAGCAACGGCTCGCCGGCGAGCTACAGAATCTGCAGCGACGGATCACCCGATTGGACGAGGTGCCGCAGCGGCGGTTGCGCGCCGAGCGGGAGGCAGCCGAAAATCGGCGGCAAGGGCTACAGCAGGTAGCCGAGTCCGAGCGGGAACGGTTGCGCACACTGGCCGCCGCCCGTAAGCGGGAAGCCAAGACTGACTGGAAAGAGGTACCTGACCACGCCAAGCTGCCCGAACAGGTCGAAGATCTCGGCAAGTCCGGCTCTTTGATCGTGATCTACGAACTGACGACGAAGAACGCCGCCGGTGATCCCCTCGGCCACCCGGTCTTGTTGTATATGGACAACGGCGTCGTGATGATCGACGACCCGACCAAGGGGCCGCCCAGAGCCTTCGATCCAGACACTGGACCTGCCGATCTGAAACGAATCTGGACAACGGGGATTCGCCACGACGGTTCGCTGGTGAGTCCGCTGGTCTCCGGATCAGGAGGGGAAGAAGAACTCACGGAGGAGGAGTGGCAAGCAGCCGTCAACTTCTTCCAAGAGGAGCGGGCACGCCGTGCCGACCAGCTGCTCGAGGCCGGGTTGGCCGGCCTGCAAGCGTGGCAGCGCAATACACTCGATGAATTTGCCGACGCGGCGGATACCGGCCGGATCATCCCTTCGGATCTGGATGCGCTGCGCGATCCCGCGCGATATGACGACACCCTGGGCCGGCTGTCCGGGGCGGCAGTCGACACCGACACCGAAGTAGCGGAGCTGGAGCGGATTCTCGCGGCCCGCGATCAGCTGCGGGTGGTGGTGCCGCGCTATCACGAGCTCAATAGGGCATTGGGAACGTTCGGCGAACGCCAGGCCCGACTCGAAGCCGACCGTGCCCGACTCGAAGCCGAAGCTGACCGCGCTCAACTCGAAGCCGACCGTGCCCGGAGTGAAGCCGATCGTGCCCGGAGTGAAGCCGATCGTGCTCAGCTCGAAGCTGATCGTGCTCGACTGGAAGCCGAAGCGGATCGTGCCCGGAGTGAAGCCGATCGTGTTCAACTAGAAGCCGACCGTGCTCGACTCGCGGCTGGTGTTGCCCAGAACCGTTATGCACCAACGGATGTAGCGCAACAGCTGCGGATGATGCAGGTGGACGCGCATACCGAAGCGGTGTCCCGATGGATGGGCTCGCTGCAGGACGTAGAGGTTTTCGCCGCGAAGGTCCCGCAGGCCCAGCTTTCCCAGCTGTTGACAGGTGACTTCGAAACGGAGTTGACCCGGCTGCGCGCGGACGACGTGGACGCGAAAACGTTGCAACAGCTGGACGCGGTCACCCAGCGCTATCAGATTCTGGCCGAGCAGGCCCGCGCGGCCGAAGAGCAACTATCGCGGGTTCCGGATCCGAGCATGGTGTCCACACCGGATCGGCTGTCCACACCGGATCGGCAGTCCACACCGGATCGGCAGACCACACCGGATCGGCAGACCACACCGGATCGGCAGACCGCGCAGAAACGCGCCGAAGCACAGCAGCGGTTGTCCGAGAAGGCGATTCAGTTGACCGGTCAGCTGGACACCGCACGTCAAGAGATGGATGCCGCGGCTGCCGCGCTGGGTATCGATGACGCGGCCCGCCTGGCACTGTCGACGCCGGAGTTCGACACCGAACTGAGCCGATACCAGGACTCGTCGCACGAGTGGCAGGTGTTGTCGGCGAATGCGCACTTCTACCACGAGCTGTCAGCCGTGGTGAACCAGTGCAGTGTCCTGCTCGCCCAGGTCGAGAACAGCGACCAGTATTCGCCCCACTGGCTGGCTGGGGCCACGTGGCATGCCACCTTGGCCACGACCTACGTGACCGCGACGCGGGAGGCACGCGACGCGACTCTGACCCGGTTGCCCGACTCCTCCGAGATGGCCCAGATCATCAGTGACGTGTTCGACTGGGCCGACTCGCTGGAGTCCAGCTGGACCCGACTCGGCCGGAGCGCTCTGGATCTGGAGTCGGTGGCCGGGGTGAGCGACCGGGGCCCCGCGCAGGACGCCAACCAAGACGCGATGGCCGCCGACGTTATCGTCGTAGACGGGCGTCCGGTCCGTATCGGCATCGTGTTCAGTGGGGTGCCCGACTCCATCGACGGCCACCGAGCAGCCCAGGTGGCGGCCGTGGCGGCCCGAGCGAACCTGCGCAACGCGCTGCGGCAACATGAACCGGGGGCGCCACTCACCGAAGCGGACCGGGCCCGCATGGTGCGCGAGGCCATCGACGCGGCACAGACGGCGGTCATGGAACTGACCGACCAGGAGTACGCCGATGACCGGGATCGGGCGCAACGGGCCGTCGATGCGGGCGCTGATTTTGTCGCTATGCCGCCGCAGGCAGCCGGCGCGGTAGTACTGGTCGACCCTGGCCGCGCCGAGGAGGACGGAAATTACACCGCGGGCTGGGTCGGTGATGGTCGGGTCGATGTGCTCGATTTGACCGACCCGGATACTTCGCGGACGGTGACTTTCGACCACTCGCCCATCGGAGATCGCATGTCCGACGCCGCGGGCGAGGCCGGGCATGTGGTCGCGGGGAGCGAAGCCGAGGCGGCGGCGGATCTCGGTCGCCCGGGACGGAAGCTCGATCACGCACTCGGCTTCGGCGCGGGAACCCCCGGCGGGCCGCCGGCCGAAGTGGGCCGTTACATCACCACCGGCGCGGTCTCCGGTACCCAGATCCTGCTGGCCCGCACCGCCGGTATGGGCGATGTCGACCAGCAAGTAACCACGCGCGCAAGAGCTTTCGCCGGAAATCCGGGCAACTTGGGTGCCGCGCTCGCCGATTTGGCCGATGATGCACGTGCTGCCGGAGCCTCGGGCAGCGTCACCGGTGTCGCGCTGACGTCCACGACGACCGCACCCGGTCGGCCGGAGGTGTCGGAGCCTGTGTCGGAGCCTGAGTCGGGGGTGTCGGAGCCCGAGTCCGGGATGCTTGAGCCCGAACCCGTGGTGCCGGAGCCCGCGGTTCTCGATTCGGCGCAACTGCAAGCGGGCATGGAGGCCCTGGCCGCTTATCATGCTGCCCGCCGATCCATGGTGGAGGCCATGGACGAACTGCATGCGGCACGTGCACGGGACGAGGAGAGCTACCAGGACGGGCGGGTGGAGCGCCCCGAATACGATCGACCGGGCCCAGAGGAGCTGCGGCTAGACAGGTCGGCAGGTGCCGCCATTTCCGCCTTGCAGGCAGTGAAGTGGAAGTTCGGAGCTTTCGTCGATCTGCTGGGTGCGAATATGCCGGAGGGGCTTTCGGCAGATCAGCGGCAGCGACTGCTCGACTTCGGCGCAGCCGTAGCGCGCTGGTATTCCGTGGACCACGATGCGCGGGCAGCGCACCGGGACATCGGGATGGACGAGGCAACGAATCGGCGCCACGACGAGGCCACCCGGCAGGTCCACCACGCGGCGCAGCGGCTCGGCACTGATTCGGCGCTGCGCCAGGTTGCCGAGGTATACGGTGGATGGGGTCGGGTCTCTCTACCCGAAAACAACACGGCTCCTGCCGATTCCACCGATCCGGCGGCCGATTCCGATACCGTATCGGCACCGATCAGCCTGCCTGAGCGACCCGACGGAATCCCCGTCAGATCGGGCTGGGATTACGAGGCCCTGGTCGACGAATACTTCTTGGCCCGCGACGATCTGCGCCAGCTGTCCGCGCAAGCGTGGGCCAACGCGGACCGCCTCGCGGAACCAGGCCATTTCAGCGATGAGATGCAGCGCCTTATCGATGCTGGTATCGCTCCAGACCTACAACTCCGGTTGGAGATCGCGGCGCGTCATTTCCACGCGTTCGTAGGACAACTGCCCGGACTGCGGCAGTGGCTGGAGACAGTCGGCGACCAGGGTCTGAACCAGTGGACCGACAATGACGCGGATTACATCGCCGAGCTGGCGAATTGGTCGAAGGCATTGCGCGGGTTGCGGACGGTGTCCTACGCCGATGTCGACCGGTCATTGGCCGAGGATCGTGCCAGTGAGTTGGCGCGGCTATCGGTACAGCCTCGCTTGTCCGGTGCCGAAGATCCTGTCCCGGGCAACCCGGATATTGCTAGCGCGGTGCGCCGCTATGCCGACGCGTCGCGTGCCGTCGATCAGAGTGTCCGGCAGCTAGGCGACTCTCGGCCCCCTCTGGGAAGCCCGGAGATCCCGTCCGAGTTGCAGCACGGGTACCGAAGTCTGGTTGCGGAGCGGGAGAACGCGCGGGAAGCGTTGCGCGGGTGGATCGGCGGATTCTCGGTCACCCTCGAAGATCTGGTGGGCGGGTATCACCTCAGCGAGCTCGCCGCGTTGCGCGAGCAGGCGGATGAGGCCTCGGCCGACCAGGATATGTTGCGCCGGCGGCTTGCCGAGGCTTCCGACCAGGACGAGCTGGACCGGCTCGCGGCCGGATTGTCCGAGAGCGAGGAACTGTCGCGCAGGATCGGCCTGCTGATCCGGAACACGCGGCGATTCCATGATGCCGACCAAAGAATAAAGGCACTCGAACACCGCATCCGAACCCATGGTGGCGGGAGGGATTCGCTCGACGTTGCGCCCCGGCCGACGCTGTTCCCGGATGAGGGGTTCACCGAACGGCAGCGTGCGCAAGCGTTGCGACGGTGGCGGACCATCCGGGCGATGTCGCCTGCCGATATCGGGCTCATGTGGATGTGGACCGGCCACGATACGCAGCGGGCGCTGATCCAGGCGCTTCCCGACTTGGTCGCCGCCGCCGAAGGTCTCCCGAACGAGGTCCGGGACGAGGCGATGCGGTTGGCGTTGCAGCGTGGCCGGGCAAGGCTGGCGCAGCAGTCCGAGGCAGACCAGGGCCTCCTGGCGGCGCTGGATCTCCAGACGAACCTGGTGGCGGCGGCCGAGCGGTGGGCCGCGCAGGTGCCGGGGCATCCGGCAGTGCACCTGGTCGGCCCGACCGCGACAATGATCGTGATCGGCGATCTGGATGCCGCGGCGGAAGTCCGGTTCCATGCGGTGGACGGCAACGGCCCGGATTCGGAGTCGACGTTGATGCGGGCTACGGCGGCCGCTGTCGACGGTGTGGCGGCGGCCACGCGGCCCGCGGCCGCGGTGGTGTGGCTCGGGCAAGACGCGCGCGCCCTGGCCCGCGATGTCACCGCAATGTTGGACAACCGTGCGGCCAGGGAACTTTCGATACCGGATGTGGTGTTGGTCGGGCACGACGACATCGCCTCGCAGAATCGACTCGCCGATGGCGCCCTACCGGCCGATCCGGATCTGGTCTCGCGCGCGCGGGACGACGAGGCGTTGGCGGCGTATCGGGGCGGAATCGAAGTCGATATGTCTGATCCGGGGGTCGTGCGGTGGGAGCCCTCCCATCGGCTGGAAGGCGTAGCGAACAACTGCTTCCCGCAAGCGGTTCAGTTCGCACTGGCGCGGGTACTGGCCGGGTTGGAGCAGAATCCGGATGCCGACCCCGAGCTGATCGCCGACTTGCGCGACCGGTTGTCGATGGTGGAACTGTTCGAGGTGCCCTCGACCGGGGTAACGGGCGAGATCGGCGCGTTGCTGATGGGTGCGGATTGGGATTCGGAGGGTTTCGCGGATTTCGATGCGCTGGCAGCCGCGGTGCCCGATGCGGGGGTGATGGTGGCGCTCGACGGCTTCCAGCGCCGGGGCGTGGTCGGTGCCCATGCGGTGGCGCTCTATCGGGAGAACGGCCAGATCATGGTGCGCGATGGTGATAAACCGGCGGACACCTTCGCTCGCTGGCGTCAAGGTTTGTCCGGTGTGGTCGGGTGGCACGGCATCACCATCAACGCCGACGGGACACCGGCGCTTCCGCTCGGTGCCAACGGTCGGACCCGGGGATCGGCGAGTTTCGCGTTCCCGCCCCCGGCCGGGCAACAGCGGCTGCAGCAGGGTTCGCGGATCCCGCTCGACTCGGCCGGTGGGCACCAAAGTACCGAGTTCGGGACGGAACTGACTCGGCTATTGCACGAGAACCGGACTCGGACGCCTGGTCTGGTCGCCCTGGTCCACGCGCAGCTTCGCCGGATAGACCTCACCATGGGTGAGGCAGGGTCGGACCCGAGTGCAGTGCTGCGCCCGGATACCTCGGAACGGGTCGACTGGGACACTCAGCTCGCCGCGGCGCGAGAGCGATTGGCGGATCTGCTCGACATATCGCCGGCCGTATTGGCCGACGATGTGTTGGTCACCCAAGAACTGGCGGATCTGCGGGACCGGACCGGCAAATCCGCGGAACTCGTAGCGGCGGAACAAGACTTCCGCCGCCGGCACGAGACCACGGGGCTGCTGCGTCTCATCGACCGGATCCAGGCGCGGGCCGGCCATCTCGTGGAACTGCAGCGGCAGTGGCGGGCGGCCGCCGACCAGGCACTCGTCGGCCGCAGCACCGAGACCTATCGCCGGTTGGCCGACCGCGCGGCCCGGCTCGAGGAATTGGCCGGTGATCGGCAACGGCTGGACCGTGACGCGAAGGTGTGGGGGCCACACCTGAGCCGGGCAACGCAGCGCCGGATGCGCGGCGCCTACGAGAACACCGGCATGCTGTTGCGTGTCCTGCTGGATTCCGACACCTCCCCGCTGCAGCTTTCCCGCGCGGAACTGGTGGAACTCACGCAGATTCCGACCGAGCTCGCCGGCCGTGCAGAACTCGATTCCGGTGAAGAGATCGTGCTCGAACGTGCGCGGCTGGCAACGCAATTTCTGAATCTGCGCGACCAGCTCGAATGGGATCGGGAACTCGACGGGGATGTCACCACCGCGCGGGTGCTCGACGAACTGTTGGACAGCGGCCTGGCCGCGGCAGTGCGTGCTGACACGCGGATTCCGGTCGCGCGTCGTGGCGAGGTGGGTCCGGAGCTCGTGCGGGCTCGCCGCGCCGCCGCGGCGAGCCGGCTGCGATACCGGCAGAACCAGATTGCGCAGAACGGAAGCCAGGACTTCGCTTCGGTGGGGCTCGCGCAGTTGGAGGCCTTGCGGGCCGAACGTCCGCTGCTGGCCCGCCCGGTCGAGGCGCTGCTGCGGGATCTGGGGCTGAGTATGCCGACAGAGGCCGCGCTGCGCGGTGACGGTTTCCGGGAAGTGCTGCGGCAGGTGCGCGAAGCCGTGGCCTACCGGCACCCTGGACCGGACGGTGTGGAGCGGCCGAGCGAACAAGATCTGCGGCAGCTGGCGGCGCTTCGCGAGCACGATTCGGCCGTTCGAGAGCTCGAGCAGTTCCTCGCCGCGGGTGCGCGAATCGGCCGGATCGAAGCGTTGTCCGCCGCGCTCCACCGCGCTAGGACCGATAGGGACAGCGCGTCGGTGCGGTTCGCGGATCTGCTACGGGCGGTGGCCTCCGATACCGCGAGCGAACTCGCGGAGCTCATCGGTCCGGATCCGGACTGGGAGAACGCGTCGTGGCGGCGCGACCTGCGATCCCGCGGGGAAGCCCTGCGTCTTGCTCGGCCGGACCCGGAACGGCTGCGAGTGTCTCGTGTTCTGCTCGACCTCGCCGACGCCGCCGATGCTCGCGCGGACAGCGCGCGACAGCTCGCCACCTTGGAGCGGCGCGCTCTCCAAATCGACAGTGCGGCAGGGCAACTGCGCCGGGCGGAGAACGAACTCGCTTCGCGGCACGCCGGTGAGCCCGCGGCCGCCGGTGCCCGCCGCCGGGAATTGTCCGTGCGGATAGCGGAGCTCGACAAGGCACTGACCGACACTCTGGACCGGGTGGGCGCCGATATCGAAGCGCATCAGCTCACCGGCCCGATCGGTAGCCGCCCGGTAACCGGTCCGATCGAAGGATCGCGCACCGGTATACCCGGGGTGCCGCGCCGACTCACCGACCCGCCGGCCGCCGAGGGCTCGGCGCCACCGCAGCGCCCGACCCCTTCACGAGTTCTGCATCTACGCGGCGATACTCCGAAAATTTCTGCGGCGGTGAATATGTGGTTCGGAGAGAAGGTCCTCGGCCTGCCGGTGCGCGGACCATCGTTGCAGGACAGCAAACTTCAGCTGCACGGTTTGAGCCCGAAGGCCGCGGCGCTGGCCGCCGACGCGAAATGGATGCCGGGCGGATTCGACTCGCTCGACGAGATGTACGTGATCGCCGAAGGCGGCGGTGTGGTGTTCGGGGCCGTCGACCGCGGCGATGTCGGTGCGCACATGTTCGTGATGTACCAGGGCAGTGACGGCGCGGTGCGGGTGCACGAATTCGACGGTGACCAGGTGCTCGATACGCGGTTCGACGTATGGGATCAACCCGTTGGGCCGCTGTACGGCATCGTCTTCGACAAGAATGGTCGACCGCTGCACAAACTGCAGCCGGGCGAACAGCCGCCGGACCGGCCCGGTGCCGACCATCCGCGCCGCAACCTGGGTGCGCGTTTCGACCGTGGGCCGGACGAGGAGCCGCCCCCACAACCTGAGGAGCCGAACGCGGCGGATGCCACACCGGCGTTGGGCGCGGACTTGACGCGACTGCGCGCCGCCGCCGGTGCCGGTCATCGGCAGTTGCGGGGGCATCTCGCGTCGTTGTTCGCGGAGCAGGTGGATGACGCTGCGCTCCTGCGGGAGGGAGAGCCGTCCGTCGAGCTGCAGTACTGGATCGACTGGCGCGACGAAGCGGCCCGGATGCTGAACGCGTCGATCGACGCGGCGCCGTTGAGCGACGAACAGCGAGCGGATCTGCGCCTGCCCTCGGATCTGCGCGACGACGTCTCGGTGTTACAAGCGTTGGCGAACCTGGGCGAGTGGGGCGACAAACCCCTCGATGTGCAGGATGCCGAAGGGAACTTCCGCTGGATGCACGATGCGGTGAGCCGAGTCGAGGTCGCCCGCAGACTTGTCGCCTGGGAACCGCGGATCGAGGCATTGGACACTGCGTTGCAGGTCGCCTATGCCCGGCGCGGGCACGAGGAGATTTCCGAGCAGGAGTACATCACACTGGCTGCCGAGGCGGTGCGCCTGAACGACCTGGCACGGACTCTGGCGCAGGAGCAGCAGTCCGTCGGTGTGCCCACATCGCTTCTCGGCCGGCCGTTCGATCCTGGCCATCACGGCCTGGCCGCCGACGATGTGCAGACGGTGGTGGGAAAGCGGACCCGCACCGAACTGACGCAGCGGCGTGTGCAGGCCGAGGACACATTGCTCACGCTGCTCGGCGTGGAAGCGGCACCGACCGTCGCCGAGCTCGAGCGGATACTCGCCGATACCGAGACGTTGCCCGACGAGGTGCGAGAAGCAGCATCGAAATACGCCGAACTGCTGACACTTACCGATGCCCTCGCCGAGACCGAGCGTCGGATCAGTGCCGCGCGCGCCGCCGCCGACCTCTTCGACGCGGCACTGGATCAGGCAGTCGATCCCGGTGTGATGGTGGACCCCGCTGTGGCGCAGGGCGAGAACTTGGACCGGTTCGCCGCGGACATCACGCTGCGACGAGCATCTATCGCGCTGTCGGCTGCGGAGACAGCGCGCGAGCTCGCCAGGGAATCACACGGCCTTGTGTCGCTGACCCCAGACGGTGAGACCAGGGACCTCCAGGCCGCCTCGGCCGCTGCGAGAGTGCAACTCGCCGTCGCGGCGAATATCCCGGTCCGCGCGGTGACCCCGGATCGCGTGCGAGACATCGTGCGTGAGACGCCGCTGGGGCCCGTGCTGGTGGCCGCAAAGACCTACCAGCTGCTGGGAGCGCTGATCCACGAACAGGCTCAGGTGCAGCAGCTGTCGGCCTGGTCGACCGGATTGGAGGTGCTGTCCTCCGCTCGCCGGCACGTATACGCACAGCAGCAGGCCGCCGCCGACCTGTACACGGTGGCGCGCGGCGTCTATCAGCGGAGCTTCCCCGACTCTCCGGACATTGGGCTGCTCCAGACAGATCCCGAGAGGTACCACGACTCCAACGTTTTGCAGGATCTGACGGTTCGGCGTATCGCACTGGACCGGGAAGGAAAGAACGACGCCGAATCGGTGCGTCACCGCCGGGTTCTCGACCAACTTCGAACAGCCGCCGAGGCATACCGGCACTGGGCGCTGCAGTTCCTGGAGTTGGACGGGCAGCTGCGCGAGATCGACTCCGTCGTGGACCAGTACACAGCCGTCTCGGCGCGAGTCGGTGACATCGCGGATACCGTGATCGCACGGGTCGAGGAACTCGGCGGGTCCGCGGCCGAACTCGGTGCCGTGTCGCGGTGGCCGGAGCAGGTCCGGCGGCTGAGTGATCGTGCCATCATCGAGGCCTTCGAGCGACCGGACGAGATCGACGGGCTCGAACGCAAAAAGCGCGAACTGGTGATGCTTGCCAACGAGATCGCCAGGCTCGACCCGGAAATCCGCGAACTAGAAGGCGAGCTGGACCAGGCACTGCGTCCCGGGACCATCGATGATGTGCTCACCGCGGTCGCTCGGGGAACCGGACCGGGATTGTCGCCCTACGAGCGCCCCGGCAACTACCGGTTGCGTGCCGGTGACGAGGACCTCGAGGTCGACACCGCGGCGCGGGCGCCGTCCGCGAATCCGCCGGAGTCGTCCGAGCCGCCGTCTGTCGACCCGGATGTCGCTCAGGAGCCGGAAAACTCGGCCGCACCGCGCGCGGATCCGACGAACGCGCCGACCGACGGAATAAGGGAGGTGCCTCCGGCCACACCTACCCCGGCAGGCTTCGGGGACGGGCCGTCGGCGTCCGAAGCGGTTGCCCCCGACACCCCAGCACCGCAACGTCCGTCCTACGACAGTGCACTCGATGGTGCACTCGATGGTGTGTCGAACGCGGTGAACCGGTTGGTGGCCTTCCGGCAGCGCCGCGGCAAGCTGCCGGAGAACTGGCCGACACTGGCCGAAATCACCGATCCGGGCCTGGCCGGTGTCCGAGAGGATGTTGTCGCCGAAGCTGTCGACGCCGACTGGCAGGCATTCGGCTCACTGGACGAACTCGTCGACCACTTCGAGCGTCCTTCGGCCGACGACCGCGTGGCCGCCGAAGCGCGCGCCGAGGGTAATCCCGGCGGGCTGCTCGGCGCTATTGCGTTCCGCCGAGGGGGCCGCACCGGCGTATCTGTCTTCGAGATCGAATACAACGGTGACCAGTTGGTCGGCCACGAATGGGTCGACGGGGAAGAAAAAAAGGTCATCCTCGATGTGCGGCGTTGGCTGCAGGAGCGCAAGGAACTGGGCATCTTGCGTGTCCACGCCATCGTCGTCGACGAGGCCGGCGACGCCGCCGTCCCGTTCGTGAAAGACGATCGGCTGGCTGCTGCCGACGACCAGCCGGACTTCGCACTGTCCGGGCTGCCGCAGGACGGTGATCCCTCGAATTCTGTCGAACGTGATCGGGAGAACCGGGAAGCGTTGCATCAGCAGCGCAATCGGTTGGCCACGACATCCGGTTCGTCGCGTGCCCGGGAACTGACGGCGGTGGACGACCTGTTGATGCAGGTCGACCACACCACCGCCCGGCGGGGGCTTGGGCAGGCCCGGCTGCTGGAGTACAACCGGCACGGTCGAGACGGCGACCGGGGCCGGGTTCTGTTCCGCTACGGCGACCCGATGACCGCGGACACCGTACTCGCCATCGTCGTCGACACCGCTGTCGATGTCGACGAGCTGACGCGGTACCCGGATGAGATTGCTGCCCGAATCGCCGAATTGTCCGAAAGCGGTTCGGTGGCCGCGTACGTGCTCTACCGCCACGACGACGACACTGCCGCCCACGGGCGGGCCCCGTACGACACCGATCTGGACACCGCCGACGCCACCGTACTGCTCCGAGAGCTGACCCAGATGCACGGAGCGCGCCGAGCGGACCGGAAGCCGCAGATCGAACTAGTCGGTTGGGAAGAAGGTTGGGGAGACGGTGCCGTCGTGGCCCGAACCCTGCGGGATCAGCTGGCCGTAGCCGGGATCGACCCCGAAACCCACGCACTCGATTCGAGCAAACCGATCACCATAGCGCCCCTGCAGCACTCCAGTTCCCAGCTGAATCGAGCCCAGGAGTTGGCTCTGGAACTGCAGTACAACGACGATCCGGACGCGGTACTGGAGTGGCTGGAGGAATCGCTCGACCCTGCCGATCTACAACTGCTCATCGAGACGAAACCCGAACTTCTGGTAGAGCACCAGAGCGTGCCAGGGTTCCACCGCAATGCTGCCATGCACGCCTTGCTGCGCATGCGGCGCGAAGACTCACGGGTGCAGGGGGATACCGCGAAAGTACGGCGGTTGGACGCCTTTGCCGCCGATCTGATTCGCGCGCAGCAGACTCTCGAGTCACTCGATGAGTTCGCGGACGACGATCTCGGCGGACCGCAGATCCAACTACTCGCGCTGCCGCTGCAGCAGGTATCGGACGCTCGATCGTTCGCGGTGATCGACGGTGGCCTGGACTCCGAATCGATCACTGTGTTCGTCACCGCCGGCCCCTCGACGCCGGACACATTGCGCATCGGGCTACGCCGAGCGCACGAAAACGTCGCCGACGGTATGGCCACTCGGCGGGATCAGGGGATGTACCTACCGCATACCGCGGCGGTGTGGCAGGGCACCGATATCGCCCGGCTGATAAGCGATCTCACCACCCTCGCCCGGTCTTACCCGGACGCTCGAATCGATTTCGTGGTCGACGGCCCGGACAGCGCCGCTCTGGTGGATGCCGTAGTGGCCGACGAACGGATGGCCGAATATCGGGAGCAGCTCACCTCCGAGGCCACCGGCACTGTCGATGTGCGCCTCCGGCCGCCGCCGCTGTCACCGGCCCTGGCTGAGCTGGAAGCCCAGCTCGGCCCGCTGGAAGTTCCGGATAGAACAGGTGCGCAGGACAACTCGGGAGAGCCGGCCGCCGTGCGCGCCCAGGCGGAACTGGACTCCGCTGCCGAGCCACGGCAGGCGCTGCCCCGGTTGCCCGAGGATCCGGAGGCGGTGCGAGCACGCGCCGACCGGGTATGGCAGGTGCTGTTCGACGGGCACAACGAGATCGACAGCGATACTTTCTACCTCGGCTGGGACCGGCTCGACCTGAACAACCGATGGCTGCTGGTGGAAGGCGCGCCGGAGAGGCTCGCCGAGCAACCAGGGGCCCCGGCTCGGTGGCGCAACCGCGCCAACCGGATGCTGCTGGCCCGAGAACTGGCCGGGCTGCAGGCGAAACAGGACCGGGAGGGCTGCACCGAAGCCGAGGAGAAGCAGCTGGCGCAACTGCGTGCCCGTCGGCTGGAATTGGAAGAAGCCGAACGGATCGCCGCCACCCTGCCTGGACATCCGCCGGTACACGTCCTTTCGCTCGGATTGCTCGGGGAACCCGAAACCCGCCGGATGGCATTGTCGTTCGGCGATATCGACACCACCCGCCATATCAACGTCCAGGTGGCGGGCCGGATGAACACCGACTCGGCTGCTGCGAGTGCCGAAGCGGTATCGGCTGGGATGCGTTCAGCTGCCGAATATTTCGTTCCCCGAGGCAACCAGGCTGTACTCTTCTACCTCGGTGCCGTCCAGCTCGATTTCGTATCCGGAGAGCTTTTGGCCAACGATCTGGCCAGCGCGATCCAGGCCCAACGCCACTTCCGGAAGAAGCACGGGCTCGCGATAGCGGGTGTCGACGTGGTCGCCCAGCCGGGCACCGAATCCCGGGATATCGTCGACTCCGCGCTCGGCTTCTGGGATTCCACCAGTACCCCCGACCTCGACGGTCTGGGCCGGGTCGATACGCCCGATATCGACCCGCGCGATCTGTCGCTGCTGCAACACCGCTTGGAAGAGGGGCCGGCCAAATCCACCACCTACGTGGTCCGCTCCCAGCGTGAAACGTGGCCGGAGCTGAACCTGCCCGAGATACCCGACGCCGGACTCGACGGCTGGTCGGCCGACGAACTAGCCGCGCTGCTGCAGGCGGGCTGGCACCCAGAACCTTTCACCAACGGGGTGATCGACGGTCTCACGGCACATGACCGTATCGCGGTGACGCTACGCGATATGTGGACTGCCACGCGGGACAGCGATCCGGAAGGGGTACGCGGCCGAGGCCCCGCCGCCGTGGTGGTCGACGAATACACGCCTTTCGACTCGGGCAATCCGGACAAGGTCGGCGCGCACGCTTACGAGATGTATGTCGACGCCGATGGCATTGTGCGAGTTCGCGACTGGGTCCGACACGAGTCGAACCTCGACTCGATCCAGCGCCCCACCGCTACCGAGATCGACCGCCCCTACACCTTCGGCACCCGAAAGGACGGGATCGACGAGACCTTCGTCCTCTTCCGTCACAGTGACGGCACCGCGGCGGTCGCCTACGACCCAGCCACCGCCGTCCCCGGCGCCAAGCCGCTCACTCGGATCGGGCGCCGACCCGCCGACCCACCAGCGCAGCCTGCCCGCCCCGAGAGTCAAGAAGACCAGCTTCCGTGGGTCGGTGATGGAGCGGTCTCAGCCGGGCAGATGTCCACTCCGCCGTCTGGGGAATCCGGCGGGAAGGCCGCGGTTCCGGAAGAGTTTCAGCCAGTTTACGAAGGGTTGCTGTCGGAACGGGCCGAGGCGGCCGCGGAGCTGGAGGCGGTCGCTGCGAGGTCGGATGCCGACCTGGAGGTTTTGAAGTCGGGTGAGTTCGCGGCGGAGCTGGACGACTCTCGGCGGCGTTTGCAGGAGCAGGGTGCGGTCGACGTCGACCGCACCGATACGGACCTGCGGGCGGCGACACTTCGCTACCGCGAGGTCGCTGCGATGGTTGCTCGGTTCGAAGAATTCGGTGCGGTGTCGAGTGCCGCGACTCCGTGGCGCTACCGTCTTTTGCTGGAATATGCGGGGGCGGTGAAGATTCGGCAGTCCGCGCTGCCGGAATTGCGGGATGCTGCTATCGCGGTGGGTGCTGATCTGAAGGTGTTGCGGTCGTCGGCGGCGCGGGCCGAGACCGAGATAGACGGTGTGGGCTCGGGGGTTTCCGATTCAGTGGTCGCGAGGCTGCGGCGTGCGGTGGGGGACTATTTCCGTTGGGCGGATGTGGAATCGGCTATTGCCACGCACGAGGCCACCGTGGAAAGTCGCCGTGCTTCCTCCGAGCATCCCGATGTTTCCGCAAGATTGCAGAGTATTCGGAGCTTGTCGGTAGACAAGGGACATGTGACTGTGGCCTTCGCCTGGGGTGAAGAGGGGGCGGTAGAAGCGGTCGCGACGGCGTTGGGGGACCGGCTTCGGGATTTGGGCTGGAGTGATGCCGACCAGATCGCGGGAGCGGTGGAGGTGGTGCGTACTGCCGCACACGACACCCTGCGTTTCGTCACGGCCTTCCCTGAGTCGGCGCAGGTGGCACAGTTCGAAGACCCGGACTGGCTCGCCGCAGAACGCTGGACTCGGCGCCTCGGAAAGCCTCTCGAATCAATGGCTTTTCGCGACATGGTGCAATCTCCAGCTGTGCAACTGGAGGTGCGATTGTCGGTTGATGCCGATGTTCCATCGCTGGATGTATCCGTCGAATGCGATCAATACCGTCCCCGAGCGGAGTCGATGGACAAACCACGGGCCGAGCGCATGGAACAGTGTGTTCCAAGGCATAGTGCCGACGCGGTAGGTGCTGACGTTTACCGGTCGCTGAAGGCTGCCACCAGCGCGGGGGTGGAGGCGCACGGGGAGGTATGGGCGCGTTTCGAAGCGTCGCATGTAGTGGACTCCCCGGCTCGAGGCTCGGTCGACAGCCAGGCGGTCGAGTCGCTCGACCAAGAGCAACGGGATTTCGCTGCCAAGAAAAAAGAGGTCGACAAACTGTACGTCGATCACCACGTCCGGATTTACGGATGGGAAGACCGAGATGTCCCCTTGGACGGCTTGGAGTCCGCCATTCGCATTTTGCGTGATCTGTTCGCGGAATACGGTGGCAGGTACGACCTTCGTGAAGTGCGTTTCGTCCCTCAGCACGAAAGGAAGGCCCCAGAATGGTCAACAGCCTCGACGGGTCGTTTCGGGTCTGATCCAGCCCGGAAAAGATCATACTCGGTCATCGAATTCAATCGCCAGGCCTTGACCGACCCGGTCTGGGCAATGAACTTTTTGAAGGGAAGACATTCGAACTCCTGGTGGAGCTGGTCGCCGGGGAACCTGGTCTCTCATGGCCTACGCCACGAATTCGTCCATGTAGTGGACCGATATCACCGAATCACTTCGTCCTTCCGCTATCGCACAGGGGTGGACGAGGCCTTCGGTGTTCTTCGCAGTCGCCGGTTGACCGGTGGCCGGTTCATGTGGTGGAAATACGGACTCGACCTCTGGAAACGGAAACTTCGTCCACTCTATGCCTTCGTCGACAAAGACCCGAGGAAAGGCTGGAAGGACAGCGAAGCGCTGCCAGAAGGTAGCGTCGGCGGAGCGCTGGACCCGTCGCTGCCGTTGACCGCTCCAGAGCGGCTGTTGTATGCCTTGTCGCATCGACTCGACGGCGCAGAGTTCGCGAGAACGATGGCGGACTGGACCCATGCACATCGAGTCAATCGGGCTCAGGTGCGTGCTGCTCTCGGGGTTCGGGGTGTGCTGGCTCGGTGGGTCGAGAATCTGCGTGGTTCTGCGCCTGTTGCCGAGGGCGAGGGCGAGTATCGGCGTCCGGCTGTGCCGTGGCCGCATCAGGACAATCAGTGTGGGCCTCTTACGTTGCGGGACATCGGTGATGTGACGGGCAGGCCGGGTCTCGATGGGTTCACTGCGGGTCTCGAGGGGATGCTGGTCAGTCGTATCGAAGAGGTGATGGGCGGGCGTAAGCAAGCGTTCACCGATATCGGTGGGGCTGCCTCTCGGTTGTTGGAAGAGGGTGCGCGGCGCGACGCGGAGGACCCGGGTAGTGGTCGGGATATGGGTTTGTTGGTGTTCGACCCGACCCACAGTGGGCACGATGGTGGGCACGGGGATATCGGTCATACGTTCTGGTTGGTTCGCAGGGTGGATGCGGATGGAAGAGTGCGGGTCGAGGTGCGCGACTCGGGTAAGGGGGTGTTCCGGCCGAATTTTGTGCCGTCGCGGGAATCGTTCGGGCAGCAGGTGTTCGGTATTTTCCTCGACAGCGATGGCGGGCGGGTGGAGGTCGCGGACGCGGATGGTGTGGTGCGGATCAGTCGCCGTGACTTCCGTGTCGGTGTGTCGGATCCGGGTGCAGGGGTTCCGTGGACGGGTGATGGGGCGATCTCGCCGGGACAGGTGACTGCCGCGTTGTCCGGGGAATCCGTTGAGCAGGCCGTGGTTCCGGCGGAGTATCAGCCGGTTTACGAAGAGTTGCTTTCGGAACGGGCCGAGCTGGCGGCTGAGTTGGCGGCGGTGGCGGCGAGGTCGGATGCCGACCTGGAGGTTTTGAAGTCGGGTGAGTTCGCGGCGGAGCTGGACGACTCTCGGCGGCGTTTGCAGGAGCAGGGTGTGGTCGACGTCGACCGCAACGATACGGATTTGCGGGCGGCGACTTTTCGGTATCGCGAGGTCGCTGGCATGGTTGCTCGGTTCGAGGAGCTGGGTGTGGTGTCGAGTGCTGCGACTCCGTGGCGTCATCTTCTTTTGCTGGAATACGCGGAGGCGGTGAAGCGTCGGCAGTCCGTGCCGCCGGAGTTGCGGGATTCCCCTATTGCGGTGGGTGCCGATCTGGAGTCACTGCAGTCGAACCCGAACACCTGGACCGAGATGGACAGGGTGAGGAGATGGATTTCCGAGCAGATCGATGCGCACGAGGCTGTGGTGAGAAGCCGTGTTTCCACGGTGGATCCCGATGAATCCAGCGCTGTGCAGGAGTTCCGGAGTTTGTCGGCGGATCAGCGGCACGTGACCGTGTCGTTCACTGCGGGTGAAGGGCCGGTGGTGGAAGCGGTCGCGAAGGAGTTGGGGGAAAGGCTGCGGGAGTGGGGTTGGAGTGACGAGGGCCAGATCGAGGCAGCGATGAAGGTGGTGCGTAGCGCCGCACTCGATGTGCTGCGTTTCGTGGCGAACTGCCCTGAAACCGCGCAAGTGGAGCAGTGGTTTGAACATACAGCCTGGCGCGACTCGACTTGCATGGGTGGTCGTCCAGGAAGCCCGTCTGAAGACATCACCCTTCGCGACTTGACACGATCTCCAATGGTCCGATTGGAGGTGCAACTTTGGGAGGATGCCGATGTTCGGTCGCTGGATGTATCCATCGAATGCGATCAATACCGTCCACTGGGGCCGGTGGACCACAAACTATTCAATAGCTGGTTGCCGCGTTTCTCACTGCACAGTGCTGCCGCGGTAGGTGCGGAGGTCTACCGGTCGCTGAAGGCCGCGACCAGATCGGAGGTGGCATCGCACGGGGAAGTATCGGCGCATTTCGAAGAGTCGCGTGTGGCGAACACCCCGGCGCGAGGTCCGGTAGAAAGCCAAGCGGTCGAGTCGATCGACCAGGAGCAGCGGGATTTCGCTGCCAAACAACGCCACGTCGAGAAACTGTATGTCGATCACCATGTCCGGATGTATGGATGGGAGGGCAAGGATGTCCGCCTGGACAGCTTGGTTTCTGCTATCAATACTCTGCGTGACCTGATTGCGGAATTCCGTGGCAGGCACAACCTTCGTGAAGTGCATTTCGTTCGTGAAATTCATTTCAACGAAACTGACAAACTTAGCACTGGCAGAGAAGGCTTCAAAAGCTATGCGGAGAGGAGAGGCTGGGGGACGGTTTTCGTCGGGAGTGGAACAAATTTCTACGCGACTATCGAAATCGATCGGCGGGTGGTGACCGATCCGAAGTTGTTCGCGAAAGAACGACGGCGGCTTCAAGCGAGTTCCTACTGGGCATGGTCGGCGGGGGATTTGGTCTCCCATTTCCTTCGACACGAATTCATTCATTTGGTGGACCTATACCACGGGATAAATCACCCCGACTCGAGCATGTTGTCGGAGCTGAAAGCGGCCTTCTATTACTATTACAGCCACGGGCTATTTGCGGGGAAGTCGCTCCTCGACTGGTTGCGGGGGATTCCCCGCTATGCCTTCGACGATCCCGGGGACCCGAAAAGTTACGATGCCGACCCGGCAACGGGGCTTCGACAAACGGAAGCGTTGGCGGAGGGCGGTGTGGCCGGAGCGCTGGATCCGTCGTTGCCATTGACCGATCCGAATCGGTTGGTGTATATGCAGTCGCATCGACTCGACATCGCGGCGTACGCGCGAACTTTTGCGGACCGGGAGCTATGGCTCCGAGCCAGCCGGGATCGGGTGATGGAGAGCCGAAATGTGCTGCTTCGGTGGTTCGGTAATCTGCGTGGTCTCGCGCCTTTCGTCGCCGATGCAGTCGGGAAATATCGGCGCCCGAAGACGCCGTGGCCGCATCAGTACAATCAGTGCGCGCCTCTGACACTGCGGGATTTCGGTGCTATGACGGGCAGGGCGGGTCTCGACGGATTCACTGCCGGGCTGAGTGGTACGTCGAGCCGTTTCATCGAGAATATATTCGGCGGGCCCAAGCAGGAGTTCACGGATATCGATCAGGCCGTCGACCTGTTGCTGGAGGAAGGGGCACGGCGCGACGCCCTGTTGGAGGCAGAGGGTGTGCGGATCGACCCGGAGAACCCGGACCCGCGCAGTGGTCGGGACATGGTGCTCATGGTGCTCGAGCCGACGCTTCCGGGCAGTGGGCGTGGAGCCCTCGGCCACATGTACGCGCTGGTCCGCAGGGTGGATAAGGACGGGACAGTACGGGTCGAGAAGCGCGATTGGGGTAAGGGGGTATTCCGGCCGCATTTCGTGCCGTCGCGGGAATCGTCCGGGCAGAAGGTGTTCGGGGGCTTCTTCGACAACGCTGGAAATCGGGTAGAAGTCGCGGACGCGGATGGTGTGGTGCGGACCAGTCGCCGTGACTTCCGTGTCGGGGTGTCGGATCTGGGTGCAGGGGTTCCGTGGACGGGTGATGGTGCCCGCCCGGACGACGAGGCGATGCGCCTGGCAAGGGCGACGCGCACGCAGCATATCCTGCGGACGGAACGAAAACGGTGGCGGACCGAATTCGATAGAGCTGCCGAACACCTCGGTTTGCCACCGGATTCGCCAGTGGCCGTGGTGTTGCATGGGCTGGAGTTGGCGGGGGACGACCGCCGGCTTGCCGCGGTCGAGGAGTACGGCCGCGCGGATGAGGCATTACGAACGCTGACCGAGGCGAACGGCCGGCTCTCCACTGCGCTGCTGGATCGAGCCGAATGGCTGGCCGGGATCGCGGAGAGCGCGGCAGCGGTCGGTATCGATATACCGGTCACCGTGCAGACGATGCCGCAGATCCAGGAACGCGCGGCCGAATTACTGCACGCCATGGAGGACAGCGAGCGCGCGGGTACCGCGGAGGAGTTGGACGACGCCCGCTCGACCCGGGAGACACGACAGCGGTTGTTGCGCGAGCTGCGCGCCAGCGGGTGGGTGACGCAGCCCGCGGCAATCCGGTTGCGTGCGGCCGCGCAGGATGTGGAACTGGTGCTGGGCGCACCCGGCATACCGTCGCACAGGCTCTCCGATGAGAGCTTCTGGGAGATCGCTGACGGCGTGGGGGCGCTGCAGACCCTGGTCGATCTGTACGGGGAGGACGCGGTCGATGCTGTCGCGGTCCCGATCACCGAGCTGTCCGATACCGAGTTGCAGGCCCGCGCGCGCGGCCGGTTATTGTTCGAACCGGGGCTGAAGGCCTTGGCCGATCAACTGGGCGTCGGCGAATCGGCGCTGGTGGTCGAGAAGCAGTCGAACGGTGCTGTCGCACGCTACGTGCTGACCAACCGCCAGGGAACGGTCGTCAAGATCGTTCGTCATCTCGGGGAGGTGGCCGCGCTCGGCATCGTCGCCGACGCGCCCTCACCCTCGCGCGGCGGCCGGGCCGATTCCACCCGCGTCTATGCCGTGCGCTACAACTCGGCCGGTCGGCCGGTGGATCCGATCGAGGCGCGGGTCCGCGAGAACCACAACATGACCGGCACCGACCAGGTGCCCCCCGGCCGCAGCGGTTTCGAGGCGAGTATCGACGGCGGTGAGCAGCTTGCACCGCACTCGACGAGCGACCCGCAGGAATACCGGTTCCAACAGTTCCTCGCCCTCGATATCGCTACGCGGGAACAGCAGGATGCGCATGCCGAGATACTGGCAATCGCCGCGCAGCTCGATCTGGCCCCGAACCAGTTGCACCCGTCTCGATGGCGGCAAACTTATCGGGAACTGCTGCGTACCAACGCGGATTCGATGGACCTGCAGCTTGCCGGACTGATCGACGGACTCGACGTCGCCGTGCGGCGCTGGCATCGACTTACCGACGAGCTGCGCGATTTGCGCGCCATGAACAGCCGGCGTCTTCAGGACGTGCTGGCTCTCCGCCGCCGCCGAGCCGAATTCGGGGCCGTTGTCCGCCGATCCGGTGTCGATCCGGAAACAGTCCACAGAAATGTGCAGCGGCGGGAATGGCAGGCCGAGTGGATATCGCGGTGGGATTCCGTGGCACGGGCAGAGGCGGCGCTGAGATCTCAGGATCGGAAGCTGGCCAGGGCACTGGCGGCGCGGGCGGGCGCCGAGGCGAACGCACTGCCGGCATCCTCCGATGTTCTCGCCGCCCTCTTGGTGGCCGCCGGGTTCGCCGACGGAACGGTCGAGGGACTCGCTGCTGCTGCCGCAGTGGTCCGGGTCCCGGTCCGGGTTCCCGGCGATGTCGAGATCCCGGCGTTCGAGGTGGCCGCTGCGTTGGGTGCCCGGCCGCAGGAATTCCGCGACCACAAGGACGTGGCACGGGTGCTGCGCGGGCTGAAGTCCGGCGCGATGATGGTGGTGACCGACACCTATGCCGGGGACTCCGGTGTCGAGGAGACCCACACCTATGTGGTGGTCAATGTCGAGAACCACCTCATGGTGGTCGAGGGGAACGGCTCGCTCGTCTACGACTTCCCGCCGCGACGGCTATGGCCGGTGCGCACATCGACCGAAGCGATCGTTTTCGACGCCCGTGGGCACCAGGTCGACCCGCTCTCGGACACCGAACGGGCGCAGCTGGAAGAGCTGGCCGGGCGGGTCGCCGAACTGCATCGCACCCTGCGGGAGCGGGCCGAGTCGGTCGAAGCGGCGGCCTCGGCACTGGTGGTCGATCCGATCAGGCGACTGCGATCGGCGGCCCACATCGATGAGCTGATCGCCGAACTGCGCGAGGATCCAGCGAACCGGACACAGCAGCAGCGGGTCGACGAACTCGAGGTAGCCGCGCGGCACTACCTCGAGGTTGCCGAACAGCGCGATGCGCTCGTCGCCGAAGCCGAAGCCCTGCTCGCTCACGGCGACCGGTCGGAGACGCCAGGATCGGTCTCGGATGCCGAGCAGGAGCGACAGCAGCCGGAGGAGCGTCGGGATGCGCCGGCCACCGAACGCGGGCTGCCGTCGCGGGAAGTGACCGCACATCTGGACCAGGCCTGGCAGCAGTTGGTCGAAGCGCTCGGCGTGGACCCATCCCGCATTCCCACCCGGGAGTCGGCGGTGGCGGCCGTGCAACGGCTGGACGAGGAACTCGCTGTGCAGGGCGAGGACAGGTTGCCTGTGCTGGCCGAAGCGGCGCGACAGCCGGACTGGGCGGCTCGGCTGCTCGACTGGGTAGCGACCTACAGCACATATGCTGCCGACGCTCAGATATCGGCGGAGGCGGCCGGCACACATATCGAGGACTCGACATGGCAGAGCGTCGCGGACGCACAACGCGAGTCGGACTTGATAGACAGCCTCTACGACCTGATAGCTGTCGGTAGCGACGATAGCCTCGACCTGGGCGCGGACATCACCGGCGATCCGCTGCACCGACTCGGTGAGCTGGCCGGGGAACCGCGGTTCGTCGCCGTCGCGGAGGCTGCCCGAAATTTCGTCGCACTGCAACAGTTGTCCGACCTCACCGCGCCGGCCGATTTCATTCGTGATCGTGTACCGCCGGAGTTGGTTACCGAGGGTTTCGGTGATTGGGTGGAGGAACTGGCAGATCGTGGTGTCGGTATCGGAGAGGTCGCCGCTGATCTGGGTACGGTTCTGGAGTTCTTGCGTCGGGATCCGGTATGGGCGTTCGATCCTGAAGGTCGTGTGGAGATCTCGAGTCCGGAAGATGTTCTCCGAGCGATTTTGCAAGAGACAATGGGTTTGATCGAGGATCCCGATAGGCGTGGACCTGCTCAGCAGGAGATACCGCACGATGTTGTCGCGGCTTATCGTGCTCTGGTCGAGGTCGCCTATCTGCGGGTGGAGCTGAACAGTTCGGACCGGATGAAGGCCAGCCCCCGGGAAACTACTGCCGAGAACACCGACCCGACCCCGTCCTCGCCCGCCCCTTCCGACGAAGGCCACTCGGCACAGACACCCGCGGGTCACGAGCCCCCGTCCCGGGCTCCCGAACAGCTTCCTGCGGCAGCCACCCGATCCGAACTCAGCCGTAGTCGGCCGTCGCTGTCCGACGGTGGAGTCGTCCCGACCACAACCGACATAGATGGACTCGTGCCGGACGACTGGAAGAGCCTGAGACATCAACAGCGGGAACAGTTCCGGGGTCTCGGCACGGTCCACGCGGACGGCGGGGGCGCGGCTCGTTCCAGCAGCGACGGCCACGGTCACGCAGATGGTGCTCCTGACGCGATCGAGGGGCTCGACCCTGCGACGAACCCGGTGTACGCGGAAGTACTGAATCCCACGACGACCCCGGCTTTCGATCGGATGGAAGCAGAGCATTTCCTGCCCGTATTCGAATATGCGATGGGCGTGCAGCTGGACGCTATCAAAGCCATTGTCGCCGGTCCTGGCCCCTGGACCGTCGAGAACGCCTTGCGGCCGTTCATCGAATCGGGGCGGCCGCTGGATCAGGTGAAGCGGCTGTTCAGTCAGAAGGCCACGGTGGATCGGGACGCCGCCACCGCGCGACTGGAGCCCAGGATCGCCGAGCTGAAGGCGGCGCATACGAGCCGGGTTCTCACCGACCCTGGCCTGGCCGCGATCTTCGCCCACCTCCATGAACATTGCGGTGACCTGCCGTTGGACGAGCGAGGCCGTGCGTACCTGGAGCGGAAGTACCGGGCCTTCGCCCACGCGGGCGCCTACCTGGCCTCTGATCAGGACAGGCGCATCCTCGCCGCGATCAATGCCGACGTGGCGGATCGGCAGACCACATACAAGGACAATCAGGAGAACGCGCTCGAGGGTTTCTATTTCCGGGTGGACGATCCCGGGAAGCTGACAGGGCTGACTGCTGACCAGATCAACAGCGCCGGGGCGCGTGCCGGCGCCGCCGGGGGCTATGTCGCGCCCAAACCTGATCAGATCAGTTCGATCTGGCCTCCGTGGCAGCAGCTGAAGCATCCCGAAACGAGCCGGGAGCTCTACGAGATGACTGCGATGATGGCCGTCGTTGGTGAACAAGACAATTCGCTGAATGTGCTCGATCAGGTGCTGAAATTTGCTCGGCGTGCCCGGATGACCGGCTACGAGCACCACGCCGATTTGATTATGTCGGGCGGGATCTTCGATTCGGTGGACACCATCACCAAGATTCTCGCCGATATCGCATCGCCGGCTGCTCATGCCGTCAGGATCCAGCTTCCGATGCTCGCCGCGGCTATCGGAGAAGACGAGATCGAGCCGCACAACCGGCAGCGGGCCCTCGACACTTTGATCGAGCAAACGGTCGGAGTCGATATTCAGCGTATACGTGAGCATTTCGAGCTCGATCGAATACTCGTGGATGGCGTGTTCAGTGTCGCGAAAGACCTGTTCGGGCTGACCATCGAAGAAATGGGCGCAGGTAACAAACCGCCGGTCTGGCACGAGGACGTCCGGGTATTCGCGATCAAAGACAAACACGGCACCCCGCTCAACCATTTCTATTTCGATCCCTATGCGCGGGAGGGTAAGAACGGCGGTGCGTGGACCGATCTACTCCGGACCAAATACACCCCGGACGGGCAGCTTCCACTGATCGCTGTGCACATCAACGTCGAGAAGCCGCCGGACGGCAAGTCCACGTTGCTGTCTCCGTACGAGGTGGAAACCCTGTTCCACGAGTTCGGGCATGCCTTCCATTTTCTGTTGAGCGAAGGCACCTATGAGCCGGCCGATCGTCATGTGGTGTTGGGTTGGCTCGAGTTCGTGGCGAACGTGTTCGCGAAGCTTTGGAAGCACCCGGATGTACTGGCCCGGTATGCGATGCATCACGAGACCGGTGAACCGATGCCGCCGGGAGAACTGGCAAAGCTGGAGGAGTCGCAGAAGGCATACCGGGGCACCCCCACTGTCGTCAGGGCAATCGGTCCCGCAATCGATCTGGCATGGACTACGCTTACTCCCGAACAGGTCCCGAAGGTCGCCGTGGTCTCGAATGCCCCCGACGTCGTGAAACAGTTCGAGACCAATGCGCTCGCCGAATACGGCCTTTACTTCCGTGAGTTCGGTAATCCCTATCCTTCGCAATGGTTCCGACACCTGTTCGCCCAGTCGGGCGAGTTCGGTACCTACTTGGGCCAGTATTGGGCGTATCTGCTCAGCGACGTACTTGCACAGATAGTATTCGCGCGACATATCGACCCCTCCATCGCGCAGGACGGGATCTCCGCCGAGACCGGCGAGATCATCTTGGATCTGATCTTCCGTACGGAAGAGACCAACTTGGCAGCGGCGGTCCGCCGGCTGGTCGGAACGGATGTGTCGGTCGAGGCGTTTCTCATCGACCAACGTCTGCTCTGGGCGAATGCGATGGCCGCGCTCGGTGCGGAAGCGACCCCTGAATGGCTCACCACACCGGCCCTACGTCCGCCCGGCACCGACCTCACCGCATGGTGGAACTCCGCGCTGACCCCGAACGAGCGGGCAGCAATGATCCAGGCCTTCCCCAGCGAGGTGCTGGCAATGGATATCACCCACTCCCCGGAGACGGTGCGAGCCGCCACCGAGCGGCAGCAGACACTACTCGAATACGCACAGACGCAGGCGTCGAAGAGTCCCACCGATACCGAGTCGCTGCCTGCCGAGTCTGCTGCGCTCCGTATACCGCCGGAGTTGGTTACCGAGGGTTTCGATGATTGGGTGGAGGAACTGGCAGATCGTGGTGTCGGTATCGGAGAGGTCGCCGCTGATCTGGGTACGGTTCTGGAGTTCTTGCGTCGGGATCCGGTATGGGCGTTCGATCCTGAAGGTCGTGTGGAGATCTCGAGTCCGGAAGATGTTCTCCGAGCGATTTTGCAAGAGACAATGGGTTTGATCGAGGATCCCGACAGGCGTGGACCTGCTCAGCAGGAGATACCGCACGATGTTGTCGCGGCTTATCGTGCTCTGGTCGAGGTCGCCTATCTGCGGGTGGAGCTGAACAGTTCGGAGATGGCGGCGGCGTTCGAGTCGGCTCTCGTGTGCCGGAAGTTCGCGACTGTGACGGCGCGGGTGGCATCCGAGGGCGAGCGTGTCAGGACCATTCTGGCGAATGGCAGGTTCGAGACGCCCAATACCGCGCGTGCGGGTCAGATGATCGTGCGTAATCCCGGGGGGGAGGAAACCGTTATCACCCGGGAGAAGTTCGACACCCGGTATGAGTTGTTGGACGGTGACCGGTATCGGGCCAAAGGGATAGTGCGAGCCTTCCCCAATCCGACGGGGCGGTGGGTGGTTACGCGTGCGCCGTGGGGTGAGGACCAGTTCGGTGCTCCTGATGTCGTATTCGCCGCGATTTACGATCCAGAGACACGTTCTGTCGATGTCGGGGATGCCTACTTCATCGGTCATGTGGAGTTCGGGGAGACCTACCGGAAGCTGTGGCGAAGTATCTCACCGCGAGCGGGCGAGAACGAGCCGCCTGGGGCGGTCGTTTATCGTGCGGTCGACGCGGTTCGCGCTTCGCTCACGGGAACGGTGCTCGAGTCGCATGCTGAAGCGGCGGGGGAGATGGCCGAGGCTCTTCTCTCTACGGCTGAGGGCGCTGCGTCGGTGCGTACCACCTTCGGCGGGGAGGGGGATGGGTCGTGGGCGGTAGTCGAGGTTGTCGATCAGAGCCGGATCGCTCCGGGGCGGGATAAGCCGGAGGGTGAGACGGGTGTGGTGATTCCGACCGATACCGGCCGGGCTCTCGAGTTGTTGGATGAGAAGGCTCGTTCGTGGGGGTTGGAGCTTCGCCAGGACGGAACTCGGGTTCGGCGGTTCACTCTCGCGGCGGCTGGTGTGTCCGATGGGCCGTCGGAGGTCGAGGGGGAGCTGGTTCTGGATGTTTCGGCGGCGCGGGGCGCGGTCGCCGCCGCGGTGCGCCCTGTTCGTACTGCGCTTTACGACTTGCTTCGGGAGAAGGGCTGGTCGGAGGGCCAGGCAGATGATATTCGGCTGGCTGTGTCGGAGTTGTTCGGCAACATCGCCATATATGCGCCTGAGGGTGGCGGGCGGGTACGTGTGTGGCTTCGTGGCTCCGAATTGGTGGCGAAGATATCGGATAGTTCTCGCGGGGTGCCGACGTGGAAAATCCCTGAGGGCAGTGTTTCTGACGTCGGTGTCTCCGAGGAAGATGCCGCTGTTGGTTCGCCTTTGGCGGATTACGATCCTGCGGCGTCGCTCGAATTCAGTGATTCGATCGATTTGGATGCACTGCTGCTTGCCGATGCGGAGGCCGGGCCGGACGAGTTGGGTGCCGACCGGGTGGAGGGGACCCACGGTCGGGGCGGCGTGCTTTCCCTCGCGGGGGCGGATTCGGTCGGTTATCAGTTGTGGGTGTCAGGGGTCGGCAAGGACATCATCGTCACTTACCGAATGCTCGATACTGCCCAGAACGGGGTCGAGATCCTGCGTTCGTCCGATGCGATCGGTGCTACAGCGAGGGTCGAGCGACCGGCGTCTTCCGGCGAAGGCCACTCGGCACAAGCGAGCCACCAGCCGTCCATCGACATGGATGATGCAGGAAGGTCGGACGACCACGGCCCGCTCGGGCCGGGGGAGCAGCAGGCCGAACTTGCCCGGCCGGCCGACACCGCGGCGCAACTACATGATCTGCAAGGCGATCAGGCGTTGCCGCCACCGGCCGTCCTGGACATCGACCCGATCCGTCGGCAGATTCGGATCCTGCACGACAAGCGCGACGAGATCTACGGCCGTTTGGTGCCGAAAGATTCTTCTCTGCCTCTGGATTCGGCAATCGTGTCCGATTTGCGGCGAGAGGTCGACTCCGATTGGGTCGCGTTGGCCGAGGCGCTGGAAGCGGACCAGGCTACGCTCGCCGACTTGCCGCTCGATCTCTTCGGCGACCCGACTGAACTGGCCCTCGACGATCCGATGCGACCGTTGGTCGTACGGTTCCACGAGGCGGCCGAACGGCGCACCACGATCGCAGACCGGGCCGCTGACATTGCCCGGCTCACCGCGGTGGTAGCCGAGCTCGACCAAGCGATGCGAGTGCTCGACGACGAGGTGTCGCAGCGGTATCACAACAATCAGAATGCGCCACGCGGCACCTGGCTCGGGCCGCATATCAACCACATCCCAGCCGCTGATGGCGGCCCGGGAGTTCTGGTGGTCGTCGCCATGAGCGGCCGCCATGAACGGGCGCTGCGAGAGTTTGCCGCCGGAAGGCCCGATTTCGCCGATACTTCGCAGTACCAGATCGAAGCGATCACAGTCCGACCGATAGCTCAGGACCGAGTCGAGGCAACCCACCGGGTGCTGTCTCGAGAGCCGGACAATACTGAAATCGGTGCCCGACTGTTGGGTGCCTACCTCACCTACCGTCGCCGGAACCTGCTGGTCGGTCCAATCGGGTTCGATACCTGGCTGCGGCCACTGGGCGGCTTCGACTCCTCGACCACATTCGCGGAACTCACTACCCGGATCTCCGCTGATTCCGACGTCGACCCGCTCGGCGCGCGCGCGGTCATCCTCGAAATGACCACTGAGAAAGTCGAGGCTTTCCGGCACCGGCCGAGCGGAGACGCCCCGCCCGCCACGACGTCGAAGATGATCGAGGTCGGCGGTGTGCGGATCGAGGTTCGGATGGCCTCCGACGGCCGTGGTGGCTTCGTGATCGCCGAGCCCGAGAACCTTACAAACGATTCTGGTTCGCTGATTTCGGCGGCTTTCGCCGGTTCGGAAGCGCGCAGTGAGAAAAAGCTGGCGGCAAATATCGCCAAGGCCCTGAAAAAGGGCAAGGTCGGTCCATTGGCCGAAACCGCGATCGCGCAGGAAGACGACGACTGGCAGCGGCAATTCGAACGGGAACTCGCCGAAGCGGCGCGGCTGCTGCCGCAGGACTTCGCACCAGGGGAGGTGGACGAGGTTCGCCGCCGGGTCCAAGCTATGGAAACGGAATTCGCCGAACTCGGGCATTCCGAATGGCACGCCACCATCCTGGGGCGGCTCGACACATCCGATCAGCGGACCACCGTCCCTCTTGCGGGCCGTCGACAAGTTCCGGGCCTGGGATCCCGCCGCCCGGCGGCGCCGATGCGAGCGGCCGACCACGGACTCGACCCGGAGGCGCGTTCCCGGGTTCGGGACGGAACCACAGACGTCCCCGGCCCTGCCGAGATCTTCGACTGGCAGGCGCCCCCGGCCGAGCTCGGGCCCGGCGAAGACGAGTCGGCAGATGCGGCCGCGGATCGTGCGGTGGGTGGTCTGCCGGTGTTCGGGCCGGTTTCGCAGCGGGTCATGGAGTTCGGTGAACTCTACGCGCGAGACATGGCCATGGGACGAGCACTCGAGGACGTGCTCTATCGGGCTCGGCGTATGGGTGTCACGGTGGACCGCCGTGACCCGACATCGATGGAAACCGCGGTTCGAGAGCTACAGGCAAACGATGACAACTACACCGATCCGTCGCGGGGTATGTCGATGGGGTTGCTGGAGGCGTCCCTGCACTGGTATCGGGAGGTGTACGAAGAATCGGGGCGCTTTCATGCGCTGCACGGTGAACGAGTGCGGGCCGAGCTCGTGCTGGAATCTCTTCTATCCAGACTGACCGAGGATGCGGCGGCTCACAATTTCGATCCGGAGAACCTGCCGGAGAACCTGCCGAAGCGGATATACGATCTGTCCGATCGGATATCGGTAGAAGTAGAGAAGATTGCTCGTATCGGTCGCTCGCTGGATTGGCTGACGGACCGGTCGAAGGTATTGCCTGCCTTGGCGATGCGCGATTTCGAAGGGCCTGCGGCCGTGGCAACTGCCGCGGCGGTCACCGGAACCCCTTATATTCGACCGATCACTCATAATGTGAGTGGCAGTGGTGCGGCGGTTTTCGAGATCGCTGCGGCGCTCGGCGTGAAGCCGCAGGAGTTCCAAGGTCATGCCGATATGCTCGAGACTCTGGAATCCGTGTATGGCGATGCGGTGATGGTCGTTTGTGACGAGTCCGGAGACCACCGTAGAAGCTATGTATTGGTCAAAGATGAGGGCCGAATCCGTACGGTGGGCGTCCTCGGCGATTCCACCGCGAAGTTCGAAGCGCCGAATCGGGGCGATGTAGGAATAGTTCGCGGGTTCCTGTTCCGTGGCGGCTACGCAAAACACCAGTTGGCTGAAGAGTCCTTGCAGAAGCTGGATTACCTGGCCTCGCGCTATCGGGAGGCGGTGAGCGAGGAACAGGTGATTCGGGACGCGGTGAAGACTATGGTCGATGGCCTGAAACGGCATTCGGGGGACGAGATCGGTAGCCCGGAACAGGTCGAGGACTTGCTCGCGGAGTTGCGGGCCGGATCGGCCGGCGAGGTGGAATCGACACTGTCACAGTTGGCCGAGTTAAAATCGCTCGCCCAAGAGTACGCACGGGCGCATCAGGAGGTCGCGGCGATCGTGGCCGAGGCCGATGCGGTGATGGCCGCCGACGTTGGTCCGCTGCCCGTTCCGGCAGCCGACCCACTGTCCGAAGACCGGGATGAACCGACCGATCGTCGGCGGCGAGCGATGCAAGCCGATTTCACCGGTCCGATCGTGATGGATGTCGGAAACCCGACTTATCACGGGCACACTCGGATCGTCCTGACAGCGGGCACTCTGGACTGGCAGGCTGAAGAGCTGCTTGGTAATAAGATGTGCCACTATCTGGCAGCTGCGTTGCACAGCATGACCGGTTGGGAAACCGTGGTGTTCGAATACGCCGCCGATGAGGAATGGCACCAGACGCACGGCGCGATACGCATGCCGGACGGCCGGATCCTCGATGCCTTCGGAGTTGCGGATCTGGATGCAGTCGAGGCCAGATATCGCGCGAAGCACGTTTCGTTCCGGAGCCGAATCGTTGCGGGTGATCTCGTAGTCGGCGATGTGATTAGCGGCGGAGACCATCTGCGCGGAAACCCGTTCTGGTGGACGACCTTGCCTCCCTCGAATCTTGCTGTGGTCAGCCATTTTGCCCGACATCTGCTACGTGCCAACGGGTTTGCGGAAATCGCTGACGCTGCGCAGCGTGGTGAAGTGGCGGTGCCGGGTTCTCCGCACGATGTCGGGGAGTCCGGGGGGCGGAGCGCCGATTCTTCGCGGGACAGTGGCGAGGTCGGTCCGTGGCGGCGGGAGTTCCCAGACTTTCAGCGTCGAATGTTCGACTTCGCGCTGGACCGTGGTGACCGGCGTGTCCTGTCCGAGGCGCCCGCTATATCGGTGTGGCGCGCGGTAGAGGTGTTGCCGGTTCGGATGCGGGATGCCGCGCTGCTGCGGTTCGGAGCGGGTATGACGACCGCCGAAAGCGCTGCGCAGTTGGGCGTAACGCCCCTGCAAGCTGGAGAAATCCTGCGCACTACGGCGCGATCGGTAGCAGAGGCGGTGCGCGAGCAGCGACTTGCGGTCGACACCGACGATCGAGTTGGCCTTCCTTCTCTGCGAGCGGTGGCTCTTCGTGCCGGCGTCGTTCCCGATACGGTCTATCGGATCTTGAACGACCAACCCGGGGTTTCGGATCAAAGCCGGCAACGGGTCCAACAGGCGATAGTAGAGCTCGCGGACATACAACCGGAAGAGTGGGAGCCCCGGGTGTCACTGAAATCGGTGGCCGTGCTTCTGGGGGTCACTGTCACTGCTGTCGTTCGTGCTGTCGAGGGGCACCCGTGGAGCACCGATGAGATCAGGGCCAGAGTTCGGCAAGCTGTTCTGGAACTGGGCGGTGTGCCGCCGAAGACGCTCGCGGTACCGCGGAGTGTCGAGTCGACCGTCGAGTTCGGGAGGCGTGGAGAGGCGTCGGAAGTCGACGGCGGCATCGACGGCCATGAGGTGGATCTGGTCGATCATCTGACCACTGGTCGCAAGATCTGTGGTCCTTTGGTGCAGGGAGAGGTCAAGGACTTCCTGGGTGCGGCGGGGGCTGATATTCGACCCGCGGTCGACGGAAGAATCGACGTGGAGGGTATGGACGCCGCCGAGTTCGCGGAAGGTCTCGGAGCGGATTGGGCCGTCAACCGGTTCGGTAGCGGTTCTGTGGGGCTGGCCCTGGTGGTTCGTCATGTGTGGCTTCACGGTGGTGCAGTTGCGGGGGCGATGGAGTTCCCGGGCAAAGGCGCGCACGCGTTCGCGGTATTCAAGGTCACCGAGGATTACGTCGCCCGGCACCGTGAACTCGGTCTACGGGTTGGTGAGGTCGTAGTTTTCGATAATGCTTCGGGTGGCTTGATCCGCGGGGAAGGCGTCGACGTCTGGATTCGCGAGGCGGGTGAAGGTGTCGGTGGTGTGCACGGCATTGTTTTCGAGGCAGACGGTCGGCCGCGCGATCCGCTGGTTCCCGGTAGCGGGCCGCAGCCGGGTCGTGGGCCGGAGGGGAGCATCGGCGCTCGCCCCGACCGAACAGAAGACGGGAATGATCCGGTACCGGATTCTTCGGGTAGTCCGGCGCAGGGCCGCGACCGGAACAGTACGGACCCGTCGGCGGGCCGGGGTTCGGACCCGCCGTCGGCGTCTGCGCCTTCTCCAGGACCGCACGACCGGGCCGAAGTCATCGCCCGATCGGCGTCGGAGGGACGTATCCCCGGCCCAGTACGAGGGAAGATCGTGTCGTTCCTGGGCCGGTTGAGGCGCGGCAAGGCCGCGCCGCTGCCTGCGCCCGGGGTGGCTGGGGAGGGGTGGCGATCGCCCTCGTTCGCCACCGCGGATCCCACCGGCCAACGCCTACAGGAGTGGCTGGCCGAACTGGACCGACGAGCCGAAGCGACACCGATACTGTCCGGTTTGGGGAAAGTCTGGAATTTCCTCCGGTTCGACGAACAGTGGGCGATCGACCCGAATACGCAGTACCGGGCCATTCTGGTGCCCAGCAATCCCGATACCGGCACGGCGGCGTTCCTCGCGAACTGGCTGGCCGACCACCCTGATTACCAGGATTTGCCGATCGTCTTCTCGGGTTACCGCCCGCCGGGGTCGAATTCCGCACTGGAAGAGGCTGTCCTGTTCCAGCAGCACGCGCAGCGGCACGGCCTGTGGCACGACCCGAATATCTCCGACCGGATCATCGTCGATCGCGACGCCCGCAATACCCAGCAGAACGCCGAATTTTTCCAGGAGGCGCTCAGCGCGATCCCAGGCGCCGACGGCCGGTTGCCCGTGATCGTGATCGCGTCACCTCAGCACTCCCGCCGGGTGACGGCGACGATTCAGCGGCACGCGCCGGTGGTGGGTGCCATAGCCACAGTCTCGGTCGATGTATCCGCGGCCACCTATCTGCGGGACGGGCTGCGCCCCGACCCCGCCGTACCCACCCCGATCGATAACGTCCTCGTCGCGATACTGCTCGAAATCAGGGGGCTGGTGGAACTTTCCCGCAAGGGCGAAATCGCGGCACAACACGTCCCAGGTGCGGTGCTGTCGGAGTTCAACCTGCTCGGAGCGGCGTTCCCCGAAGTCTTTGCCCGCGATATCCGCTCCGTAGTGGAAGCCGCGCTCGGCCAGGGTGCTCCGGCTGACAAGGCCGTTGCCGCGATCCTCGCTCGGGCGCGCTCACGAGTATCCGAGCACCTGAAGGACGGCAAAACCGCAACCCTCGGCGCCATCCGAGTGGGCGTGATCGGCCATTGGGCCGCGGATTTCGGCACCGAGGTCGCGCGGAATCGGGGTCCATGGGCCGCGCCCCTCGCAATCACCACCGGACTTGACTGGGCTCGCGCGTTGGGCGCGCTCGACGAGACCGACCGCGCCCGCATCGGGGCAGCGGTGATCGCGCTGTATACCGGAAAGGGCAAATTCGGTGATCTGGCGGCCGAGGCAACTCGCGCGCTCCGGCGACTGGCACGCCATCTCACGGACTTCCAGCAGGCCGGCGCCGTCCCTGGGCGGACGGGCGAACCGAGCTCGTTCGTTCTCGACCTGGAAATTGCCGACGTGGCCGCGCAGCGGCAGGCGATGGAGGACGGGCGGACGACTTCGGTCGCCTTGGTCGAGGAATACCTACGTCGAATCGAGGCATTGGACAGGTCCGGACCTCGGCTCAACGCGATCTTGACGCTCAACCCGGACGCGTTGCGGGACGCCGCACGGTTGGACGCGGAGCGGCACGAGGGCCGCGTGCGCGGTCCGATGCACGGTGTATCGGTAGTTCTCAAAGACGTTTTCGATGTCGAGGGTTTGCCGACGACGGCAGGTGCACTGGCACTTCGCAATTCCTTTGCTGTTCGGGATGCGTTCCTGGTGACCCGGCTACGCGAGGCGGGGGTGGTGATCCTCGGAAAGACGAATCTGTCGGAATTCGGCAACTTCCTGACCGAGTGGCCACCGAACGGTTACAGCGCGCTCGGTGGACAGGTGGTGAATCCCTACGCTCCCCAGGTAGAGGCATCCGGCTCGAGCAGCGGATCGGCTGTCGCGGTTGCGGCGGGGCTCGCAGCGATCGCTGTGGGCGCCGAGACGCGCGGATCCATTATCGAACCGTCGGCGCACAACTCCGCCGTCGGTGTCAAGCCAACGTTCGGCTTGGTGAGCAGCACCGGTGTCCTTTCGTTTACGGCCGGTCAGGACACCCCGGGTCCTCTCGCGCGCACGGTCTCCGATGCGGCAGCCCTGCTGACGGTGATTGCCGGCGTGGACCCCGAAGATCCGGCGACCGAAGCCAGTGCCACCGTCACCGGCATCGACTATTCGGTTCTGCTGAACACGGAAGCCCTACGCGGCAAGCGCATAGGAGTTGTGATCACCGGGACCGAAGAAATCTATCGAGCGTCGTCGGCCACCGCTGCGCTCGCCCTGTTCGCCGAAGCCCAGACCGTGCTGCAGGCGCAGGGCGCAACCCTCGTGCCGGTCACTGTCATCAAGCCTGATGACGATGTCACTTTCCGGGAGGGATTAAATCTGCTACTGGAGAGATTTCTCGCCCGGCACCAGCCAGATGCGCCGATGCCGGTCACTCTCGTCAAATTGAAAGGCGACGTCACTTTCCGGTACGAATTCAATCTGCTACTGGCGAGATTTCTCGCCCGGCACCGGGAAGATGCGCCGATTCGGACACTCGACGAACTGATTCGGTTCAACACCGAGTACGCCGACGCAGGGCCGATCCCGCACGGCCAGAAACAGTTCACGAAGGCAGCGGCGATCGATCTGAGTGCCCCTGAGACATACGCGGAGTACGTGGCTCTGCGTGATCATCAGATGCCGACCTACCGGGCCGTGATCGACTCCACACTCATCGCTCACGACCTGGATGCTTTGCTGGCCCCCCAGCAAAATTCGGGTGCGTGGGCCCCGATAGCCGGGTATCCGGCGGTCACGGTGCCGATCGGATACGACCCCGACAACAATCATCCCTACGCTATGAGCCTGTTCGGAACCGCATTCTCGGAGTCTTCGCTGCTGGCGATGGCCTACGCCTACGAACAGGCGGCGCAGGTACGTCGCCCGCCCTCGAAATTCAACCCGGTACTTGCTGCCGCCGCTCGCACCAATAGACCGCCTGAGACGGCGGTCCGGGGCGGCGCGCTCGGCGGTTATCGGCTGACCATTACCGATTTCGAAACAACCGGCTGGACGAACGCCGCGATATCCGGAGCGACAGCCGTTGGAGCAGGGATATTCGAGCTCTCTACCGGAGTCGACTACCCTGAACCCGCCGTGGTCGAGAACTGCGCCATTCAACTCGACCGTATCTTCCGCGCGTTCGGCGGCGGCACCTCGCCCGCTCCTGATTATACCGACCCGGGCTGGGTCGCTGTGGACAACCGGATGCTCCTCGAAGCTACACTGGGCACCGAATTCCGACTGTATTCGATCCAGGGAGATGCCGCCGTCGCTGCCATCGTCGATGATGTCCGCACGCGAAGGGACGGTATCGATACCGCGGCCATTGCCGTTCAGAAGGGTGATAGGTCACACGTCTTCATAGTCACCAATATCGAGGGTGAAATTCTGGTCTTCGATACGCTGATCCCCGATTTCGACAAAGATGATCGTTCACCCGTCGAGGTGACGTTCGAAATAAATGGAAGAACTCAGTCCTTCAAGATTTCCGCCCCCGATCCCGATAATAAAATACCCCGGGTGCGCAGCTACGACGGAGATGAAGACGGCAAAAACAAGTGGGAATCCACATATCGAGATGTCGATAAGGTTTTCGTCGCCTATTTCATCGACAAGAACGGCACACCTCTAGCGCGCGACCATGGAAGTCGCGCCCGTGCGAATACGGAACACCCGGTCAATTTGCAAGGCCCGCCAGCCGAAGATGATGACGCACCGCGAGGTCCTCGGAACCCTCATCGCGCGAATACCGAAGCAGAAGCCGCCCAGCACAACGATCACATGTCGGAAGACGGGGCTGTCGGACAAAACGTAGGCAACGACCAGCCCTCGCATCCGGCGTTTACACCCGATTACCTATCGCGAGCGCCGCAACGGAGTCGGGAGGAGGCTAGCGAGGTTCGGATCGTTACGGGTTCGGCCGAAGACGCGCCGGGCGTCACGCGAGCGCACGTTCGGGCCTCCCAGCAGGCGCACTTCGGCCAGCGGGGCGCCGAGGAAAACTTGGAACGATATCTTCTGGAAGATTTCGGCCCACGGAAGCTCGGTCATTGGCGGGAGGTCCTGACGAGCGGCGATACCGGAATGTTCTTGGCCAGAACGGCCGATGGTGAAATCGCCGGATTCGCGCAGGCAGAACGACGTGCCGACGGCACAGGCTATCTCGGCGCACTGTATGTGAGTCCCGAATGGCACGGAACCGGTATCGGCGGCCGGTTGATGGCTCGGGTCCGCGACTACCTGGGCGAGGTCGATATCTATCTGAGCGTGATGGAGGGCACGGAAGCCGAGACGATGTACCGGGAGCGCTATGGGTTCGTCGACGTCGACGAGGCGGCGGCGACAGCCGATCCCTGGGACCGCGTTCCGCCGCCCCTCAGAGAGGCAGGGATCTTCGCACCGTTGACCGAACTCGTTCTCCGAGCACCGGACCCACCTGCGGCCCCACCACGTACGCGGCAGGGCGAGCGCCCGCACGCCGACAACATCACCGGCACCCCCGACGACCCCAGCGATCTCTCATCCGCGGACCCCGTCTCTCCTGAGGAAGATCCGCCCGCCGCCGCTTCGAGCGTCCACGAGACGGCCGCCCGACCCGGGCGTGGGGCAATGGCGCCGAGCCCAGCGGAAATCGCCGCCGTTCTGGACATCGACGAGAAGCAGGCACGAGATTCAGCCGACCCGACGGTTGCCGTTCAACCCAGCCGAGCGAATCCGTGGGTGGTCGAACGCTTCGGCACCGGGACATCGGCTTCGGCAGGTAGGGGCTCCGCCCCGGCACCGGTAGGCAGGTCGGCTCGGCAGGTACCGTCGACCGCGCTCGCCGGCGAAATCCTTACCGATATCGAGCGGGCATATGCGCAGGACGCGCTGCGCGGGCTGGGCCCGGAGACGACCGTAGCGGATCTGTTCGGTGCGGCTCAGGTCGGCACGGAGGGTGCCCACGGGGTCCGTGAGCAGGCGACCGCCATTGCCGAATGGTGGCATTCGCTGGATACGGAACGCTGTTCGGCACTGGTCCGGGTGCACAACGAGATCGGCAATCTCGCCGGTATCCCGGGTGCGGTGCGAGACGGAGCGAACCGGCAGCGGCTCCACCGCGACCTCGCCTCCTTCCTCGCTCGCAGCCCCGAACGGCTCGGGGGTGGGCAGTTGATCAACCCGGAATTCGGGCCCGGCGAGCCGGCGCAGCTACGCCGGATCCTCGACGCGCGTAAGGCACTCGCGCGCGCCGAACAGGTGGTGCAGGCGATGTACCCAGGTGTCGCACCACCACCGGTGCAGCTGCTGACCTACCGCGACGGCGAGATAGAGATCAGCATCGGCGATGTCGATACCGCGACCTCGATTTCTCGGCATGTACTGCCCCGCAGAGCTACGCCGTCCCTTGTCGACGACGTCGTCTTTGCCCGGAACCACTACGAGGCGACCGTCCGCCGGGAGCCCGGACTCGCTGTTGCCTCCGTGATTTCGCACCACCACCATGTGCCCGGAAGAGCGGCGATCGACGTTCAGGAGCACGGTAGGCGGCTCGCCGCGGGTATCGTCGGCTTCGATGCGTACCGCGAGTATGCCGCTTCGCGCACCGGTGGCGCTCCCACACCGGTGAACCATATTTTCGCCTACGGCACCGGTGCGGCCCTCGTCGGTGCCGCTGGCGCGCAGGGAAAGTTGAGCGGTGCGGTCACCACGGTGACACTGGCGGATCCGCGCGGTGATCTGGGGGTGGCCGTCGCGGCGGGGTATCGCGTCGAACAGGTGAACATCGTGGTCACGGAGTCACGGCGGGGTCGTTTGTCGCTCGGAAGCCTGAAGCGACTGGGGCGTCGCCGAGTAGGTCCGGAATTCGGGGGTCGGTGGATCAGCGTGGATCGCGGGTCGGAGTCCGGTAAGTCCGTTCTCGAACGGTATATGTCAGCCGATCCGGATAGCAGGACTCCTTCGTCCTCGTTGACTGTATTCGGCGATATTTCGGCGAACAACACTGTTCCCGAGTCCGATTCGGCCGAGCCTGCGAGCGCGCAGCGCACACCGACCAGCGATGGCGGCCTGCCCGAATCACGACCGGCGCTACCCGAATACTCCCCGCTCACCGATACCGAGCGCAGGCTCGCGCAAAGCGCCGTGAACAAGCTGAAAGACCAGTTGGGTCCGCTTGCCGAGGTCCTGTCGCTGGTACGCCCGCCCGATCGGGAGGATGTTGTCGGGTCGACCCGCCACCACACCCGGCGCAATGCGTCGTGGTGGCATTCCCTGACGCCCGAGGAGCGATCAGCGATCATACGGGCGCATCCGCAGGTGATCGGCAATACCGACGGCGTCCCGTACACCGACCGCGATGTGGCGAACCGGCAAGCGCTGGCGGAAGGCCTGGAAAAGCTGCTCGCCCGCCGCGACGAGAGACGGCGCGCCGGTAGCGATCTCACCCGCGGGGAAGCGCGGAAGCTGGAGAACCTGGAATCGGTACGCGACCATCTCGCGGCCATCGAACACTCCGCGAACGAGACGATCGGGTCTCCGGTGGTGCAGCTGCTGAACTTGAATCCGGTGAAGTTCGGTGGCCAGGGCGCCGTCTCGATCTCGATGGGGAACGCCGATACGGCGGAATTCGTGACCAGGCATATCGCCGGGTTCGACACCACCCTGAAATCGCTGGAGTACAAAGCGAAGTTCGGCCGTAACCAGTACGAAGTATCGCGCCGCTTGGGCCCCGATATCGAACAGGCGAGCATCGTCGACATCGGTTACCTCCACCCGACGCGCTATATCGACGCACCGAATCCGGTGTATGCCAGGGATGGCGGGGAGCTGGTTGCCCAATCCGTCGCGGGATACAACGCGACACGGGAGTTCCAAGCAACCCTGCCGGCCGGCGCGCCGACGCCGGGACTGATCACACTGGTCGGCCACAGTTATGGATCGACCACAGTCTGCGAAGCAGGGCGGGAAGGGCGGCTCGCGAGTGAGGTCGATCAGGTATTGCTGACCGGTTCACCGGGCAGCCCGATGAGCCACGCCGATGAGTTCGGCGCCGGCGTCGCGGTCTATGTCGGAGTTTCGAGCCGAGACCCCGTCGGGTGGTTGGGCGCGGATACGCCGGGCCGGACCGGCCGCATCTTCGGCACCGGTCTGGGGTCCGATCCAGCAAGCGAACGGTGGGCCGGCCCCACGCAGGGGGCCGATCCCACGGCAAGCGGCGCCGTGCGGTTCCGGGCCGAATTCTCCGCGGATTTCGGCAGTCGGTTCGATGTGCACCAGGGCTACTATTCGTTCGCCGACGTGCAGACACGGGAACCGACCGAATCGCTGCTCAATATCGGTCTGATCACCGTCGGTCGCGGCGCCGAAGTCACGCGCGCCGCCTGGCGCCCGGTGCGCGAACCGAGGCGATGGCAGCGGATGCTCGCCACACCGGCCGATCCGGAGCGGCGCCGGTCGAACCCGTCTCGGCCGTCCTATTGGGTACCCGATGTGGTGACCTCGGAGGATATCGCGGCCAGTTTTGCGCTGATCTCCGAGAGCGGACACACCGAGAAGAGAGTCACCGTCGGTGACGACGCCGTATCATCTCGTCCTCGGCATCTATACGCGGGGATACTGCCCGAGATCCCATCGCCGACAGCCGCGGAAGAAGCGCTGGTGCGCAGCGCATTCGGCAACGCGGACTCGCTGGGTTCGCCAGCAGACCTGACACACGGCGACTACAGCGACGACGAGGTCCGTGATCGTGCCGTGCAACGGGCCGAAGCGAATTTCGCGTGGTGGCATCGGCTGTCTACCGACCAGCAGGAAGCTGTGCTCCGGACAGTTCCCGAGTTGGGCAATGCCGACGGTATCCCCTTCGCGGTCCGAGATCGGGCCAACCGGTTCTCGATCGCCCGTGAACTAGCGGCCTTCCGCGCCGCCGTGCCCGCCGACATCGATCTCGAGCAATGGATGAACACACAGCTCGATCCCGGGGAACGGCTGTACCTGCACAACCTGGTCTATACCCACCACGCCCTGGGGAAAGCGGAGCTCAAAGCCCGGTCGATGGAACCCGAGGTACCGGCGCCACCCGTTCAGGTGATCGGCTATGACGCCAGGGCGTTCGGCGGGTCCGGACGCGCACTGGTCGGCTACGGCAATGCCGATACCGCCCAGACAACGCTGTGGCAGATTCCCGGAATCACCACCACGATGCAACGCCTGAACAGCCGGTTGAACTATTCGTGGAACCTCTACAGCGCGACGGCGCGACTGGACCCGAAACTGGGGATCCTGTCGATGGCATGGCTCGGCTACGACGCGCCCAGCGGTGCCTCGATGATGACGCGGACTGTCTCGCCGCGATCGGCGATCGAGGGCGGGCGACTGCTGGTCCGTGACCTGTGGGGCGGTTTCGAAGCGACTCGTCGACTCCAGAGCGAACTTCCCGGGGGATGTCCGGTACCGAAGAACCGGCTCTATGCTCACAGCTACGGTTCCACCACAGCGGCATACGCCGCGGACGGGGGGAGATTCGTCGATGCGACCGGGTCGGTGTCCGTGGTCCAGTCGGTGGTCGCCCTGGGGTCACCCGGCATGGGGCCACTGAAGCACGCGAGCGAATTCCGCGTCGCCGAGGTCTACGCGGCAGCACACCACCAGGATCCGGTGACCTTGCTCGGATCGGATATTCCGGGTCAGCTCGGGCGGGTCGCTGGGCGCGGCCAGGGCTTGGATCCGGCCGCGGAACCCTTCGGGGCAGAGCGGATCGAGGCGCAGTTCCCGGCTGCGCCGCGATTCGCAGACCCGCTGCGTACCCATCGCCAGTACTTCCAGGACATCGATCCCGTCGCCGGGATCACCACCGAGCCGCTGGGCCACTTCGCGCTGATCGGGGTAGGGCGCGGCGCCGAGGTTCCGCGCGCACCACATCGGCCGGCCGGCAACCCGACCTGGTGGCGACGCAATATCATCTCCGCTCCGAGGGACCCGGAGGCGAACCGCACCGCCGACCCGGAGGGTCCCGCCGCCTACCGTCGGCGGGTGCCCGCCGAACCGGCACCGGCGCGGGTCCGACCCCGGGCTTGATTCGGGCACCCGTTCCCGAGCTGCGGACGCAAGCAGAGGTGGCCCTGATCGTGCCGAGACGTTCGACCTTCCGGTCCGCGCTCCTCGTCGTCGAAGTGGGCCGGACATGGACTCCACGATGGGGTTCCATCATGACGAGCACGGGCGGGAATGGCGGGGCGTGCCATCGGAGGGCGCCGCAGCACCTCGGGGTCTGGAATCCCAGTTTCCTGTGCCGATGACGGGAAGTCCGTTGCGGTCTACCGGTGCCGAGAACGCCGACGATCAGAATCTGTGGCTGGAGGAATTCGAGAGCCCGGAAGTACTGGCGTGGAAGGAGGCGGAGCACGCGAAGACGATCGACGAGTTGGCATCCGGTGTGGAATTCGCCGATATGGAGCAGAGAATATTGGAGGTCGTAGATCAGGATAATGAACACTCTCCGCCGCACCGCAGCGGTGACTGGTTCTTCGAATTCCACTATGACAAAGAATATCCGTTGGGTGTGTGGCGGCGTATGCCGATCGCGGAGTACCGCAACGGTGGGTCGGAATGGGAGGTGCTTCTCGATTTGGGTGCGCTGGGGGAGGACGACAACGGTGCGCCGGCCACTCCGGGGTCTCCCGGTTTTCGGCCCACGAAGATCAAGTGGATCTGGGGGAGGTTCAGGGTGCAGGTGGAGCGGCCATCTGGGGATCATTCTGATCGCGGTTTCCCTGATCGTGCGTTGATCTCGTTGTCGATGGGCGGTGGCGATACGTATGTGGTCCATGAATTCGAAAGGGACTCGTGACGACTCTCAACCTCGACTTTGCTGGATCTCGCGTGCACCGTCTGGGCTTCGGTGCGATGCGGCTGGCCGCCGAACCGGATGACGCCCGCGCCGCTTCGATCGAGTTGCTGCGCAGGGCTGTCGAACTCGGTGTCACATTGATCGACACGGCGCATCTCTACGGTTGGGGCGCCAACGAGGAACTCATCGCCGAGGCCCTTCATCCCTACCCTGAGGGACTCCTGGTGGCGACCAAATTCGGCGTCGAGCGCCGCCGCGACCACCCTGACGGGGCGGTTTACAACGGAAGTGAACGTTTCCTGCGCCGTCAGGTCGACGATGCTCTGCGTCGGCTGCGGGTGGACCGGATCGCCCTCATGCAACTGCACCGCATCGACCCGGCCATTCCGCTCGCCGACCAGGTCGGGCTGCTGGGCGACCTGCGTGATGAGGGAAAGATCGGCCACATCGGCCTGTCGGAGGTTTCCGCCGCGCAGCTCGCCGAGGCACGGGAAACCGTGGATATCGTCAGTGTGCAGAACCGCTACAACATCCTCGACCGCGAATACGACCCGGTCGTCGATGCTTGCGAACAGGCCGGTATCGCTTTCCTGCCATGGCGGCCTGTGGTCGCCGGCGCTGCGGGCGCGACTGCCGTGATCGCTGCGGTCGCTCGCGAGCTCGACGCCACCGCCACCCAGGTCGTCCTCGCCTGGCTGCTGCGTCGGTCGGGCGTCATCGTGCCCATCCCGGGCACCGGCTCGCTCAGCCACCTCACCGAGAATCTCACGGCAGCCCGTTTGGAAATCACCGACCATCAGTACGAGCGTCTGGACTGTATCGCGGCATCGAAAGGCCAATGATCCGAATCACTCCTCAGGCTGCATAACCTCTGTCGCCGGATCGTGGGGACTGTGGGTTTGAGGTGTTTCCGGAGCAGCGAGAACGAGGAACAAGACGTGACGCGAATTCCTCTCGATCAAGACGACGAGGCGTACGGGATCGAGTCCTCAGCGTGCTTCATCTGTGAGATCGTCAGCGGCGATTCCGCCCATAACATGGAGCGGGTGGTTGCCGAGGACACCGAGAACATCGCATTCCTGAGCAGAAACCCACCCAGCGTTCAACGTCACAAAAGCGAGGATGCCTTTCACCATGTTTAACGAGGCTAAACCTCGGTTGCTGAAACCGTCATTGTTGCGCCCCGCGCGACACGGCATGGTGAATACCCACAGCCTCGTTCAGTCCCTGCCTCGGGAGGAAACTCATGTCCACCACAGCGATCTCGACAGCGCGTGGCGCGCAGCCGGGCGTCGGGCAAGCGACGCACTCCGCCTTCGTCGTACATCGCAACGGCAGTGTCGCGACCAGCGAAGATCTGGCTGCGCTCGCCTTCGCGGGACACGCGCACTTCACGGCGATGCAGGTCCGGGACGGCGGGGTCCGCGGGCTCGACTTGCACCTCGCGCGGCTGCGCCGTGCCTCCGCCGAGATGTTCGGCCGGGCCCTCGGCGACGACGAGGTGCGTGCGCACCTGCGGACGGCGATCCAGGCGGGTCCGGCCGAGATGTCACTGGTGGCCACCGTCTATTCGTCCGACGGTGAGTTCACTGCGGCATCGCCCGGAGCGCGGCTGCAGATGCTCGTACGCACCGCACCGGCATCGGCTGGGCCGCCCGGGCCTTTGGCGTTGAGCGCGGTCGAGCACGAGCGCTACCTTCCGCAGCTCAAGCATGTGGGCGAAGTCGCCAAGACACACTTATTGCGGCAGGCCGTGGCCGACGGCTTCGACGACGCCGCGTTTCTCGACCGGCAGGGCAGATTCAGCGAGGCGTCCATCTGGAATCTGGCGTTCTGGGATGGTAGCGCCGTGGTGTGGCCGCGGGCCGAGATGCTGGTCGGCACCACGATGGGCATCGTCCGCCGGCAACTGGCGGGCATCGGCGTCGCGCAGCGGGAGCGGATAGTCACGCCCGCCGACCTGCAGAATCTGGCCGGGGCGGTCGTGATGAACTCTTGGACACCCGGCATCGCGGTTCGGCGCATCGGCGCCACCGATATGCCCGAGGCGCCGGCGTTCCTGCGCGCGCTACACGATGCCTACGGTGCGGAGCCGCGGACCGCACCGTGAGCTGGAATATGTGACAGAAGAATCCGCACGAACTCGCGCACCGCCGGAGTGTCGCGGGCGGTGGACCACAGCGGCCCGTAATCGATGGGCGGCCCGTCGCGCAGTGGAACATAGGTGACATCGGGGTGGGTCTGGTAGTGGCGCACCCGGTCCGCGACGATGGTGACGCCCTTGCCTTCGCTGATGAACAGCAAGGCTTCGGCGTAGCTCATGGTGATCGCGAGATGTGTGAGCCGCGTCCCCTGCGGTGTGGTCAGCGGGTAGTGCAGTTCGCGGAAGGCGGGCGGCAAGCTGGAGAAGGTGAGCAGCGGAGTGTCCGCCAGATCGTCCAGCCCGGCCGATTCCAGCGTGGCCAGGCGGTGTTGCGCCGGGACCAGTAGCGCGGTCGGTTCGGAGAAGAGCACGGGTCCGGTGGTGATACCGGGGACATCGGTCGGCAGCTCGCTGAGCTGCACATCGACGTCCCCGCTCATGAGCAAGCCGTGTGAGTCCGCCAGTGACGTCTCCCTGATGTCGACTTCACAATGCGGATATTCGGTCTGGAAGGCGTCAGCGGCACGGATGGCCAGGCGGGCGGACCAGGGTCCGGAGAACGCGATTCCTAATCGGCCGCCGACCGCGCTGCCGGCCGCTGTCGCGTTGCGCACGGCCTGCTGGATCTGGTCGTAGCCGGGTTTCAGCTCGGCGTAGAAGCGCTGCCCGAACTCGGTCAGCACCACTCGGCGACTGGATCGCTCGAACAGCTCGGCGCCGAAGCGCCGTTCGAGCTTCTTGACCAGTTGGCTGACTCGGCCCGGAGACAGGTGCAGGCGTTCGGCCGTCCGAGCGAAGTGCAGTTCTTCAGCGAGTGTGAGGAACAGACGTATTTCACTCTGCTCCATTCGTCATCAGCACTTTCCCGCACGCTGCCATGCGAACACCACCCAAATCGTTCGTCAACGCCAGGCTAGCGCGCCGATTGCCGAACGTCACCGTCGCGGGTTTGTGTTGATCCGGTGTTCGACAGGTCGGGTAGACGATTGACCGACAGCGCCGCTCACTCACATCCGAGCCGTGGCCGCACTGCGACGAACCTCATGTTGTGGACGGAATCAATCCGGCCCTGTCCCCAGCGGAGGTGAGGCTGGAACGGCGGATCCGTGCCGCCTCGCGCGGCAGGACCCTGACCCCGCAGGAACGAGAGACCCTCGAACGAATCCGCCCTCCGCAGGAGTATCCGGTCACGCTGGCGATCGCCCCCTATGAGGGTTCCATAGCGATGCTGCCGGTCGCGCAGCTCTACGCGCGCGCCGTGCCCGATCTACACACCCCTGAAGGCGCAGACCTGCTCCAGGTCTTGTGGTGCCCCTTCGACCACTCGACGGGCATGCCCAAGACCGCGCTGTTCTGGCGGTCGGCCGCCACCGTCACCGACATCCTCGCCACGCCCCCCGAACCGCCCGCGGTGCAATTCGACGGCTACCTGCCCGCGTCGTGCCTGCTCAACCCGGAGCAAGTTACCGAATACCCCGACCGCAGGGACCTGAGCAAGGAACTCCGAGAGCAGATCGGAGACTGGAGCCTGTGGCAGGCAGCCGAGACGGGTGTGGACAGTGCCTACGAGATCGCCCCGGAGGAGTTCTACGCCAATGAGTTGGCCGTCGCTCCCGGCTGGAGAGTCGGCGGCTGGCCTGGCTGGGGCGCCATCGACCCCCACCCCCTGCTCTGCCCTACCTGCGGCAGCGACATGGATGCCCTACTGACCATCGCCACGTTCGAGGCCGACGACGGCAAAAGCTGGCTCCCACACGAGGAACCGGCGCATGAACCATCCATCGGCTTCAGCCACACTGAGGTCCAGATAGGAAGCGGCTATAACCATCAGGTCTACGTCTGAGGTGACCGGTTCATTCTGGACAGTGACCCCTCGTAGGGTGGCCACTGAAAGTGAGGGAGCAGTTCGTGGGGCAGCATCGCAGGAAGTACTCGCCTGAGTACAAGGACGAGGCCGTGAGAATGGTGATCGAGTCACCGGAGCGGTCGATCGCGGAGGTCGCCCGCGATTTGGGTATCAACTCCGGGACCTTGACGAATTGGGTCGCGGCGCATCGTAAGAAGAATATGCACCGCCTCGACCGGAAACCGCCGGTCGAGTACGAAGCCGATTACGATGCCAACTGCTCTCCGCAGCCCACTGGAGACAGATAACCCGGTGGGCACGAAACCCGGGGGCTTCAGAGCGGCGTTTGGCCGCGCGGTCTGATCTGCTTTGGTCGGGATCGTGGCCTTGGTCCGGAGTTGACTGCCGGTAGTGAGGAACCGCCACGTGAGCGGTGGTTCCGTGCGCGGGCGCCCACCACTTCTATGCTGACTCGGTTGATCGTGCACATCCCCATTTCCGCTGCTAGAAGGGTTACTACATTGACTCATAAGGTCGCGGCCGTCGCGGTGGCCGGCATTCTCGCCGCGTTCTTGTCCGCGGGCACGGCGTCCAGCCAACCGCAGGCCTCGTCCGAGCCACAGCAGCAGCAACAGCCGGGCGAGGACGGAGCCGAGAACGCGGGTGAGCCCGGAGGGAAAGCCGAAGGCGAAAAGGGCAGAGGCAGAGGCAAAGGCGGGAAGGGTAAAGGTAAAGGCGGGAAGGACGGAGGCGAATAGGGCGGGTACGGCTGTTGGCCCGCCGTCGAGGACTGCTGGACGCCGCACAAGTGATCCAGTTTCGAAATAGGTCTATCAAGTCGATGTTTCGGGTGTGGCAGGTCAGGTCAGCGTCGGCGAGGTCGAGAGTCAGCATGTTGCGCCAGTCGTCGACGAACACCGCGGAGGTCCCTTCGTAGCGCACGCCGATGAAGGGATTGGCGGAAAACATCGGCGCGACCCAGCGCAATGAGCCGTCGGTGCCGAGCCGGGCGAGCCAGCCGACGTTACCCATTCCGCTGCCGCCCCCGTCATCCGGCCCGAGCCGTCGGGCAGAGAGACATCGAAGTTCGGGTAGGCCTCGGTGACTCCGTCTTCCTCCACGGCGAGGGCCACATCCAGTGGCCCGCCGAGCCGGAACGAAGCCGCCCGAGCCCACAAATCAATGAAACCGATCCCACCTCTGGCGGTCGCGGAGCCGAAAGAGGAGACTCCAAGATGGAGCGAATGCGACGCCTGGAGTGCGCCCGCTGTTGGTCGCCCGTAACGCGAAACAGTGGGTCACTTTGGTGTCGGCTTCAGGTTCTATGCGCTGTCGCGTCGTCTGCCCCAGCAGACGGATTCATTCGGTCGGTCGCTCACGTGTAACCGCCTGTGGTGGCTTGGCCGGGCATCATCCGGAAACGCCGCATGACAGGGAGTGTCGAGATGAAAGCGCTTGTGTACGACGGGCCACGTGAGGTTCACGTGAAGGATGTGCCCGATGCGAGAATCGAGCAGCCGACCGATGTGCTGGTAAAGATCACCAGCACCAACATTTGCGGGTCGGATCTACACATGTACGAGGGCCGCACCGATCTGGAGCCCGGGATGGTCCTCGGCCACGAAAATTTGGGGATCGTCGCAGAGGTGGGCGACGCGGTGGTCAAGGTCAGCACCGGGGACCGGGTGTGTCTACCGTTCAACATCGGTTGCGGTTTCTGCCGCAACTGCGAGGAAGGACTGACCGCGTTCTGCCTGACAGTGCACCCGGATCCGAAGATGGCCGGTGCCGCGTTCGGTTTCGCCGGGATGGGGCCGTTCTGGGGCGGACAGGCGGAGTATCTGCGAGTGCCGTTCGGTGACTTCAATTGCCTGCGACTGCCCGAGGACGCCCAGGACAAGGAAGCCGACTATGTGATGCTTTCCGATATCTTCCCCACCGGTTGGCACTGCACCCGCCTGGCCGATATGCAGCCCGGGGATTCGATGGTGGTCTACGGGGCCGGGCCGGTCGGTCTGATGGCGGCGTACTCGGCGATGATCCAGGGCGCGAGTCAGGTGATGATCGTCGATCGTCGTCCCGACCGGTTGCGGCTCGCCGAGCAGATCGGGGTCACACCCATCGACGACTCCATCGGTGACCCGGTCGAGCAGGTCCTCGATATGACCGGCGGGCGCGGCGCCGATAAGGGTTGTGAGTGCGTCGGGTATCAGGCGCACGACCCGCAAGGTCACGAGGACGCCGCGATGACGATGAATCGGCTCGTCGACTCGGTGCGTTTCACCGGACATATCGGCGTGGTCGGTATTTTCCTGCCTCAGGACCGCAACGCCCCTGACGAACTCGAACGAGACGGCAAGATTGCCTTCGACATGGGGAAATTCTGGTTCAAGGGGCAGAAGGCCGGCACCGGGCAGGCCAATGTCAAGCATTACAACCGGCAGCTGCGTGACCTGATTCACCAGGGCCGGGCCACACCGTCCTGGATCATCTCCCATGAGCTCCCGCTGGCCGAGGCCGAGGTCGGCTACCAGCATTTCGATGCCCGCGACGACGGATGGACCAAAGTCGTACTGCATCCGTGAGGCGGCCCTGACCGAGAGGAGCACAACGATGACAACAGCACTGCACGGCACGCCGATCGCGGCACTGGTTACCGATCTGGTCGAACTCGGGCGACCCCCGGCCGCGGTGCGACAAACCGCTGGGTATACAGAGCTGCCGGCGCCGCAGCCCGGCAAAATCCGTACACCCGATAACGACCCGGGCAGCGCCGGGGCCGACGTCGTGAACGATGAGGTCGTGGTCGACGGCGACCTGATCTCGGGCCCGCCGCTCGACGACCTCCCCGCGTTGTGTCAGACCGTCGTCGAGCAGTTCGCGAAGACCGGGGCGGGTGCGTCATGACAGTGCACCAGGTGTCGGTGTCCCTCGACGATGCGCAGCGGGTGATTGCCGCCGGCCGGGCCAAAGCCGCCGAGATCGATTCACCGTCGAATATCGCGGTGGTCGATGCCGGCGGCAACCTCGTAGCCCATGTGCGGATGGACGGCGCCTGGATCGCCAGCATCGACATCTCGATAAACAAGGCATTCACCGCGCGAGCGCTGGACATCTCGACCGAAGACCTCGCGGCCGACGCGGGCCCGGGCGAGCAGTTCTACGGGATACACGCCTCCAACGGTGGGCGCATCATGATCTTCGCCGGTGGTGTCCCGCTGCGGCACAACGGCCAGGTAGTCGGGGCGGTCGGCGTCAGCGGCGGCACCGGGGAGCAGGACAAGGCCGTCGCAGAGGCGGCCGTGGCGGCGATGTGAGCAGTGAGCGTGAGCTGGTCGACAGGGCACCGTCGCGGATGTGTGCATCGAAGCGGTCGGAACGGAGGCGTGACACCCCTGGGAGCACTTCTGCGACCGGAGCTCGATGCGGCCGCGGAGTAGCAAATGGCTCCGCGACCACATGTGCCGCACCGGTCGACGGTAGATTCTGTATCGCCACCCTGATCTGCTCGTCCGGATCTGCGGGAACAGGACGCCTCAGTTCATACGGTGCAAGTAGCATCGGAGTCGACCGAGTCATTGGAAGCCGAACTCGCCACGCGGAACTACTGATTTCCAGCTGCCGCCTATCTCCGGCTACTCGAATTCTCTCGACTCGCGGATGAATTCACTGCTCGCAGTCACCGCGCTGGACTATGCCGTTGGTGTCGTGGTGAGATCGCCGGCGGATCGGCCGGAGGCGCCGGTGCACATCGGTGTAATTCGCTGAATTGCTTGTCATGCAGGGATACTCGGTGCCCGTGCGATCGGTTGCGATGCTGTGACTACAACCCGAGCGGCGCTGGTCTGAAACCGAAGTGGGTTTCCGATCCGGCACGGTTCACTATCGCCGGGGGCCTGACGCTCTACCTGAGGCTGAGGCAGCGGTATTCCGCACGGTTTCGGAGAATCTGTTATCAGGGCCGAATCGCCTTTTGCTTTCGACATATCGGAACCTTGTCACGCGACGCGTCGGCTGCGATAATTCCTTGCATCGGGAGTTCTACTCGCGGAAGCACCATGTAGCGGCTGATGCATCGAGCCCGTGGATGCGAGCCACTCGAGAGGCTGGCCTGGAGCCGCCGGTAGTGGAGTGTCGCCGTCTCCCGGTTTCGTCGTATGCCCACAGGCGGATGAAGAATTCTGGGCGGTTGGGCCGTGGACTCAACCCTGTTGACCGACGTCGAACCGGTACATGCGCGGTTCGGTGAACCTCGAGTCATCGACGCCGAGGGGGCGTGATGTCAGAGTCCAGTGCCGGGGCCGCCGCGGTAGGTCCGGGTCGACCGGCATGTCGGGTAGCGACGCGGATTGCTACGCCGACGCGGGAAGCGCCGTCTACTTCGCCGACCGGCCTTGCACAGTGAACGAACCGGCGATCGCCGGACGTGATGTCGACCGGTTGTCGGCCGGTTCGACGACGGCTGGGCAGCCCTGCGAGGTGCCGCCGCGGGCGCGCTGTTCGCTGTTTACTCGGCTGAGTCCCACCGCTGCTCGTGGGCTTGGGGGGCCGCCTACGGGCGCGCGTTCTCGGTGCTGTCGTTCGGCGCCCTGCTCGGCCCGCTCGCTGGTGCGCTGCAGGGCGGTCGGCGCGACTTCACCTCGATCCAGTCATTACAACCACGTCACCACGAGGCCCTGGCCGACGTCGACGCCGCGGACGAAGCCGTCGGCCTGCTCGCCGGCCGGACCGATCGAAGGGAATGAGTCATGGCAACTGCAGTAGGTATCGATCTGGGCACCACCAACTCGGTCATTGCGAGCTGGCAAGGCGGCGAGGCGGTGGTGATCTCCAATGTCGAGGGAGCACGGACGACGCCGTCGGTGGTGGCGTTCACCGAGAGCGGCGAGCGCTTGGTGGGTCAGCTCGCCCGGCGGCAGGCGATCTTGAATCCGAAGGGCACGATCTACTCGGCGAAACGCTTCATCGGACGTCATTTCGACGAGATCTCCGAGGAGGCCAAGGCGGTGAGTTTCGACGTCGTGCCGGGGGACAACGGTGAGGCGCGATTCGACGTGCGGGGTAAGAAATACGCGCCGGAGGAGATCAGTGCCCTGGTGCTGCGCAAGCTCGTCGACGACGCGAGCAAGTTCCTCGGTGAGAAGGTCAAGGAAGTGGTCATCACCGTTCCCGCCTATTTCAACGACGCGCAGCGCAATGCCACCAAGGACGCCGGCCGCATCGCCGGCCTCGAAGTTCTGCGGATCATCAATGAGCCGACCGCCGCGGCACTGGCGTACGGCATGGACAAGCAGACCCATGAGACCGTGCTGGTTTTCGACCTCGGTGGCGGCACGTTCGATGTGAGTCTGCTCGATGTCGGCGAGGGGGTGGTCGAGGTGCGTTCCACGGCCGGTGACTCCCACCTCGGCGGCGACGATTTCGATCGACGTCTGGTGGACTACCTCGCCGATGAATTCCAGAGTGCGGAGAATATCGATCTGCGCAAGGACCCGCAGGCGTTGCAGCGCCTGTTCGAGGCGGCGGAGAAGGCCAAGGTCGAGTTGTCCTCGGTGAGTCAGGCCCAGGTCAATCTGCCTTTCGTGACCGCTGACGCGAACGGTCCCAAGCATCTCACCACCACGATCATGCGTTCGAAGTTCGAGGATCTGACGGCTGATCTGGTGGAACGCTGCCTCGATCCGGTGAAGCAGGCGATGAGTGACGCGAAGGTCACCGCCAACGATATCGACGAGGTCATCCTGGTCGGTGGTTCGACACGTATTCCGGCGGTGCAGGCGCTGGTGCGCCGGCTCACCGGCGGCAAGGACCCCAATATGAGCGTCAACCCCGACGAGGTCGTGGCGCTCGGTGCCGCAGTTCAGGCGGGCGTGCTCAAAGGCGAGGTCTCCGATGTGCTGCTGCTCGATGTCACCCCGTTGTCCCTCGGGGTCGAAACCCAGGGCGGGGTGATGACGACGATCATCGAGCGCAACACGACGATCCCGGCCCGGCGCAGTGAAGTGTTCTCCACCGCGGAGGACAACCAGTCGGCAGTGGATGTCGTGGTGCTGCAGGGCGAACGCGAACGAGCCGCGGACAACCGGGTGCTGGGCCGGTTCCGGCTGGAAGACATCCGCCCCGCGCCCCGGGGGGAGGCCCAGGTCGAAGTCACTTTCGATATCGACGCCAACGGCATCCTCAATGTCACCGCTCGCGACAAGGACACCGGCAAGGAACAGAGCATCACGATCAGTGAGCAGGGCAATCTGGATCAGGGTGAGGTCGAGCGCATGCTGGCCGAGGCCGAACGGAACCGGAGTGAGGACGAGGCGCTACGGAAGGCGGTCGATGCGCGCAACGCCCTCGATTCGGTGGCCTATCAGGTGGAACGTCGACTGGCCGAACTCGGTGACAGTGCCCCACCGCACGACAGGGCACGCGCCGAGATGCTGATCGCCGACGCCAGGAAGGCTGTGAACGACGGTGCTTCACCGGCGGAGGTCGCGCCACTCACCTCGGAGTTGCAGCAGTTGCTGTACGGGCTCGCACCGGTCCAGGCAGGCGGTGACGGACATCGGGCCGGTAGTGGAGACACCGCGTCGTCGGCGGACGACGACGTGATCGACGCCGAATTCGATCGAAGCTGAGGCACGCGATGGAAAGGTCTGCAGATCGTTCGACAACCGAGCCGGCTACCGAGGGTACGGACCGGGATCAGGCCGAGACGCCGCCTGATCTTACCGGTACGGAGTCCGAGTCGGCTCAGCTCGAGGACCGCTGGCGCAGGGCCCTCGCGGATCTGGACAACCTGCGCAAACGCTACGCCAAGGATCTGGGCCGGGAACGCGCTGCGGAGGTGGCGAAGGTTTCCGCGGCGTGGCTGCCGGTCCTGGACAATCTGGAGCTCGCGCTGGCCCATTCCGGTAGCGATCCCCAGGCGGTCGTCGAGGGTGTGAAGGCGATCCGGGATCAGGCGGTGCAGGTGCTGTCACAGTTCGGTTTCGAGCGCCACGACGAGGTCGGTGTGCCGTTCTCCCCGGAACTGCACGAAGTGGTCGGTGTGGTGGACCGCCCCGACCTTGATTCCGGAACCGTCGTCGAGGTCGTGCGTCCGGGCTACGGCGAGGACGGGCGGCAGTTGCGTCCCGCCGCGGTGGTCGTCAGCCGACCCGAGGGGTGAGTAGCGATGGCGCGCGATTACTACGAAGTTCTCGGAGTCCCGCGTGGCGCCGGCGCCGACGAAATCCAGCAGGCGTACCGCAAGCTGGCTCGCAAGTATCACCCCGATGTGAACAAGGACCCCGCTGCGGAGGACACGTTCAAAGAGGTGAACGAGGCCTACCAGGTGTTGTCCGACCCGGACACCCGCACACGCTACGACCGATTCGGTGCCGACTTCCGGCGAGTGCCCGAGGACTACGACGAACGGGTCCGGGCAAGCGCCGGTGGATACGGTGGCGGGGGGTATGGCGGCGGGGGCGGAAGGGTGCACTTCGGTCGAGGTTTCGGTGGCCAGGGCCCCGTCGACTTCGAGGACCTCTTCGGACAGATGTTCTCCGGCGGTGGCGGGTATGGGCCGATTCCCGGAGCGGATCAGGAAGCAGAACTGGAACTGCCCCTGGAAGAGGCGTATCGAGGCGGAAAACGCACTCTCGGACTGGACGGACGACAGTACGACGTCGACATTCCGGCCGGTGTCCTGGACGGGCAGCGAATCCGGCTGGCCGGTCAGGGCGGCCGGGGTAGCGGTGATGCGCCGCCCGGGGATCTGTACCTCGTGGTGCGGATCAAGCCACATACCCGGTTCCGGGTGCAAGGCCGCGACATCTACGTCGACCTGCCCGTATCGCCCTGGGAGGCTGTCCTCGGCGCGACCGTCGTCGTGCCCACCCCGGGCGGCGAGGCGAAAGTCAAAGTGGTGCCGGGCTCGTCGACGGGTCGGAAGCTGCGGCTGCGCGGCGAAGGAATGCCCAATCCGCGGGGCGCCGCCGGCAACCTCTACGCCGAGATCAAAGTGATGGTGCCGTCGAAACCGACAGCACGCGAGCGGGACCTGTTCGAGCAGCTGGCCGCCGAATCGAACTTCGATCCGAGGAAAGTGAAATGAGCACTCCACTGCCGCGCGCCCGGTACGTCTTGGTTCGCCGTACCGGATTGTCGCCGGATGCCTTCGCCGAACGAACCGGGCTACACCCCGAACTGGCCCGAAAACTGGTCGCTCTCGGACTGCTCGACGCCCACCGCGATGCCGGCGGCGAGATGTCGTTCGAACCATCCGAAGTGGCCCACGCCGCCCGTATCCAGCGGCTGCGAACCGGTCTGGGCCTGAACTACTCGGCAATCGGGCTCGTGCTCGATCTGCTGGATCGAATCGAGGAACTCGAAGCCGCTTCCCGCAGAAGGAGGACGCCCCCATGGACACCGGCAGCTTGACCGAGAAGTCACGAGAAGCTCTGCAGGAAGCCCAGAATGTAGCGACCAGAATGGGTCACACCGAGGTCGACGGTGAGCACCTGCTGCTCGCATTGGTCGACCAGCAGCAAGGACTGGTACCCAGACTGCTCGAGCAGGCCGGCGCGGACGTCGATGCCCTGCGATCCGATCTGGAGCGTGAACTGTCGCGCAGACCGAAGGTCAGCGGACCCGGCGCGACGCCGGGCCAGGTGATGATCACCCAGCGCCTGGCCAAGCTGCTCGACGCCGCGGAACGGGAGTCGAAGCGACTCAAGGACTCCTATGTCTCGGTGGAACATCTCGTGATGGCCCTCTCCGAGGAAGGGTCGGCCAGTGCGGCCGGGCGGGTCCTCGCGAGTCACGGCGTCACGCGAGAATCGTTCCTCGCCGCCTTGACCGCAGTGCGTGGCAATCAACGCGTCACCTCGGCGACCCCGGAAGGTGCGTACGAGGCCTTGGAGAAGTACGGACGCGACCTCGTCTCCGAAGGACGGGCAGGCAAACTCGATCCGGTCATCGGCCGAGATGCCGAGATCCGCAGGGTGACGCAGATCCTGAGCCGGAAGACGAAGAACAATCCAGTACTGATCGGCGACCCCGGGGTCGGTAAGACCGCGATCGTCGAGGGCCTCGCCCAGCGGATCGTCCGCGGCGACGTGCCCGAGGGCCTGCGCGACAAGACGATCTTCTCGCTCGATATGGGTTCGCTGGTAGCCGGTGCGAAATACCGCGGCGAGTTCGAGGAACGACTGCAAGCGGTGCTGTCCGAGGTCAAGGCGGCCGAGGGCCGCATCCTGTTGTTCGTCGACGAATTGCATACCGTGGTGGGCGCGGGATCGGTCGGCGGTGAGGGGTCGCTCGACGCCGGCAATATGCTCAAACCGATGCTCGCCCGCGGTGAACTGCACATGATCGGTGCCACCACACTCGACGAGTATCGCAAGCACGTCGAATCCGACGCGGCCCTGGAGCGCCGCTTCCAGACCGTTCTGGTCGACGAACCCACCGTCGAGGACGCGGTCTCGATCCTGCGCGGTCTCCGGGAACGCCTGGAGGTGTTTCACGGCGTGAAGATCCAGGACGGCGCGCTGGTGGGCGCTGTAACCCTCTCGCACCGATACATCACCGACCGCTTCCTCCCGGACAAAGCGATCGACCTGGTGGATGAGGCCTGCGCGCGACTGCGCACCGAAATAGATTCGATGCCCGCCGAACTCGACGAACTGACCCGTAAAGTCACCCGCCTGGAAATCGAAGAGGCCGCGCTGTCCAAGGAATCGGACGCGGCCAGCAAGGCGCGCCTCGAAGAGCTGCGCAAAGAACTGGCCGACCTGAGAGCCGAAGCCGACGCCCGGCACGCGCAGTGGGAGGCGGAGCGGCAGGCGATCCGGCGGGTGCAGGAACTGCGCGGAGAGCTGGAACGACTGCGCCACGAAGCCGAGGAAGCGGAGCGCAACTACGACCTCAATCGGGCCGCCGAGCTGCGGTACGGCGAGATCACCGAGCTGGAACGCAGGCTCGAGGCGGCCGAGGAGCAACTGGCCACCCGACAAGGCGGGAATCCGTTGCTGCGCGAGGTTGTCACCGAAGACGAAATCGCAGAGATCGTGGCCGCATGGACGGGTATCCCCGTCGCCCGGTTACAGGAAGGCGAGCGGGAGAAGTTGCTCAAGCTCGACGAGATTCTGCACGAAAGGGTCGTCGGCCAGGACGAGGCGGTGCAACTGGTCGCAGACGCGGTGATCCGGGCGCGCTCCGGTATCCGCGACCCGCGCCGCCCGATCGGCTCGTTCATCTTCCTGGGTCCGACCGGCGTGGGAAAGACCGAGCTCGCAAAAACACTGGCCGGTGCCCTCTTCGACAGCGAAGACAATATGGTGCGCCTGGACATGAGCGAATATCAGGAGCGGCACACGGTGAGCAGGCTCATCGGCGCGCCCCCCGGGTACGTCGGATACGACGAGGGCGGCCAGCTCACCGAGGCGGTGCGCCGCAAGCCGTACTCGGTGGTGCTCTTCGACGAGATCGAGAAGGCCCACGCCGACGTCTTCAATACCCTGCTGCAGGTGCTCGATGACGGCCGGATCACCGATTCTCAGGGCAGGCAGGTCGATTTCCGCAACACCGTGATAATCATGACGTCCAATATCGGATCCCATCACCTCCTCGACGGCGTCACAGCCAACGGCGAGATCAAACCCGACGCACGCGAGCGGGTGCTGGGGGAACTGCGTGGTCACTTCCGTCCCGAGTTCCTCAACCGGGTCGACGATATCGTGTTGTTCACACCGCTCACCCTGCCCCAGATCGAGCACATTGTGGAGCTACAACTCATCGACCTTCGGAACAGGTTGGCACAGAGGCAAATTGACTTGGATATCACTGCGGAGGCACGCCGGCTCATCGCCGAACACGGTTTCGATCCGGTCTACGGCGCGCGGCCCCTGCGGCGATACATCGCCCACGAGGTCGAGACCAAGATAGGTCGCGCGCTGTTGCGTGGCGAGATCGAGCCGGGAGGCGCCATCCGTGTCACGGTGGACGGCGGTGAGCTCGCCGTCGCCTATACCGAACCCGCTGTCGCGGCGGCGTGAGAAGAGGTGCCGTCATGAGATCCGAAACGGTGAAATGTCCGAACTGCGGCAAGATGAACAAGGTCCCGGCAGCAGGAACAGGGACACCGCGCTGCGGGAACTGCCACGAGCCGCTGCCCTGGATCGCCTCGGCAGCAGATGACGACTTCGCGGAGATCGCCGAGACATCCTCGGTGCCTGTGCTCGTCGACCTCTGGGCGACCTGGTGCGGCCCGTGCCGCATGGTCAGCCCGGCGCTCGAACAGCTCGCCAGGGAACGCGCGGGTCAGATCAAGCTGGTGAAGACCGACGTGGATGCTGCGCCCGAGACCGCCGAACGGTTCACCGTCCGCGCCGTACCGACTCTGCTCGTGATGGACCGGGGCGAGGTCCTGGCACGTCAGGCGGGCGCCGCTCCGGTACCACAACTGCGCGCCTGGCTCGATCAGGCGCTCTCGGAAAAGGCAGGCAAGGAGACGAAGCCATGACTTCTGTACCTGTGGACCCACACGTGACCGCGATCCGGCCCGTCGTACCCCGTACTCCCCAGGGCTGCGAGGAATGTCTTCGCCTCGGCACCCCATGGGTACATCTGAGGTTGTGCCTGACGTGCGGACACGTCGGTTGCTGCGACTCCTCACCGGGCAAGCACGCGAGCGCGCACGCTCGCGTCATCGGTCATCCGATCGTCCAGTCGATGGAGCCGGGTGAAGATTGGCGCTGGTGTTATGTCGACCAGAACCTCGTCTGAGGACACCACTCCCGTCCGCGAAATCCCGCAGGTCGATGACGAGACTCCCGATGAGCTGGGAGCATTCCCGCGGCTGACGGACGACCAGGTCGCGACGCTCGAGGTCGGTGGTGCGCGTCGACCGGTTCGCGCCGGCGAGGTGCTGACCCGAGAGGGCGAGCCCAGCCAGGATTTCTTCGTGATCCTCTCGGGCAAGGTCGCGATCATCGACGAGGGCGACGGAGAAAGCGAACGCCGGATACTGCGGGTGCACGGTCCCGGACGATTCCTGGGCGAGCTCGGGCTGCTGGAAGGCCAGGTGGCGTTCTTCACCGCCGAGGCGATGGAGGACGGCGAGATACTCGTCGTCCCGGCCGAGCGGGTGCGTGAACTGGTGGCTCACGATCTCGTGCTCAGCGATCTGATCCTGCGCGCCTACCTGGTGCGCCGGCACCTACTGATCGGGCTCGGTTCGGGGTTCCGGATAATCGGCTCCTGCTATTCACCCGACACGCTGCGGCTTCGCGAGTTCGCCATGCGAAACCGATTGCCCCACAGGTGGATCGATGTGGAGCAGGACGAGAGGGCCGAGCAACTGCTGCGCAGCCTGGAAGTCGCTCCCGAGGACACACCGGTCGTGATCTGGCACGGCGAGAAGGTGCTGCGGAATCCGCCGAACGCCGAACTCGCCCGCGTCGTCGGGCTTCCGGTTCCGGACACGGTCCGGGACGCCACCCAGGACGTGTGCGACCTCGTCGTGGTCGGGGCGGGACCGGCCGGTCTGGCCGCTTCCGTGTACGGCGCTTCGGACGGATTGAACACGGTGACACTGGAGTCGGTCGCCGCGGGCGGGCAGGCCAGTACCTCCTCCCGGATCGAGAACTACCTCGGGTTCCCGGCCGGTATCTCCGGCGCCGAATTGGCGGAGCGGGCCGTGATCCAGGCCGGGAAGTTCGGCGCCCGGCTGCTGGTGTCAGCGGAGGTGACCGGTTTGGTGCCCGAGGACGGGCATCACGCCCTCCCGCTCGCGGACGGCGGTGTGGTTCGCGGCCGGGCCGTCGTGCTCGCCACCGGGGCGCGATACCGCAAGCTGACGGTCCCGGGGATCGAGGCGCTGGAGGGAACGAGCGTGTACTACGCCGCGACCCATCAGGAAGCGCGGATGTGCGGCACCGACCCGGTGGCCATCGTCGGCGGCGGAAACTCCGCCGGACAGGCCACCGTTTTTCTCGCGGACGGTGTCTCCCACGTTCACCTGCTCATCCGCAGCAGTGACCTCGGAAAGAGTATGTCCCGGTATCTGGTCGACCAGATCGAGCGCCATCCGCGGGTGACCGTGCACCGGAATACCGAGGTTCGTACGGTCCACGGGGAGAAGTACCTCGAAGAGATCATGGTCGAGAACAATCACACGGGGGAGCAGGACACCCTCCGGGTGCGCGCCCTGTTCGTCTTCATCGGGGCGATGCCCTACACCGGGTGGCTGGCCGACACGATCGCACTCGACGACCACGGTTTCGTCCTCACGGGCATGGACGCGGTCCACGTCCGTGAGGACGGCAACCGGCGGATCGGCGACCGGTCGCCGAGGACGCTCGAAACAAGCTTGCCCGGCCTGTTCGCCACAGGCGACGTCCGTAGCGGCTCCGTGAAGCGGGTCGCATCCGCTGTCGGCGAAGGCGCGATGGCGGTTCGCCAAATCCATGAATACTTCGACAGGAGCTGACGCCATGCCAGTAATGGGTACCGTGAAATTCCAGCAATTCTTCCGCGCAGCGGCCGGCCTGCACGTCGACCGAAACGATCTGAAGCGCTACACGGATTTCGTCGACGACAAGATCTACGACCTGATACTCATCGGCAAAGCGTCGGCAAAGGCAAATCTGAGGGACGTGATCGAACCGTGGGACCTGCCGATCACCAAGGGACTGCAGGAGAGCATCCACCGGTTCGAGAAATTGGACCAGGAGATCGAACTACAGTCCGTGCTCGATCAACTGACGGCCCGGCCGCCGTTGGACATGACCCTCTCCGAGGCGACCGAGCAGCGACTGCCGCGGATCGCCGGGGGCTTGAGCGTGGCACTCGCGCACACATTCGTCACGATCGAGCCGGACCGTAAGAACCCCGGGACCGCCGAATGGAACATCGCCTTCGACATCTTCCATCTCCTGCTCTGACCACCAGCCTGCCACGGCGCGTCCGGTGCCGACTGGCGAAGGCCGCTGTGTCCGATGAGCCGATGCCCTGGGCGCACCGACATGCGGCTTGCCTGTTAGAGCGTTGGGGCAGACCGGGAGCTACGCTTGGTTGACAACCAGGACTTTTCGGTGGTTGATCGCGTGGGCGCAATACACCGGCACCCACAGCCTTCAAGAAGTGCGCGGCCGAGACGAAGCCGTAGTCGGACACGTGCACCCAGTCCTCGGACATGAATTCTCGGATGCGGGTGGCATCGTTGGACACGATCGCCGCGATCCAGTTCTCCGCCAGCGTTCTGATCTCTTGCTCGGGCGAATCGTATGGGGTCTCGATCTGTGTCGTAGTCATGGCCGCAACGCTAACGACATCATTCGGGGCCCGGCTTGGACGAATGGGACCGAGCCTCCAGCGGCTCGAATGAACTTTCCTGTCCGGTCGGTTACCAGTTACCAGTTCCTGGCCGACGAAGCCGAGGTGGCCGGAGAACCGATGGCCGTCCCCAACGGTTGTCCGAGCAGAACTCGGCAAGGCGCGGCGCGTCTTGCCGAGTCCCGTAGGGATTTCGGTGTCACAGACCGTTCACCGAATTGTGGAACTGGATTGCGCTGGCGATGCCTACCGGTACACCGATGACGATCATGCCGGCGGCGGCACCGAGCGTGATGCCCACGGCGGCGCCGGCGATGCACAGGCCGATCGGCCCGGCGAAGAAGGTCGGCACCACCAGGGGTGCTCCGATGATTGCGCCGGCGACGCAACCGAGGGCTCCGCCGACCAGCGATCCGAGCAGGGTTCCGACCGAGGTCGCGAGTCCGAACTGAGTGGCTGCCGTGCTGAGCGCGGTATTGGGGTCGACACCCTCGATGTGCTCGATATCGACCGGCTGCAACATGGTGGCAGGACGTGCGTCGGCGGGATCGACACTCGGCGTGAAGGTCGCGGTGTTTCCGTCGATGCGTGCGGCGATGGGCCATTCACGGCCGTCTTTGAGATAGGTCAGGGGCATGCCCGCGACCATGCGGCCCTCGTTGTCGAGTACCTGGAACTGCGTGCCCTGAGTTGTGAGAGAACCCGCGTCGGTGCGAAGTACCACGGAGTTGTCGACAACATTCGCCGTGTAGTGGATTCCGGGCAGAATATCGGTCTGCACCGTAGTGCCCGAGGGCGGCGTGGGTACAGGTGCGGGTGCGGCGTATGCCGAACCGGCGGTCAGGCCCACGGTAGCTGCCACCAAAACCGACGCGGCGGTGAGGGATTTCATAATCATGTACTCGGTTACACACTTTCCTGTCACGCGGACCATCATTACGAAGTGAAAGGTCCGGAAACGTTACGCAAGCCCCGGATGAGGCCCGTAGAATTCGATCACGAAATTCCATGAGAATCCGTATGGGCGCCGTTAAATAACGCCGATCACCGTCAACAGAACGTCAGGGCGTTCCCCGGAGGTCGACCACTCGACGGTTCGCCTTCTCGGTGATCCGCTGGAGATCGTTGTTCCGTACATCGTCCCTACGGACTCGGCCGAGGTATCGCGGCTCCTCCCGTCCGGATTCTTCGAATCGGACGGCCGTCGACCCGTGGGCGTCACGACGACGCGAAGATCCACGTCCGGGTCTCCACACCGGCCGCGCAGATTGTCTTCGAGTTTGCGGCGCAACTGGGCCAGATATACGCGTAGATAATGAGTCTCTGCTGTGTAACCAGGCCCCAGATCTCACGGAGTATCTCCCGTTGACCGACCAGCTTTCCGCGATTCCGGGCGAGTATTTCGAGCATGCTCCACTCGGTCGGTGTGAGGTGGACCGTCTCACCGTTGGTGCGGTACGAGGTGTTGAGCAGGTGGTCGTGGCGACGCTGGAACAACGGTGATAGCGGGCATCACGGCTCTGTGTCGCGGAGGACGCAGCGGAAGCCGAGGTGGCAGGTGGCCGTGTCCTCGGTCTGTGGTTGCCGGGCGGCGGGCCGGTAGCGCAGGCAGTAGTTGGCTGCGCACAGATACGAGCCGCCCTTGACGACATGGTGCGGAAAGTGTTGCGCCGATGCGGATTCCGACGTATCGACGCGTGGGTTCAACGGGGCGCAGCAGGTCGGCGCCGGATGATGGGAGTGGAAGTAGTCGGCCGTCCATTCCCACACGTTGCCGGTCGTATCCGAGAGACCGTAGCCGTTGGGCGCGTAGATGCCGACTGCCGTTGTGCCGGGTACGCGCGCCTGCCCGCGGCCCGGGTGGAATTGCCAGGGGAAGGCGCCGACCCAGATATTGGCCATGCGCCGCCCGGTGGGTTCGAACTCATCACCCCAGACGAAGGTGGCCGAGTCCAGCCCGCCACGTGCCGCGTACTCCCATTCGGCCTCCGTCGGCAATTGTTTGCCGGCCCAGGCCGCGTACGCCGCGGCGTCGTCGTAGGCGACCTGGGTGACCGGGTGGCGGTCGAGTCCGTCGAGTGTGCTGCCCGGCCCGCGTGGGTGGCGCCAGTTCGCGCCGGGGACATACCGCCACCACAGTCGCCAGTTGTCCAGTGCCACCGGCCCTGCGGTGGGCCGGAAGACCAGTGCCCCGGGTGCCAGTTCCACCGGATCCGCGTCCGGGTAGTCCTCGACGGCGGGCGTGCGCTCGGCGACGGTGACGTATCCGGTTTGCTTCACGAAGCGTCGGAACGCCGCATTGGTCACCGGGTGCGGGTCGATGCGGAACGAGTCGATCCGCACCCGGTGCACGGGCCGTTCCTCGGGAAAGAAATCGTCCGAACCCATGGCGAATTCGCCGCCGGGTATCCGGACCATACCGCGGCGCGTGTCGGTGGGCTGTCGCTTCAATCGCGCGAAAATGCTGCCGCTGCCGCCATTTCCAGGTCCAGATAGGGTTTGCCGCTCACGTCCTCGATGACCTGATGCACGGTGCCGCCGGTGAACGGGAACGGTGACCGGTAGCGCGCGGAAACCGACTGACCGCTGTCACGGCCCACGCGGACTCCTTCTCCGACACCGGAGAACACGATGGGTTGTGTTCGCATATCGTCGAGTGAGCCGACCGGGTCCTCGTCGATGTAGAGGACGGCCTCACCGGTGGGGGTGAAGTTGTCGGACCGGGTTCCGTGCCGTTCGTACCGGATCCCGAGGACGTGATCTCCGAGCGGAACCGGGCGATCGGAAACGACGGCCTGTTCCTCCTCTCCGAGGAAGTTGTAGATGTAATGCAGATGACCGTCCTGGAGAAACAGTGTGTGCCCACCGAGCCGCCCACCGTGGGCGAACAGCACCCCCTCCGCGCCCGGGCTGGTGATGGCTGTCTCGGCGAGCAGCGCGAACGATCGGCCCTGGATCTCGAGCGCCGCACCCGGGCCGACTTCGGCAATTCCCGGATAGTAGACGGCACTGTCCCGTGACCTGGCGTATGTCGGGCGGTCGCGCATCATCGCGGAGACGATATCGAGATCGTAGAGCGGCATTCCGTTGTACTTCTCGGCCTCGGAGAACCACAGCGCCTTCATCTCCGCCAATTTCTCGGGATGAACCTCGGCCAGGTCGTGCATCTGGCTGCGGTCCTGCTCAAGATGGAACAGTTCCCAGCGGTCGGCGTCGAAATGTCCCCAGCCGGAAGGACATGCGGCATGAACGGTGTCGGCGAACCATCCGCGATGCCAGATACCGCGCGTGCCCAGCATCGAATAGAACTGGGTGTGCTTGCCGACGTCAGCTTTCGCGTCATCGAGCAACGCGCGGAAACCGACCCCCTCCAAGGGTTGCTGCGCCACATTCTTCACCGTATCCGGGGGCGTGATGCCGAGCAGTTCGTAGATGGTGGGGGTGATATCGCAGACGTTGATGTACTGATGTCGCACCTCACCCCGGGCCGCTATTCCGGCCGGCCACGACATGAGGCACGAGTCGGCGATCCCGCCTTCGTGTGAGGCGTACCGCTTGTACAACTTGTAGGGGGTGTTGAACGCCATCGCCCACCCGATGCTGTAGTGGTTGTAGGTGGTCGGCGAACCCAACTCGTCGAGCTTTGCCAAGCTGTCGTCGATCGTATCGATATAGCCGTTGAAGAATTTCATCTCGTTGACGGATCCGTTCGGACCGCCCTCGCCGCTGGCGCCGTTGTCCGAGAGAGCGACGATTATCGTATTGTCGAGTTGGCCGCTGTCCTCGAGGTAGTCGAGTAGCCGGCCGATCTGGGCATCGGTGTAGGACAGGTATCCCGCGAACACCTCTGCCTGCCTGCGGAACAGTCGCTTCTCGTCCTCCGACAGCGAATCCCACGCTCGTACCGTGTCCTGCGCCGGCCATGGCCTGCCGTCTGCGCTGGTCGCTGTCGAATAGGGGTTCATGGACGACAGTTCTGTGTTGTCCGGCACCAGACCCATGCGTTTTTGATTCGCCAGTACGATCTCGCGATATTTCTCGTATCCCATATCGAACCGGCCGCGATACTTGTCGGCCCATTCCTTCGCCACGTGGTGCGGCGCGTGACCGCATCCCGGGCACAGGTACATGAACCACGGTTTATCGGGCGCTATCACCTTGGCGTCGCGGACGAACTCGATCGACTTGTCGGCCAGATCCTTCGACAGGTGATATCCGTCCTCCGGTGTGTACGGCTGCGGGATCGGGTGATTGTCGTACACCAGATTCGGGTACCACTGATCGGCCTCGCCGCCGAGGAAGCCGTAGAAACGTTCGAATCCGCGCCCCAGCGGCCAATGTCGCTTCGACGCGGCCAGATTCTCCTCCTCCAGGGGCGTCATATGCCATTTGCCGACCGCGTATGTGTTCCATCCGCGCTCGGCGAGGACCTCCGAGCACAGTGCGGTGTCGTCCGGTATCCGGCCACACATGCTGGGGAACCCGTCGGTGAACTCTTCGATGGTTGCCATACCGACCGAAGTCGCATTCCGCCCGGTCAGTAGCGAGGCACGGCTGGGGGAGCACAGTGCGGTGGTATGAAATTGTGTGAACTGGACCCCGCGATCGGCGATGCGTTTCATATTCGGCATCTCGACCAGACCGCCGTAGCAGTCCCAGGTACCGATCCCGATATCGTCCCACACCAGATACAACACGTTCGGCGCACCTTGCGGTGCGGTCGGCTCCGCGAAAGGCGCCCAGTCGGCGACCGAATCACGGATATCGAGCGCTATATGTCCTTCGAAATCTTTGGCCATCATCCACCTCCACAAAGGAGAGCAGGTCGGTTCGCCGGTGATCTATCCTGCCGATCCAGGACCCACGCCGCATATCCCATGTACTTGACCGTCGGGTGCAGCCTCAACGCCTGAACGGAACTCCCAGCTGCGGCGACACCGCTGAGAGCCGACGACTGTTCGAGCCGACGTGCGGTGGCCGTGCTTCCTGCCGGACTCGGGGCCCGGACGGTTGCCGAGCTGCGCCTCCCGCACTCACGAAGGATACCGCCCGAGATGTGCTCAACGCCGATTCTCAGAATCGGGCCCGGAGAACTCCCTACTCCGTCGCGCGAGCTCACCGCTGACGGCCGGCGCGGTCGCGGCGCCGGACCGGATCGCGGCGCCGCGCTCGGATCACCGGCGACTCACATTGTGCAGAGGGGCCGTATATCGGTGGCGCCGCCCGGGGTGGGCGAGGTCAGCAGTAGGCAGGGATCGTACCCGCGGTCGGCCACGATCTGCCGGATCGCGCGCCAGCGTGCCGGATCGACGGCAGGTGAGCGCGACAACACGAATCCGGACAATCGAAATGGGTCCCCCACCACGGCCCAGGAGTAATCATCGGCCACAAAAGTCACGATGTAATTGGTGGGTCCGTCCAGTGAATTCTGCAACGGCACGTCCGGGAAGCTGACGTGCAGTTGTGCGCGGCTGACCGGATCGTTGACACGAGCATTTCCGACGATACGGTTCGTGGCACCGGTCCAGGTGGTGCACTGATTCTCGACACGAATGTTGCTCGCGTCGACAAGTTGGTAGTCGGCGGTGGTGTCGCGGGCGCATTCGAGGTTGTACGGCTGCGGCAAGGCGGCGACCTGGTTCCAAACACCGAGGTAACGCTGCACGTCCAAGGTTTCGATCGGCGCCAACGGCTGCCAGCCCCCGGGTGCCGCGGACCCGGTCGCCGCACTCGAACCCAGGGCCGCCGAGAACGCGGCGATCACCCCGACCGTTCTCCATAGAGCTCGTACGCCTACCCCGGCAGGTGATCTCATCGTGGCTCCTCGGTAGTCGATTCGGTTGACAGCCGCGAAAAGAGCTTCTGATCGTTCGAGAGACCCGAAGAAAGAACCTGCCGAATACTACCCGTCTGTTGTGCCCAGCAGAAGGCTTAATGGTGATCGGATACGCGGTGCGTAGTGTTCGGATCCACCGGCTCGAACTGCGGGCGGCGGAATCGGTGGCCTGTCCGCCCGCAGGCAACAGGCCGGTGAGGACTTTCGACTCTCCTGTTCCGCGGCGGCTTGCTGCATCGTGGAATAAGGCGGGTTCGTCGGCTCTCGGGTCCGCCGCCCGGCTCTGTGAACGGTAGCGAGTGCGTGAGAGGCGGCGAAGGCCATGCCACAGCCGAGGGTGTTGTCGCTGTCGGATGGCCGGTCCCGTTCCGGCGCGAACCGCGGTGTCGGGGCACGGGCACCGTTGCCGATCGGCCGGGCCTCCGCCTGTGTGTTCCGGGAGACCGTCGTCGACCGGCCTGCTGCGCTCGCGCCTTGCGTACTCATGGTGAGATTCCGGCTGCGGGCGGTGCACGGCCGCGGCCACGCCCTTTTCCGGCGTGAGAGCCTGCTCAACACCGTGCTGTTCGCCGGATTTCCGGGTCTGGTCTCCAAACTGTGGCTCGCTCACGATCAGCGCGGTGCGTACCGGGGTCTCTACGAATGGGACGGCGCTGCCGCGGCCGAGTCATACGTCCTCACCCTGTGGCGAGTACTGGCGCTCGTCAGCGTGCCCGGTTCGATCGACTATCGGGTGCTTCCCCGAATCCATCGCGCCGATCTGTTCGAGACCATCCATCCGGACGATCCTCATGCCCCGGGTGACCAGTGGTGGCGGGTGACCGGAGTCGTCCCGCCGGGTGGCCGCGTTCCCGGCGAGGAAGGACCGCCGGCGACGATCGAGCACCCGGCCGGTGACGGTGGGCGGGATGATTGAGCGGCGACCGGCGCAAGCCCCGGAACATCGGGCGGTTCACGGCGCGACAGATATTTCGATCGAGCTCACCGGGCTGACGAAGGCCTATCGACACGTGCTCGCACTGTCCGACGTGACGTTGCAGATACCCAGCGGGGTGGTCTTCGGCTATGTGGGGCCGAACGGTGCCGGTAAGACCACCACCATCCGCATCCTGGTGGGTCTGATGCGTCCGACCGGCGGTTGTGCCCGTATCCGCGGCGCCGATACGGTGCGTAACCGGGAAGCCGCGCAATGTCGTATCGGGTATCTGCCAGGGCAATTCGTCGCCTACCCGGATCTGACCGCGGGACAATATCTCGACTACCTCGCACATTTGCGCGGCGGTGTCGATCCGAGCGTACGCCGGGACATGATCGATCGGCTCGACCTGGATCCGGAGCATCGGATCGGCGCGATGTCGCACGGCAACCGGCAGAAGGTCGGTCTCGTGCAGGCGTTCATGTCCCGGCCCGACGTCCTGGTGCTGGACGAGCCGACCACCGGCCTCGATCCACTGGTGCAACGGGAGTTCCTCGCTATGGTGCGTGAGGCCCGCGACGCCGGACGCACGGTCTTCCTGTCCTCGCATGTGCTGTCGGAGGTGGAAGCGGTGGCCGATACGGTGGGCATGCTGCGAAAGGGGCGGCTGATCGAGGTCCGTTCCGTGGCCGAGCTCACCCGGCGGGCGGTGCGCCGCATCGACCTTTTGTTCGCCGCGGCGGTGCCGGACCCGGACGAGTTACTCCGGCTTCCCGGAGTTCGGCGGGTCGACCGGAGGGCGCAGCGGATACAGGTCGAAGTGCAGGGTTCGACCGCGGAACTGCTGAAAACAGTCGCCGGCTACGACGTCATCGACATCGTGAGCCGGGAACCGGATCTCGAGGAGATATTTCTCGGCTACTACGGACAGGACTGATCGTCGTGCTGCACACCGTGTATCTGAAATGCCTGCGCGATCAACGCCGCGGGCTCATCGGCTGGAGTGTGGGTATCGGTGTGCTCGTGCTGTTGGAATGTGCCCTTTGGCCGTCGATTTCGGGCATGTCGGGGATGCGGGAGTTCTTGGAGAACTATCCCGAACCGTTACGCGAGCTTTTCGACCTGGATGAATTCGGCACCGGCACCGGGTTCCTCAACGCGGAGCTGTTCAGCATGCTGCTGCCTATTCTTTTCCTGGTCTTCTCGATCGCCCGCGGTGCCAAAGCGATTGCCGGAGAGGAGGAGCAGGGCACATTGGAGGTGCTGCTGGTCACCCGGATGACGCCGGTGCGGCTCGTGCTCGAGCAGGCGGCGGTGCTCGCCACCGGTCTGCTCGCACTCGGTTCGGCGCTTTTCGGTGCGGTTGTGGCGTTCTCGGCGTTGTTCGGGCTCGATGTCTCGGTCGGGTCCGCGCTCACCGGTGCGGTGGCCATGGCGCTCATCGGTGTCGAATTCGGTTGGCTCGCCTTGGCGGTCGGCGCGGCGACCGGCAGGCGAGTTCTCGCCGTGGGTGTCACCTCGGTCGCCGCGGTGGGCGCGTACGTGCTGTATGTGGCGAGCAAACTGGTAGACGCCGTACGCCCCTGGGGAACACTCTCGCCGTTTCACCAAGCCATCGAAGGGGGTCCGCTGGGAGCCGGACTGCCCGCCGCATACGGGTGGTTGCTGCTGGCCGGGGCTCTTGCTCTGCTGGTGGGGTTGCCGATCTTCGATCGCCGGGATATCGCCGGAGTGTGACCCGGCGGGCCCGAGATCCTCACCGCGACGCCTTTTCTCATCGGTGCCGGAGTCCCCTGTGGTTCCGCGCCGCCGCGGCGTGATGGCGGTCGCGAGGCCCTGCGATGCGCAGCGCCGCAATCGTCATCGCGACCGCGACGACCCCGGCGACCGTCACCAGCTGGTTGACATCCACCGCCGGTTGCCACCGCACCCGGCCGTCGCTGACCACGTAGGCGCCGACCGGTTTGGCCCCGACACCGAAGCCGCCGCCGGAGCCCTCTTTGCCGGCGTCGTCGGTACCGGTGCCGCCGCCTCCCCCTCCGGATACCGCGGCGGCAGTGATCACGGTGACCCCGCCTCGTTCGACGGGGTCGGCGAATACTCGTCGAACAGTGATCGAGTCTTTTGCTGTGGTGAGTATGTCGTCGACCTTCATCGGTGCTCCCTGCTGTGTGTAGGACCTCTTCACCGGGCACCGTGCTCGGTGTGTGCGATCATGACGGGACAATGCGCGTGCTGGACGAGCGCGTTGCCGGTGGAACCGAGCAGCAGACCGCGGAATCCGCCTCTGCCGCGACTGCCGACAACCACGAGTTGCGCTACTTTCGACCACTCGAGGAGCTGATGCCTCGGGCCGGACAGGTATACCTTGCGAACGACGTCGACATCGGGGTATTTCTCGTCCCAACCGGCCAACTGCTCGGCCACGACAGCCTGGGCCGCAGCCGCCACATCGGGGTTCGAGATCGCGTTCGGATAGCCGAGGAGATGATCGAATCGCTGATCGCTCCAGGCATGGACGGCGATCAGCGGGGTTGCCCGCTCCGCCGCTTCGGCGAAGGCTGCCGCGACCGCGGCATCACCGGTGCGGCTCCCGTCGACACCGACCACCACCGGCAGGGCACTGTGGGACCCCTGATCCGTGGCGTTGCCCCGGACCACCACGACGCGGCCGCGCCCGTGCGCGGTGACGGCGAGCAGGGTGGAGCCGAGGTGGGCGAACGCCGAGCTCTGGCCGGATGCGCCGAGGACGACCAGATGCGCGGTGCCCGATCGCTGGATGAGCAGCCGGGAAGGATCGGCCTCGGAGACCTCGGTCCGGATGGGCAAACCGGGATCGACGGTCCTGGCGAGCGCGGCCGCGGCGGCCACGTAGTCGGCGCCGCGGCGACGGATGTTCTCGAGGACTCCGGGAACGGTCACATCGTAGAGACCGAGCGTGCTGGAGGCGGCCATGAGGTCGAGTCCGTGCACGATATGCAGCTCCCGGCGATGTCGGGTAGCGGCTTCCGCAGCCCAGAGCACCGCTCGGCCGGCGGCCTCCGACCCGTCGGTTCCCACCATGACGGCGGCCGATGCGAGCCGGCGCGGGTGATCCGTACGGTGAGCGGCCACAGCGGGAAATCCCTTCGGCGCAGCAGGTCGGTTGTTCGTAGGTTAGGTTCGCGGGCTCGCTGTCTCGCCTGTCGAAGGTCATCAATGCCGAGGTCCGAAGACAGTGGTCGGTGCGGCGTCCGGGGACAGATCCATCGCGGATCCGGCGTTACCGGAACGGGCTTGCCGAGTAGTTTCGGCGCCGCCGACCGGAGACATTCGACGCACGGTGCTGGACGCGGCGCGGCGACTTCGGTCCCTCGGTGCCGGCACGACCCATTGAGGACCTTCGCCCCTCGCGATGAGCTCGCCGCGGGGACAGACTCGGGAAGACAGGTGATCCGAATCGCCGAACGGAGGCTTCCACGATGCCCGAGAGCAGCGCGACCATGGATCGTGCCGGTCTCGATCGACTTGTCGATGTATTGCGCGGACACGGATACCGGGTGATCGGTCCGCAGGTTCGCGACAGCGCGATCGTGCTGGACGAGCTGGATTCGGGTGCGCAATTACCCGACGGCTGGGGTGTGGAGACTGCGCCGGGGCGTTACCGGCTCCATCGTCGCGAGGATCCGGCGGTCTTCGCCCACTCCGCCGGGCCCGGATCCTGGAAACAGTTTCTCCACCCGCCGCGACGCAAGATGCTGAGTGTCGGCCCCGACCTGACCGAGGAACCTGTCGAGGAAGCGTCGGATCGTTACGCCTTCCTCGGTGTCCGCGGCTGTGATCTGGCATCCATCGCTATTCTGCAACGGGTGCTCGGTGGCGGCGCACAGCCCGATACGGGGTTCGCGGGCCGATACAAAGACCTGTTCGTCGTGGCTGCCAATTGCACCGAGCCGGGCGGGGTGTGTTTCTGCGCCTCCATGGGCACCGGACCGGGGGTTACCGCAGGATATGACCTTGCGCTCACCGAGCGCGCCGACGGCGGAGAACACCGCTTCCTGGTGGAGGTCGGTAGCGAGGAGGGCGCGGAGGTCCTCGCGGAACTGAACGCCCGCCCCGCCGGCGAAGACGAAGTGTCGCAGGCCCGCGACGCGGTGTTCGCCGCGGCCGGCCGGATGGGCCGTGCCATGCCCGATGTCGATATCCCGCAGCTCGTCCGCGACTCACGGGAGTCGCCGCACTGGCAGGATGTCGCGAGCCGCTGCCTCACCTGCGGGAACTGCACCATGGTGTGTCCTACCTGCTTCTGTACGACCACCGAAGATGTCACCGACCTCACGGGCGAGCACGCGGAGCGCTGGGAGAAATGGTCGTCGTGCTTCGAACTGGATTTCTCCTATATGCACGGCGGGAGCGTGCGCCGGACGGGAGAGAGCCGCTACCGGCAATGGCTCAGTCACAAACTCGGGACCTGGCACGATCAGTTCGGCAGCTCGGGATGCGTCGGCTGCGGACGATGCATCGCCTGGTGCCCGGCCGAGATCGATCTGACCGCCGAGGTGGCCAGCCTCGCCGAACTGCACGAGGAAGCCGGCGATGCCGACCGCTGAGGATCTGTCCGGGTTCGCGAACCTCGAGACGCTCGACAGCGACGATCTCGGCAAGCTGGCTCGGGCCGGGCGCGAGGTCTCGTTTCCCGCCGCGTACCGGGTGATCCAGGAGGGGCAACGGGCGGACCGGTGCTGGCTGATCCGCAGCGGCCGGATCAGTTTGGACGCGCAAGTGAGTGGGCGCGACGACATCGTCGTGCAGACACTGGACGCCGGCGACCTCCTGGGCTGGTCGTGGCTGGTGCCTCCCTATCGCTGGCATTTCGGTGCGCTGACCACCGAACCGGTGGATGCCGTCGAATTCGACTCCGCCACACTGACCGGACTCTGCGAAGACGATCCGCGTTTCGGCCGGGATCTGATCCTGGCGCTGTTCGAGGCGCTACTCGCCCGGCTGCAGGCCACACGCGCGCGGCTGGCCGACCTGTATCGCGACCCCGCCGAGTTCCGGGTCTCCGCGCAGCTCCCCGGCACCGCCACTGCCGAGACGCCATGAGTGCCGATGTGCAGGCGCAGGCCGCCGCGGCGAGTGACACCATGCTCCCGTACCGGGTGGTGCGGCGGACAGCGCCGACCCACGACACCGTCACGCTGACGCTGGAACCCGTGCGCCGCGCTGCGGGCCGATTCCGGGCCGGGCAGTTCATGATGCTCTACAGCTTCGGCGTCGGCGAGATCGCGATCTCGATCAGCGGCGACCCGACCGGTCGCGGTGACGTACTCGAACACACGATCAGGAAGGTCGGCGCGGTCAGCGGGGCATTGAGCAGCACCGGTGTGGGCGGACTGGTCGGCGTGCGCGGGCCGTTCGGTACCGGATGGGACGTGGAATCGGCGGCCGGGGGAGACCTCGTGGTCGTCGGCGGGGGAGTCGGGCTCGCACCGTTGCGACCGTTGGTGCTCGCCGCATTGGCCGATCGCGGTAGCTACCGCCGTGTCGTGGTGATCACCGGAGCGCGCACGCCCGCTGATCTTCTGTTCGCGGGTGACCAGGAGAGCTGGGTGCGCGACGGTTCGGTCGAACTCCATCGGACCGTGGACCATCCGAGCCCGCAATGGCCGGGACGGGTCGGTTTCGTCACCGAGCCGTTGGCGCAGTTGCACCTCGACCCGGCCCGGACCACCGGGTTCCTGTGCGGGCCGGAGCCGATGATGCGTTTCTGTGCCCAGGCGCTGCTGCGCAAGAACGTGCCGGGCGACCGGATCCGGGTTTCGCTGGAGCGCACTATGGAATGCGGTGTCGCGCGGTGCGGACACTGCCAGCTGGGCCCGCTGCTGCTGTGCCGGGACGGCCCGATCGTCACCTATACCGTGGCCGAACCGTTGCTGGGGGTGCGAGAACTATGACGACGACTCCGACGCTCGCGGTCTGGAAGTTCACCTCCTGCGACGGCTGCCAGCTGACCTTGCTCGACTGCGAGGACGAACTCCTCGCGCTGGCCGGGCAGATCCGGATCGCGCATTTCACCGAAGCATCGAGCGCCGCGGAGCCGGGACCCTACGATGTTTCCTTGGTCGAGGGCTCGGTGACCACACCGGAGGAACTGCGCCGGATCACCGAGATCCGTGAGCAGTCGCGGATTCTCGTGGCGATCGGAGCGTGCGCGACGCACGGAGGTATCCAGGCGCTGCGCAATTTCGCCGATACCGCCGAGTTCACCTCGGCGGTCTACGCCAGCCCGGAGTACATCGACACCCTGGCGACATCGACCCCGATCTCCGACCATGTGCCGGTGGATTACGAGCTGCGCGGCTGCCCGATCGATCGCCGCCAGTTGCTCGATACTCTCTGCGCTTTCCTGGCCGGTCGCGCCCCCGATATCCCGAACACCAGCGTGTGCACCGAGTGCAAGCGCCGCGGCACCACGTGTGTGACCGTTGCCGAGGGTATTCCATGCCTGGGCCCGGTGACCCAGGCCGGGTGCGGGGCGCTGTGCCCGGCCTACCACCGCGGCTGCTTCGGTTGCTTCGGGCCGATGGCGGAGCCCAATATCCATGCGCTGCTGCCGATCCTCCGGGTCAACGGGATGTCGGTCGACGATGTCGACCGTGTGTTCGCGACCTACGCCGCGGCCGCACCCGAATTCGCGGAGCCGCGCCGTGACCAGCCGTAGCAGGTACCTGAAGGTCGAGTCGCTGGCTCGGGTGGAAGGTGAGGGCGCGCTGCGTATCGTCGTCGACCGGGGTGTAGTCGAGGCCGCCGAACTCCACATCTACGAACCACCGCGGTTCTTCGAAGCGCTGCTGCGCGGCCGGGCCTACACCGAGCCGCCCGATATCACCTCGCGGATCTGCGGGATCTGCCCGGTGGCCTATCAAGTGAGTGCGTGCAATGCGCTGGAGCAGGCGTGCGGGGTCGAGTTGGATCCGCCGCTGATCGATCTGCGGCGACTCCTGTACTGCGGCGAATGGATCGCGAGCCATTGCCTGCACATGTTCCTGCTGCACATACCCGACTTCCTCGGCTACCCGGACGCCGTAGCTCTCGCCCGAGCCGAACCCGGGCTGGTCGAGCAGGGGCTTTCCATGAAGAAAGCGGGCAATACGCTGCTCGAAGTGCTCGGGGGGCGGGCGATCCATCCGGTCAACGTCAAACTCGGCGGCTTCTACTCGGTCCCGGATCCGCGTGACCTCGCGCCGGTGGCCGAGCGACTACGCGCCGGCCTGGACGCTGCGGTGCGCACCGCCCGGCAGATCGCCCGCTTCGACTTCCCCGACGCCGAGCTCGACTGTGAACTGCTGGCCGCCGACCATCCCGAGCGCTATCCCATCGAGACCGGTGAAATTCATACGAGCAGCGGAATGCGCTTCCCCGCAGCTGAATTCACCCGGCATGTGGTCGAGCGGCAGGGCCGGCATTCCACCGCGCTGTACGCGACGCTCGACGGCCGGCGGTACGCGACCGGTCCACTGGCCAGATACACGCTGAACTTCCCGCAACTGTCGGCGACCGCCCGTCAGGTCGCGAACGAGATCGGGCTGGGCAGCGCCTGCCGCAATCCTTTCCGGAGCATTCTGGTGCGCTTGGTGGAGGTCGTCTACGCGATGGAAGAGGCGTTGACGCTCATCGCCGGCTACCGGCGACCCCTCCGCCCGGCGGTACCCGTGCGTTCGCGCGCCAGGACAGGTCACGGGGTGAGCGAGGCGCCACGCGGTCTGCTCTATCACCGCTACGACATCGGTGTGGACGGGCTCGTGAGTGCCGCCGAGATCATTCCGCCGACCTCGCAGAATCAGGCGGCGATGGAGGAGGATCTGCGGCGAGTAGTGGCCGCCAATCTCGACCTCTCCGACGCGACCCTGACCGCCCTCTGCGAGCGGACGATTCGCAACCACGATCCGTGCATCTCCTGTTCGGCGCACTTCCTGACGCTCGACATGGTCGGGCGATGACGAAATCGCGTGTGGTCGTCATCGGGATGGGCACCGGCTTGCGCCGCGACGACGGGATCGGCCCGGTGGTGGCATCACTTATCGCGCAATGGCGGATACCGGGGATATCAGTTGAGGTCTCGGAGGGCGAGCCCACCCGACTCATGGATCTGTGGACCGGCGCGGACCTGGCTGTCGTCGTCGACGCTGTGATCTGTGAACCGGCGAGCCCGGGCCGGGTGCTACGCATCGATACCGCCCGGCTTCGTCGTGCACCGGCAACGGCCGGTTCCCATTGCCTCGGCTTGGCCGAAACTGTCGCGCTGGGGGACGCCCTGGGACGCCGGCCCGGCAGGCTCGTGATCTTCGGTGTCGAAGCCGTGCGCCTCGACACCGGGGTCGGGCTCTCGCCCCCGGTAGCATCCGCGGTGCCGGTGGTGATCGAAGCGGTGCTGGCCGGTATCGCGCGGTGGGTCCCCCTCCGGGATACCTCGGGGCGTTTCCGCGACCCTTCGTTCTTCCTTGCCCGGATACCGCAATCGAGTGGGTTTCCGGTCGGGGCACCGGACAGGGCCTGAGCGAGCAGAAACGTGACCTGCCACCATAAGAGACGTGACCAGGCGCGGGGAGGGAATCGGGATCACCTTCGACGAGTGGGCGAACGCCGTACTCAACAACGGCCTCGCCCACTTCGGCAAGACCCGGCCGCGCGTCGATCTGGCCCCGCCCATCTGCTGGGCGCCGGCTGCCGGGCCGTGAGAGCTGCTGGGCATCCGGTGCATCGGGGCCTTTGTCAGATGCGCCCGGACAGCTCGTCGATGAGTTCTACGACCCCGGCCGGGTTGTCGTCGAGGGCCAAGTGCCCACAGTCCGGCAGTACGCGCAGCTCGGTGCCGAGTAGGTTTCGAACAGCGGGTTCGAGACGCCTGGGCGGCAGGAATATGTCATGCGAGCCGGTGGCGACAATGCAGGGCACCGACCGGCCACTGTTGAGCAGTGCGGAGGCCAGGGGTGCCGGTGCCAGCGTCGTTCGGCAGTAGCGGGCGACCAGGGTCATCCACTCGACCAGATGCGGTGTAACAGTTCGTGTCGGGCCCGTCATCAATCGCAAAAGGCGGTGTGTGCGCTCACGCGACGGAGAAGCGAGCCAGGCAAGGGTTACCGCGAGCAGGCGCGGCGGCACAGCCAGGCGAGCAAGTCCGGCCGGTGCTATCAGCACACGGCCGGCGACCCGCTGCGATGAACAGGTCAGAGCGATCGCGCCGCCCAGCGAATGCCCGATCAGTACGGCCGTGTCGGGCACGGTCTCCTCGAGCACCTCGTCGAGCCACCGCCCGTACCAGGTCATCCGGTCTCTGCGCGGCCGCTGTGGCGCGCTGAGACCGGGCTGGCCCGGAACATCCAAGGCGACGACTCGATGCCGTGTCGCCAGCTCCGACAGAAACGGCAGCGTTGCCGCGGTGTTCATGTTCGTTCCCGGGATAACCACGACAGTGGGCCCCGACCCGTGTGCATCCCCGAGAGCCACGACACGAGTGGGGCCGGCCGACGTCGCAATGGTCCGCCGCTGGTAGGCCGTGTCCCAGCCCTGTAATTGCTCGGTGCACCACAGGTGGATCACCTCACCGCTGGGTGTGTTGAGGTAAACCGATCCCATCCGCCGGCTTGCTTTTCCCGATGTGGGGTGAGTATCGAATTCTGACGGCATCGTCAGGCCCCTTGCTGGTAGATGTCGGGGATACCGTCGTTGTCGTCGTCCCGGGTTTCTTCTTCGGCGATGCGGCGGTAGACGCGGTTGCGTGCCCGTAGCACGATGGTGGCCAGCAGCGCGGCGGTCAGGGTGCCGACGAGGACCCCGATGCGGACATGGTCTTCCCACACCGGCTGCTCCGCGAACGCCAGTTCCCCGATCAGCAGCGAAACCGTGAATCCGATCCCGCCGAGCAACGCCACACCGGTGACATCGATCCAGCTCAGTTCGGAGTCCAGCTCGGCGCGGGTGAGTTTCGCGGTCAGGAAGGTCGTGAGCAGAATTCCGACTGCCTTACCGGCCACCAGGCCCACGACGATGCCGAGCGTGACCCGATCGGTGAGTGAATCGACCATTCCGCTGAGGCCGCCGATGGTGACCCCGGCCGCGAAGAACGCGAACACCGGCACCGCGACCCCGGCGGAGAAGGGGCGGATCCGGTGTTCGAACCACTCGGCCGACCCCGGGTCGTGCGCCGACGGATCACCGGCCCCGGAACGGGTGGTGAGAACGGGCACGGCGAAGCCCAGCAACACCCCCGCGACGGTGGCATGTACTCCGGATTGGTGCACCAGCCACCAGGTCGCCGCCGCCAGCGGTATCAACACCCACGGCGACCGGATCCGGCGCTGGACCGCGAAGGTGAAGGCAGCGAGGGGTAGCACAGCCAGTCCCAGGTAGGGCAGATGCAGCTCGTCGGTGTAGAAGATCGCGATCACCGTCACCGCGAGAAGATCGTCGACCACGGCGAGGGTGAGCAAGAAGGTGCGCAGCGCGGTGGGCAGATGAGAACTGACGACCGCGAGGACGGCCAGGGCGAAGGCGATATCGGTGGCGGTGGGGATCGCCCAGCCCTGCACGGCGTCGCCGTTGCCGAGGTTGAACGCGAGGAAGATCAGGGCCGGGCCGACCATCCCGCCGACTGCTGCCACCACCGGTAGTGCCGCACGGCGGGGGTCGCGCAGGTCCCCGGCGACGAATTCGCGTTTGAGTTCGAGGCCGACGACGAAGAAGAACACCGCGAGCAGGCCGTCGGCGGCCCACGTCTCCAGCGAGAGGTTCAGATGCAGGCCCGCCGGGCCCACCTGGAAATCGCGTAGTGCTTCGTAAGCGCTCGACCAGGGGGTGTTGGCCCAGATGAGCCCGACGGCCGCGGCGATGATCAGGAGCACGCCACCGGCGGTCTCGGTGCGCAGGATCGCGGTGATCCGCCGGGTCTCCGGCCAGGAACCTCGGGCGAAGAGTGGGGGCCGGGGTGAGTTCATCAGCGTGGGTCATCTTTCGTCGGCGTCGACCCCGGCCCGCAATCGGACCGGGTACGCCGACCAGACTTCCCGGCTCTCCTCCTGTAAAGATGCCGTAAAGACCGCTGGAAACGCAAACCGCGGGCCCGTGACTCCAGTGGACCGAACCACCCCTCCCTACGGCTCGGGGCGCTGCAGTTCCCGAGGCTCAACCTGCAGAAGGTCGGACTGGTGCAGGCGTTCCGCGGGCGCTGGGCAGACGCGAGCATCCTCGCTGCGGCTTCGGCAGTCATGGTCGCGTGCGGATTCCTGCGGTTCGATCAGCGAGATCTGCGCTCCTGACCGAAACGCCGATGCCCCCGACCGGAGGTCGCGGGGCCTCGGCGCGTGGTATCCGGCCGAGGTCATCGGCCCATCGGGGAAGTGACTTTCTTCTCTGACCCGCACCGCCTCGACACGCGAGACTCGATTCGTAGTCCGAGCCGGAAGAGGTGTTCGTGATGCCGGAACCCGCGCCGATGGCACCCATACAGTGGGCGGCACTCACTCGGATCTGGGCGCTGCGGCCGAGTAATCCGAGCATGTTGATGCGCCCGTGCGATCGCTTCGAAACCGTCCTCCGGATGGCCGCGGTGATCGCGGTGGCGCTGCTGGTTCCAGTCGCGGGAGCGCTGGGCACCACCTTTTACACCGATACAGCAGCGGCCGTGCGGATCGAACAGGCGACGAGATCCACCGTCGAGGCGGAGATCGTGAGTGAGCCCGTGACGACCGATGTGGATTCCGGGGAAGCGCGAGTTGCCTGGAAGAGCAACGGCCGCAGCGGCGAAGCGGAGGTGCCGGTGCCTGCCACGGCCCTGCCCGGTGACCGGACCACGGTCTGGATCGACGAGCACGGCACCCGGGCCGACCCACCCCGGAATCCCAATGTTGCGGCAACGACCGGTATCACCGCCGCGGTCACGGTTCTTCTGCTCGGAACTTCGGGTACCTGGTGCGCGGTGTGCGCGGTGTCGTGGCTGATGTCCCGGCGCAGGGACAAGCAGTGGGAGACGGAGTGGCGCGCCGCCACCGGCGTCGCCGAGAACTCACCCTGACATGCAGCGGGACTCATACCGAAGGGCGCCGGTGTTCCCGCTGATCGGCACCGGCTCCGGCACGAGGGGAGCAGATTCCGGCCGAAGTAGTAACTGCCACTACATATCACGCCTACTACCCGGTGGCGGTGGTCCACACGCTGTCCGCGCTGGACCCGGTATCGATCACCGAGCAGGTGGTGGTGGGTGTCGACGGCACCGAGAACAGCAGGACCGCAACAGCACTGGCCTTCGACGAAGCTGCCGGTAGGAAAGTGGATCTGGTCGCAGTGCAGGTCTGGACCGATAGCAGCGGTCTGGATATCTCGGTCGAGGGGCTGGGAGGTACCTGCCCGTGCGGTACCGACAGGGAGCCTGGGCAAGTACCCGGAACGCTGTCCCGACGTCCGGATGCGGCCGGTGGTGACGGTGGACAGGCCGGTGCGTTCTCTGCTGGACGAATCCGAGAATGCCCAGTTGCTGGTTGTGGGCGGCCACAGCCGCGGCGGATTCTCCGGCAGACATCGGGACCAAGGTCCCTCATGAGATGCGAGTCACCGCCGCGGTGCGGGTCCGTCCGGTCTCGTGAACGGTGACTTTGGTTTCTGTGCCGATCGGTGTTTCGGGCGAAGTATCGGGTACGGACCGTTTTCGCATCGACCTGGGACAGCACATGGCAACAATCGAGCAGCGCAGCAACCTTCCGGAGACCTCCGTTCAGAAGCCGCCGACGTGGACGCCACTGCTGTCGTCCACGGCCGGTGCGGCGTCTCGGGATCTGCGCCGGCGCTGGTTCGCTTCCACGACGGTCGGAGCTGCCGTCGCATGGGCGCTTCCGGTGGTGGTCTATTTGTTGGTGCCGGACCTATCGCAGTGGAAGCCGGCTGCTGTCCTGCTGCTCGCGGCAATGGGGGGCGGCGCCGGGCTGGCCGGCCTCCAGGCGTGCGTACTGCGCCGTCGGCTGGGGTCGTTCGTGGTCCGGGACTGGATTCTGGCCACGGCGGCGGCCGCTGTCCTCGAGTGGGCGGTGATTCTGCTGGCCATCGTCTTCGGGGCGCAGGTCGCGACATGGCCGGTCTTCACCCAGATCCCAGTAGTGGCCTCGGGGATGTTGGCGATGGCTTTCGCGCTCGGAATCGGCCAGTGGTTCGTACTTCGGCGTTGGTCGGATCAGGCGGTGCTCTGGATATGGGCGAATGCCGTGGCCTGGATCGTGGGGGCGGCGGTCTTCGTCGCCGTGGCCCAGCCGTTGATCGGCGGTGGGTCACCGGCCACCACGTTCGTCATCGTCGTAGTGGTCCTGGGAGCGCTCCTCCGAGGTGCGGTCATAGCCCCGGTCACCGGCACCTACCTCGTTCCTGTTCTCGCCCCCGAGCATCTTCGCCTGGCCGTCCGGTGCAGCGGTAGGTCGGCGACCCGAGAACCCACCCGTTCAGCGCTGCACACGCACGGATGCTCGACGGGGATCGCTCGGGCACCGGCACCGCTGGCGCGGGTGACCGCCGGCCTTCGGTCCTGGGCTCGACCGGCCGAAACCGGTGTCCGAGGCGACGGTGCGAAGCTCGTATGACCGATTCGGCAGCAGCATCGGAGTGTGCTCGGCCGCGGACTCGAGGGTCCTGCTCGCGCCCGCACTGGATGTTGTCGAGGAATGACTTTCGTCCCCACGAAACGGCATTTCTGCACTGGTGGCAGCGAGCGTCGGCGCCGAGCCTGGTAGGGAGCGACGACGCTCGAAATAGAGCGAATGTCATGGCGCCCGGCACGTTCGATTCGATACGCACAGGTACACGAGGTGATCAGGAATGCGTGCACGAGATATTCTCAGCCGCCCAGTGGTCACGGTCCGCCGTGATACCCCACTGTCGGAAGCCGTCGCGTTGCTGACCGGCCACGGATTCGCTGCCCTGCCCGTTGTCGACGACGGCGAACGGGTCGTGGGGATCCTGTCGGAGTCCGATGCGATGGCCGCTATCGAGTCCGGTCGCGAAGGCGGGGTGGTCGGGGTCGCCATGCGCACACCGGTGCAGGTGGTCGGCCCCACCGCTGAGGTGCCGGAAATCGTGAAGGTCATCCTCGACCACCATCGCCGGTCGCTGCCGGTGGTGGAGGCCGGAGTGCTGGTCGGCATCGTGTCCCGTCGGGATCTGCTGCGGGCGCTGGCACGCGACGAGCAGGCGATCGAATCACGGGTGTGTTCGCTGCTCGACGACTACTCCGGCAGCCACCGCCAATGGGATGTCGAGGTAACCGGCAATACGGTCACGATTCAGGGCATCTGCGCCGACGAGACCGAACAGCGCGTCCTGGCGGCTATGACGCGGACGATCGCGGGAGTCGAGGACGTGCAGATCGTGGACACCGCGGCACTCTAGTCTCAGTGCTCATCAGATCTCTCCACGGCACCCAGCGTGTCAGGTGTCGTCGACATTGCGGTTCTACCCTATGAAGTCGCCTCGACCGGGCGGTGCCGCGACGGATGCAGGAAGCGATCCAGTCGTACCGCGATATAGCCGAGAACGGAGACCGCGCACACTGTCAGCAGGTCGGGTAGCGCCAGTACCTCGGTACCGAGAATGTCGCGCAGGAACGGCACGTACAGGCCCGCCAGCTGCAGCAGCATCGCGCCGACGACAGCTACCAGCAACAGCGGATTGTCCAGTGAACGGGCCCTGGTGCGGGAACCCAGTGCCGCGCCGAGCTGGGTCATGCCCAGTGCCAGGAATGCCATACTCTGCCACGGCCGCCCGGTGGCCGCGGCCCATACGGCGATGCCGAGAGTCACCGCGGTGAGGACGACGGCGATGCGCAGGACGCGCTGCCACAGACCACCGCCCAGAATGCTTTCGGTGGGCGGGCGCGGCCGCCGGTTCATCGCGTCCGGTTCGGCGGGCTCCCCGCCCAGTGCCACGCCGGGCAGGCCGTGAGTGAGCAGGTTGATCCACAGGATCTGGGCGGGGAGCAGCGGGAGCCCGAGCCCGAAGAACGGGCCGACCAACATGACGGCGATCTCGGCCGCGCCACCGGACAAGCCATAGACGAGGAACCGGCGGATATTGTCGTAGACCCTGCGGCCTTCTTCTACCGCGACGACGACAGTATCGAGATTGTCGTCCGCGAGCACGAGGTCGGCGGCCTGGCGGGCGACCTCGGTGCCGCGCCCACCCATCGCTATCCCGATATCGGCCCGCTGCAGCGCGGGTCCGTCGTTGACTCCGTCTCCGGTCATGGCCACGACGTGCCCGGATCGCTGCAGAGCTTCGATGATGCTCAATTTCTGCCCCGGTGAGGTCCGAGCGAATACCGGGCTGGTGACCATATCCGGGTCGCCGACCTCGCTACGGCAGTCGATCACCGGTCCGTCGGGGCGGAGGATGCCGAGTCGGGTAGCGATCGCGCGCGCCGTGCCCGCGTGATCACCGGTGATGAGCACCGGACGGATGCCGGCCCTGTCGCACGCTGCGACGGTGGCCGCTGCCGCGATCCGTGGCGGGTCGTAGATCGCGATCAGGCCTAGCAGGCGCAGATGCTGTTCCATGTCTTCATCACCGGAGCGTGGCGGGGTCTCCCGATCGGCCTGCGCCACTGCCAGGACGCGGAAACCTTCCTGTGCCCACTGCTCTGCCTGCTCGGCTGCCTGCGCAAACAACGCCGGTTCGTCGTCGAGCACAGCAGTGGTGAGTATCGCCTCCGGCGCGCCCTTACAGACGATCCGGTACGTGCCATCGGCGTGCCGATGGGCTGTCGACATTCGCTTGCGGTCGCTGTCGAATGGACACTCGGCTACCCGTGGCAGCCGGGTCCGCAGGTCGTCGATATCGAGGTCGAGTTTCGTGGCGGCGGCGAGCAATGCGAGTTCGGTCGGATCGCCCAGGGCGGTCCACTCGGTGGTCTCGGCATCAGGGGGAGGAGACAGCCGAGCATCGTTGCACAGGGTGCCCGCAGCCAGAATTGCCGTGATCGCCGGCTGGTCTCCAGGCCGCAGCGGGCGGTCTGCCACGGTGACAACACCCGTCGGTGCGTAGCCGGTACCGGTGACGGAGGCCTCCACCTCTGGCGTCCATATACGGCGCGCCGCCATCCGTCCTTCGGTGAGGGTGCCGGTCTTGTCGGTCGCCAGAACTGTCACCGATCCCAGCGTCTCCACGGCGGGCAGATGCCGGACGAGTGCCCGCCGCAGCGCCATCCGCCGCGCACCGAGTGCCAGGCTGAGCGTGACGACGGCGGGCAGCGATTCGGGGACGGCCGCGACCGCGAGGCTGATCGCGGTCACCACCATCAACTCGACCGGTTGACCCCGGAACAGACCCAGGACGAGCACGACCGCACACAGGGCGACCACGACCCCGGCCAGTATCCGGCCGAAATCGGTCAGCCTGCGTTGTAGCGGCGTCGAGCCGTGACGCTGGTCCAGCAGGTAGGCGATCCGGCCGGTCGCGCTCGCTGCGCCGACTGCGGTGACCACGGCTCGGCCGCGTCCCCGCACCACGACGGTGCCCGCCGACAGGCCGGCTGCCGTGGTGGTGTTCTTGTCCACCGGGACCGATTCTCCCGTTACCGCCGACTCGTCGATCGCGAGTGCTTCCGACTCACAGGCGGCGGCGTCCGCCGCCAGGATGTCGCCTTCGCCGAGGACGAGAAGATCGCCGACGACCACGTCGGCGGCGGGTATTTCGCGTTGCGCGCCGTCGCGCACCACTCTGGCAGCGGGCGCGGTCAGTTCCGTGAGCGCCGAAATCGCGTGGTCGGCCCGGACCTCCTGGACGACGCCGACAAGCGTGTTGACGACCACCACCATCGAGATGACCGCCATATCCGCCCAGTCACCGGTCACGAGGGTCAATGCCGCGGCGATCAAGAGCACGATGATCAGTGGATCCCGCAATTGGGTCAGCACCCGCTGCCACAGCCGGGTGGGCGGCCGCTGAGGCAGCACATTCGGCCCATCGGTCGCCAATCGGCCGGCTGCCTGCGTAGTTGTCAATCCCTCGGCTTGCCGCGCCGGGTGGCTCTCACTCAGCACCACGTGTCGTCACCTCCCGCGTGCCCGCCGGTTTTCGCCGGTCGTCCCGGCTACTGCCCGGGATCCTCCAGAAGGTCGTCGGTCTTCTCGTGTGCTCGACCGGCCGGAACTCTGTCGGGTTTGCGGACCGATCAGGGTGGACGATGCATGAATCTGCCGGCCACTCGGCAGGCGGCGGAAGTCATGGTTCGAGTCTCGCCCGTTCCCGAGTGACCGAGCAGGGCCATGGGTCCCCGGACCGCGGGACCATCGACCCGACCGACTCGCGTTCGATGCCCTGAGAAGTTCGCCGGGTTCCTACCGAGAACGATCGCCCGATCGGTTGCGGTCGGCCCGATCCGGCGCTGCCGTGGGCTACCGGCATGTGGATCAGGGACCAAAGACTCCTGGCGGGCTGCCCAGGTCTGTATAGCGTCGTGACCATGACAGAAGGGCCCAATGATACGACGGTCGAACGGGCGGTTCGCCTCGCCGGGAGAGCTCCCTCGCTGCACAACAGCCAGCCCTGGCTGTGGCGATACGACGGCCGGGTATTGCGCCTGCACGCGGTGCCCGAACGCATGCTGTCGACGACAGATCCCAGCGGCCGGCAGATGCTGATCAGCTGCGGCGCCGCCCTGGCGCATCTACGGGCGGCGATGGCGGCGGCGGGGTGGCAGCTGTCGATCGCCCGCTTCCCCGATCCGAATGCGCGCAACCATCTGGTGGACATCACTTTCCATCGCTCGCCGATCGTCACCGAGGCAGAACTCGCCCGCGGTGAGGTGATCAACCGGCGCTACACCGACCGGAGGCCGTTCGGCGAGCCCGAAGGCTGGTCCGATTTCGAAACGGTGCTGAGATCCACTGTCGATCCCTATGACGCTGCTGTGGATGTGCTGCCCGAAGACAGTCGTGCCACATTGGCGCACGCCGCGCAGATGACAGCGGCACTACGCCGCTACGACTCGGGTTATCACGCCGAATTGCATTGGTGGACCGGACATGTGATCAGCGCAACGGGAGTTCCTCGAAGCGCGCTGGCGTCCTCCGGCGAACAGGGACGGGTCGGCGTCGGCCGGCAATTCCCGACCCGCGGGGCCGAATCCGAACCGGAGGAGGATGCCGAGATCGACCGCGCCGCCGTACTGGCCCTGTCCACCACCTCCGACAGCCACGACGAGGTGGTCCGCTGTGGTGAGGTGCTGTCGACGGTGCTGCTGGAATCGACGCTCGCCGGATACGCGACCTGTCCGCTCACTCATCTGACCGAGGTACCACGCAGCCGCGAGGTGGTCCGGGAACTGATCGGCGGCGAGCGCCGGTTACCGCAAGTCCTGGTCAGGATCGGTGCCCCACCACCGCAGGACCGCCCCGTGGAGCGGACTCCTCGGTTGCCTCTCCGCGATATCCTCGCCATGACAACCACCTGACCGACCAGCTCGGATGTGCTCAGCGTTCCGCGCTTTCTTACGTCGGCGCCGGTATCGCACGGCTTCGTCGACGCCCCAGACCACCACGGGGAACGGCAGTATCACGACGAGCATCCACGGCTCCAGCGCAGCGGTGCCGAATACGTTCTGCAGGGGCGGCGCATAGATGAGCGCGGCGGTGAAAACGATCTCGAACGCGCAGCCGATGAGCAGGAGGCGATTACCGGCCACACCGACAGAGCGCAATGACGCCCATTCGGTGCGGGCCGCGAAGGCGGTACCGAGCTGGCAGGCGACGATACCGGCGAAAGTCATCGTGGTCGCCTGGGTGTAGGCGTGGTTCAGGGGCGAATCGGGCCCCACCGGATCTCCCGGCCGCCAACCGGACTCGCACAATACGGCGAAGAATCCGCCGATCACCAGTACCGCGGAAACGACCCCGAGCAGCGCCCACGCACGCAGCAACAGCCGGCCGGTGATGACACCCTCCCGGCGTGGTCGCGGTGGTCGGCCCATCAGGCCCGGTTCGGCGGGTTCGCGCCCGAGCGCCAGCGCGGGCACGGTCTCGGTACCGAGATCGATGGCGAGAATCTGCAGAACCGTGAGCGGTAGTGGAATCAGGCCGCCCGAGAGCGCGAACAGCAGGAAGGGCACGACTTCGGGTACCGCGTGGGCGAAGATGTAGAGGACGAACTTCCGTACATTGTCGAAAACCCGGCGGCCTTCTTCGATTCCGGTGACGATCGTCGCGAAGTTGTCGTCGGTGAGGATGAGCGTGGCCGCTTCCCGGGCGACGTCGGTGCCGCCCCGGCCCATCGCCACCCCGATATCGGCGCGCCGCAGCGCGGGGGCGTCGTTGACACCGTCGCCGGTCATCGCGACGACCTCCCCGTTGTGCCGGAGGGCATCGGCGATGCGCAGTTTCATTTCCGGGGTGGCGCGGGCGAACACCACCTCGCCGGGTTCGGCGAGCAGGGCGTCGAGTTCCTCGTCGGACATTGTGTCGAGTTCGGTGCCGTCGACGATCCGGTCTGCCCCGAGGCCCACACGCCGCGCGATCTCGGCAGCCGTCCGGCCGTTGTCGCCGGTGATGACGTGGACCCGGACCCCGGCAGCGTGCACGGCCCGCACCGCGTCGAGTACCTCCGGGCGCGGCGGATCCAGCAGGCCCACGAGACCCACCAGGCGCAGGTCGGTCTCCACGTGCTCGGCGTCGGACGGACTGCCGGTGTCCCAGGGCCGCCAGGCCACTGCCAGTACCCGCAGTCCGCGTCCGGTGAGCTGGTCGACCTGCGCCTGGACCTGTTCCAGCGTCACGCCTGGCGGGAAGCGCGCACAGCGCGGCAGTACCGCCTCCGGTGCCCCTTTGACGTGAACTCTGGGTGTTTCGTCCACGGTGTCCACGGTGGACATCATTTTCCGGCTCGAATCGAACGCGTTGAGCGCGAGGCGGCCGGCGTCGCGCCGCGCCGGGGGTACCGGGTCGCCGTGGTCCGCGGCGTATCGCAGGAGCGCGATCTCCATGGGGTCGCCCCCGGCGTGTGCCCCGATCTCGGCGGTACTGCATCGGGCGACGATCTCGGCGGTCTCGGCCGGGCTGCCGGTGACCTCCGCGACCCGCATCGCATTCATGGTCAGCGTGCCGGTTTTATCGGTGCAGATGACCGTGGTGGAGCCGAGTGTCTCCACCGCGGACAGACGTTTGACGACCGCGCCGCGGCGCGCCATCGATCGGACCCCGGCCGCGAGCGCGAGCGTGATGGTCGGCAACAGCCCCTCCGGGACGTTCGCGACCAGGAGGCCGATGGCGAACAGGAATGCGGCGCTCAGGGAGAGACCTGCGAGCAGACCCAGCGGGAGGAAGGCGGCGCCGGCACCCACTGCTACGGCGGCGATGAGCCAGGCGACCCGCCGCACCTGATGTTCGAGTGGACTTTCCTCCTTGTGTACGTGCTGGGACAGTGCCGCGATGCGACCGAGTTCGGTGTGCACGCCGGTGTTGTGCACCAGCGCGCGGCCGGAGCCGTCGATGCAGGCGGTGCCGCTGAAGACCAGAGCCGGCGAATCCAGTGCACGATCGGCGTGGTCGGGCTGAGCGGGACTTCGATGCAGAACCTCGGATTCGCCGGTGAGCGCGGACATGTCCACATCGACGTTTCCAGCGATCAGGCGTGCGTCGGCGGGGATCCGTTCCCCTTCCTCGATGAGCAGCGCGTCGCCCCGGACCAGTGCCGCGACCGGAACTCGGACCCGCTGCCCGTCACGCAGGACTGCCACTTCATCGGGCAGGAAACCGCTCAGGGCACGGACCGCGTGTTCTGCCTGGTTCTCTTGCCAGAAGGCGAGCACCGCGTTGAGCACTATCACGACGAAGACGGCGGTCCCGAGTGCTGCGGCCCCGCTGGCGAAGGCGAGTGCCGTAGCTGCCCACAAGAGCAATGCGAGCGGATGGCTGAACTGTCGGCCCAGCGCCACCCATCGGGATTGCCCGCGGCGCACGGGCAATTCGTTGGGGCCGTAGACCTCGAGTCTGCGTGCGGCTTCCCGGGACGTGAGCCCGTCCGAGGTCGTGCGCAGATCACGTATCAGCGCGGTAATGGGTTCGCGCGGGTCGATGTCACGCGGATCGCCGGTCGAACCGGATCTCCGCGGTGGCCGGGTATGAGCCCCGGACACCACCCCGTCTTGTTCGGGAGGCGGCTTCGGTGCGTCGCGGTGGGCCACGCGCTCGACTCAGGTCGCGTGGGCGACGAGGACCGGGCAGTGGGCACGCTGCACGACGATATTGCTCGTGGACCCCGCGAGCAGGCAGTGGAACCCGGCACCGCACCTGGGTAGAGCGGCGGTTTCGCTCGCCCATCGCACGGCGAGAGCGGAGGCCTCGGAGCCGTCGACACCGACGACGATCGGGAGAGCCGGAGCGCGGTCTGCGGTACCGGTCATCGGCTCGGTTCCTTCGGCTCCGGTGCTCCCGCTGTAGGGGACCATGTAGACGGAACAGCCGGCCTTTCGCCACTGCCCGCGGCGGCGGTATCGGGGTCGATGGTGAGGAAATCGGATATCGGACGACGGGGAGTCTGCGAGTGCTGTTCGCGGTCCGGTGCCAGCCCGACCCGCACGATCACCTGTGCGATGCCGTGCCCGCCGGCCGCGTTCGAGGCGATACGCCGCGTGCTGGGCAGCTCGGTGATATGCGTCAACGGGCAGGTCGCCAGGCCCGCGGCCGTGCATTCGAGCAGGATCTCCGAGAGCGCCTCGCCGGTTCGTAGCCAGGCGAGGGCGGAGTCGTTTTCGGTGGCGAGTACCCAGAGCCGGGCGTGATCCTGTTGATCTCCTCGGCGCGCGGTGTGGCCGGACGGTGGGAACTCGCGACCGGCGGGCACCCGAGCGGCCTCGTCCGCCGAGACCAGCGCGGCGGCAGGGACCCCTTCGGGGATCTGTTCGTGACCGCTCCACCAATACAGTTCGGCGAGGTAGGGAATGTCATAGCGGCGTAGTGCCGCCACGTGTTCGGAGGCCGCGCTGAGTCGGCGCGCTGTGGCCGCGTCGAGGAGGTCGAGCATCACGTCGTATCGCTGGGAGAGCAGCCGGGCCGATCGGACCAGGCCGGTCAGATCGCCCGGCTCCCGCAGCGGCAGGCGGTCGGTCCGGCGCCGCTCGATGGTTTCGGGGCGGTTTCGCAGCACGGTGGGTGCGTCCGGTAACGGACGGAAGGTGAGCGTTGCCAGGAGTTCGGGCCGGGCGGGGTCGGGCAGGCGCACGGTCTCGGCCCGCCAGCCGACCGCGGCGAAGGCGGTCCGGGTGTGGTGCAACATCGTGCCGCAGCTGATCACCAGCTGTCTTCCGGCGGGGTCGGCAGTGCCGAGGCGGCGGTCGTCGTCGCGGTAGAGACTCAGGCGATGATCTCGGTATATCCACTGCCACGGCTGGGTGTTGTGCACCGAGGGGGCACGGGCCGCCACCCGCATGGCCGTGAGCAGGGTGGCCCGGTCGGGTTGTGCGGCCGAGGCAGGAAGGTCGAGGCCGGTCATAGTCTCAGTGTGTTTCCGCTCGCCGTGAGCGGCCAGAGTCCGTCGGACCGGATGGGGCACCGGAATTCCGGGCCTTCGGCCCTGTCCGGTCGGGTCCATCTGCCCTATGTGGTGTCGCTGCGGACAACAATGGATGGCGGTGAGAGGCGCGGCCGGTCTGCCGACTCCGGAGCTATCAGGGGAGGGGGGCACTCCAGTGCAGGACGGTTCCACCGGCCGGGTTGCCGGTGATCCGGCAGCTGCCGCCCGCTCGTTGCGCGCGGGCTGTCAGATTGGCCAGCCCGCTGCGCCGGTCGATCTCGGGCGTCAGGCCGATCCCGTCGTCGGTGACCTCGAGTGTGACCTCGTCGTTCACGCGCAACTCGACCGAAAGGGTGGTGGCGTGCGCATGCCGGACCACGTTGCTGACCGCCTCGCGTAGTGCGGCTTCCACATCGTCGGACAGGGGCGGCGTCAGCACCGTGAGGGGTCCGGCGAGTCGGATGGTGGTGCGCAGATCCGTTTCGGCGGTCAGCTCGGTGACGATGTTGTGCAGGTGCTTGCGGTAGTCGGTCGATGTCGCGGATGAAGTGCTGTGCAGATCGAAGATCGAGTGGCGGATCTCCTGCACGATGGATTGCAGGTCCTCGATCGTTTCGCCCAGCCGTGCTTTCACTTCCGGGCTGCGCGCGCGCTGCAGGGTGCCCTGGAGGCCCAGACCGACGGCGAAGAGCCGCTGAATGACGTGGTCGTGCAGATCGCGGGCGATCCGGTCGCGGTCGGCGACCACATCGAGTTCCCGCATCCGCTGCTGGGTCTCCGCGAGTTGCAGCGCCAGCGCGGCCTGGTTGGCGATCACGGACATCATTGCCTGGACCGCGGGGTCGAGGGGGTGGCCGTCGGCGGGCTGCACGGCGGTGAGGAGCCCGATGACCTCGTCACCGACCACGAGTGGAAGGACGAGTGCGGGCCCCCAACCGGTGTTCGTATCCGGTAGGAAGCTGTCGGGCAGGCGGTCGAGGGTGACCGTACGACCGTGCCGGAACACCTGGTCGGCTCGGGAGCTGTGCAGTGGGAGGCGTTGTTCGCGCAGATCATCGGCTCGCTCGCCCGCGGCAGCGGCGATGGACAGTTGACCGACATCCCGGCAGGGCAGGTCGGGATCTTCCGGGAGTGCCACGAAGGTGCAGGCGGCTCCGGTGAGCTTCAGGGCTCGTTCGGTGACGAGATCCAGTATTTCCTGGGGTGTGCCTCCCGCGAGTAGGTCGGTGGCGACGTCCCGGGTCGCTTCCAGCCAGCGGTGGCGTGCCTGCGAACGTTCGTAGAGCCGGGCGTTCTCGATGGCGATACCGGCGGCCGCGGCCAGCGCTTGCACCACGACCTCGTCGTCCTCGGTGAACTCCTGGGCGCCGATCTTCTCGGTGAGGTAGAGGTTGCCGAATACTTCGTCGCGGACCTTCACCGGTACCCCCAGGAAGCTGTGCATGGGGGGATGGTGCGCCGGGAAGCCGACTGAAGCGGGGTGGCCCGAAATATTGGGCAGGCGGATGGGCTTGGGGTCCTGGATCAGCAGTCCCAGCACACCGTGCCCGCGGGGGAGGTCGCCGATCAGAGCGCGGGTGTGATCGTCGATGCCTTCGTAGATGAACTGGGCCAACTGATCTTTCGCGCGGTCGGTTCCGTATACGCCGAGTGCGCCGTACCCGGCGTCCACCAGTTCGATGGCGGTGTGCACGATGGATCGCAATGTGTCGTCCAGATCGAGCCCCGCGGTGATGGACAGCATCGCTTCCATGAGGCGATCCATCCGGTCGCGGACATCGACGATCTGGGCAACTCGGTCCTGCACCTCGTCGAGTAGCTCACGAAGGCGCAGCTTGGATAGCGGTTCGGTGACCGCTGGCCGATCGCTGGTCGGGGAAACCCGCCGCTTCATGAACTGCATTCTTCCACCGTCTCCGGCCCCGGCCAATGCGCGAGCAGCATCAACTGGGCGGCAGGCGTGACCGGAGCTACACCTTTTTGTCGGGCAGGGTCATCTTCGACGCGATCACGGCGGCCTGGGTCCGGCGTTCGACCCCGAGTTTGGTCAGCAATCGTGATACGTAGTTCTTCACCGTTTTCTCCGCCAGGAACATCCGTCCGGCGATCTGCCGGTTGGTGAGACCCTCGCCGAGCAGCGCGAGCAGGGTGCGTTCCTGGTCGGTCAGGCCGGCCAGCGGTCCGGTGGCGGCTTCGGCTTCGGCTCGGAACTTCGCCATGAGTGTGGCCGCGGCGCGATTGTCCAGTAGCGATTTGCCGGCGCCGACCTGCCGGATGGCGTTGGTCAGGTCGAGGCTGGTGATGTCCTTGACGACGTAGCCGCTCGCCCCGGCCAGAATGGCGTCCAGCATGGCCTGCTCGTCGGTGAAAGAGGTCAGCATCAGGCAGCGCAGGCCTCGGCCGGCCGAGAGCAGTTCCCGGCACAGCTCGATACCGTTGCCGTCGGGCAGCCGCACATCGAGTACCGCGACATCGGGTCGCAGGGCGGGAATACGGGCCAGCGCCTGGGAGGCGTTCGCGGCCTCGCCGATGACTTCCATATCCGGTTCGGACTCGATCAGATCCGCCACTCCGCGGCGCACGATCTCGTGGTCGTCGACCAAGAACACCCTGATCATGGACCCACCTTCTCTCAGGTACAGGTCGTTACAGACTACGGAGTGGGCAAGCGGCTGTGCGGTGATAGAGGGCCTCGCTTTCCGGGACCAAAGACCTCTCGTCCGGCTTGGAGCTCCGGTGTGCCGTTCAGTGGCTCCGGAATCCGGTGGTGCCGCTGTAGCCGAGCGGTCGGGGGTCGCTCGACCCGGTCGGTCAGGAGGCGAACTGTTCGATGATCACCGGTCACCTCGCACTTGTGCTCGTCCCGGGGCTTGTGTCGTAGCACGCGCGGTAGCGCCCGGTACTTCATCGTCGGCCGCGCACTTGTCCGCGAGGGTTCGCAGCAGGGTTTCGAGTCGTTGCCTCATCTCGCGCCCCGTCGGTTCCAGTGCGCCGAGGTCGCCGCGTTTCAGGAGCAGGTCCGGGTCCGTCGTTTCGACGACGGTGAGCGCACCGTCTGCGCGCAGGCTTATGGAGCAGGGCAGCAGTGGTGCGATCGCACCGACAGCTTCCATCATTCGGAGGGCGAGGCCGGGGTGGTAGGCGTCGATGATCGAACAGCTCCCGAATTCGTTCCTCGATCGCCCGGCCATCGCCTTCGCGACGTCCAACTCGCCGATCACCTCGAAGCCCTGATAACGCAATATCTCGCGGGTTGTGTCGACAATGGTCGCGAACGGGCCGTGGACCCGGACAGCCAGGACGACCGGGGTGACCGGAACGCGGATCTCGGTGAGCAGCTCGGCGGGAGCAACAATCTCATCCGGTGCCACGTGGTAGATCTCGGTGGGCGGACCGGTGGCGTGGCGGCCGGAGTCCTGGATCCAGCGGTCGATCGCCTGGTAGGCCGCGGCGATGCCGGCGTAATCACCGTGGTGGCAGGTGTGTGCGAAGGACTGCTGTTCGCTGCGGTGGATGGTGAAGCCGAGGTCGGAGTCCCCGGCCGGCCCGGTGACCGGCAGCTCGAATTCGACACCGGTCGTACCGCCTCGGCGGAAGTCACCGTGGTAGGTCGTGCGTGGTGGGCCGACCGGTACGAGACGCAGGGTGCGGGCCAGTTCGTAGAGTTCGGCCATGCCGTTGCCGATATCGTCCCCGGCCCGGTCGGTTCGTACCCTCCGACGGATGGCGAGCACGGTATGCGGGCCGGATTCGTCGACGCTGACCTGGTAGCGCATGCTTCGCCTCCGTGACGCCGGGCCGAGGTGCGGCAGTCCGGGGGACCACGTGCCGGATCACCCGATGATCTCGACGCTACGAACCGTCACGCCGAATGCACAGTGCCACGCGACCATCGCGAAGAGGACCTTCGGCTTATTCCGGTGACGCCTCGCCGCGACCCGACCGAACTGCATTCTCGTCCACCTGGTGCGTTTGCGTGGCGGCCGCTCAGGTCAGGACCTCCTGCACTACGGAAAGGGAATACGACCCTGTCCTGAGTCACGGCTCGATGGTGCTATCTAGATATGGGCCCAGCGAGGAAGCGGTGACAGAGGTGCCAGGTTCGGAGAGGACCCCGGCCCACGGCGCGGGCACGCGGCTGACCGTGGGAATCGAGCGGGCGGAGGCTTTGCGATTGCTCGCGGCCGCCCCGTTCGGTCGGATCGTGTTCACTCACGACGCGCTACCCGCGGTGCGCCCGGTGAACCATTTGATCGGTGCGGACGGGTCGATCATTTTTTGTACTCGCCTGTCCGCCGGGCTCGTTCCGGCGTTGGGGCGATCGGTGATCGTCGCCTACCAAGCCGACGATATCGACCCGGTGCGAAGGACCGGATGGTCGGTGCTGGCCATCGGTCCGGCCCATGCCATCGCCGCCGGTGACCTGGCGGCAGAGTACGCGCGCCGGCTCGGCACCTGGGACGATCCGGCCGGGGCGGTGCTCGGCATGGAACCCACCCTCGTCTCCGGCACGAGAATGATCGAGGAGGTCGCGGTGTGAACCGTCCGCGGACAGTTCCCGCGGCCATGCGAGCTCGGCGGGTTGGCTCTGCGGGCAGTATCGACCGGAGTCCGCTCGGTGCGTGCCACGTGCCGGTTCCGGAGCCGGGGCCCGGTGAGCTGCTGGCCCGGGTACTGGCGTGCGGTGTGTGCCGGACCGACCTCCATGTGGTGGAGGGCGACCTACCGGTCCATCGCCGGCATGTCGTACCCGGCCACGAGATCGTCGCGGAAGTCGTCGATACCGACCACACGGATCACACCGGGTTCGCGGTGGGGGACCGCATCGGGATCCCGTGGCTGCGCCATACCTGCGGAATATGCGAGTTCTGCCGGCGCGGCGCGGAGAACCTGTGCCCCAGCTCGCGCTACACGGGCTGGGATGCCGACGGCGGCTACGCCGAATACGCTACCGTCCCAGCAGAGTTCGCGCTGTCCTTGCCGACCGGCTACGACGACCGCGAGGTGGCACCGCTGCTGTGTGCCGGGATCATCGGCTACCGAGCCCTCGGCCGGGCAGCACTGCCGGACGGGGGCGTGCTCGGCATCTACGGCTTCGGTGGCAGCGCCCATCTCACGGCCCAGGTCGCCCTCGCGCGGGGAGCCCGTGTCCACGTCATGACCAGGGGTGCCGCTGCGCGTGAACTGGCCTCGGCGCTCGGAGTCGCCTCTGTCCAGCGGGCCGCCGACCCGCCGCCGGAACAGCTGGATTCGGCGATCCTCTTCGCGCCGGTGGGTGAGTTGGTGCCCCCCGCGCTGGAGGCGCTCGGCGCTGGAGGCACACTGGCGCTCGCGGGGATTCACCTCACCGATATTCCCCCGCTCGACTACCAGCGCCACCTGTTCCGGGAACGGCAGCTCCGCAGTGTCACCTCCAATACCCGGGTCGATGCGCGTGAATTCATGGCCTTCGCACAAGAGCACCGGTTGCGGGTCACGACACATCCGTACTCGTTGGATCGAGCCGATCGAGCTCTGTCCGATCTGTCGCACGGACGTTTCGATGGGGCCGCGGTCCTGGTGCCCTGAACGGATCCGGGCGCCGCTCGGCGCCGACCGGGTCAGGGCAGACCGTCGTGGAGCCGCAACGGCCTGCCGCACTGACGAATTGCCCGTCAGATTCGCTGCCGGGCGATGATCAGCGGGACGGAAACGCTGTGGAGCACGGCTTGACCGGTCGAGCCGAGCGTCATCCCGGCGAAACCACCACGGCCGTGACTACCGACGACCACGAGTTGCGCACCGTCGGCCTCACGCAGCAGACGCCGCGCGGGCCGCTCCTCGGCAACGACGTGGGTGACGGGTACATCGGGATACCGCTCCCCGTAACCGGCTAGGCTTTCGGCCTGGACCGCGCGGGCTTGCTCCTGCATCTCGGAGCGGGAGACGTATCGGAAGAACTCCGACCACGTGGTGACCGCCACGAGAGCGACCCCGCGTCGGCAGGCCTCCTCGAAAGCGATCTCGACAGCCTCCGCACCGCGCGCAGAGCCGTCCACTCCGACGACCACGGGCAAGCCGGCGCGTTCGTCCTCGTGCTCAGCGTAAGTTTCCGGGATGACCGCGACCGGGCAGTGCGCATGCCGGGCCAGCGCCGTGCTGACCGATCCCAGAAGCCCCCGCCCCAGGGCGCCGTACCCGTGCGTTCCGACGACCACCATCCGGGCGTCGCGGGATCGCTCGATCAGTGTCGGCGCGGGCGCCGGATCGACGACGACTGTGCTGATCTCCACTTCGCCGGTGATTTCACGGGCGAGCTTCTCGCCGGCGGCGCAGACGGCCTCGCCGTCGGCCCGCATCGCTTGATTGTCGAAGGCCACGACACCGAGCCCCGGCCCGAAATCGATCGGTGCGCCGACGGCGTAGACCAGGTTCAACGGGGCGCCGTACCGGGCGGCTGCTCGTGCGGCCCAGCGCAGGGCTCCGAGAGAAACGGACGAACCGTCGATACCTGCTACGACGGCTGGTTCGGTGTGTGTGCTCACTGGCGCGAATTCCTCCCGCTCGCCGGCTCGAGAAGCCGCGACGCGTCCGCTCGCGGCTTCCGGGCCGTTCCGGCTGGTGCCGATGAGTGCGACGTTAGAAGGCCGGCGCGATCATGGATGCGGACCTTGGTCCCGGGTCCAGGAGTCCAAAGTCGTATTCCCGCCGGGCCGGACCGGCCGGAGCCGAAATACCGTCGGCAGGGACTTTCGGCACTCCCGCCGGCGCGGGCGGGTGCGGGACGATACGTGCGAACAGGTCTGCGGATGACCGCCCACGGCCTGCGGTGATCCCGCAGCGTTCAGCGCCGGGACATCGGACGGCGGAGGAGGAGGTCGAATGCTCCAGCACGGTCCGGAGGTGGACCCGGTGCCGGCGGCCCACGAGCCGGCGCCGCAGATCGACACCCGCCGATACGACGCGGTGATCTTCGATATGGACGGCGTGGTGACCGACAGTGCCTCGATACACGCTGCCGCCTGGACTGCGACATTCGACGGCTTTCTGGCGGCGAGACCGCCCGGCACCAGTGAGGATCGGTCGCCGTTCACCGAGGCGGACTACCTGAAATACGTGGACGGTAAACCCCGCTACTCCGGCGTCGAGGATTTTCTGGCTACCCGGCATATCCAGCTGCCGCGCGGCGATCCGGCCGATCCGGATTCGGCCGCGACCATCTGTGGATTGGGCAATCGGAAAGACGATCTCTTCCGGGAGATTCTCGCCCGCGACGGGGTGGCGGCATTCGATTCGACCGTCGCCTTGGTGCGCCGCCTCCGTTTCCAGGGAATACGTACGGGGGTGTTCTCGGCCAGCCGGCACTGCGCGCAGGTACTCGCGGCCGCCGGTATCGCTCGTCTCTTCGAGGTCCGGGTCGACGGGGTGGACGCGGCGGAGCTGGGACTGCCGGGTAAGCCCGATCCCGCGATGCTGTGTGAGGTGGTATCGCGCCTGGACGTCGCTCCGGCCCGGGCGGTGGTCGTCGAGGATGCCGAGGCGGGAGTGGCAGCCGGACGAGCCGGAGGTTTCGCGCTGGTCATCGGAATCGAGCGGACCGGTCGCGGCGGTCGGCTGGTGGCTGCGGGTGCCGACGCGGCCGTCGACGACGCGGTGCGGATAGGGGTACGGGGAGGTTTCCGCCGTATCGGGGAGGTGCCGGACGCGTTCGAGTTCTGGCCCCGGGTCACCGACCTGCTGGGCATCGAGAAGCCCGCTGTGCTCATGGATTTCGACGGAACCCTGGCCGAGATCGTCACCGACCCGGCTGTCGCCGAGATGGTGGAGGGCGTGGCGACCGCCCTCACGGAACTGGCCGAACGCTGCCCGGTCGCGGTGATCAGCGGCCGGGGTCTGGACGACCTCCGCGAACGAATGCCGGTACCCGGGGTCTGGCTCGCCGGTAGTCACGGGTTCGAATTGATGGCCCCCGACGGTACCCGGCATGTGCACGATGTGGTGCCCGGCGCCGAAACAGCCCTGGCCGATGCCGCCGAACTCCTGAGGTCGCGACTGCGTGACACCCCGGGTGTAATGGTCGAGCACAAGCGCTTCGCGGTCGCCGTGCACTTCCGCACCGCCGGCGCCGAGGCAGCCGAACAGGTGATGTCCACGGTGCGCGACACCGGGCGTGCCGCCGGCCTGCGGGTGAGCACCGGTCGCAAAGTCGTCGAGCTGCGGCCGGACGTCGACTGGGACAAAGGCGACGCGGTGCGCTGGATCCTGCGGCATCTCGATGGCGCCGCCCTTCCGGTATATCTCGGGGACGATGTGACCGACGAGGACGCCTTCGACGCGATCGAGCCGGTCGGGCTCGCCCTGGTCGTGCACGATGCGGAGAACACCGACAGGTATACCGCCGCCCGCTACTCGCTGGCCGGGCCACGCCGGGTCGGTAGCTTCCTGAACCGACTGGTGCATCTCGTGCGCGCCGCGCCGGCCGGCACCGAGGCGGAGACCTGGTCGCTGGTCTACGAGGGCTACGAGCCGGAGCGGGAGAAGCTCCGGGAAGCGTTGTGCACCCTGGGCAACGGCTACTTCGCCACCCGCGGCGCGGCGCCGGAATGCCGAGCAGGCGAATCGCACTATCCCGGAACCTACGTCGCCGGCCTCTACAACCGGCTCCGCGACCGGGTGGCGGGGCAGGAGATCGACAACGAGAGCCTGGTGAATGTGCCGAACTGGCTACCGGTCACCTTCCGGATATCCGACGGCGACTGGTTCGAACTCGACACCGCGGAACTGCTGGACTACCACCAGCGATTGGATATCCGCCGCGCCGAGCTGACCCGGCGGTTCCGGTTCCGCGACGACACCGGGCGGATCACCAGAGTGGAGCAGCGGCGTTTCGTCGCCGTACACCGGCCCCACCTGGCCGCACTCGTCACCACGATCACCGCCGAGAACTGGACCGGTGCGCTGTACCTCCGATCGACCGTGGACGGATCGGTGACCAACAGCCTCGTCGAGCGTTACCGCGAGCTGTCCGGCACCCATCTGGGTGCGGTGCGAACAACCCGCCTGTCCGGCAACTCGGCGCTCCTGGCGACACAGACCAACAATTCACTGGTACCGATAACCGTCGCGATCCGCAATATCCTGCGATCTGGCAGGGCCGCGGCGCCGGAGACCGTATGTGGGGAACGATCTATCGGCCACGAGTTCACCGTCGAAGCCCGCGAAGGTGATCCGGTCGTCCTGGAGAAAACGGTGGTGGTGCGCACAGGTCGTGATCACGCCTCGGCCGGCCCCGATGACGAGGCAGCACGAGGGCTGGAGACTGCGCAGGACTACGAAACCCTATTCGCCGGACACGCCGCTGCTTGGGATCGGATCTGGGGACGTATGCGCATCGACCTCGACGACCACGGCTCGGTCCGAACCCTGCGCCTGCATCTCCTCCATCTGCTCCAGACACTGTCGCCGAACACTGCCGACCTGGACGCCGGAGTGCCCGCGCGCGGCCTGCACGGTGAGGCCTATCGCGGCCATGTCTTCTGGGACGAGCTGTTCGTGCTGCCCGTCCTGACTCCACGATTTCCGGGGCTGACCCGGTCGCTGCTGCGTTACCGGTACCGGCGCCTACCCGAAGCCCGCCGGGCAGCCGCCGCGGCCGGGCTCGTCGGAGCGATGTTTCCCTGGCAGTCCGGAAGCGACGGGCGCGAGGAGAGCCAGCAGCTCCACCTCAATCCGCTGTCGGGCCGGTGGAATCCGGACCCGAGCCGGCGCGCGCATCACGTGGGTGCCGCCGTCGCCTACACCGTCTGGCAGTACTACCAGACGACCGGCGACCTGGAGTACCTCACCGAGCGCGGCGCCGAGCTGCTGGTGGAAACAGCCCGGTTCTGGGCGGCGCTGGCCGATTTCGATGCACGGCTCGATCGCTATGTACTCACCGGTGTGATCGGTCCGGACGAATTCCACGCCGGTTACCCGGACGCACCGGGAGCGGGCGTCGACAACAATGCCTACACCAATGTCATGGCAGCCTGGACGATCCACTGCGCACTCGAAGCGCTCGAGGTGATCGCACCCCGCGCTCGCGCCGAACTGCTCGAGCGCCTCGGGGTGGCTTCCGGGGAACTACCGCGTTGGCGCGAGGTCGCCCACCGGATGTACGTGCCCTTCCACGACGGTGTCATCAGTCAGTTCGAGGGCTACGACCGGCTACAGGAACTGGACTGGGACCACTACCGACGCCGTTACGGCGATATCCAGCGGCTGGACCGGATCCTGGACGCCGAGGGCGACGATATCTGCCGATACCGCGCGGGAAAACAAGCCGACGTGCTCATGCTGTTCTACCTGTTCTCGGCAGACGAACTGCGCGAACTGTTCGCGCGCCTCGGCTACGAGTTACCGGGGGAGATGATCCCCCGGACGATCGACTACTACCTGATCCGGACATCGCACGGTTCGACCTTGAGCGCCCTCGTGCATTCCTGGGTGCTCGCCCGCGCCAACCGGGAACGCGCCCTGGAATTCTTCGCGCGGGTGGTCGAATCCGATGTGGGCGATATCCAGGGTGGTACCACCAGCGAAGGAATCCACCTTGCCGCGATGGCGGGCAGCGTCGACCTGCTCCAGCGTTGCTTCACCGGGCTGGAGGTGCGCGGTGACCGGCTCATCTTCTGCCCCTACTGGCCGAAAACGCTGGGAACGCTGTCGTTTCCCATGCTGTATCGGGGCCATCGGCTGATGGTGCGAGTCGGCGGCAGGATGGTCGAGATCGGTTCCGAACCCGGCGACGCACCGCCGATCGATATCGTATGCCGGGGCCAGGCGGTACGCCTGTCGCCGGGGGACACCGTTCGCCTGGAGGATCGTCGGGCCCCGGCGACGGATGCGTAGCGAACACTCCCGGCCGGAACAGCTCGCTACCGTCAAGTGCGCGTCGTCCGGTAGTGCTTCGAGGAGAAATGGTTCGTGACGATCTCCTCCTCGGCGCGTAACTCCGCGCTCGTCACCACGCGGGCGTCGGGACCGGGAAACGTGAGTGCGCGGCTCCCGGTATCGGTCCAGTGCACGAGGTACGGCGGCGCGCCGTCGGTGCCGTGGACTTCTTCGATCAGTCCGCGGCGAACAGAGCCACCGAGTGCGCGTCCTTCGACGATCAGCCAATCCCCGACCTGGGCTCGCATCGCAACTCCGCCTCCTCCGGCTCGTTCCGGTCGCGCGGGGCACGCTTCTGCCGTCGCCTCCCGCGGATCGCGCGTGTCTTCGCGCGGGTTCCGTGGCCTTCCTCAAGGCTCTGGCTCCGCAGCCTTCCTCAAGGCTCGACCACGGAAGCGTGTTCCACGAGGTCCGATCGTCGTCACACCATAGGTACTTGGTCCTATTCGGCGTATAGGCGAAGAGCGATGTGGCTCGGCGAGCGGCGCACCGGTGCCGTCACCGACGAATGTCGGGGACTTCCGTCCTTCGGTGAGTGGCCGCCCGGCGGTGGATGCGGCGACGTCGGACCCTGGCCCGGACGCAGCGTGACACGGTGGAATCGGTAGGTCCATATATCCGGCGTCATCAAAGGAGACATCATGGGACTGCTCCCCGCTCACCGTGAGCCACTGCTTCCGGAACTGCACGATCTGTGGAACACATTCGCCCCGACCGGTCTCGGGCCGATGTTCAGCGGGCACCTGCTACGTGTCGAGGACTCGGTCGAAGACGGTCGATACACCGTTCGCACGGAGATTCCCGGCGTCGATCCGAAGAAGGATATCGACGTGAGCGTCCAGGGACGCCAGCTGGTGATCAAGGCCGAACGATCGGAAAAGAAAGCCGAGAACGGCCATTCCGAGTTCAGCTACGGTTCGTTCTACCGCACCGTCGCGCTGCCCCAGAACGCGGAAACGGACAAGATCGAAGCCGACTACGCTCAGGGCATCCTCACTGTCGGCGTCCCCCTGCGGGAACCGCAGGAGACCGCCAAGAAGATCGAGGTCACCACCGCCGACTGAGCAGAGGGCGCCGATGCGGACGCCGGTGCCCGGCTCGGGAGCCGCTCAGCGGGAGAACGTCACGTGGATCGTGCCACTCGATGCGACCTCGCTGTCGACCTTGTAGCCTTCCTCCAGCTCGCGCAGGTCGTCCCACAACCGGACGCCGAGGACACGCTCCCGAAAAGTCCTGGTTGCCGCGTAGGCCGCGACCAGGCGGTTCCAATCCTTGCCCATCGGATCGTCGGGCGTCTGATCGGTGGTGGTCGCGTACCCGTCCAGAGAGATGTTCAGATCGACCCGGACCTTGCCCATGCACTACTCCTTCAACTGGTTGTAAAATGCAATCACAAAAGTAAGTGGGGCCCCCTACCGCGTCAAGGAGAAGTTGTGGAACCGAGATCGGGATGTGCGATCAACGCCGCGGTCGAAGCGCTCGGTGATCACTGGTCGGTACTGGTGTTGCGGGATGTGATCTTCGGGGATCGTCGGTACTTCCGGGACTGCTGAACGGATCGATCGAGGGCATCGCCTCGAACATCCTCAGCGACCGGCTCAAGAAGCTCGTCGCCGCAGGCATTTTGACCAAGGACGATGCCGCGCGTGGTCAACGCGCCCGCTACAGCCTCACCGAAGCCGGCATCCAGACCCTGCCGATCATCTTCGCGCTCGGGAACTGGGGCCTCGACTGGCGAACGGGAACGCGCGAGTTGCGGGCCCGCCAGGAACTCATGCGCGCGGAAGGGATGCCGTTCATCGAAGACCTCATGCAGGACCTGCGCACCCGGCATCTCGATGCCGTGCCGGTCGGGAACGGGGCCCGGGTCCGCTCGAACGGCTTGCCGCAGCGTATGACGCGGTCACCGGCGTCACCGGCGACCAGGGGCTCCAACGTCCCGCCGGCACCCGCGGCGGAACGGGCCGAAGGTGAACAGCTACCAACGACGACAACAGCTCACAGGCCACTGGGGTAACTCTCCGGTACAGTGCCCCGGCCGCCCCGGCCGCCCCGGCCGCCCCGGCTGTCCGATGCCAGTGGCTGCAGCGCGGTCGTGGTGTCGATATGGATGAGGGCATCGAACTGCCGGGCCGTGCGAGCGTGGAAGTAGTGGCTCTGTCGCTCGGTGCCGGGGCTGTACACGACACCGATGGCGCGCTGTATCCGGGGCGTGTCGAGCACTCCGGCGGCTGTTCCGGCTGTATCGAGCCGGAGCAGGAACTCCGGCCTCCCGGTATCGCGCAACAGGCATTCGAGGCTGGACGGCAGCGGGTCACGAACGGTTTCACGCAGCGCGGGACCACCCCAGGCGCGGGCCGCGGTGACGGTGCCCGAGCTGGTACTGAAACCGATGGTCCGGCATCGGTCGCCGTGCCGTTCGCGGACCAATTGGCCGATAGTGACCTGGCCTTCGGCGCCCAGTTCGGTGGCGCGCGCGTCGCCGACATGGGAGTTGTGTGCCCACAACACGATGCGTGGTTCGCCGTGGATCCGAGCGTATTCTCCCGGTCGTGCCAGGTGGGTGGCCAGGGCCTCCAAGGTCTGTGCCATATGCCGGTCGCGGAGATTCCACGAGTGCACCCGCCCCGCGAACATCGCACGATAGTAGAGCTCGGCATTGCGGACCGACCAGGCGTTGCGCAGGGCATCGAATTGTTCGTCGTCACCCCGGCCGTGTGACATCGTGGCGGTGAGCAGTCCGCGCTGCAGTTCGACCAGTTGATCGACGACTTCTCTTTCGCAGGACTCGCCGGCGCCGAACGCCGCGGCGAAACCGTAGGCCTCGGCGTCGTCCCCGCTCACCTGGTCGAAGCACGAGTAGCGCGCCGCAGCCCGCCGTGCCGCGCGTGGGTCGACCTTCTCGAGGTAGCGCACCACTTCGCGCATCGAACGGTGCAGGCTGTACAGATCGAGTCCGTAGAACCCGGATTCGGAGACGCCGGCTTCGCGGCACAGGGCGTTGTGGGCATGCATCCATTCGACGAAGTCCCGGACGACTGTGTTGCGCCACATCCACGCCGGAAAGCGTTCGAAGCCGGCCAAAGCCTCGTCGGCATCGCGGTCGTTGCCGTGCCCCCGTACATATCGGTCGACCCGGTGGGCATCGGGCCAGTCGGCTTCGGCCGCCACCGCGGTGAACCCGCGCTGCTCGATGAGCCATTTGGTGATCTCCGCGCGCGCCGAGTAGAACTCGTGGGTACCGTGCGAGCTCTCTCCGATGAGCACGAACCGGGCATCGCCGACCAGATCATCGAGTACCTCCCAAGGCGGTACCCCGGCCGGGGCATCGATGGCCGCATCGCGCAGTACCGCCGCATCCGAAGCAGGGCGCCGGGGTGCGTCGCTCGTGGGGGCGGCCATCAATTCCGCGACTTCTTCGTCGGTGACCTGGGTGAAATCCCAATACGATTCGCCGACGGCCCGGAACGGTGAGGGCATGGTCGCACAGACCAATTCGTCGACCGCGGCGCCGAGTTCGCGGCAGGTGGATTCGGGTGCGGCGGCGACGGCGACGACGATCTGTTTCGGTTCCGCGTCGCGGATCGCCTCGACGGCGGCGAACATGCTCGCGCCGGTCGCGAGCCCGTCATCGACGAGGATCACTGTGCGGCCGGCCACCTCGAGCGGCCCCCGCCCGCTGCGGTAGGCCGCCTCACGCCGGGCCAGCTCCGCCGCCTCATCACGTGCTATTTCCCGAACCTGAGCTGCGGAGAGTCGCAGGGCGCGTACGACATCGTCGTTGAGCACGATACGACCGTCGGAGGCCAGCGCGCCGATGGCGAATTCCGGGTTGTCGGGCGCACCGAGTTTGCGCACGATCATCGCATCCATCGGCGCTCCCAGCGCGGCGGCGATCTCCCACGCGACCGGCAAACCACCCCGCGCCAAGCCCAGCACCACAACGTCGGGGTCGCCGCGATAATGCTCCAGCAACCGGGCCAGTGCCCGTCCCGCTTCGCGACGGTCCTGGAAGATGCCCGGCCGCGTTGCTCCCGTCTCCGGTGCCGACATGATGTTCTCCTCCCGCTTCATCGGGTGATGCGCTCGTCTCGCCGGTGGGCCTCGGCCGATTCCGCGCATGGTTGGGCCATCCGACCTGCTGGTGTGGTCTCACGGTCGGCTGCGCGCACGGCAGCCGGTCCCATCCGCCGGCCGGGCGACACTGTGGACTGCAGCATGCTCAGCCCACTTCCGTGGCGGGCTGATCGACCAGCCCCTCGGCCAACAGGATGCGGTGCGCCGACTGTGCCGCCGCGGCAACCCGTCGCTCGTCCGGGGGCAGTGCTGGCAGCTGCTCGAGTCCACGGGCCAACACCGCTACCGCCTCGCCAAGGACTCGGAGCTGCTGGGCGAGATCGTGGTTCCGGTCGGGTGCGTATCGCTGGGCATGCGCTCGAGGTGAGGCGTGCGCAGTCTCGTGGTCGCCGAGGAAATCACCCCACAGGGCGATGCCGAGGGGGCCGGGCAGCACCGCGAAGATCCGGGTCAGCTGGCCGGGCGCGAAGAGTCGCTCCAGTGCTCGGGTGATCTTCCCGGCGATCGGTACGACCTCGCCGCGCTCGATGCGCGCTTGTTCGGCGAATTGATCGATGAACGCGGCGACACTGTGCCGGACCGGCACTCTGGCGGGCACCCAGCCCTCGTACCACACGCCACGAAGAAGTTCGGGCAGTTGCGCGCTCAGATGGGCAGAGTTGGACACCCCGATCCGGTCGCGGACGGTATGCATCCACGCGCGCAGCGCACGGAAGGCGAATTGCCGGTCCTCGGTGTCCAGTTCGTCGGCGACAGCGTTGAGCCAGGCGTGTGCCGTGTGAACTCCTGCGGCAAGCGGATCATTACGGTGCGCCATGCGGTCGCCTCCTCGCGGCTCGTCCGAGAACACCGGTGGGGTGCATTTCCAGCCTCGATACCCGGCCCGCGCCCGTGCAGGGCCGGAAGTCGCCGAAGGCCGGGGCGATGGTCCTGACCACAGCCGATTGCCCGGATCTCGGGCCCCGGCGGGTCGATGGTCCCTGCGGCAGGGGCCTGTCGACTCTGCTGGATGCGTCCGGAACCGAGCGACACTCGAGTCATGACTCCGATCAGGAAGGTGGCGGTCATCTACGCCACGGAACAGGGATCCACCCGCGATATCGCCGAGTTCGTCGCCGCTGATCTGGCAGACCGTGGCGCCGAGGTGCAATTGAGTGAGGTCGGCCATGCACCTGGCCCCGCGGACTTCGACACCGTGATCCTCGGCAGCGCTATCCACAATATGGAATTCCTGCCTGCGGCCGTGGACTATATCGGCCGTAATCGCGCGGAGCTCGCCGCAACCGATGTCCGCCTTTTCGGTGTCGGGCTCGGCCCGGCGTTACGCGGCCCGGTCGGACGGCGCATCGGGCGGGTCGTCCCCAAGAAGATCGCAGCCCTGCGTGATGCGATACGCGCCCATGACTACCGTTCATTCGCCGGGATCTATGAGCGTCGTGGCGCATCCCGGAAGGCACGTACGCTCTACCGTCTCATGGGCGGTGGCCGCTACGGCGATCTACGGGACTGGTCCGCCATCCAAGGATGGGCCACCGGAATCGGTAACTCGCTGGGCCTGCCCGCGGCAAGCACACACGTTATCCATCCCTGATCTCGGGACGGCGGTGTGCTCGCTAACGGCTTTCGGTGAGGAACTGCGCACAGGATTCGATGGTCGACAGGCGTGGGTAATCGTCTTCGTCGATCCTTCGATGGCTGCCCGCAGCGAGCCGTTCGACGAAGGTGAGGAAGTCGATCGAGTCGAGTTCGAGCGTGCTGCGCAACGGCTGCGACTCTCCCAACTCGGCGAGCTCGGCTTCGGTGGCGAAGCCACTGAGCGAATGTCGGACAAGAGCGACCGCTTCCGCGCGGGAAGCCATTCCAGTGGTCATGGGCACAACTCCTCCGGATGCTGTAGGTGATCGGCGAGGCACCGTAGAAAACGAGCCCCTACGGCCCCGTCACTGGCCCGGTGGTCGGCGGACAGCGTGGCGGTGACCTGTGGGCGGACGCCCACCATTCCGGCGACCGCGCAAGGCTTTTCGGTGACGGCACCGAATCCGACTATCGCGACCTGCGGGACCGGGATCACGCCGAACACCGCATCCGCGCCCAGATCGCCCAGGCTGGTCGCGGTGATGGTGGCCTGTACGGTGTCGCGGGAGCGCAGTCGGCCGGCACGGGTCCGCGCTACCGCGTCGCGCACGGCCTGCATCATCGCGGTCGCGGACAGGTGATCGGCGTCGGAAATGGTCGGCACCAGGATGCCGCCCTCGCGCAGCGACACCACCATGCCCACGTGCACATCGGGTGCGGGGCGGAATTCTTCGTCGAGCCAGAAGCCGTTGAGTTCGGGTACCGCGCGCGCCGCCCGGGCCGCGGCGCACAGCAGCAGCGCCGACGACACGATGCGCTCCGTCACCGGTGCCTGCTCGTTGACTGTCCGCAACCTCCGCATCGCGGCGTCCATATCGACAGTGCTCGACAGATAGTAGTGGGGCACAGTGCGTTTGGACCGGGTCATCGCCGCCGCTATCATCTGGCGGGCAGTGGCGGGGGAGCGCCGGGGGGTTTCCGCGGTCACGTTGTCTCCCGGTACGTTCTGCGGTGGGGGTGGGCGGACACCGTCGGGTGCGGGTTGCCGCTCGGATACGTCGGTAGGGAGGTCTAGTGCGCGTACCGCGTCATCGGGGCCCGAGCCCTGCACACCGCTCAACTCGATATTTGCTGCGGTGGCCAGGCGACGGGCGTACCCCGACGCGCGGCCCGTATACGTCTTCGGTGTGCCCTGGACAGCTTTGTCGCTGGGGACTGTGCTCACCGTGGAGGCAGGATGAGCTGTTCTTCTCTCGGTTTCCGGGCTCGGTACATTCGAGCTTCCGGCGGATTTTATGCGGTTGATATCCGCGCGCACGACGCGGCCCGCGGGACCGGAGCCGTGGACGGTGTCGATATCTATTCCGGCTTCCTCGGCCAGTTTCCTGATCAGTGGAGTGGCATGTAGGTCGTGCCCGGGCTTCTCACCGGTCCCGCCACCGCCCGGCGGTGAGATCTCACGGCCACCGGATATCGCCTCAGCGGTGTGCGGCGGCAACGGGGCAGGGCCGGTGTGGTCGGCTGCCGGTGTGGTGGCTGCATCCCGGTGGCTATCTGCCGGGGTGTCTTCCGGCGCGGGTTCACCGTCCGTACGTTCGGCAGACGGCGGGGCGCCGACCGACCCTGCGGCGGGTTCGATGGTTGCCAATGGAGTTCCTACCGGAACCGTGGCCCCTTCCGGCACCAGAATCGCTGCGAGGATACCGTCATCGAAGCTCTCCACCTCGATCGCGGCCTTCGTGGTATCGACCTCGGCGACCACATCTCCGATATGCACGACCTGTCCGGGCCGCACATACCAGTGCAGCAGGGTGCCCTCGACCATATCGGCGCCCAGTGACGGCATTCTGAATTCGGTCATCTCAGCTCACCACCTCCTGCACTGCCACGACGACGGCTCCGGCCGAGGGCAGGGCCGCCTCTTCGAGCTGGCGGGCATAGGGGATCGGCACCTCGGCGGTGCACACCCGCCGGATCGGTGCGTCCAGGTCGTAGTAGGCGTGCTCCGCGGTGGCCGCGGCGATCTCGGCGGCGATCCCGACCCGGCCCCAGCCCTCGTCGACGGTCACCAGACGATGGGTACGGCTCACGGACTCCACGATCGTGGCCGTATCGAGCGGTCGCAGTGTGCGCAGATCGATCACCTCTGCGTCGACGCCGGTCTCGGCGAGTTGCTCGGCGGCCGCCAGCGCGGTGTGCAGGGTGCCCCCGTAGGCGACGACGGTGGCGTCGTTGCCCGGCCGGGCGACTTCGGCGGTATCGATATCGGTGACGGTATCCGGGCCGCGGGACTCGCCACTGCTGTTGTACAGCGCGATCGGTTCGAATATCACCACCGGGTCGGGATCCTGCAGGGCGGGCCACAGCATGCCCCGGGCGTCGGCCACGGTTGCCGCGGACAGTACGCGTAGGCCGGGCAGGTGAGCGTAGAAGGATTCGAGACTGTGCGAATGCTGCGCCGCGAGCTGGCGGCCGGCTCCGGTGGCCATCCGGATCACCAGCGGCACATCGAGTTGCCCGCCCGACATATGGCGCAGGGTGGCGGCGTTGTTGAGGATCTGGTCCAGGGCGAGCAGGCTGAAGTTGCCCGTCATGATCTCCACGATCGGGCGCCGGCCGGCGATCGCCGCCCCGATGCCCGCACCGACGAATGCCGATTCGCTCAACGGAGTATCCCGGATACGGCGCGGCCCGTAGTCGTCGAGAAGGCCGCGGCTGACGCCGAAGCACCCGCCGTAGGCGCCCACGTCCTCGCCCATCAGGAAGACCCGCTCATCGCGGTCCAGGGCTTCACGCAGCGCGTCTGTCAAGGCCTGCCGATAGGTGGTGGTCATTGCCGCTCCGCGTACACATGACGGGTCAGGTCGGCGACGGGTTCCAGTGGAGCGGCCTCGGCCTCGACGATGGCGGCGTCGATCTCGGCGTCGATCGCTGTTTCGATCTCGGCGTATCCGCGGTCGTCGATGATCTCGGCGTTCCGCAGTTGCCCGTACAGGCGTTCGATCGGATCGCGGGCCTTCCACTGCTCGATCTCGGCTTTGTCGCGGTAGCGGTCGGCGTCGTAGAGCGAATGAGCACGGAAGCGGTAGGTGCGGAATTCCAGGAAACAGGGCCCGCCACCGCCCCGGATCGACTGCACAGCGCGGCGTGCCGCCTCGGCGACCGCCTCGGCGTCCATACCGTCGACGGGCCACGATGCCATCCCGTAGCCTGCTGCGCGGAGCGCCAGATCGGTGGCGGCGTGTTCCCGGCGCAGTGCGGTGCCCATCGCGTATTGGTTGTTCTCGCAGGCGAAGAGCACCGGTAGGTGCCAGAGGGCGGCGAGGTTCGCGCACTCGTGGAACTCGCCTTCGGCGAACGCACCATCACCGAACAGGCATACGGTGATGTGGGGTGTATCGGTGAGCACATCGGCCAGCGCGAGACCGAGTGCCGGCGGCAGACCGCCGGCGACGATGGCGTTCCCGCCATAGAACCGCCGCTGGGCGTCGAACAAGTGCATGGAACCGCCGCGGCCGCCACTGCATCCGGTACTGCGCCCGAACATTTCCGCCATCAGGGCGGTCATCGGGATGCCGCGCGCGAGCGCGTGCCCGTGGTCGCGATAGGTCGAGACCACCGCGTCCTGCGCGTCGATCTCACTCAGGAGACCCGCCGCCACGGCCTCCTCGCCGATGTAGAGATGCAGGAATCCCCTGATCTTCTCGGTGCTGTAGAGCTGGATGCAGCGCTCTTCGAAACGCCGGATACGCATCATCTGACGCAGGAGTTCGATCCGGCGGCCGGGGTCGGTACGACCGGGGACCGCACCAGCCGGGGATTCGGTCATGGTCATGGCGGAGCCTCCAAAGTCGACACGTCACCTTCGGGCAATCCGAGTTCGCGGGCCCGCAACAGCCGCCGCATCACCTTGCCGCTGCGTGTGTGCGGGAGGCTTTCGACGAAGACGATCTCCTTGGCGGCGACCGCGCCCAGGGCGCGGCGGCCGAAGGCGAGCAACTCGTCGTGCAACTGCTCGGAGCCGCTATAGCCGGGGCGCAGCAGGACGAAAGCCTTGACGAGCTGCCCGGCGACCGGGTCCGGGGTGCCGATGACACCGGCCTCGGCGACGGCCGGGTGCGCCATCAGCGCGCTTTCCACTTCGAACGGTCCGACCAGGTGTCCGGCGGACTTGATGACATCGTCGGCGCGCCCGATGAACCAGTAGTAGCCGTCGGCGTCACGGCGAGCCAGGTCACCGGACAGATACCAGGGTCCGATGAAGGCTTTGTCGTAGCGCTGTGGCTGCTGCCAGTACTCGCGGAACATCGACGGCCAACCGGTATGCAGCGCCAATTCGCCGATCTCGCCGACGTCGGCGTGCTGAACGCCCCCGCGCGTCAGCGGCCGGCCGTCCGGACCGCGGCGCAGGATCGTGGCATGGATACCGGGCAAGGGCCGCCCCATGGAGCCCGGCCGGACCTGTTCGGCAGCGAAATTGGCGATCATGATGGCGCCGGTCTCGGTCTGCCACCAGTTGTCGTGCACGGGTTTGCCCAAGGCTCGTTCGCCCCACACCACGACTTCGGGGTTGAGTGGTTCACCGACACTGGCGATGAAACGCAGACGCGACAGATCGGTTCCCGGCGGCAGGTCGTGGCCGTGTCGCATCAGCATGCGCAGCGCGGTGGGGGAGGTGTACCAGACCGTGATGCCTTCGGCGGTCAGGATGTCGTACCAGCGTCGGATATCGAACTCGGCCTCGTCGCTGACCAGCGTGGCGCCCAGGCTCAGCGGCGCGATCACGCCATAGGACATACCGGTGACCCAGCCGGGATCGGCGGTGCACCAGAACATATCGCCGCCGCGCAGATCCAAGGCGTAGCGTGCGGTCACCCGATGCGCGAGCACCGCATTGTGCACATGCACCGCGCCTTTCGGTGTGCCGGTGGTGCCGCTGGTGAAATGCAGCAGCGCGGCATCCTCGGGCTCGGTGCGCACAATGGTGTACTCGGGCGAGGCCGCGGCCATGGCCGCACGGAGATCGACGAGGTGATCATCAGTGGCTCCGGCTGTCCCAATATCGGTGATGAGCACATGACGCAATGCGGGCAATCCGTCGCGGATCGGCGCGACCTTGCGCCGATAGTGGGCTCGGCTGGTGACGAGCACTTCTGCTCCGGCCAGAGCCATGCGCTGCCGAACCGGTTCCGGACCGAAAGCGGAGAACAACGGCGAGACGATACATCCGGCCTTCCAGGCACCGAGCGCGGCGATGTACAACTCGGGGCTGCGCCCGAGCAGAGTGCACACCCGGGCGCCGCGACCGACGCCGAGTTCTCGCAGCACACCGGCGAACCGATTACTCGATATCGCCAGATCCGAATAGGAGAAGGTGACCCGGCCGGTGGGGTCGCGCAGCCAGTGCAATGCCGGCGCCCCGGCAAGCGGCGTATCCAGATGGCGGTCGACCGCTTCGTGCGCGATGTTGAGGCCGCCGCCGGGCAGCATCGCCAGCTCCCGGGCCGCGCTGTCCCAATCGAAGTCCACCCGGGCACGACCGTAATCGGTCAGGTTCGCCTGCGCCCGCTGCGCGGCGGACTTCTCGATCGACCCCCAGCGAGTCGTCTCGTACTCCATCATCTGGGGGTCGTTCCGGTCCGCTGTGCGGCGTGCAGATCTGCCATCAGCTTCCCGCAGGCACCGCGCGGAAGCCGGCGGGCGATATCCGCTTCGGAAACGATCCCGACCGGGCGGTCGTGGGAGACGACCGGTACACGATGAAGCCCGTGTCCGCGCAGGGTTGCCACGACGTCGGCGACGTGGCGGTCGGCATCCACGGTGACCACATCGCCGGACGCGACGGTCCCGATTGCTGTCTGCTCCGCGTCCATACCGTCGGCCACGCAGCGCAGCACCAGATCGCGATCGGTGACGATACCGGTGACCGCGCCGGCGTCGTCGAGGACCAATAACGACCCGATATTCGCGGCGCGCATCCGTCGTGCGGCCGTGGCGACCGATTCCTGGGCAGTGAGGCTGTGCACGCCCGTATGCATCAGTGCGCGAGCGGTATCGGCGATGAGCAGATTGCGTACCTCGACGACACCGTCGACAGCCGCGACCAGCGCACCGACCAGACCGATCATGCTCGGCTCCGTCGTGCCCTTCAACGTGACGACACCGTCGTGTACCTCGGCCGAGGCCGCACTGGGCGGCAATTGCAACCCGCGGCGCAGCACTTTGTCCCGGATCGCCGCTGCCAGTTCGGCGTCCGGGCGCAGATACACACCCAGTACGTCTTTGCGGCTCACGATGCCGACCAGGCGCCCGCCGGAATCGATCACCGGAGCACAGTGCAGATCGTGCCGGGCGAGGGTGGCCGCCGCGGCCGACACACTGGTTTCGGACATGATCGTGACCACCGGTGCGCTCATCAACTGCCGTGCGGTGACCGCCTCGCTCTTGCGAGAGAACATCTTCCGCCACACCGCCGACCACACGGTGCCCGGGATCGGGCCACCGAGACGTGCCTGCCGGGCGAGGAGATCGGCTTCGGTCACCATGCCGACGCAATGCCGGTCGGTGTCGAGCACCGGTGCGCCGTTGATCCGATGGTGAGCGAGGGTCTGCACGACATCGTGAAAGGAGGTGTCCATGTCCACGCCGACGACGTCCTCGGTCATCACTTCGGCGACTGTCATATGTCTCATGGCCCGTCTCTTCTCACCGGCCGGCGGTCGCTACGGCAGCGACCGAGGAGCCATTTGCTGCGGCGGATCGCACCCGCTGGGCCAGGTTGTGGAACTGGCGTGCTTGCATGATGAGGTGAGCGGGCTCGCCGAAAAGCGTGTCGAACACCGCGGTGATCGCGCGCGGGGCGTCCCGGCCGACCGTACGGACCACCAATCGCGTCTTGTTGTCGGGTAGTTCGCGCAGGTGAAAGCCCCATACTCCGCGGGCGAAGGCACGCGGGTCGGGTTCCGCGGGGTCGAGCGGGCGACCATCGGGGAGGGCGAAGTCGCTTCGTAGGACCAGGGTCGACGGGTACTCGGCCGCGGCCACGGTGAAAAAGAAGCGGTCGTCGGCGGTCGCCGGGATCCGATCGCCGGTTCGCAGGTCCTGCCACTCTTCGACGACCTCGTTCGTGCTGGGACGGCCTGCGTTGTCCAACTGGTCCCAGCTGTACCAACCGGCACGGTCGGCGCCCATCTGAATCAGCCACGGCCAGACTGCTGCCGGGGGAGCGGGAAGAGTCGTCGCCATGGTCGAGCGCGAACGTGGTCGACCGACGAAGTGGTCGCCGGGATAGCTCGCCGAGATCTCTTCGTCGGTCGCGCCCCAGCGCAGCATGCGACGCCTCAGCAGAAGGGCCGCTCCGGTCGCAGTGACCGCGGTGGCAACGGACAGCAACATCGAGCGCATGGGAGCCTCTCGGGTCGAAATGGTTCGTCATCCCAGTCCACCGACACCGGGTCCGCGCCGGTGAGGGCCGATGGTCCCAGGTATCGGGTCCTTGGTCCCCACTACGCGTCCCGTGCCGCCGGTACCGAGGTCGCGGGGGGTCCGCCGAACAGCCGGGTGATGACATCAGGGTGGCCGGGGTTGGTTCCGGCGGTCACCAGGGTGGCCGAGGCCGCGGCGATACCCAGCTGCATTGTTTCGGTCCGGGACAGCCCCCGGGCGAATCCCACGGTCATGCCCGCGACCATCGCATCTCCGGCACCGACTGCGCTGGCGATCGAAACCGGTGTCGCGGGCAATGCCTCCCACCAGTCCGGCCCCACCGCCAGTGCCCCGTTGGCGCCCAGCGACACCACGACGAACTCGCTGACACCGGCGGCGATCAGTTCACGGGCTGCGGTCACCTGGCTGTCACGGTCGGGTAGTGGACGGGCGGCGTATTCGGCGAGTTCACGCGCGCTCGGTTTCATCAAGAACACGCCGTGGTGAACCCGCCGTAGGGCTTCGCCCGAGGTGTCGAGTACGAACCGGCACCCCAGCTGTGCGACTCGCTCGGCGAGCGTCCGATAGAAGTCGACCGGTACGCCGGGCGGCAGACTTCCGCTGGCCACCACATAGTGCGCGGAGCGTGCCGCGTGCACAGCGGCGTCGAGGCAGTCGTTCCACTCGGGATCGGTCAGGGTCGGCCCGGGCAGGACGAAGCGGAACTGCCGGCCGGAACTGTTCTCCGTAATCGCGAAGCTCTCTCGCGTCGATCCGCCGATCGGGACGACTCGTCGCGGTAGGCCCGCGTCCTCGAGCAATCCCTGCAGCACATCACCCGTGGGTCCACCGGCGGGTAGTACGGCCAGTACCGGCTCACCGAGAGCGAGAACGGTGCGCCCGACATTGATACCGCCGCCGCCCGGATCCATCCGCGGCTGTGCACACCGTATCTTCTCCGTCGACACCACCTGATCGGCGCGGGTGGACAGGTCGATCGTCGGATTCATCGTCACTGTGACAATGGGCGGCACAAGTGGCCTCCTGGAGAGTCGGGTCCAGCGTGTGGCACAAGCCGATTCCACGCCGCGCCCGGCCCACCCCGATAGAGGCGGCGGTCATCGATCACAACGACCCACGTCGACGCCGAAAGGGCCGAAAATCCCTCGACCCGCTCTCGGACACGGTTCCCGGCCCCGATCGCTGCTACGAGAAGCGGCATGTGTCAGCAGATACGGGCTCTACAGGCGCGGCGACTTCACCGCCGATCATCGACCACTGCGTCTCGATTCCGATTCCAGGCCCGGCCACCCGGCCCCGCCCAAGAGAGGTCCTAGGTCCCGGTGGCCCGGGCACGACGCCTCTGATCCGGTACACCACCCATCGACCACCCTGAACTCATGCAGTCGCAGACTCCCGCGCCCGTGTCCCTGTGCCTGATCGCGTGGGGAGCCACCTCGTCCCTCGTCGTGCCGATCGGAGCGCGACCGGATGGCTGCCGAATCACCTGGGCTGCAGTCGCCGCTCCAGCGGAGAGGACCACCCGTGTCGTACTCGCGTGATCCACTGGCACCGGCCGTACACACCGCGCACGAATGGTTGCGGGCGGTCACGAACGATCTGGGCACATACGACCGGGTTTTCGCGCACCGGGTGATGCGGGCATGGCTGCATACCGTACGCGACAGCGTCGGTGCCGGGACCGCGGCCCGGCTGGCCGCTCAACTGCCGGAATTGTTCCGCGGCGCCTTCTACGAGGGCTGGGTGCCCGCCGAGACGCCACGCCGACACACAGTGGACTCGTTTCTCGCGCAGTTCGCCACCGAAGCCGGTGTCTCCGACGATGAGGCAGCCGCCCTACTCGGCGCGGTCACCGAAGCCCTGAGCGAACTCTTCTCTGCGGGACAGCTGCATCGCCTGCTGGCGGAACTTCCCGCACCGCTGCGCCGACTGCTGACCGGCGATCTGCTGAGCGGCACCTTCACCGCAGCCGTTACCGACAACGAAGGGAGCCGATGATGGGTGCCTATGTCGCGGCGTTCGATCAACTACGCTTGGCCGACACCGACGAGGCCGGTGGTAAAGGCGCCAACCTCGGTGAACTGGTAGCCGCCCGTCTCCCGGTACCGCCGGGCTTCGTCGTACTGCGCTCCTGCTACGAACAGGTGATCGGACAGGGAGTGCACGGCGCCGAACTCTCCTCCTTGCACAGCGAAGCCCTACGAGCCGCCGAGGCCGTCGACCCCGACCGGGTGGATGTCCTGTGCCGGCGCATGCGTGAACTCGTCCACGCATGTGCCCTCGACTCCTCGTCCAGGTCCGCCCTTCTCGCGGCCTACCACACCCTCGGCAAGGATCCGCGGGTGGCTGTTCGGTCCTCAGCGGTCGGTGAGGACAGCGCCACGTCCTCGTTCGCCGGGATGAACCTCACCCGGACCAATGTGCGCGGAGAGCATCAGCTTGTCGAGGCGGTGTTCGACTGCTGGGCATCCCTTTTCACTCCGCGGGTCCTGACCTATCGCGCCCGCCGGGGTATGCACCAAACCCCGGCCATGGCTGTGGTGGTGCAGCAGATGGCAGCCGCCCGCCGGGCCGGGGTCGCGTTCACGGCGGACCCGGCCACCGGCCGCCGGGACCGGATCGTCATCGATGCGGCCCGCGGCCAGGGCGAGGTCGTGGTGTCCGGGACCACCCGTCCCGATACCTACATTCTCGACACCGCCGGCCCTCATCTACTCGAACATCGGCCCGGCCGACAGGATTTCGCCATTGTCGCCGGACCGGACGGAGACCGCCGTATCGAACTCGCCGACGACGACAAAGCGAAGCCAGCCCTGACCGAGCACGAAGCCATCGAGGTGGCCCAGCTCGCGATGGCGGTACAGCAGCACCACGACGGCCGACCCCAGGATGTCGAGTGGGTCTACGACGAGGATTCACTGTGGCTTGTGCAAGCCCGTCCCATCACCACTCTGCGCGAACCGCAACCTGCTTCCTCCCCCGACCTGTCGCCGGCAACGGTGCTCGTGCGCGGATTGGGCGCCGCGCCCGGCATCGCCGGTGGGACCGTGCGCGTACTGTCCTCCCCCGACCAGGGTGACGCCCTACAGCCGGGCGAGATCCTGGTCGCCCCGATGACCAACCCGGATTGGCTGCCGACCATCAACCGGGCAGCAGCCGTGGTCACCGACAGCGGTGGAATGACCTGTCACGCGGCGATCGTCGCCCGCGAACTGGGAGTACCTTGCGTGGTCGGGGCACGATCGGCCACCACCGCCCTCACCGACGGGGACACGGTCACCGTCGACGGCTCGGCGGGTGAGGTCCGCGCGGGCAGGCCCACCAGCACTCCCGTACTCACCGCGCCCGCAGACCAGGCCGCTGCCGTCCGCACGCCACTCACCCCGACGGCGACGAGACTGTATGTGAACATCGCTCTCCCCGAAGCCGCGCGGCGGGCGGCGGCCGCCGATACCGACGGCGTCGGATTGCTGCGTGCCGAGATACTGCTGACCCGGGCGCTGGACAATATGCACCCGCGCGAAGTGATCGCTCGTGGCGAGCAACGCGCGTTCGTCGACCGTATGGTCGGTGCCCTGACCGATATCACCACCGCGTTCGCTCCCCGCCCGGTGATCTACCGCGCAACCGATCTGCGCAGTAACGAATTCCGGGCGCTCGACGGTGGGGAACGCCACGAGCCGCTCGAACACAATCCGATGATCGGCTACCGCGGCTGTTATCGCTACACCCAGGATCCCGAGGTGTTCCAGTTGGAACTCACCGCACTGGCCGAGGTCCGGGAACGAACCCCCAACCTGCACTTGATGATCCCGTTCGTCCGGACCCGGTGGGAACTCGAAGCGTGCCTGGAACTGGTGGACGCCGGTCCGCTACGTCACCAGCGCGGAATGCACCGTTGGGTGATGGCCGAAGTCCCCTCGGTTCTCTACTGGTTACCCGAATACGTCGGCCTGGGCATCGACGGAGTCTCGATCGGCAGCAACGACCTCACCCAGCTGACCCTGGGAGTCGACCGCGACTCCGCCGAATGCGCCCCGCTGTTCGACGAATCCGATCCCGCTGTGCTGGAGGCCATCTCGAATATCGTGTCCGCGGCCCGCACCCTGGGGATCACCTCCTCGCTGTGTGGGCAGGCGCCGTCCAGTCACCCCGAATTCATCGAGCAACTGATCGGGATGGGGATCACGTCCGTATCGGTCACGCCCGACGCCGTCCCCGCCGCGCGCCGTGCGATCGATGCCGCCGAGCGACGGTTACTTCTCGACCACGCCCGCGCGGCCACCGGTCCGCGATGACCGTCGGGCGAACATACGTTCAGCTGCGCGAAACGCACACCGGTGTCGTGGTGCTGTGCGGGGACCGGGCCTACAAGGCCAAGAAACCGATCACGACCGATTTCCTCGACTTCGGCACCACGGAATTACGAGAGCAGGCCTGTGCACGTGAGGTCGAACTGAATCGGCGACTCGCTCCCGATATCTACCTGGGCGTCGCTCACCTCACCGACCCCACCGGTAGGCCGGACGAACCGGTGATCGTGATGCGCCGCCTACCCGAGGAAGCCCGGCTGTCCAACCGGCTCGAGGGCCGCCCGGATGGATCTCCCGACCTGTCGGGCCTGGTGGAATCACTGGTGGCATTCCACGCCACGGCCCGGCGTGGACCCGATATCGACCGCGCCGGCACCGTCGAGGCGCTGGGGGAGCGGTGGAACGACCTTGTGGCGAGCATGCGGCAACAGTGGGGCGATGTCCTCGACCCGGAGGTGCTCGACACGATCAGGACACTGGTGCAGCGGTACCTGTCCGGCCGGCGGCCGTTACTGGAGACCCGCATCGCCGCGGGACGGATCGTCGACGGCCACGGTGACCTCCTCGCCGAGGATATCTTCGAACTGTCCGACGGGTTCCGGATCCTCGACTGTCTGGATTTCGACGATCGGCTGCGCTACGTCGACTGCCTCGACGATATCGCGTTCCTCGCTATGGACCTGGAGTTCCTGGGCCACCCTGAACACGCGGAAAGCCTTGTGCGGGAATACCGTCGCCGATCCGGAGAAACCGCCCCCGAATCCCTGGTCGACCACTACATCGCCTACCGCGCGCTGGTCCGTGCGAAGGTCGACGCGATTCGTGCCCGGCAGGGCGATGCCACCGCGGGTGACCGCGCGCACCGGCATCTGCGGATCGCGGTAGGGCATCTGCGACGGTCAACGGTCCGGCTCGTCCTCGTCGGCGGTCTGCCCGGTTCCGGCAAATCCACACTGGCCACCGGACTGGCGGCGCGTACCGGGGCTGCGGTGCTGTCCAGCGACGTGCTACGCCGGGAGCTACGGTCCACCGGCGATATCGCCGGGGGAAGCGGCATCTACGATCGGGGCGCGTACTCCCTTGCGAACAGGGACCGCGTCTACACCGAGCTCTTGCGTCGGGCGCAAACGCTGCTCAGCGCGGGCATCTCGGTCGTTATCGACGCCAGCTGGCTCGATGCCGGGCGGCGAAAGCTCGCCGAGACAGCCGCATCGGCCGCGGGCGCACGAATCGGATCGATACGCTGTGTCTGTCCGGCCACCGTGGCGCTCAACCGGATCCGGCAACGCGGCAGCAGCCTCTCCGAGGCCACCCCGCAGATCGCCACCGCCTTGGCCGATACCGTAGACCCCTGGCCGGCCGCAGTGGATATCGACACCGACGCGCCTCGGGTGTTGTCGGTGTCGGCGGCCTGCCGGGTTTGGGATGATCTCGCCAGCGAGACCCGGACGGCAGTGCCGATGAGCGGGGCTGCGGTGCGGGCCACTACGGTCTTCCGCGATCCGAACCCATGAGCGGTGGCGACAGCTACGCCGTGGGTGCTTCGGCCCGGGCGGGCAGCTGAGGTTCGCATATCGCCTCGACGAACTCGCCGACCTCCTGCTCCGGCAGTTCCCGGGCCAGGTCGGCTTCGGTGATGATGCCCACCAGCCGACCGTGGTCGGTGACCGGGAGCCGGCGGATCTGGTAGCGCTCCATCAGTGCCAGAGCGTCGCCGATATCGGTGCCGGTCTCCACTGTGCGCAGCTCGTCCCCTTGGGCGTACTCACCAGCGGTGGCAGTAGCGGGGTTGTGTCCCAGCGCGACACAGTTCACGACGATGTCGCGATCGGTGACGATACCTACCGGGTTGCCTTCGCCATCGCAGATCGGCAGGGCGCCGATGCCGCGTTGACGCATCTGCTGCGCCGCGATGTCCAGCGTGTCACGGACCCCTATGTGGGCCACTTCTCCCTGCATCACAGCCTGCGCGGTCGTCATGGTTGCCTCCCTGATGTCACAGTTTCGGTGATGTGCCCATCCTCGCCGCCGGAATCGGGTGGCATCAGGGGACTAAGTACTCTGCGGCAGGTCTTCTGTCGTCGAAGCGAAACGGGTTGCTTCGTGCCGGCGCTGCGCCCCCGTACCGCCTACTCATCGGCGTGCTGCGCGATCTCCGAGGTGCTGCCTACCGCGTCGGCGGCGGGTTCGACGACCGAAGGTCACTCGACAATCCCTTCCTTCGGCACTGTCGGCGCGACGCCTCCATCATTAGCTTCGGAGACGCCATACCACATAGTCGCTGTTCACCGAGCGATGAGGAGATCCGACATGCGTGCACGCGTCGTCTATGAGTCCGTTTTCGGCAACACCGAGGCCGCGGCCACCGCCATCGCGCGGGGCCTGGGCGAATTCGCCGAGGTCGAATCGGTGGACGTGGCCGCCGCCGGGCCCACCTCGCACTCGCCGGTGGATCTGCTCGTGGTCGGCGGCCCCACACATGCCTTCGGATTGAGCCGTCGCCGAACGCGCCAGGAGGCGGCCGACCGATTCGGCGGCCCGGACGTCACGGGCGGCGCGACAGGTATCCGAGAATGGCTCGAGGCCGAACACCGGACCTCGACCGGTGCGCGAGCGGCGGCGTTCGGGACCAAGATGCAGCGCCCCGGCCACCTGCCGGGCTCCGCGGCCCGCGGTATCGGCAGACGGCTGCGCCGGGCAGGGTTCGAACTCGTCCGGCGCCCGATCGACTTCTACGTCGTAGGGATGACGGGACCCCTCGCCCCGGGCGAGTTCGACCGCGCCAGGTCATGGGCCGAGCACCTGGCGTCCGAGGAAGCCGATCGCCGCGCACAACAGTCTCGATAGCAGGCCGCTCGGACGTATCGGCGGTGCGGCGTCATCTGCTGCCGGAGGACACCAGGACAGGTGACTTTCGACCGTCTCGGCGGGCGGGGGAAAACGGGAGGCTGAGGACTGATGATCCGGCGACGAGAGGTGCAGAGATGAGTGCATTCACCGGCCGCAGCGCGCTCGTCACCGGCGGCGCCCGCGGTATCGGTGCCGCCATCGTCCGCGCCCTGGCCAAGGACAATATCGACGTCGTCATCGGCGACCTGCTCGAACCCGCCGGTACAGCACTCGCCGAGTCGGTGGGACCCCACGCGCTGTTCCAACGGCTCGACGTCACCGACGAAGCGGACTGGCGGCGGGTCCTAGACGAAGCCGAGGCCGCGTACGGGCCGCTGGCGATCCTGGTCAACAACGCCGGAATCCTCGATTTCGGTGATGTCGAAACGGAATCGCCGATGGCCTTCCGCCATGTCGTCGATGTGAACCTCTACGGCGCCTGGCTGGGTATGCACTACGCGGCTCCCCGGCTTCGCGCGGCGGGCGGCGGAGTCATCCTGAACATCTCGTCGACGGCCGGTTTGATGGGGTACGCGGGACTCGGCGCCTACGTCGCGAGCAAATGGGGTTTGCGCGGGCTGACCAAAGCCGCCGCGCTCGAACTCGGCCGGGCCGGTGTCCGGGTGTGCTCGGTCCACCCCGGCCCGATACACACTCCGATGACCGAGGTGATGGACGAATCGGTTGCCGCGGCCCAGCCGTTGCCGCGTTTCGGCGAACCGGAGGAGGTGGCGGCGATGGTCCGTTTCCTGATCACCGAAGCGACCTTCTCCACCGGTTCGGAATTCGTCCTGGACGGCGGCGCCACCGCGGGACAGGTCCTGAACCTTCCCGCCCCGTCGTGACCGAGGCGGTGCCGTCCGCATGACCGGAACTTCCGCAAGAAGCCGCCGATCCGAGAGCGAGGACCCATCATGGCCGGGATTCATCCGGACACCGAGGCCGTTCGTGCCGCCCTGGCGCTGGCCGTCCGGGCACCCTCGGTGCACAACACCCAACCGTGGCAGTGGCGGATCGGAGATCGAACCGTTCACCTGTATGCCGACGACAGCCGACGGCTGCCGCATACCGACCCCGATGGCCGTGACGAGATCCTCAGCTGCGGGGTGGCACTGCACCACTTCCGTGTCGCGGCCAAATCCATGGGGTGGCGAACCATCGTCCACCGGCTCCCGAACCCCGCAGACCCGGCGCACCTCGCGGCGATCGAATTCGCCCGCGCGACTCCGACCGCGGACGACGAAGAGCTGGCGCGCGCGATAAACCGCAGACATACCGACCGGCGCCGGGTTTCGGCCCGGGAGACCCCGGCCGATGATCTCGCCACGCTCGCGGCCGCGGCCACCGAGCAGGGTGCCGATGTCCGTGAGATCACCGCCGACGCGGACCGTCCGGTTCTTGTGGCGGCCTTCGCCCGGGCGGCCGAAACGCACCGGACCGACCCCGACTATCGCGCCGAACTCTCGATGTGGAGCGGCCATCACGCCGCACCGGACGGCGTACCCGCGCGCAACGCCGTACCCGTGGCCGCGGACCCGCTCACTCGCGAGTTCGCGGGCGCCACACTGCGCGAATCCGGTGTCCAGGAGATGACCGAGGGCGGCAGCCTCCTGTTGATCCATACCGACTCCGACGATCGGCTGTCCCGGCTCCGGGCCGGAGAAGCGGGCAGCGCAGTGCTGCTGACGGCCACGATGCTCGGCATGGCGACCTGCCCGATGACCGAACCCTTCGAGCTGCCCGATACCCGGGATATGGTGCGCGGCGGGGTGCTCGAGGACATCGGCTACCCGCAGCTGGTCGTCCGGATCGGGTCGGCGCCGGCGGGCGCGGACGATATCCCGGTCTCGCCGCGCCGCCCGCTCGACGAGGTGATCGGGCCCATGCGCTAGATCGCTCGTCGGTAGGTGAAGACCGGCTACGTGCCGCCGGACCAGGACGGAGCAACCCGATGGCAGAGGTCCAGGCCGAGAAAGCCGGCACACCCATCGTGGTGGGTGTCGACGGCTCACTACCGTCGCTGCGTGCCGCGGCATGGGCCGGGCTGGAAGCCCAGCTGCAGGGGCAAAGGCTGCACCTGCTCACTTCGTGTGCACTGCCGCCTCGTTCGGGGACCTCGGTGCCGGCCGAGGCGGAGATCGAGTGGTTGCGGGCGGACGGGGAGTGGGTGCTCGACGAAGCGGTGCGAGCAGCACGCGCGACGGCCGGCGGCTCGGTGTCGATCACGACAGAGCTGACCTTCGAACTGATCACCCCGACCCTGCTGGACCGCTCTGCGCGGGCGGCGATGCTGGCCGTCGGCAGACGCGGCCGCGGTGGGGTCGCCCCGACAGTCATCGGTTCGCTCAGCTCCGCGGTGACAGCGCACGCGCAGTGCTCGGTCGCAGTCATATCCGGGCAGTCCGGCACCGACCCGGTCTCCCGGCGCAAACCGGTAGCGGTCGGGGTCGACGGTAGCCCGCACAGCCTGGTCGCGCTGGAGACGGCTTTCGCCGAGGCGTCGCGTCGCGAGGTGGGGCTGGTGGCGGTGCACGCCTGGAGCGATACCAGCGGAATCGCACTTCCCGCCGATAGACGTCCCACCGACGAAGCTCTGCTCGGCCGGTGGATGGCCGGCCCCGCCCGGCGTTATCCCCGGGTGGAGGTCGAAAGGGTCGTCCGGACCGATGCGCCCGCGCGGACGTTGACCGCCGAATCGGCGTGGGCTCAGCTGCTGATTGTGGGTCGCCGCGGACGTGGCGGAGCTCCGGGCATCCTCTTGGGGGCGACCACAGTCGCGCTGCTGTACGCGGCGGAATGCCCGCTCATGGTCGTGCACGGTCGGCCGATGAGGAATTAGCAGGAAGGGAAAGCCGATGGCAGACCACGGATCCGGCCCGCGGGCACACTCCGAGCCGCTGATAGTCGCGGCCGCGGACGGTTCACCGAGCGCCTACCGAGCGGTTGCCTGGGCCGCTGTCGAAGCAGGTATGCATCACTGCGGGTTGCACCTCGTCAATTCGTGGACGATTCCGTCCGGCTTCGGACCCGAAGCGATCGCGACCGAGAACGATCTGCGCTGGATGCGTGAAGAGGGCGAGCGAATCCTCACCGAGGCGGTGCACGTGGCCCGGACAGCGACCCCGGGCGACGAACTCGCCGTGACCACCGAGGCGACCGATCTGCTCATCGTGCCCGCGCTCATCGCGCAGTCGTCCACGGCGCGGATGCTGGTGGTCGGCAGCCGTGGCCTGGGCGCCTTCCAACGCGGCTTGCTCGGGTCGGTGAGTACGGCGGTCACCCGTCACGCGCAGTGCCCGGTCGCGGTGATCCATGCCGACACGCCACTGGACGTGGTATCGGCCGGTCGGCCGGTTCTGGTGGGTGTCGACGGCACCGGCAACAGCGTCGCGGCGGTGGAACTCGCCTTCGACGAGGCGGCGCGCCGCGAAGTCGGGCTGACCGCGCTGCACGCCTGGAGCGATACCAGCGGACTCGATATCCCGGTCCGCAACTGGGACAGTGCCCGGGCATCGGCGGAAGCGGAGCTGGCCGAGAACCTCGCCGGTTATCGCGAGCGGTATCCGGACGTCCCTGTCCAGCGGATCGTGACCGCCGATCGGCCGGTCCGCTCGCTGCTCGACGCCTCGGACGACGCGCAACTGGTCGTCGTGGGCAGCCACGGGCGCGGCGGTTTCACGAGCATGCTGCTCGGATCGACGAGTAACGCGCTGCTGCACGCTGTGGATACTCCGATGATCATCGCCCGCGCGCGGGACGCCCGGTGAGCCGTGAGCGCGGGGCAATTCGTGGGCCGGCCGCAGCAATCAGCGGTGCTGTTCGGTATGGGCGACCATGACCGGGCAGTGCGCATGCTGGACGAGCGCATTGCCGGTGGATCCCAGGAACAGGCCGCGGAACCCGCCCCGGCCGCGGTTGCCGACCACCACCAGTTGCGCCAACCTCGACCACTCGATCAACTGGTGAACCGGCCCGGCGGGGTAGACCTTGCGGATGATCGGGACATCGGGGTACTTCTCCTGCCAACCGGCGAGCTGTTCGGACAGGAGGGCCTGTGCGGAGGCGGCCACCACCGGGTCCGTGATCGTATTCGGGTATCCGGCAAAGCGATCGAAGCGCTGATCGCACCAGGCGTGTACCGCCACGAGCCGGGTCCTGCGCTCGGCGGCCTCGTGGAAGGCGGCGGCGAGGGCGGCTTGGCTCCGGGCGCTGCCGTCTATGCCCACCACCACCGGGTATCCGCCGCCGGACCGGAGTTCGGCGCCACGATGCCGGACCACCGCCACGGTCCCTCGCCCGTGTGCGACGACAGCGAGCAGCGTGGAGCCGAGGTGGGCGAACGTCCCGCTGTCGCCGGCCGCGCCGAGGACGACCATATGCGCGTCGGCCGATCGCGCGATGAGCAGGCGCGCGGATTCTGCCTCGCAGACCTCGGTACGGATCCGGACGCCCGGAGCGACCGCCCTGGCCAGGCGCGCCGCCGAGGTGATGTACTCCTCCCCGCACCGGCGGATGTTGTCGATGACGCCGGGAGCCAGCACATCGTAGGAGCCCAGTGCGGCCGCGGCGGCCGTGAGATCGAGCCCGTGCACGATATGCAGGGTCCGGCCACGCTGGGCCGCGGTTTCCGCGGCCCAGTGCACCGCCCGGTGGGCGGCGGCGGAACCGTCGGTGCCCACCACGATGGCAGCGGAGGCCAGATTGTGTGGTCGGTCCGTGCGATGGGCGGCCATGTCGCGGGTCCCTTCGGCTCGACGCGGCGCAGTATTCGACGCGGCGCAGTATTCACAGGTTAGAAGCCCGTCCCCGCCCGGCACGCCTGTCGTTTGTCATGAACCCGGGGGCCGAAAGGTGATAGTCCGGACCATTCGATGGACGGCGTGGCGGTTTCCGACACCGCGGATCGGTGACCTTCGCCTCTGCCGGCGATCAGACCTCGAGGGAACAGTGAAGATGACGACGTTCTTACCGATCGCCCACGACGAAAGCAGCCGAGGATGGGTTCCGGTGCCTCCCATATGACCCAGTCGGACCTGTTCACCTGGAGCATGGAACAGGATCCCGTGCTCCGTTCGACCATCGTCTCGGTGCTCGTTCTCGACGCGGAACCGCGATGGGACACGGTGGTTCGGGTAGTGGATCGGGGGACCCGGGTGGTCCCGCGGTTCCGGCACATCCTGTCCACGGTGCCGTTGGGTCTCGCCCCGCCTCGCTGGGAACCGGACCCGAACTTCGATCTGTCCTGGCATCTTCGCCGCGCCGCGCTGCCGGGTGCGGCGGACCGGTCCGATGTGCTGGAGTTCGCCCGGAACGAGGTGATGACAGCCTTCGACCCCGCCCGCCCATTGTGGACATTGACCCTGTTGACCGGTTTGCCCGAAGGGCGCACGGCGGCAGTTCTCAAGGTCCACCACAGCTTGACCGACGGCGTCGGCGGTATGGAGATCGCCGGACAGATACTGGATATCACCCGAGAGGGGACAGAACGCGGACCGGTCCGCGGACGTAGCGGGTCCGTGGCCGGACAGGTCGCCGATACGCTGGCGTGGAACTGGTCGACGGGGTACGGACTGCTACGCGGCGGAGTGTCTGCGGTGGCGGCGCTCGGACGAGCGGCCTGGAATCCGGTCGCCGCCGCACGCGGTGGCGCGGCCCTCACGTCCTCGCTGGCGCGTCTGGCCCGTCCTGTGGTCACCACGATGTCGCCGGTGATGACCGAACGCAGCCTCGGACGGCGGTTGACGGTACTCGAGGTGCCGCTCCAACAGTTGACCGAATCCGCACTCACGGCCGGATGCACCGTCAACGATGCCTTCCTCACCGCACTGCTCCTGGGATTGCGTTCCTACCACACTCGATACGACGCGCCGATAGAGCAGCTGCGGGTGACGGTCCCGATCAGTATCCGTGCCGAGGACGATCCGATCGGCGGAAACCGGATCACCCTGGCCAGATTCGGTATTCCGGTCCACACCGACGATGTATTGGACCTGATGTGGGTGGTGCACGATCTCGTCGACCGCTGGCGCCGTGAACCCGCCATCCCACTGTCCAACGCGGTGGCGGCCGTATTCAACCGCCTGCCCAGCGGCGCGCTGGCGCAGATGCTGAAGCACATCGACTTCGTCGCCTCCGACGTACCGGGCTCACCGATCCCGCTCTACCTCGCGGGCGCCGAGGTCGAGAGCATCCACGCTTTCGGTCCGACCATCGGCACCGCCTTCAACGCCACACTGATCTCCTACCTCGGAACATGTTGTGTGGGAATCAATGCCGATACGGCGGCAGTGCCGGATATCCAGGAATTCACCGCGTGCCTCGACTCCGGCTTCCGTGCAGTGTCGGCGCTCGGTTCCGGCGCGGATACCGCTGCGAGGTGAGTGCGCCATGACCGGCCGGTCCGACATCTGCTTTACAGCCACCAGCGGTGTGCCGACCGTGCGGCAACTCCCCCATGACAGGAGTGCGTCATGACCGAGCTCCGTGCACTCGACACCGGTTTCATCGAATTGGAGGACGCCGATCGGCGGATCAGCCTCGGTATCGCGGTTGTCGCGATCCTCGACGGCCCGCCGCCCGCACGCGACGCTTTCACCGCGACCCTGGGACAGCGGCTCGGCGGGATGCCCCGGTTGAAGCAACGAGTACATCGCGCCCCATTCGATGTGACCGCCCCGCAATGGGAGGACGATCCCGCCTTCGACCTCGCTCACCATATTCGGTGGACAGCCCTGCCGAGACCCGGCGACGAGAAGACACTGTGGGAGTTGGTGGCCACCGAAATCGAAGAGCGTCTCGATCGCGACCACCCGTTGTGGCAATGCGTCCTGGTAGAGGGCCTGGCCGGGGATCGCTGGGCATTGGTCTTGAAAGCACACCACAGCCTGGTGGACGGAATCTCCGGAGTGGCAGTATTCGCCAACCTCTGCGATCCGCCGCCGTCGGCCGAGGGCAAGCGGGCACCTGCACGTCGTGCACCCCGGCCACCCAAACTCTCGGCCTTGCTGAAGCTACCGGTGTCGATGCCCGGGATCGCCTTCGGTACAGTGCGCCGCCTCGTTCCCATCGGCGCGGCCGTGGTGGAATCTGGGCCGGTGTCCTCGCTCAACGGGCCCATCGGGCACCGGCGTCGATACACCGCCGTACGGGTGTCGCTGCCCGTGGTCGCCGATATCGGCGCGAAGTACCGGGTCACCGTCAACGACGTGGTTCTCGCCGCGATCACCGCGGGCTACCGGGAGCTGTTACTGAGGCGCGGCGAGACACCGACCGCACGCGGACTGCGCATACTCGTGCCGGTGTCCATGCGGGCCGAGCACGCGAAATATGTCCTCGACAATCGGGTCTCGGCGGTGCTGCCGTACCTGCCGATCGACCGAACCGACGCGGTCGACCGCCTGCGCGCCGTCCATACGTCCATGCAGACCCAGAAATCCGGTGGTGCGGCGGGCGCTGAGCATACGGTTCTGGGGCTGGCGGGGTGGCTCCCGTTCGCCGCAGTGGCGTGGACTCTGCGACTCGCGACACGGTTTCCGCAGCGCGGTGTCGCCGCGGTGGCGACCAACGTTCCAGGACCACGGCACGAGCTCACACTCCAAGGCCATGAAGTGCTGGAATTGCTGCCCGCGGTGCCGATCGCTATGCGCCTGCGGACCGCGATCGCGATCCTCAGCTACCACGATCACCTGGTGTTCGGAATCACCGGTGATTACGATACGACCCCTGATATCGACGTGCTGGCGGACGGGATCCGAAGCGCCATAGGTGAACTCGCCGCCCGTGCCGCGTGTGGTCGCGATTCTTCCGGTCGGGCCGCGAAGGACGGGGAGAACGAGTAAGCGTCTCACCGGTCTTCGGTGGGGGAGAAGGACGGCGGTCCCTGGTAGGGGCGTTGCAGAGCGGCGAATTCCGGAACAGTGGCCGTGGTGACCAGGGCCTCGAGCAGCGCGCGGCCCCGATCTGGGTGCGGCGGGGCGGTGAGTACCGGTCCGGCGAACCCGCGCCCGTCGATCGAAATGATCGGGCTGCCGCCCGGGCCGCCGAGCGTGTCCTGACTCGCTCGGTGAACGCGAGCCACCGCGGGATCGTAGGCGGCGTCGTCGAGTGCGCCGGTCAACGCGGGGTCGAGGCCGGCGCAGGACAATGCGTTGATCGAGGCAGTTTCCGCCGGTCGGCCTTTCAGATGTAGTTGTGACCCGAATTCCCGGTAGAGCGTGGTGAAGACGGCCTCGTCGTACCGTTCGGCGGCCGCGGCGAATACTCTGCCCACCCGACGCGAGCGATCGATCATCGGCTGGTGGCCGGTATCTGCGTTGTTGCCTTCGTTCAGCACCGCCAGGCTCATCTGCCGCAGAGTGACCCGGTGGGCGTCGGCTGCGCTGTCGAGCAACCAGCTCGCGGTCACCCACGCGAACGGGCACACCGGGTCCAGATATAGATCGATCTCGGCCATCGTCGTTCCTCCTTCAGTGTGGCTCGTGCGACACCTCCATAAAGCGCGATGCGCGCGTAGCCCGATGACACCAATATACCCCCAGGGGTATAGTCGGCCGCAGGCAGATACCCCCCGGGGTATATGAATGGAGGAGTGTGCCGATGAGCGAAGAACCCGAGAACCGAGTAGGCGGCGCGTCGACCCGCGTTGCGACCGCGGTCGCTCCGGAACCCTCGCCCGCGCCGCTGGGTGGGCCGCTCGCGCGACTGGGTGCGACCATGGCCGGGCGCGCGCGCCTGGTCTTCGGGGTGTGGCTGGTAGTGCTGATCGCACTCGGCGCGGCAGCGCCGAGTGTGTTCAGCTCGCTCGCGGGCGCGGGCTGGCAGGCCGACGGGTCGGAGTCGGTGCGCGTGCGTGCAGTCGCCGAACAGCACTTCGGCGGGAACTCCTCGGCCGCCGTGCAGGTGGTCGTGCACTCCAGCACCGAGACCGTCGGCAGTCCGGCGATGACACAGGTGATCGGTGAGGTCACTCAGGTGTTCGCCGGGGACGACCGATTCGGGCCGGTGATCGCTCCGCAGCCGGGAACGACGATCAGTCCCGACGGCCACACCGGGATCCTCATCGCGGGCGCGAACGCATCCACCGACGACATGGTCCGAGCGGTCGACGACCACAAAGAGACTCTGACGGCGCTGTCGGGCGGGGGAGTGGAGGTCTATCCGACGGGCGCGTCCGCGCTCTGGAGTGATTTCAACAAAGCCAATCACGACGCGATGATCAAAGCCGAGTTGTTCTCCTGGCCGGTGACGCTCGCGATCATGGTGCTGGCATTCGGCTCCCTGGTCGCGGCGGGGCTGCCGCTGCTGCTGACCGTCGCCGGTCTGGTGGCCTCCGCCGGAGGGCTGGTGCTGCTGAACCAGATCACACCCATCTCGGTGTGGGCGATGAACTTCGCGATGATGTTCGCCCTCGCGCTCGGGATCGATTACGCCCTGTTCATCGTCGCGCGCTTCCGGGACGCGCTGACCAGAACAGCCGACACCCGGCGGGCGGTCGCCGAAACCATGGACACCGCCGGCAAGGCTGTTGTGCTGTCGGGCATCACGGTGCTGGTGAGTTTGTCGGCGGTGCTGCTCGTCCCGGCTCCGGCGGTGCGCACGATGGCTGTCGGCATCATGCTGGCCGTGGTGTTCGTACTCGCCGCCACTCTGACGCTGCTGCCCGCGACGCTGGGCGCGCTCGGCAGCAAGATCAACGCACGTGCGCTCCCGTATGCGAAACGGCAACAGCACCGGTCCCCGCGCTTCGCTCGATGGGGTGAGTTGCTGCACAACCACCCGTGGCCGTTCGCGGTCGCCGCGCTCGCCGTGCTGATCGGGCTGTCGATTCCGGTGCTGGGGTTGAAGGTCGCGATGCCCTCGATTCAGGTCGTGCCCGCGGACGCACCGGTGCGTCTGGGGTATGAACTCGTGCAACGCCAGTTGGGCCCCGGTGCTCCGGGAGCGCTGCAGATCGTCGCCCCGGCCGAAGACGCAGCCGAAGCCGGTCGTCTGGCCGCGGCCACCGACGGTGTCGCCATGGTCACCCCCGCCCAGTCCTCCGGCGACGGATCGGATCTGGTGATGCTGCGAGCCCTGCCCGAAGTCGACCCCTCCGACGAACGCATGGGTGCGATCCTCGACGACCTGCGGGAACGGTTACCCGACCAGGCGATCGTCGGCGGCGCCCCCGCCGAGAACCTGGATCTGCAGCAAGCGCTCGACGACTATCTACCGATCATCGTCGGCGTGATCCTCGTACTCGGTTTCGTGCTGCTGCTGGTCGCGCTGCAGGCTCCGCTCATCGCGGCGCTGGGCACCCTGGTCAGCCTGCTGTCGACCGCCGCCGCGTTCGGTGTGGCGAAACTGATCTTCCAGGACGGTCACGGCGCGAGCCTGCTCGGCTTCACCCCGCAGGGATTCCTCGACGGCTGGGGGCCGGTGTTCTTCTTCGCCATGATCTTCGCGATCGCCATGGATTACACGGTGTTCCTGCTGGCCACCGCCAAAGAACACTACGAGCGCACCGAGGACCCGAAGGCCGCCCACATCGACGGACTGGCGCATTCCGGGCGGGTGATCTTCGCGGCGGCCGCGGTCATGGTCGCGGTGTTCTTCACCTTCGCCCTGGCCCAGCCGCTGCCACCCAAGGAGATGGGCATCATCCTCGGCGTCGCGGTCCTGCTCGACGCGCTCGTGGTGCGGTTGGTCCTGCTACCGGTCATCCTGCGACTGACCGGCCGCGGTGCGTGGTGGTCGCCACGCTGGCTACGCAGAGTGCTGCCGAGCATCCGTTTCGCTCACCAATGACCAATGACCAATGACCAATGACCAATGACCAATGACCAATGACCAATGACCAATGACCAATGACCAATGACCAATGACCAATGACCAATGACCGATGCCCTGTGCCCCGACCTCGCGTTGACCAGATACCCTGGGGGGTATTATGAGGTGGGGGACGTGAAGAGGAGAAACGCACCATGATCGGCGACGAGAACACCATCGCTCCCGTACTCAACCGGCTGCGCCGCGCCCACGGTCAACTTGCGGGTGTCATCGCGATGATCGAGGCCGGGCGCGACTGCAAAGACGTGGTCACCCAGCTCGCGGCCGTATCCCGCGCGCTGGACCGAGCCGGCTTCAAGATCGTCGCCACCGGTTTGCGCGAATGCCTCGACCGCGAGGACGGGGATACCGACCCGATGACTGTCGACGAGCTGGAAAAACTGTTCCTCGCGTTGGCCTGACCCCAGCGTGTCCAGGAACAGTCAGCGGAAGGACGGATGAATATGCCGACCCTCGTACGCCACCGCGAATGGACCATCGACCGCCTGGTTCCGTTGCTTGCCGGAATTCTGGTCCTGGTGAGTACCGGCATGGCCGCAGCGCTGTCACCGTGGTGGCTGGTCCTGGCCCTGCTAGTCGGAGCGAACCTGCTGCTCTACAGCGCGGTCGGCTGGTGCCCGGCGACGCTGATCATGGCACGTCTCGGTGTTCCCGCCGGTTCCTCCACCTGCACGAACCCGCGCACCTGAATGCACGCGGCCACAACCACCCACCGGAACAGGAGATGACCAGATGACCGACACCACGACCGGACTCGCGATTTCCACCACCCTGACCACCACCTTCGACGACGCCGTGCAACGCACGCGCGCGGCATTGTCCGAGCAAGGGTTCGGCATACTCACCGAGATAGATATGCGCGCCACGCTCGAGGCCAAGCTCGGCCATGAAATGGAGGACTACCTCATCCTCGGTGCCTGCAATCCACCGCTGGCCCACCGCGCTGTCGACATCGATCGCCAGATCGGGCTCCTGTTGCCTTGCAACGTTGTTGTTCGGCGTGATCCCGCAAAGAACACCGATGTACTGGTCGAAGCGATGAACCCCAACGTCATGGTTCAAGTCACCGGAGAATCCGCGCTGACACCTGTCGCCGAGGAAGCCTCGATGAAACTCCGGGCTGCCGTCGACTCTCTGCATGCAACCACGCATTGACAAGGCGTACCTTCCACAATCGGCGTTGGCCCCCAGCTGGCCGGCCGCAGGACGGAACCCGCGGGACTGTGGATTTATCGGCGTTTCCGGCCTGATTCGCCGACCGGATGGTCAGCGGATGCCTTCGCGGAGAAGAAGGCCGAGCAGCTGGCAGCGGCCGCGTTGGCCGAGGATCGGCGCGTCGTGCGTGAGCGCGCCCGTGAGGCGCTCACCGGGGAGTTTTCCGGCCGGATCGGTGCGGGGTCATCGTCGTAGCACCCTTCGCCAGGAGTGCGTCGAGTGACCAGGCGCCGGCACCGACGGTGAGCAAGAATGCGCTGCCGCACAGCTGCGCGAGGTCGGTGCGGGACTCGTGGACGAAATCCCACCACCCGGACTTCCCCGTGAACAGTGCCGCCTCACCCCACAGGATCGGCAGCTTCGTGATCAGCAGCGCACCGAGCATGTTCACGATCATCGGTACCGCCGCGGGCCGGGTGAACAGTCCCGCCAGAATCAAGACGCCGCAGACGATCTCGAGCACTCCGTCGAGGGGGCCGAAGAATTCCGGGGCCGGGATACCAGCTTTGTCGAATCGGCCGGCGCCGAGCCTTTCGGGGTAGAGGAATTTCTGGATGCCTTCGAAGAAGAACACCGCGCCCACGTAGAGACGGATCCAGATCACCGACGCCGGCGCTGTCGTCGCGGTGAGTCGAGTCGGCCAGGTGTGGTCACGGGTCATTCGGTACCCCTTCGGTCGGGCGAATCCTATTGTTGTTCAAGTGGTATCGCTGTCCGGCGGGCGGCGGCGCGCCGTGTAGATCAGTGCGCCCACGGCCACGACGGCGGCTCCGGCCAGAACCGACGGGCCGGGCAGGGTGAATGCGAGCACCAGAGACCCTGCCAGCCCGACCGCGGGAATGGCCCGTATCGGGCGGCCCTCGGCTGCGGTGAGGGTTGCGGCGGCGGCGTTGGCGATCGCGTAGTACACCAGGACTCCGAACGAGGCGAAGCCGATTGCGGACCTGATGTCGATGGTCGCCGCGGCGCCGGCGACGAGCACGCCGATGGCGAGTTCGGCGCGGTGTGGTACGGCGAACCGTGGATGTACGGCGGCCAGCGCGCGAGGAAGATGGCGGTCGCGGGCCATGGCGAGGGTGGTGCGTGAGACGCCGAGCAGCAACGCCAGCAGTGACCCCAGCGCAGCGAGCACGGCGCCCGCGCGCACCACCGGTTCCGCCCAGCCGGCCTCGGCTGCCCGGACAACCGACGACAGGGGTGCGCTGGCGGCGGCCAACTCCACCGGGCCCAGCACCGCCAGTGCGGCGATCGCGACCAGTGTGTACACAACCAGGGTGATCCCCAACGCCGAGGGGATCGCCCGGGGGATCGTGCGGGTGGGATCGCGCACCTCTTCGCCGAGGGTGGCGATGCGCGCGTATCCGGCAAAAGCGAAGAACAGCAGAACCGCTGCCTGCAGTACTCCACCTACCGAGAGATCGGCGCCGAAGCCGAGCCGGGTGGCCGCGCCCGCGCCGGAGGCGAACGCGGCGGCCATCACCGCGGTGAGCGTCGCGAGTACGAGGGCTACAATCACCCGTGTCACCGCCGCCGACTTCTGTACGCCCCGGTAGTTGATCGCGGTCACCGCCACCACCACAGCCGCGGCTACCGGGTGCGCCTGTTCGGGCCAGGCGTAGATCCCCACGGTCAGTGCCATTGCCGCACAGGAGGCGGTCTTGCCGACAATGAAGCTCCACCCGGCGAGATATCCCCAGAATTCGCCCAGCCGTTCGCGGCCGTATACATAGGTGCCGCCCGAGGCCGGGTAGCGTGCGGCCAGCCGCGCCGAGGAAGTCGCGTTGCAGTAGGCGATCAGAGCCGCGACGGCGAGCCCGAGCAGCAACCCCGACCCCGCCGCGCGGGCAGCCGGCGCCAGCGCCGCGAAAATGCCGGCCCCGATCATCGACCCCAGCCCGACCACTACGGCATCGGTGAGCCCCAGACTGCGCCGCAACTGCCGGGCGGCGGGATCCGGTCCACCGGTCGACATATTCTCCGACACCACAACTCCTATCGATGCTCGAGCCCGGGAGTAACCCGAGCTCATCGCTGCAGCCGGCCTGTGTGCCCCGCCTGTTCGGCGAGACTCCCGCCGTCGACGCGAGCCTTCGGTAGTTCCGCGACGAGAACCCGGAGCGGGCGGCGAAGCGAGATGGAAGCGCCGAACACCTATTACATCAAATTGGTTTGATGTAATCTAGAGGTATGGTGAGCGATCGGCTGCCCGTTCCGCTGCTGATGCGGATGGCTTCTCACCCACTACGGTGGGCGCTGATGACCGAACTGGCCGCAAGTGACCGCCGGGTGCGGGAACTGGTCGCCGCCGTCGGCGAGCCACAGAACCTGGTCTCCTACCATCTGCGGCTGTTGCGTTCGGCCGGCCTGGTCACCATGCGGCGCAGCAGTTTCGACGGCCGCGACAGCTACTACCACCTCGACCTCGGGCGCTGCGGCGCGGCGTGGGCCGAGTCCGCGGGCGCCCTACACCCGGCGCTGGCTCCGGCTGCGGCGACTCCCACCGACGTGACCGGTGCGGCGGTGTTGTTCCTGTGCAGCGGTAACAGTGCGCGCTCACCCATGGCCGAGGGGTTACTGCGCCACCGCAGCAACGGCCGGATCGAGGTGGCAAGCGCGGGTAGCCATCCCAAACCCGCGCTGCACCCGAACGCGGTGCGGGTTCTGCACGAGCGCTACGGCATCGACCTCAGCGGACACCACACCACGGCACTGCCGGCGGTGGCCGACCGCAGGTTCGACTACGTGATCACCCTGTGCGACAGGGTCCGGGAATACCCCCGCGATCACGGGCCTGCCACCACCGTGCACTGGAGTCTGCCCGACCCGGCGACCGCCGCGCCGGCCGACGACGCGGCGAGTTACCCCGAGTTCTGCCGTGTCGCAGAAGAAATCGACATCCGTAACCGATATCTGCTGCCCCTGCTCACGCCCACCACCGTCACCGGGAGCGCCACTCATGCCGAATACCGCAACTGAACTGGCCGGCGTCCGTTACCTCGTCGACAACGTCGCCGCGGCGATCGAGTTCTACACCACACACCTCGGCTTCACCGTCGCCCACGACTACAGCCCCGCGTTCGCCGATGTCACCCGCGGCCCGCTGCGGCCGCTGCCGGCGGGGAGCAGGGCGGCCGAGCACCTCGAGCCATGGCCGGCACTGTGATGAAGCCACACTCGAGGTTCCCCGGGGTCTCGAGGACTTCAAGCTCGATCAGCCCAACGAAGAAGGTAGAGCTGTGATGACGACACTTGATGTCGTGGCGAAGAAGAAAGCCGAGGCGTCGGCCGAGCTGCTGGCAGCGGTCGAGCTGGTCCGGATCGCCAAGAAACAGGGCATGTCCCTGACCGGCCCGGACGGGCTGCTGCACACCCGCTCATCCCGATTTCGGGTCCCGGTCCGGTGCATTCAGGCTCTGTCAGCAGACTGTGGCACGGTGGACGACGCGGTGTTCGACAACGAACCTGCGTGTTCGGAGGGTTACGGGTAGTTGATGACGATCGACGACTGGGTCGCGCAGCTGGGGGCAAGCGGGGGTGAGGCCCGTCAGGCGGCGGTGGACACGCTCGTCGCGGCCGGGCGTAGCGCGATACCGGCACTCTTGGGCGAATTGTGTACCACCGACTCGGAATCCATGGCCACGGTGTGCACTCAGGTGCTCGACCGGCTCGGCCCGCTCAGCTACGAGCCGGTGCTGAGCACGCTCAGCGGTATTCGCACGGAGGCTGGTTCGACCGAAGCCATGAGCCCCACCGAGTATCGCCTGTGCCGGTTGCTGGGTATAGCGCGCCTTCATCAGGCCGCCGTCTACGCCGAGGACAGTTTCAGTGCGGACTTCGCTGTGCGGAAACGGGTCGCCGACGACATCGGCTCCCGCGGCATCCCCGATTACGGTTTCGTGCTCGCGGTGCTGTTGGGCGACAGCGACGACAGAGTACGCGACGCGGCAGCGAAATCGTTCGCCGCTTTCGGCACGCAGCTGGTGCCGGTGCTGCAGCAGATCAGGCGTTCCTCCCTGCCTACGCGGCGGGCGGCGCTGGAGGTGCTGGCTACGATCGGCTGGGACGCCATCGATTCCAGTGACCTCATGCTGCTGTCCCGGTTCGTGAACACCGAGATCGCCCGGGCGCTGCCCAGTATCCCGTCCTGGACCTGTTGTCTGTGGTGGGCGCTGCCCACCGAGGATCAGACCGCCGTACTCGACGCGTTCGGACTCTCGGATCCGGTTCCGGCGACTGCGGCGATGGGGGCCGCGGTGGCTCGGGAGAATCGCGGTCTGCTGTATGCGTCCGCGCAATGCGATCGGGTCTACGTCAGTCCCGCTCTCGACGGTTGGACGTTGGTGTTCGGCGACCCGATATCGCATTATCCCCGTGATGAGAACCGTATTCGCGAAGCACGGGAGGATGATTACTTCACCTTCTTCTACGCTGACCGGTCCGAGGAGGACAGAGCGGGCTGGCTCGAGGAGCAGGCGCGGCCCTCGAGAGCAGAACGGTGTGTGGAGTTGAGCGCGCGATTCGGTGCCGCACACTGGTACAAGGAGGTCGATGCCTACGAGTGGGGTGGCTGGTGCATCGCCGAGAACGGTGAAATCAAACGACGAGCACACCAGGGTGATGGTGTCAGTGATCTGCAACTGAGTCCAGATCACGATCCGCATCCGTCGGAGCAGGGACTGCGTGCGGAGTCGGAGTCGGAGTGGTTGAGTGCGCACGGTTTCGCACCTGAGATGTGGGAGGAGCTCAGTAGTGAGATCTGGGAACGCATTTTCGGTGACCCCCGCATCGATCAGGACGCCGAGTGGGACGCGGCGTGGGCGAAGTTTCAGCAGCGCACAGGAATTCCCGACGAAATGACCGCGTCCCTTATCGCCGACAGGGCCTCGATCGGCCCACATGGACTGGGCCCGCACACGAGGGTCACAGGTCACGGCGTTATAGCGCTCACCGAACGCGGCCGGCAAGGCGGCGGACATCGCGGCGTTCTTCCCTTGCGACCCCCCACCGAGAAATGAAACCGCCCGCGATGGCCAACTGATGCTTCCCCTCGAGGGTGTGCGGCGAGTTCGGCGGCAACCGGGCCATGTTCGCCGCGGCAACAGCGTCGTTCGCCTCGGGTGTGACGCTGTTGACGGTCACCTGCCAGTCACCCGAACCAGCCGTTACGGTCCGTGCTCACAGTCGGCCTGGCGGCCGCCGTCGAATGTGCGGGCCTGATGGTGCTCGGGTTCGATCCCAGCAAGGCTCGGATCATTCGCCAAATGGTGAAGTTCCCAGAGACAGCGGCCGTGCCGGCGACCTTGCTCCGGCGCAACACCAGAACGGTTATCGTCACCACGCGGCGGATCGCGGAGGAGGCGGACCTTGAAGATGTCCACCATCCGGTCTCGGCTGAAGCGGGAAGTGAATGGATAATCAGCAGGTTCTCTTGAAATCGTCGCCGGTGGTGGCGGTCACCGGTATGGCGACCATCGATTACCTCTATGTGCTGGACAGTCATCCGGTCGAGGACAGCGAGAATCCGGTGCGGCAGCACGACGTTGTCGTCGGAGGTCCGGCGGGGAGGGGTGCGATCGCGGCCGCACGGCTCGGGAATGGCGGTGTGAAGCTGTATCTGCTGTGCGGTACCGGCGTGCACGCCGAGGTTCTGCGAACCGAACTGGGCCGGGAGCCGCTCGAGGCGACACTGTTCGAACGGAAACAGGTGAGCCAGCGATCTGCGGTGATCGTCACCGCGGACCGGGGTACCCGTTCGACGATATGGCTGCCGCAGCCCTATGCCGACGATGAGTTCCTGACGGAACTGCCGTCGGTGTTCGATGGTGCCGACGCCGCTCTGCTCGACTGCACCGATCCGGTGTTGAGCATGGCAGCCATCATCTCGTGCCGAGACCGCAACGTACCGATCGTCATCGACACCGGCGGATACAAGGAGTCGAGCGAGGCGTACCTGCGCGGAATCGACTACATCGTCTCGCCGCAGAAGTTCTTCGGGGAACGGACCCCGGGGGTTTCGCTGGAACACGCGATGGAGCAAGCGTTCGACGACCTCGGGCCGCGGGTTCTGGTGGCGACCCGAGGACAGCGAGGTGGAGTTTCCTGGACAAAACCGGTTGGCACAGGTACCGCGCCCACCCGGTGGAAACCAAGGACTCCTGCGGGGCGGGCGACACCTTCCATGGAGCCTTCGCATGGGCGGTAGCGGCCGGTGCCGATACGGCCGCGGCGCTGGATATCGCTTCGTGGTCCGCGGCGCGGAAGTGCGCGGTCTTCGGCAATGCGGGTATTCCGGACAGCATTCAACTGCAACAGTTCCTGGCCGACGAGGTGTAGGTGGTGGTTCGTATCGAATGCACCGGGCACGTTCGCATCACTGAGGAGACGGCAACTCTCGTCCGGTTAGGGCTCGCAGCCCGGGTTTCGGGGCACGGCGGCACGTTGGTGAGTGATCCGGTCGATCCGATACGGGCCGTGGCGGGTGCCCGCCGGGTCGACCCCGCCGCAGATGTAGTCGTCACGGCAGTGTTGATGGCCGATCAGCGCGCACAGCAGATCGCGATAGGTCGGAGTGGGCTCGGCGATTGTGAACTGCTTGATGTCGATCCACTGCCGTGAGGGATTGCCGCGTTCCTGACGACACGTTGCCTCCGTCGATCGCGCCTCACTCCAGAATGCCTCGGTCGATCGGCGACCTGCCGACCTCGGCGGCGATCAACGCCCCGCCGGAGCGGTGGTCGGCCGAAGCCCGAGGAACCGATAGTCGACAATTGTGAGCGCAACCGAGCAGACCGAACGAACAACGAGCGAGCCGTCATGCCATACACCTGGGTCCACTCCGCCGGAGGCCCGTTGCTCATCGCCCCTGAATCCGAACTCGGTCACTGGGCTGGGGTGGAGGATGCGGAGGATATGGACGGGGCGGTGGAGACGTGGGGCGATTACGGCCGCGCCTGCTCGGTGCGGAATTACATCGGCCTGGTCGCGGTCGGCTCCCAGCAGGCCCTGGTTCTCGGCGATCAACCCGCTCGCACGACATATCTCCCCGGTGAGCGGGTGTTCCTGCGTGGGGCGGCAGCCGGCTCCGACGAAGAACTCGTCGACGTGGTGCGGCGGGTACTGCGAGACATCACGTGGGATCCGGACGAAGACCTCGTCTGGGAAGTACGAGAACCCGTCATGCTTTTCGACTCGGCATGGGCGGGAGCAGAGATCGAGCCCGACAATCGGCTCCTCGTCGACCTGGATCCAGGGAGTTACCGAGTCCGGGCAACTTCTCTCCGGGACTCGGGCGACTGGATGATTCTTGTTCAGCTTCAGCAGGGTTGAAGCCATTTCGAAGTCACTGTCCTGATCGCCGCGGAGCCCGCTGCCTCACCCGCGAGCTGTGGCTTCCCGGGCCGGCGGCCAACCGTCCTCGTCGATGTCCATTCGGAAGTAGACCTTCAACTAGGTGGTGCCGGATTCCCAGGACCGGCAGGCTCTCCGTCCGAATATCGGTGTTCCTTGCTGACTTGTCGCGTTCTGATCCGACGACCGCACGGCTCTGCCGATGACGGCGCCCGCAAGATCCTCAAACACGCACTCGCCGTACAAGTCTGACGAGGTCGCCGGCGGGACCCTCCAGTTGCCGGGGCGGGCGCCACACGGCGCGGAGGGTGCGGTCGAGGTGGAGGCCTTCCACCTCGACGACCTTCAGATCCCCGGACTCCACCTGGGCCGAGACCGCGAGGGTGCTCAGCACTGCCGGCCCGACCCGGCCCAGCACACTGGTTCTGATGGCGGCACCGCTTCCGAGCTCGAGAAGCGGTGCCGCCCGGTCGTATTCGTGCAGTGCCAAGTCGAGTGTGGTCCGGGTACCGGATCCGGGCTCACGGACCACCAGCGGCGTCTGCGCGAGCTCGGCGATCGACAACGGGCGCCGGCGGCGCGTCCACCGATGGTGTGGGTCGACCACGACCACCAGCCGGTCGCGGGCGACCTCGACACTGTGCAGCGCCCGGGGCACGGTCGGGGACTCGACGAACCCGACATCGCAACTGCCGGCGGCGACGTCGTCGCACACCTGCATCGAATTGCGGACCTGAAGGTGGATCGTCACGTCCGGGTCGATGCGCCGGAACCGGCCCAGCCAGGCGGGCATCAGATGTTCGGCGACGGTCATACTCGCGCTCACGGTGAGCTCCGCGGCGCGCTTCTCCCGCATACCCGCCGCGACGTCGAGCAGCTGCCGGGCGTCGTCGAGAACCCGCCTGGACCAGTGCGCGATCACCGTGCCCTCCGGTGTCAGTGTCGAGCCGGTGGGCTTTCGCTGCAGCAGCGGTGTGCCGACCTGTGCTTCGAGCCGCTTTATCGCGCGGCTCGCGTTCGGCTGGGCGATTCCGGCGATTCTGCTTGCGGCACCGAGACTTCCGTGGTCGTCGACCCCGACGAGTAGTTCCAGAACGCCGAGCTCCGGCCATCGACTGAACATGCTCCGATTATATGCCCTACCGCTAATGCATATCAGATTGATATGTGGCCATGGCGGATTGCCGGCTACCGCGGGCGGGGCGTGCGCAGCAGAATTCTCGGTATGTCCAGTGATGTTCGCGCAGTCACCGATCCACCACAGCCGGTGCAGCCGGAGACCGACTACAGAACGGGCCGGCCGACCCGGACCCGGGGCGCGGGCATGGCGGCCGGGATCGTGATGTGCGGGATCGGCGCCGCGGCCGCGATGGGAATCGGGCACCTCGTACCGGCGATGAGCCCGCTGCTGACCGCCATCGTGCTCGGCGCCCTGCTGGCCAATCTCGTCACCGTGCCCGGCTGGATCCGGCCCGGTCTGGACTTCTCCTCCAAGCGGCTGCTGCGCGTCGGAGTGGCGCTGCTCGGACTGCGCCTGATGTTCAGTGACGTCATCGGCCTGGGATGGGGGGTGATCGCCGTCGTCGTGGCGATCGTCGTACTCGGCATCGTGGGCACGATGTACGCGGGCAAGCTGCTGGGACTGTCGTGGACGCAGCGCGTGCTCATCGCCTGCGGATTCTCGATCTGCGGGGCCGCGGCGGTCGCGGCCACCGGCGGAGTGGTCGACGCCGAGGAAGAGGAACTGCTCACCGCGGTCGCGCTGGTGGTCGTCTTCGGGACATTGATGATCCCGGCTGTCCCACTCCTGGCGAACGCGATGGGACTGTCCGAGCAGCAGGCGGGGATATGGGCGGGCGGCTCGATCCACGAGGTGGCGCAGGCAGTGGCGGCCGGTGGCATCATCGGCGGCGGTGCTCTCGCGGTGGCCACGGTGGTCAAACTGGCCCGCGTCCTGATGCTGGCTCCGGTGATGGCCTACCTCGGCGCCCGGCAGCGCCGCATGGCCGCGGGCAGCCGAACCGGTAGCGCGCAGCCACCGCTGATTCCGGTGTTCGTGCTCGGCTTCCTGGGCTGTGTCGCGCTGCGCTCGTCCGGGCTGCTGCCACAGAACGTGGTCGACCTGGCCGAGGAGGCGCAGACCGCACTGCTCACCGCGGCGATGTTCGCGCTGGGGATCGGCGTCCGCGTATCGCTACTGCGCTCGGTGGGATCGCGTCCGTTCGTCCTGGCGACCCTGTCCACCGTGTGGGTAGCGACCATCGCGCTGGCCGGTTCCCTTCTGGTGGCCTGATCGCGCCCGGTCCGCCGGACCGGCACCACCCCCCGGCGATACCGGAAACCTCGGCTACCGCGCCGACCCCGTGTCACCGGGCTTCCCCCTCAGCTGCGGCGAACTGGGTAAACTCGCGGTTCACCGGATATGCGGCCGCGAATCATCTGGTCCATCTCGGGCGCCGCGACGGACCGGTCGTGATCGACGCACCTCGAGATCGGGTACGCACCGAAGCCGCAGCCGCATCGAATTACCGGGATCCGATTATCCGAATCGGTAAGGGGTTGACATGACCTATCGCACGTCGCCTGCCAACAGGCCGATACCGGAGCCCGAGCCGTTCCAGGAGCAGAGCATCGCGGCGGGGATCTCGATCATTGCCGCGATCATGCTCCTCATCGTGGGAGTGGTCTCGGTGCTACAGGGGGTCGCCGCCCTGGTGAGCGATGATTTCTACGTCACCGATACCGACTACGTGTTCGCGTTCGACACGACCACATGGGGCTGGGTCCATCTCGTGCTGGGCGTCGTCGCGTTGATCTGTGCGAGCGGGTTGATGTTCGGCACCGTGTGGGGGCGGTACTCGGCGCTGGCCATCGCCGCGCTGGTGACCCTCGCGAATTTTCTGTCCCTGCCCTATTACCCCACCTGGTCCGTCGTGATCATCGCACTGAGTGTGGTGGTCATCTGGGCCGTCACCACCTGGGAACCGGAAACCTGAACCGCGGTGTGACGCCGAACGGCAGGGCGGTCCGTGTGCCGATAGCGTTGCCGGGTTGGGCCCAAATCGTGCCTTGACCGCAGTTCACGGCGGCGCCGAGGATTATCGGATGACCGGCGATGATGAATTGCTCCAGGTCGAACAGTTGATCGAACGATTGATCAGTCGGTACCCGTCAGTCCCGCCGTCCGAGGTGAAAGTCAGGGTGCGCACAATTCACAAGCGTTTCGCGGACAGCCGGATACGGGCATTCCTTCCGCTACTCGTCGAGAAGGCGGCTCGGCGGGAGATCGGCGCCGATATCGCGGATTCGGCCGTTGTCAGCACGGCTGCCCCCACCGAGCCGGCGAGACGCCGGGTGCGGCGGTGGAGCGTCCGGCGCTGATCCGGCGGATCCGCTCGATGCACTTTCGGCGCAGCTGTCCACCGGGTGAGCGAGGCACGCGCTGATCCCGCCCGCCGGGTCGGCCCTTCCGAGGACCCGAGAGAGGTTGGACGTGGGAAGGGCTGCTGCAATGAGCGATGAGTGAGCAAGCACGAGTGGGACGTGTTGACCAAGCCCGAGAAAGCCTTCATGGTCAATGCGTATGAGATCGACTGTCTGGCCGGTGTCTGGGGAGACCTCGACGAAGCCGACCAATCCCGGCCGGTCAGCGAGATCGCCGGAATCTTGCTCTCCTCATCGATCGCGGGTGGGTCGAGGTCCGTCGAATCGCACTGTGGACCTCCCCGTGCGGGACCAGGAAGGGGTCCTGCCCGACGTGCCGTCGAGCTGTTCGCTGCACTCGCGCAAGAGTCGGTCGCGGCGCTGCTCTGACGCGCGGGCGGTGAAGCACGGTTCGCCACCGGCGCCTACAGGTTCTGGTCTGCGCATGTCCGGGCGTTGCTGGTTGATCAGGAGAACAGTCCGTTACCGGATCTTCCGGCACGCGGTGTTGCGCAGATCGGTCTGCCGATCAGGCTCCACAGAACTGTGCGACATCGAGCAGGAACATATCGTCGTAGTGTGCGGCGACGAGTTGCACTCCGGCTAGGTTCTTGTGCGCACTGCTGTGCGGCGACACCGTCAACGCGGGATGCCCGGTGTGGTCGAATAGCGATGTCAGCCGCACCATGGCGGTGGTCGCGAAAGTGGGCGCGCCTCCGAGATCGATGACAGATTGCCCGGCCAGGGGTGTGTCGACGAGCAGCGTCGGCAACAACAAGAGGTCACAGCTCGTGAAGAGCTCGCTGATCGCGGCGGTCATCTCATCGCGCCGCCGCTGGGCCTCCAGATACTGCGCATTCGTGATTTCCTGCGCATTCCACAAGAATTCTTCCAGGCCGGGACCGTAACGATGCTCTGACCGGCCGAATCGACGACCGTGGAATTCACGCATCTCGGCCAAGAGGATGGTCTTGTGTATGTCGGCGAGGATGTCGAGGTCGGGAAGGTCGAACTCGACACGCGACATTCCGGCAGATATCAAGGTCGCGATCGATTCGTGGTAGCCCGACTCGGCATCGGGTCCATAAAAGTGCAGGTTGGATGGAACCCCGACGCGGAGATTGCGCGGCTCGAATGCCGTGCGCCGTTCCGGCGGTGTTCCGGGGAGCATTGAGTCGAAAGCAATGGCGCAGTCTCGCGCCGAGCGTGTGATCAGCCCGAGGTGGTCGAGAGAATGCGCGAGAGGAACCACGCCGTCCGTGGACAGGAGAGACCGCGTCGGTTTCAATCCGGTGACGCCGCAGCGGTAGGCCGGAATCCGGGTGCTGCCGCCGGTGTCTGTCGCGAGGTCGAAGAACGACATGCTACTTCGGACGGCGACCGCTGACCCGCAGCTCGACCCGCCAGCGGTCAGCCTGTCGTCATGAGGATTGACGGCGGGCCCGGTCGTGGTGAGCGCGAATTCGTCGAGAGAGGTTTTCCCGACGATGACGCAACCCGAACGGCGGAGCGCGGCGACTGCGGCGGCGTCGGCAGCTGCCAGGTTTCCCCGCAAGACCTCCGACCCGGCCTCCCACTGCATCCCTTCGACGGCAATGATGTCCTTGACGGATATGACGACCCCGTCGAGGGGGCCCAGGCTTTCGCCACGCCTGTACCGTAGCTCGGCGGCGGTCGATTCGACCGGCGAAACTTCACCGGGCGTCTCGGCAGCGGCGCGAACAATACGGCCCGGTACGTCGGCTCCGCCGTCGGTGTCACTGTTGTCGCGGTAATCGCCGCACGACCAGCAGGTTCGGGCCCGGTTGCCTTGGTCGACGGCTGGAACCATGCCAGTCTGTTCACCGCTGGCGTCTCGTTCGCGGGCGCTCTGCTCGTCTCGCTGTGCCGCCCTCGTCGGATACGGAAGGCGGAACTCGAGGCAACGGCCGTCGCGACAAGCTCATCGCAGCAATAGCCACATGCCCGGAGTCCGGCTGCGGTGGCACATGGAACCGTGCTCATGGCGCTGAAACGGCCCATGGCCTCGCGCTGATCGGGGGCTGCATTCCGGCATACTGCACGCCATGAAGTACAGCGCCGGAGTTCTGCTGTTTCGTCGTGAGCCGGAGGTCCGAGTGCTGCTGGGGCATATGGGCGGGCCGCTCTGGGCGCGTAAGGATTCGGGGGCGTGGTCGATCCCCAAGGGTGAGTACGATCCGGCGACCGAGGACGCCCGTGCCGCAGCGGGCCGCGAATTCGACGAGGAGTTGGGAATGCCGGTGCCCGACGGGGAGTGGATCGCGCTGGGTGAAGTGCGGTACGGCAGCGGGCGGAGCAAGAAACAGGTCACGGTGTGGGCGGTCGAGGGCGAGCTCGATCCGGCTCGGGTGGTGCCGGGGACATTCGAGATGGAGTGGCCGCCGCGGTCGGGGGAGTACCGTGCTTTCCCCGAGGTCGATCGGGTCGAATGGTTCGATCTGACCACTGCGCACGACAAGCTGGCCACCGGCCAGCGGCCATTGCTGTCCCGGCTTGCCGAGCAACTCCGCTGACAATCGTCGGCGGGTATCGAACATATGTTCTATTCTGGGGTAGGCTGGTTCGGGTGACCATACATTCGACAGCGCTGGCACCGAATGCTCCAGCGCCGGGATGGCCAGAACTGGCCGATGTCGACTTGCTGCGCACTCTCGTCGAAACCGAACGCCGCCGGAAGCGACTGGATGCTGCCATGCGCGCGGCAGTCGCCGAAGCCGAGCGGCGTGGCCTCGCCGCAGACACCGGCTATCGCGACACCGTGGAACTATTGGCTGATCTGCTGCGGATAAGTGCCCCTGAAGCGCGCCGGCGAATCGAGTACGCGGCTCCGCAGGCGCGCTCGCGTTCCAGAAAGGTGTGGAGGGCGCTGGCGGCAGCAAGTTGAGGCCGAGCCCGGGTGCCTGATCGGATTCTGCGCTTCCTCGCCGGTCTCGGCGTCGATTGTCGGAAGTCATGGTTATCAGCCCGTTCCGGGACGTCGTCCGCGAGATCACTCGATGCGGCCGGGCTTATCCCGGTCTGACCGCGGGCCAATCCACATCGCGCAGGGAAGCAAGCCGATGTGGTGATGTCGATGTGGTGACACTGGTCTTCGGCGCGACCGGGTAGCATTGGGTGCGTTAGAGGGTCCCCTTTATGCAACAGCGATGGTGGGTGTGGATTGCCGCGTTCCTGACCACACTGGGAATGTGTGCCGTATTCGCATGCAGTAACGGCCTCCGACCCGAGCGCGCTCCTCCCGGCTCGGCCACGCCCTCGCGGGTTGGGGTGCCTGTGCTCGTCGCGAAGATAGACAACAGTCCGCAGGCACGGCCGCCGGTAGGGCTCGGAGCCGCCGATGTGGTCTATGTCGAGCCGGTCGAGGGTGGTTTGAGCCGGTTGGCCGCGGTGTTCTCGACCGACAAACCCCCGGTGATCGGACCTGTCCGAAGTGTGCGGGAAACGGATCTGACGCTGTTGGACCAGTTCGGCAACCCGACGTTGGCATCCTCTGGTGCCGCACCCGAGCTGGTTGCCTCTGTCGATCGCTCGTCGCTCCAGAATGCCTCGGCCGATCGGCAACCTGCGGCGTACTACCGCGACTACGAGCGCGACGCTCCGCACGATCTGTTCGTCCGCTCGGATCAGTTGCCCGTAGGCGGCGGCTGGCCGTCGGCTTCGCAACTACCCTTCGGCCCTACGCCAGCCGGTGGCCTGCCCACGCAATATCAGGAAGCGCGGTATGAGGGCACGGTGATCGGTTTCGACTGGTCATCTCGCTACGACCGGTGGCTGGTGTCCATGGACGGTGCTGCCTACACCGTTGCCGATGCCGGACAGCTCATGGCGAGTACGGTCGTGCTGCAGAGTGTGCAGGTGGACGACTCGGCCGTCAGCGATATCGCGGGCAGCGTCTCACCACTGGCCAAGACGACCGGTAGCGGTGAGGCACTCGTACTTCGCGACGGTCAAGCGTTCCCGGCCGAGTGGTCCCGGCCCTCCCCACAGGCAGGCACAACCTATACAACCCCCACCGGTACAGCCATCCCCTTCGCGCCGGGGCAGGTATGGACAGTCCTGATTCCCGCGCAGCTCTGGTAACCGGGACCGCTCTGCCTCCACCTCCTACCGGATGTGCCGTCGAGGCTCATGTGGGGATCGGTTGGAAGCCATTCTCGTTCGAGCATTTCCACGGCATCCTCCTCCCGAGAAGGCGGTGAAGATCATGAGTCGCCCACTCATAGTGGCCGCTCAGGCGCGCCAGATCCTGCTCCGCAGGTCACGACCGCGGATGACTTGTACGCGCCACGGTGTCAACCGCAGGACGCGTAGCTTCGGATCATCTATCCCACTCCAGAACTGGCTGAGCGGGTATCCCGCCCCGGGGGGACTTGTCCGTTGATACAGATCCCACACGTGCCGCCGCGACGCCAGGTCGTCCGAAGGGACTCCCTCGGCGACAGCGTCGACGCTTGCCTGGTTCTGCTGCGGAGTCCAATAGGAGAACGTCGTGTGCGGATTTCGGGCCAGGTGCGCGTCTTTGACCGGTGTGGGAAAGGTCGCGAGCCAACCGGCCGGTTGTCCGTCGACCGTCTCCCAGACCGGAATCAGCACCCTGGCGCGGGGCCGGCCCTGCTTATCGACCGTGGTCATGGTGGCATAGACAATGTTGCCCACGTAGGTGTCGAACTCGTCTCGGATCTCGGCGAACGATTCCACCGTTGTCGTCATGAAATTTCTCCTTACGTTCAGCCCCGGGCGAGCGCTTCGGGCATGGATTCCGATGTTGGATTCGACGTGCGACGCAGCCCGATTCCGGCGGCAGCGTTCACTGCGGTCATCGCCGAGCCGCCGAGTGCGGAGCCGAACCGGGGGACCGCGACCACACCCACGCCGGCCCGGTCATCCCGGTGAGGACACCGGTGGGTTCGGATTCCGACATCGAACGACTCCTGACTCGGTTCCCGATAGTTGGGTCGGTTCTTTCTTGTAACCGGGAAAAGTCTGGGGCAGAATGCGGAATCATGGAAGAAGGCACTTCGATGTGCTCCGGGTACTCGGTGGATACCGGCTCCGACTTCGACGTTTCGCACTGGGACAGCAGAGCCGACTGCGAGGTCCGGCAGATCCTCGACCGCATCGCGGACAAATGGTCACTGCTCGTCATCGCGCTCCTCGACCAGCGGAGCCTTCGCTTCACCGAGCTCAAACGAACGATCGACGGCGTGAGCCAGCGCATGCTGACGCGGACACTGCGTCACCTCGAGCGCGATGGATTGGTCGAACGGACGGTCCACCCCACCGTCCCACCCCGGGTCGACTACGCGCTCACCCCGCTCGGAGCAAGCCTGCACTCGACCATCAAGGCATTGGTCACCTGGACCGAACACCATCAGAACGAGATCGCCACCGCCCGTACTTTTTATGACCGGCACGTAGCCGATGAAGAGCCGCCGGCCGCTGTCACCATGGCGCGCCCGTCCTCATGAGAAAGACCACGACCGAGACGAGAGCGAAGACCGACAACGACGTGCCCATCACAGGCCCGACCAATCGGCTCGTGGGCGCGTCGTCCGCGGTGAGCTTCGGCACGAGCGCCGCAAGGCATATGACCTGCACGAGACCGAGCGCGATCAGCGACCAGTCATCGAGCAGGAAGGCGAGTGGGATGAAGTGCAGCGCCACGACAACGGCGACCCACCACGAGACCCATCGATTCCGGCGCATTCGCCACAGAAAAAGGCAGCCGACGCCTGCGATCAGGATCTCGGCGAGCACGAGCAGGCCGAACCACGCGTACCGTCCCTCGAGTGCGGTTGCGTCACCCCAGCGACGGACAACGCCGTAGCCGAATAGTCCGGCCAGCGCGATGCCGAGGACCGATCCGACGCCGAGCCGCCACCGCCAGTCCCGCGGTGGATCTTCCTGGCCCCAGCCGAGCCACGCCATTGTCATGAGACCGAACCACGCGATGGTGAAGGCGTGATCGCGGGCGAACTCAGTGAGCACAGGGGCCTCTTCTCAAGGGTCGATTGTTCACCATCAGAGTGCCTCCCCGGCGTATCCGGTGTGAAGCGAGCCGATCCCGAATCGTGGTCCGATGAGCTCGTGTCCCGTGTTCGGCGGCAACGCTCCAGTGCGCATCACCCTGCTGGCGGCACTTTGCCCAGCCCGCGGTCGCGCTCACTGCCAGGTGTTCGGTGGCGGCGAACTGTTCTCGGCGCCAACCGGGAGTGCGCCTGAAGCGCTACACGCTCTCGTGCTGCGTGATGCGGTGCGGCACTGCCCGACGCAGGCCTTGTCGGTCATGGAACCCGATTACGACGACGCGAGGTGCGCTCTCGCGGGCGGCAAACGCCGATCCCGGATCGACTGTCGCACTGCTACAGTTAGCAAGCAAATGTTTGCTCGGCTGGAGGTGTGATGGCAGACGACTTCGCTGGGCGTTCCGGAGTCGCGCTGGTGGCCGGCGGCACCGGCGGAATCGGTGCCGCCGTGGTCAGGCTGCTGGCCCGGCGGGGAAGCGATATCGGTTTCACTTACCGCCATAACCGTTCGGGTGCCGAATTGCTGACCGAAGATGTCGCGCGACTGGGTCGCTCATGTCGGGCGTGGTCACTGGATCTGGCGGATCCTGATGAGGTGGCCGGGGTCGTCGCGCAGGTTGGGCAGCGATTCGGCGGTCTGCACACGGTGGTCTATGCCGCTGGTCCTCATGTTCCGATGCTCCATCTGAGCAAGGTGTCGCCCCAGCAGTACCGTGACCAGCTGATGGGTGATGCTGCGGCGTTCTTCAACCTTATGCATGCCACCCTGCCGCTGCTGCGCGAATCGCGCGGCGCTGTTGTCGCTGTGACGACCGCCGCGACCCGGCGGCACCCCGTCCGGGATGGGCTGTCTTCCGGGCCGAAGGGGGCGGTGGAGGCGGTGGCCCGAGGGCTGGCCGTGGAGGAGGGGCGTTACGGCGTACGCGTCAACTGTGTGGGGCCGGGAATGCTCACCGACGGAATGGCCCAACGGTTGATCGGGTCCGGCGAACTCGATGGGTCGGCGCTCGATATCGCCCGGGGCAATATTCCATTGCGCCGCTTCGGCGATGCGCAGGACATCGCCGAAGCGGTCGCCTTTCTCTCCTCGGATCGGGCGGACTTCATCTCGGGCCAGCGGCTGGACGTCGACGGCGGGTACACAGCCTGACCGGTAGCGGCGCCGCCACGAACCGGCCCGTGGGGTCAGATCCTCGACTCCTCGGTCATACGGAATCGCGTGTCGACGTGGTGGGAGCCAGGGTAAGGCCGATCTCCAGAGCGACACGGTGACCGGATTCGGCGGCGCCGTCGATGTAGCCCGCCCAGCGAGTGGCTGTTTCGGTGCCCGCCCAGTGCAACGGGCCGATCGCGGGTCGCAGTGCGTGCCCGAACCGGGTGAGGGTGCCGGGTGCGGTGAACGCACCGTAACAGCCGCGGCTGTATTCCTCTTCGGCCCAATCCTTCTCGATGTAGTCGATCGGCGTACGGGCACGCGGTCCGAAATAGCCGACGAGATCTTCGATCACCCGCGCGCGGCGGTCGGTGAGATCCAAGCGCGAGCCGACGTCGGCGTGGCGGCCCTCCAGAAAACCTACGATCACGCCGGGCGACCCATCGGGCGGGGTGTTGTCGAATACCGTCCCGAGCGGCCGCCGGTCGCTGATGGCCTGGCCGCTCAACCCGTCGGCTCGCCAGAACGGTTCGTCGTAGACGATGTTGACTTTGATGACACGGCCCATCGGCATCCGCTGGACGAGCTGGTCGCGGTCGCCCGGCAGGCCGGGGACGAAGCGGATGCGCGCGGCCAGCGGCGGCGGCACCGCGATCACCGCGCGACGCGCCCGCACCACGGCCCCGCCGGTACGGACACGCACCCGGGCATCGTCCCAGTCCACCTCGGTCACGGGACTGTTGAGAACCACCCGGTCACCGAGCTGCTCGGCCAGTGCCAGCGCGATCATCTGGGTGCCACCGACTACCCGGTCCTGCTGGGCACCGCCGGCGACGCCGATCATGGCATCGAGCCCGCCGCCGGCACCGAAATAGAAGCTCGCCCACAGCGCCGACATGTCCTCGGGTCCGGTGGAGAACACCGCCTCGGTGACCAGGCGGAAGAACGCTCGGCCTTTCGCGGTGTGGGTGGCACGGCGCAGCCAGGTGTCGAAGGTTTGCGAATCCAACACGTCGGCTCGCTCCGCCCGCCACGGTTCGGTCCGTGACACCTGCCGTCCGAGACGGTCCAATCGCAACTGTGTCTGGGCGATGTCGACCAGGGGCAGCGGGTTCACTGTGGGGATCCGGCCGGTGTACTCGGAACGAGACGAGCCGAGTTCGGCGATGTGGCGGCCGACGGTATGCGTCGGATGAGTCTCCAAGCCCAGTTCATTGATCAACGCCATCGCTTGGTGCTGCGTCGGGCCGACCCACTGGCCGCCGACCTCGATGGGCGCACCGCCGGGCAACTCGGCGTTGAGTAACCGCCCGCCCACCCGGTCCCGCGCTTCCAGCACCACCACGTCGTGGCCGGCGCGTACCAGGTCGCGCGCGGCCACCAGGCCGGCTACGCCCGCACCGACGATGACGACATCCACTGACTGGTTCATTTCGTCCTCCGGATTCATGCGCCGTGCATTTGGCATACACCATGTATGTGGTAAACGTACAGTATGGAGTCGCTGCGGGACAAGCACATCGAGGACACTCGCCGGGCGCTACTCGAGACCGCCGCCCGGCTGTTCGCCGAGCGGGAATATGTCGATCTCTCCGCCGAGGAGCTTGTGCGCACCGCCGGATTGACCCGAGGCGCGCTCTATCATCACTTCGACGGCAAGAAGGGGCTTTTCGAAGCGGTCGTCGACGAACTGGAAGACCGGGCAGCGCAACGCATCAGAGCCGCCATCGACACCGCGACGGACCCTTTCGAACGCGTCGACCGCAGTCTCGAGGCGTTCCTCGACGTCTGCGTGGAGCCCGACTACCGCCATATCGTGCTGCTGCAGGGCCCGATCGCACTGGGTTGGCGCCGATGGCGGGAAGTGGACCGGCGTCATCTCAGTAACCTGGTACTCGAGGGTGCGCGCAACCTGCTGGACACCGGCCTGATCCAGCCGCATCCGCCGGAACTGCTGGCCAGCGCCTTGTATGGCGCCCTGACCGAGATGTCACTGACCATCGCCGAATCCGACGACATCGAGAAGGGCCGGGCCGAGGCTGCCGCTGTGGCACGTGCGCTGCTGAGCGGTCTCACCGCCGACCGGCCACACGGATGACATTGCTGCTGTCGAGCCGCGACGGTTCTGCACCGCCTGCAGGAAGCGCTTCCCGCGAGAACCCTTCGCTGCGCATTTATTACTGTGCGCATTTCTGAGCCAGGTTGTTCGGATTCTGGGTCGTCGGTTTCGGGCCGGCGCCGGTCGGCTGGCAGGTTTCGAGCGTAGTACTCGGCCGGGCTCAGCTAGTCCGGCCGGGAATATAGGCGTGCGTTGTTGTACCGGCCGCGCCATTCCATCAGCGCGTAATCGATCTCGGATAGTGTCTTGAACGGGCGGTGTCGGCGTGCGACCTCGGTTGTGACCAACGCTGATCGATTCGGCGAGCGCGTTGTCATAAGCGTCTCCGACGGACCCGGCCTACGGTGAAATGCATTGCATAGCAATTGATTCGGTGACTTCGGCCGATGCATATCGGGGAAGCTGCATCGGAGTGATGTATCAGTCCGGGCTCAACCGGGCGTCCGTCGTGATTTCGCCGCCACATGGCTGTGTTGACCGCTTTGGATGCCAGCAGTGTCATTTCGACGGCGAGACATTACAGCCTATGATCGCGCGGGAATAGGAGCCCGAACATGGACGCCGAATATGCCCACCCGGTCCAGATCGACACATAGGTGAAATCGGCCACCCGCACCTGGTTCGGCGTGGTTGCGGTGAAATAGGTCGAAATCCCGCGCGGAAAAGCCGATACCAACTTCTGAATATCGGTAATCTGCTCGAGATCTCGGTTCTCTTTCCGCAGCCGAGCGAACTTTCGCGCCCGGCCGGCGACAAGCCGGACGAGGTCGGCGTACTCGGGTCGCGGGCCTTCGTCGAGGGCCTTCTCGGTCCACAGCCGCGACTCCCGTGATGCACATCGGCTATCGGGCCGATCACGCGCGTAGCGGCATGAGCGGAGTCGTACTCATCGAGCGAGAAGTTCGAGAGCCGGGCGCACGGCGTTCTCGCGAACCTCGGGCAGGTAACGCTGCGCCGTTATGGTGACCGTCTTCCCCACGCAGGAAGCGGCCCCGACCCGTGACGGTTCACCGAGCCGCTCACCTCGGATGCGGGGCTCACGGGAAAAGTGAGGCTGGACACACGGCTCGCTCTATGCCAAACTGCGATCTGACGAACAGTCAGATTTAAATCAGAGAGGCATAGCACTCATATGTCAGAGCTCCCGAAAATCATCAGCGTCGACGATCACATAGTCGAGCCCGCTCATTTATGGCAGACCTGGCTGCCGAAGAAGTATCGCGAGCACGGTCCCCGCGTAGAGCGTCGTGGAATCGGCGAAATCCGACATGTCGGAGGCGGGCGATATGAACAGACGTTCGATCCCGACGGGCCGATGGCGGACTGCTGGGTATTCGAAGATCTCGTATATATTCATAAACGTCATGTCGCGGGGGTCGGGTTCAGTCGCGAGGAAATGACGATGACACCGATGACGTACGACGAGATGCGCCCCGGGTGCTACGACCCGGCCGAGCGGACTAAAGACATGCTCGCGAACCATGTCGACGGATCGCTCTCATTCCCGACCTTTCCCCGGTTCTGCGGACAGACGTTCACCGAGAACTCGGATAGGGAGTTGGGGCTGGAATGCATCAAGGCATACAACAACTACATGGTCGAGGAATGGTGTGGTGACAGCAACGGGGTGCTGATCCCGCTGATCATCGTGCCGCTGTGGGATGCCGAACTGGCGGCCGCCGAAGTCCGGCGCAATGCCGAACGAGGCGTCCATGCTGTCTGCTTCAGCGAAATTCCGGCCCATCTGGGCTTGCCGAGCATCCACAGTGGTTTCTGGGACCCGTTCTTCCTGGCCTGCGAAGAGACGTCCACCACGATCAACATGCATATCGGGTCCTCGTCGAGGATGCCTGCGACCTCGGCGGACGCACCGGACGGAGTCGCTGCCACGCTCTCCTTCAACAACTCCATGACATCGCTGGCAGACTGGCTCTTCTCCGGAAAGCTAGTCCAGTTTCCCGACCTGAAAATTGCCTATTCCGAGGGCCAGATCGGATGGCTGCCGTATCTCCTCGAACGCGCAGATACCGTCTGGGAAGAGCACAGGGCATGGGTAGGACGGGACGGAATCACTCCGGAACCGCCGTCCGAGTATTTTCGGCGTAACGTGTTCGGCTGCTTCTTCAAGGATTACCACGGAATAGCCTCACGTGATGTTATCGGAATAGATAACATCACATTCGAGACCGACTACCCACATACAGATTCCACATGGCCCGAGTCGAAAGCTGTTGCCGAGAAGCATCTGCTCGGGTTGAGTGACGAAGAGAAATACAAGATACTTCGAGGCAATGCTATCCGAATGTTGAACCTGGACCGGGTCTGACAGGGTCGCGAACTCCTGCGTCCGAACCACTTCCCGTGCCGACGGTGCCGGCCGCCGTAACGATATTGCCATCCAGTTCGGAATCGAATGGGACCGCTCAGCCAGCGGGACGGTCGCATTTGGAAGGTCTAGATGAACGACAAAGTCTATATCCACGAGTACATCGATATAATCGGCCACAACCGAGACAAGTACATGTACCATATGACCGCCAATTTCAGCCCCATCGGGCAGGAAGAACGCAACCAGAGCTGCTACGGAGTCTGGGGTGTGGTGGGGAGTACTGGGTACTGGCCGCAAGTGGTGAATATTTGGGAAGAAGATGGGCTTTCCGGACTCGCCGCATCCTTTCGGCACGAGCTTCAAAATGAGACGCTGCAAGATCCCAAGCTTGCGAAATGGTGGGCCACCGCGGCGAAGTTTCGTTCGGGAGGTCGCGATCGTCTCCTGCTTCCCGCGCCTTGGAGCCCCACCTCCGCGGATCTCTGCGCTGCCGGAGTGACCGGCGATGTCTATGCCCAGGAGGAGGTGCACGTCGCCCCCGGAAGGGCAGGCGAATACCTGCTCAAAGTACGCGAGATCGCCGCACCGCTCTACGAGCGTTTCGGGTGGCGGCTCGTCGGAGCCTGGGAGACGTTGATGACCAACGACAGTGAGGCATTCCTGCTCTGGGCCATTCCATCGTGGACCGAGTGGGCCGAGCTGGAGAAAGCTCTGCGTACAGATCCCGCCCTCTCCGCATGGCGCGTGCAGAGCAACGAGCTGACCACTGCCTTCAACCGGTATCTCCTGGTCGATGCTCCGCTCTCTCCGTTCCGGACCGGCCGACAGCCGCGGCGAGAGGATCGCACCGAGCAATGGGTGGAGTGATCCAGGACGCGGGATCGGCGGCGGTGCCGCGTCTATCTCACTCACCGCGACTGCACCGATATCGAGTCGCCGGAGCGGCGCCACGAGGCTCAGCTGGAAGGACACACCGATCATGACGATTGCGCGGTCGGACTCGATGGCGGCGGAACTGGAGGTTCGCGACTTCCTCGGCCGTTGCGCCCTCTGTGCCGATGAGGGCCACGCTGAGGAGTACCGGAACTTCTACAGCGAGGATGTGGTCTGGGAGACCACCGGCACACGGCAAGTCGGCATCGCCGAGGTGGTCGCTGCCGCAGTCGAGCGGCGCAGGGCAGGCATCAGTGGACCGGGCTCACACACACGCCATGTGATCACCACGCTCACCGTGACCGTCGACGGGTCGAAGGCGCAAGCGCTCAGTTATGTGCAGTTCTACCGCGACGCTCACGCCACACCGATACTGGAGCTGATTATTCGGTACTCCGACAAGCTCTGCCGTGGCGACGGCGGCTGGAAAATCACCCACCGCCGCATCACCCCCGGATAAGTACCAGATGCCGAAATCCGGGATCTCCACGGCTATTGATTGGAGCGCTACGCCTTGCGCGGCCGAATCCCTGCCCACGAATCGGTCGCGGACCGCCAGGTGACACCGAGTTCCGTCGAACACGGCTTACCAATTCATGTTGAAGGTATAGAGAATGACAACGAACAGCTCGATCGCTTCAGGGGCCCGAGAACAGGACCGTACCACCGAAACGTCCAGTAGTTCCCATCCAAAGATTGTCGCGAATGGTGTCGAACGGTCTTTCGGGTCGGGCAACGGGAGTGTCCATGCGCTCGGTCCGATGGATATCAGTATCGAGGAGGGCGAGTTCGTTTGCATCGTCGGTCCCTCTGGCTGTGGTAAGTCCACCTTCCTGAGAATAGTGGCCGGCCTGCTGCCACCTTCCATGGGAAAAGTTGCAGTCGCAGCGAAGTCGGCCCACCCGGCATCGATGATCTTCCAGGACTACGGAATCTACCCGTGGAAGACAGTCGAGGCGAACGTTCGTTTCGGTCTCGACGTCCAAGGAGTACGTAAATCGGAAGGCCGTAGACGAGCACGTCTATGGCTGGAGAAAATGAGAATAGCCGAGTTCGCCGATGTCTATCCAGCTCAGCTTTCCGGCGGCATGCGCCAGCGGGTTTCGATCGCTCGTGCCCTCGCATCCGAACCGGAAATCCTGTTGATGGATGAGCCATTCGCCGCGCTGGATGCTCAACTTCGCACGATCTTGCAGGAAGAACTGCTCGAGCTGTGTCAAGCCGAGCGCCGCACCGTTCTCTTTGTCACACATAGCCTCGAGGAGGCGATCATCCTCGGTGACAGGGTGGTGGTGATGAGCGCACGACCGGGACGAATCCTGGCGGAGCGACGCTCTCCGTTCCCTCGTCCCCGGTCCGCCGCTGTCCGCGAGGCTCCAGAGTTCGCGGCATTCAAGGCAGAGCTGTGGGAGCTGCTCCGCGATGAGGTCGAAGCGGGGCAAAGCTCCGCTGGTGGGAGAAATTGAGATGTCGCAGATTTCCGAGAGCTCTACCGATCGAGTATTGGTGCGATTACCAGGCCGAGCGGAAATAAACTCGGCCGGCGCGATTCGGCGCCGGCGAGGCATCGATGCAACGCTGGCAATCGGCTTCCCGGTGCTGCTGCTCGCGCTATGGCAGTTGTCGAGCACTGTGGGCTGGATAGACAGTCGCCTCTACCCGGCGCCTACGGACATCATCCGAGACGGCTGGGAGCTCATCAAAGATGGAACGCTCTGGCCTGATATCAAGATAACGACCATGCGGGTCTTCTACGGATTTGTCATCGGTGCGTTCGTCGGCGTTGTTGTCGGTCTCGTCATGGGTTCGATCCGCTGGATTCGAAAGATGCTCGAATCGACACTGGATGCGCTGTATGTGGTACCGAAACTCGCTCTTCTCCCGATTCTGTTGAATATATTCGGACTGGGCGAGGGGCCGAAAATAGCCCTGGTTGCCACTACCGTGTTCTTCTTTGTCTGGATCTCCACCATGTCGGCTGTTATTTCGGTTCCCGAGGGCTACCGAGAGGCTGCGCAGTGCTTCGGCGCCAACCGGTGGGACATGTTTCGGCATGTGCTCATGCCCGCTTCGCTACCGCAAATCTTCGTCGCGATGCGAGTGGGCGCCGGGATAGCTTTCCTGGTGATAGTCGCCGCTGAATTCATTGTGGGAACGGACGGGCTCGGATATCTGATATTCAACTCTCGCGCACTGTTCCTCAACGGCCACATGTTCGTCGGCATCGTTGTCGTCGCCATCGGTGGCGTGATCTTCACCGAGATCGTCCGATTCATCGGTCGACGGTTGACGAAATGGGCTCCGCACGACGGCGCTGCCACGAACGCCTGACGGCGGATCTTGTCCCCCTATGAGAATGCTGAGGACAGCATGAGAAGAACACGTACGTCACTGGGGCTCATCTTCGCCGCAGTGCTCACATTGGCCGTCTCGGCCTGCGGGAGCGGTGATTCGGGTGCCTCCCGATCCGCGGGTCCGGTAACCCCGAGAGCCGCGGCGGGCCTTCCCGTCGCGGGCTGTGTGGGCGGCTGGACCGATCCCGCCGACCGCACACCGGACAGGGAACCCGCGCGGTGTGAGGCGAATTCTCCCCAACCGCAACCGCTACCGGGCAAAACCAAGCTGCTGGTGACTTCGTCGACACTGCAGAGTGAGTTCATGGCCAACGTTCGTCTCGCGATAGCGAACGGCGAGTTCGAAAAGGAGAACCTCGAGGTCGAACTCAAACAGGTCCCCGCGGCGGACAGTATCAATCTCTTGGCCTCGGGAAAGTCCGATATCTCCGTCGGGGCACCGGATTCGGCATTCTTCAACGGGTTGACAGCCGGAATCGACCTGCGGTGGGTCCTGGGAAATTACTTCTCCGCCGACGACTCGAAGGCAGGACTATGGATTCGAGACGTGGACGGGCGTCCGGGGAAGATATCCGACCTGAAAGGTAAGAACATCGGCGCGATCGTGGGCTCGGGTAGCGTTGCGATGTATCCGCTCACACACGGGTTCGCCGACGCGGGTGTTGATATCGACGATGTGAAATTCCAGTCTTTGCCTGCGGCCGACCTGGTCACGTCGTTGGAGAACGGAGCGATACCCGCAGCGTGGCTGAGCGACCCCTACTGGACCCGGATCAGCGGCCAGAACGGTTACACGTTTGCGATCGGACAGCCTCCTGCCGAGCCGTTCGGCGGGATTATCTTCGGACCGAACATGCTGAAAGAGAAGGGTGATGCGGGCGTCGCTTTCGTCAGGGCTCTCGTGCGGACGGTCAACACGTACCTGACCGGTGACTACAAGGCCGATCCGGCGATGGCGGCGAGGGTGGCCGAGGCGGTCGAACTGCCGCTGGAAATCATCAGACAAACTCCGTCGATGATATTCGACTGGGAGATCCGCGAAGGAACTTCCGACCGCCTGCAACAGAGTTTTCAGAAGACCGGTGTGTTCAAGGGAAGTCAGATCCTGCCGGAGTCCGAGGTCGTGGATCGTTCGTATTACGCAGAGGCAGTGGGGCAGCCCGCCAGTTGACCTGACCAGGGTTGTGGCATCATCAAGGAGTGCTATATGGCGAATACTGGGTCGACAACTGAGCCCACACACTCGGTGCTGGATTCGAATATCTCTTCTGCGGATCCATTGAATCTTCGGACTTTTTATCGGCCGCGGTCCATCGCGGTGGTAGGGGCCCATGACACGCGCGCGGGTCTGGCCAGCGTCACCAGCCGCGCGCTGGCACATGCCAACCGAATCGGTGCGGCTTTCTATCCGGTGAATCCGACCAAGGACAAAGTCTTCGACATTCCCTCTGCGGCAGATCTCGCCGCACTGCCGGGGCCGATCGATGTTGTCCTGGTTCTGGTACGAGATGCCGAGGCCGTGGTGAACTCCGCGAGAGACGCCGGGCTCGACGTGGGCTTCTTTCTGGTATTCGCGAACGGCTATTCGGAACTCGGTACAGATGAGGGTATCGAACGGGAGAGATCTCTGGTCAGGGCGGTGCACAGCGCCGGTGCCCGACTGATCGGACCCAATACCAATGCGAACGCGTGGGACCCGCTCGACGAGCTGCCGGGGCGGCGGATCGGGGTGATTTCACAGAGCGGCGCTCAGGGGCGACCGCTGACCCAGGCGCAGCAGCTCGGCGTCGCGTTGAGCTACTGGGCACCGACAGGAAATGAAGCCGACCTGGCTGCGGCGGACTTCGTCGAGTTCCTGGCGCAGGATCCCGATACCGCGGTCATCAGCGCCTACATCGAAGGGTTCACCTCGGGCAGGCGCTTACGAGAAGCTGCGGTGGCCGCGATCGAGAACGACACACCCATCGTTCTGGTGAAGGTCGGTCGCAGTGAGGTCGGCCGGGTGATGGCCCAGTCCCACACCGGGCATCTGGTCGGCACCGACGAAGTGTGGGACGTTTTCTTCGAGCAGTTCGGCATCGTGCGCGTCGATGATTTCGACGAACTCATCGAGATCGGTGCGGCGCTGGCCCGCTGTCCCATACCCACAGCGGATGGGGTCGTGGTGTGCAGCGTATCCGGCGGCTCGGCCGCGCATGTCGGTGATCTCGCCACGGTGGGCGGCTTGCCGCTTCCAGCGCTCAGTTCCGCGACGCAAACCCTGCTGCGCGAGGTGATTCCCGCGGAATTGAACATCTCGAACCCGGTGGACAATGGCGGTGTGGCCGTGCTTGCCGGCAGCGGGGTTCGCATCTTGGAGCTGTGTTTGCGTGACGACGCCATCGGTGTGATGCTGTGCCCCGTCCCCGCGCCGGGCGGCGGGCTCACCGAGGCCGTCGGCGCCAGCCTCGTCGAGTTCGCGCGAACCGCGAAGAAACCGATTCTGCCGATCTGGAATGGGGCATCTACCGACCATCCGGTGTATCGGGAGCTCTGGGCCGCTGGTCTGCCGGTCTTCCGGAATGTTCGTAATGCTGTCGGCGCAGCGCGGGCCTTGCTCGGGCACCCGGCACGAAACCCGGAGCTCCGCGAGGTTGTTCGGCTCGCGCGTGCGTTGCCCAGTCCGCCTCCCCGCGTCCGATCGACCACCCTGTTGGATGAGAGCCAGTCGACCCGCTGGTTGGAGGATCGTGGTTTCGAGTTCGCCGCTCATCGGACGGCCGACACTATCGCGGATGCCTGCGCGGCGGCGGACGAGATCGGTTATCCAGTTGTGTTGAAAGGCCGTGGCCACTCCCACAAGAGCGAGCACGGGTTCGTTCGAACGGGGCTCGACGGCCCCGAAGCCGTGAGTTCGGCCGCCGCGGAGATGCGATCACGTGGTGCCGAGGGTTTCCTGATCGCACAGCAGGTCTCGGAGGGGATCGAGCTCCTGGGCGGGATCAGCGTCGACCCAGTGCTCGGCCCGGTTGTCCTCATCGGCGCAGGCGGGGTCAACGCCGAAATGTATCGCGATGTTGCCCGCGCCGTTCTGCCCCTCACCCGTGCACGCGCGGAGAAAATGGTGGCAGGCCTGCGGATCTCTCCGCTGCTCGACGGCTGGCGTGGCGCGCAGCCTGCCGACAGGGCCGCGGTGGTCGATGCCGTGCTACGCCTCGCCGAGCTCGCAGCGACCGGCGAGGTCGCGGAACTGGATATCAATCCCTTGCTCGCGCGCGCCGATGGGGTCATCGGGCTGGACGCTCTGGTGCGGCTGACGACTCCGGCAGCCGACGTTCCCGAAACGCAGGCGCTATGACTCTGACCGCGCAGTGCGCAATCGTCGGAGTCGGACAGACGGTGTACACCCGAGGAACAGACAGATCGACGCTCGAGCTGCACTTGGAGGCGTGCCGGCGCGCGCTGGACGATGCCGGGCTGACGGTAGCCGACGTCGACGGAGTCATTCCCAGTTCGCTGGCTCAGGGCACGGTCGAGGACTTCATCGTCAACCTCGGTCTGCGGGACCTGGCGTTCAGCACCTCGGTCCAGCTCGGCGGCGCAAGCCTGATCGCCTCGGTGCAGAACGCCTGCATGGCGATCTCGACGGGCGTGGCCTCATGCGTCCTGATCCCGGCCGGTCGACGTGGATATTCCGGTGAACGGGTGTCGACCGGCAAGGCCGTCACCGCGGCCTCGATGGCGACCGTCCGCGAGTTCGAGTTTCCGCTCGGAAACATCGGCGCTGCACAATGGTTCGCGCAAGCGGCCCAGCGCCACATGCACGAGTTCGGCACAACCAGTGAACAACTCGGCCATGTGGCGGTGAACAGCCGCGCGAACGCCAACTTGAACGAGCGTGCGCTCATGTACGGCAAGCCCATGACGCTGGCCGATCACCAGAACTCGAGGATGATCACCTCACCGTTCCGCTTGTTCGACTGTTCATTGGAATCCGACGGGGCGGGAGCACTCGTGATCGTCAGTGCCGAGCGCGGCCGGGATCTTCGAAAACCGCCTGTCCTGATATCGGGAGTGGGTATATCCCATAGCGATTCGCCGACGTCGATCACGCAGAAGCCGCACGTCGCCGGTGTGCCCGCGATAGGGGTTGCTGCCCGCCGCGCACTGGGGATGGCGGGTATGCACGTGACGGATGCAGATTGTCTGATAATTCACGAGGGATTCACCTGGTATGTTATCGCCGCACTGGAGGCGCTCGGGGTGGTGGGCATGGGTGAAGGCGGACCCTATGTAGAGGAGGGCCATATCCGTCTGGACGGACGCACTCCCGTCAACCCCCATGGAGGTGCGCTCTCGGAGGCGCACGTATCGGGTATGAACCACATTATCGAGGGTGTCCGCCAACTCAGAGACGAAGTGGAGCCGGCCCGGCAAGTCGACGGATGCGAGAACATCCTGGTGGTGAACGAGGGCAACTTCTTCGACGGTGCCGTCCTGTCCTTGCGACGTGCGTCATGATGCCGCGTCCGGCGCCGGAGCCCACCTCTCTGACTCGCGGCTTCTGGGAGGCCGCGCGCCGTCACGAATTGGTGGTACAGCGATGTACCGCCTGCCGTGTGTATCGCCACTACCCTCGGGTGCTGTGCCCGGACTGTCACAGCGCGGATTGGCAATGGACCCCGGTCAGCGGGCGCGGCACGATCTTCACGTTCACCGTCACTCACCGGGCCTTCCATCCCGCTTGGGTCGATCGGGTGCCGTATGTCTGTGCCACCATCGAACTCGATGAGGGAGTTCGTATGGTCAGCGACCTGCCCGCCGAGGACACCGCACGCGCCGAAATCGGCATGCGTGTAGAGGTGTTCTTCGAGGAGCAGCCCGATGACGGTGCCACGCTACCGAGGTTCCGTTTATGTGAGAATCCACCCGCCTATGTCGTGCACGAGTAGTGCGGTCGATCGAAGGGAACATTTCAGTATGTCGCCGGACACTTCTGGCCCCGATACCCAACACGTCAAAGCCAGCGACGGTCGCGTACCTCGGGCTCGGGGCCTGGCGACGCGCACAAAGTTGCTGGATTCGACGTCCGCATTACTTCAGGTGCACAGGTACCACGAGATCACGGTGGCGGATATCGCCACCGAGGCACAGACGAGTACCGCGACCTTCTATCAGTACTTCCCGGATATAGCCTCGGCTGCACTGGAACTGGTGAGGCTCGTCATCGACGAGGGGGGACGTATGACAAAGATCGTCCGGGAGACCGACTGGAGTGGGCCGTCGGCGTATGCCTCCTCCGAGGCACTCGCGTCGGAATTCCTCTCGTTCTGGGCGGAGCACATGGCAGTACTCCGGGTGCTCGACATTTTCCTCGCTGAGGGTGATCGGCGCTTCTACGAATTGCGTCTCCGGTTTCTCAGCGAGGTCACCGACGAGATCACCCGTGCCGCCGGCAGGTGCCGTGCGCACAGCGGTGAAACGACCTCGGCGGAGCCGCGAGCCATCGGGGCAGTACTGGTGTCGATGCTCGCACACGTCGCGGCACATCAGAAGGGAATGCAGACCGAGGGCATCGCCACGACAGAAACACAGAAGGTCATGGCACAGATCATTCACCATGCGATCACGGGCAGGTGAGGACACCGAGACCGAGAGCAAGGTGCTGGAATTGTCAGCCACCACCGCCTGGCGACCGCGTGCGGCTTGATCAGCGGCCGAGAAGGTCGGCGATATCGGCCGCTGCGGTCATCAACACCAGTACCGGAACGACTTTCGGCGGCGGTATCTGATAGGTGGCGCGGCTGTGCTGTTCGATGATTCCGGCCGACGACAGCGCGCGCACATGGTGATACAGCTGCCCGGTGGAGGTGAGGCCGACGGCTTCGGCCATCTCGGTCCCGGTGCACGGGCCGTCGAGCAGTAACTGGACCAGCGCCAGCCGAACCGGATGTCCCAGCGCGGCCAGTACTTCCCCACGGGCAGTGGCGGATAGTTGGAGCACCGCTGCCGCGCTGTATCGGATGGTCCAGTTGACCTCGCCGGCGAAATCGACGTGACCGCGATATTCGATGGACCCGTGGGCGGCAGCGTCGCCGGGCCGCGGCTGCCCCTCCAGCGCCTCGATTCGGGCCTCCAACTCGGCGAGTTTCGCATCGACATCGGTCATAGCGAACACGTTAATCGGCGCAGCATCTCCGGTTCCATCATGGCGCGGATGAGCACTTCCTGTTCACTCAGAGTCTGCAGCGCGGTGAGCCATGTGGTCTCGGGCATGCGACGATCGAGCAGAACGGCGGTCGCGGCGGTACCGTCGGCGCGGCGTAGATAGAACGCATCGGCCAGCACGCCGGGAAACGAACCCCCCTTCAATCCCATCGCCACGTACCCGTCCGGCGCGGGAAGCCATTCCAGTTGTCCCCGTGCGATATCTGTCCCCGGCCCGAAGCTGCCGGTGGCGATCGAACGGTGCATCGATGCGAGCTGGTGTGCCGATGCGGTGGGTGTGGTGTCGGCCCACGACGCTTGAACGGGGTAAGGCGGCAACGGTCTCGACCGCATCATCTCTCGGTACACCGGGTCGGCGGCATAGCGGCGCGCTGCCGACCAGACGTCGACTGTCCCCGGCTCGAGCAAGCGGATCACATCGCCCAGCTTCGTCGAGGGTGAATAGTCGTCCCACCCACCCGCTTCGGCCGCCTCGGCCAGTGCTCGGTCGCCGAGGCGGTCGCGCAGGTAGTCGGGGACAGCGTTGTCGCTTTCGCGAATCATCGCGCTGACCATCTGGTCGAGAGTGACCGTATCGCCGGGCATCCGGGTTCGCGCCTGTTCGTGGGCCCCGCCGTCGGTGCCCGGCAGGTACCAGCGCTCCCATTCGGTGACGGGAACGCGTTCCTGCGGGTCGAGTGTTCCGGTCGCGACGGCCCGGGCATAGGCAGCGAGTGGGACGACCTTCATTGCCGACGCGATGGGTTGCTGGTCGTCGCCGCGCCGACCGGCAGTATGTCCTTTTCCGTCGTCGACGGCGATCGAGATATTGTCCGGCTCCGCGCTGATCCGGCCCAGCCATCCCTCGGCCGACGTGACCCCCGGGGCCGGGATCGGAGCGCACGGGTGGTCCCCGATCGCATCGCTGGTGCATCCCGCGAGCACAGGCAGCGCTGCCACGACGACCATGGTGAGCTTGCGCAACATCTCGATCTCCTGAAAGTCCGTAAATCCGTAAATCCGAATAAACAGAATGTACCCCTGGTGTCGCTGGATGTCGAGGTTCAGCAGAGCCGTGCGGGACCTGTCAGCGGCGAGATCTGCGATGGCCACGCCGATATGACGATCGGCTCTGTCTCCGGCTGCGGGCACCCTCGATATACCGCAGTAGGTGTCGCTTCCCGGTGTCCGCGATATCGATGTGCACTTCGCCGCCGGCCGAGGACGACCCGGCCGGTACCTCGACAAACGTCCACACATCAGCAAGCCCATACCTGACCGAGCCATCGTCCGGCGACGGTCGACCTGGCGCCGACTTCGGGAGAGTCCGGGGCCGGCGCAGATAACAATTCCGACAATTCGTCCTCGGCCTGAAAATCGCCGGCCTCAGGAGTGGGAAGATTCGATCACCGAGACGGAAAGACCTTGGCATGAAGAGACTTTGGCATGGAAATACTTTGGCAATGACCTTCGCGGCTTGGGCATTCGGACTGTGGAAGACAGCGTTTTTGCGGTTACCGATCCTTGTGGCCGCGGCTGTCCTGCTGGTGCCGAACGCCAGCGTCGTGAGCGCCGCGCCACCTGTCGGCACCGATGATGATTGGCCGATGTGGCAGTTCGACCTTGCCGGTTCCCGGCACAATCCACACGAGACCGCTCTCACGGCGGCCACAGTGTCCTCGTTGCAGCTGAAGTGGGCGTTCGCGTTCCCCGACTCGATCGCCGCTTCCAGCCAGCCGGCAGTCGTGGACGGAACCGTTTACGTCGGCGGCCGCAACGGGACGTTCTATGCGCTGGACGTGCATACCGGTGCGATCCGGTGGTCGTTCCGAGCCGAGACACCCCTCGGCGGAAACCTCCCGACGTACGGGCTGCGCAACGGGCCCGCGGTCGTCGATGGAACGGTTTACTTCGGCGACAACTCGGCCAGGATGTGGGCTCTCGATGCACAGACCGGTGCCCAGCGCTGGGTCCGTCAACTGGACAACCATCGTTACGCGATCATCACCGGTTCACCCCTCGTGTTCGACGGTCACGTCTATGTCGGTGTGTCCAGTCAAGAGCTGGGTACCGCCACCAGCGACCTGTACCCGTGTTGCACCTTCCGGGGAAGTGTTGTTGCACTCGACGCCGCGACCGGCAACGTGCGATGGCAGCACTACACGATTCCGCCACCGGAGCCGACCCCCAGTGGGTCGCCGCCATTTGCCCCCAGCGGTGCGCCGGTGTGGTCGTCACCCACGATCCACCCGGAGTCGCGCACGCTGTACTACACCGCGGGCAACCCCTACACCGGTCGTCCCGAGGGTGCGGAAGCGATCGGCGCGCTGGACATCGACACCGGAACCGCCCGGTGGGTCCGCCGGATGACTCCCGGGGAAGCCCCCTGGAACGGCCGCTGCACCTATCCGCCTCCGGGCGGCAACTGCCCCGAGCCCGGTCACGATTTCGACTTCGGTTCGCAGCCGAACATTTTCGAGATCGGTGACCGCTCGGTCGTCGGCGCGGGCCAGAAGAGCGGTGTCTACCATCTGCTCGACGCCGTCACCGGCGAGATCGTCTGGCAGACCAGGTTGAACACGCCGACACCGGTGCTGCCCATCCCGGGGTCGGAGTCACTGCAAGGTATCCAATGGGGTGCCAGCTACGACGGCCACCGCCTATATGTCGCCACTTATCAGGGCACGCCGGGCACACTTTTCGCGCTGCACCCGGCGACCGGCGAGGTCATCTGGAGCACGCCGAATCCCGCCCACGGTTGCCTGTTCGATCCACCGCCGATTCCGATGCTTCCGCTGTGCCAGCTCGCCATGCCGAACGCCGTCTCGTCGACACCCGGCCTGGTCTACGAGGGCAGTCTGGATGGCAAGATGCGCGTTTTCTCCGCCGAGACCGGCGCCGTCCTCTGGGAATACAACACGGCACGGCACTTTCACACCGTGAACGGGGTGCCGGGTGTCGGCGGCGGTATCAGCGGTCATGGCGCCGTCGTCGCGAACGGCATGCTGTTCACCAATTCCGGTTACGGCCGACAGATCACCACCGGTATGCCGGGTAATGTCCTGTTGGCCTTCGGTCTTCCCTGACCTGTTCGGATTGCGAGTTGTCGGAACAAAGCAGGACGAAGACTTCGAGGAGAGGGCAACCGAGGCGTTCGGCGTCATCGGCTATGGGCTGGCGCGGCTCAGCGGGCTGGTCAGCGGTTGCCGATTTCCTTGCTGACGGACTCGTGGTAGATGTCGGCATAGGTCGGTGAGTCCTTTATGAGGTCATCGCAGAAGGCTGCGATATCGTTGCCGATCAATTCTATGACCCCTTTACCGGTCGTTGCTCCTTCCTCGAAGAACTCGACAAGCCCCGACAGCAGGTTCCCGTCGGCGAGATCGACCGGGCCGACCTTGAACAAGTATTTCTGGATTTCCTCGTAGACGATCCGGTAATCGGGTGGGAGCGCCTCGACCCGTGCCTTGTGCGCCCGCCACTGCTTCTTGCCTTCGATGATTTCGCGAATTCCCATATCAGTCTCCCAGCCTGCTCAGTTTCTCGGCGACATTGCTGTTCAGCTGTTCGCGCCATCTGTCGCGATAGGTCTTGGCGCCTTCTTCGCCGGCGATCGCCGCGCAGAAGCCTTTGACGTCGGCGCCCAGCACTTCATCGACCCGCTGACCTTCCGACGCTGCTTCTTCGAGCAGCCCCAGTGCGCCGTCGAGGATCGGCATCAGGTTCCGACCCGTGCCACCCGAGCGAGCGAACAGGTGGGTCGTGATTTCCTCCCACGCCGCTCGATATTCGGCCGGAAGAGCACCGGCCCGGGCCTCGAAGGCCTTGTATTCCCTGGTGAGATCGCTTCCCGTGATTGTCTCCCAGAAGTTCATGTGTCACTTTCCCTGAGCTCGTTGATGCGTGCTGAAACGAATTCCCATTTCGCCCAGAACTTCGCGAGCTCTTCGCGTCCCGCGTCGTTTAGTGCGAAGAACTTGCGTGCCGGCCCGACTTCCGAGGGCCGCTTCGACACCGCGACCAGCTCGTTCTTCTCCAGTCGGAGAAGGATGGCGTAGACCGTGCCTTCGACGATGTCGGTGAAACCGAGTTCGTTCAGCCGACGCGTGATGGCGTATCCGTAGGTTTCCTCGGTGCCGATGATCTCGAGGACGCAGCCCTCGAGAGTTCCCTTCAACATCTCCGTCAAGTTGTCCGTAGCGGGCCCCTTCCTCGAAACGCGCTATTCAGTAATGCTGAGTAGTACTAGACTGTATCACAGAGTAGTGGTCACCCGGCGCTGCCGGGCTCTGCCCTTGCCCGGTCTCGATCCGGGAAGGGTCGAGCTTCCCTGTGTCGCGTGCGGCCGCGTCCGTTGCTGGCCCCGGGCCCAACCCGTCCTGGCCGACTCACGGTTCAGCTCACGTAAGGAGCTCCTGCTCCACCCGACCATCGACTACCCGGGCGTCGAAGTCCCTCCGGCACCGCCCGGTGAGTTCCTGCTCATGGACCAGCCGCAGCACGGGCGCTATCGGAAGCCGCTGGCGAGCAAGTTCACCGCTCGCCGGATGCGGCTGCTCACCGAACGCATCGAGCGGATCACCGTCGACCACCTCGACGCGATGGAGAAAGCCGGGCCACCAACGGATCTGGTGACCGCGTTCGCCAGGCCCATTCCCGCCGTCATGATCTGCGAACTGCTCGGAGTGCCCTACCAGGACCGGGGCTCCTTCCAGGAGAACGTGGAGTCGTTCATGAGCGGGGAAACCAGCGACGAGGACCTGATAGCGGCGGTAACCGCGACCTACGACTACCTGACGGCACTGGTTGCCGCCAAGCGCACACACCCCACCGACGACGTGCTCAGCGAGCTCACCGACACCGATCTCACCGATGACGAGCTACGGGGGATGGCTCTGGTGCTGCTGGCGGCCGGACTCGATACCACCGCGAACATGCTGGCCCTGGGCACATTCGCGCTTCTGCGTCATCCGGAACAGCTCGCCGCGCTGCGTGCCGATCCCGCTCTCACCGACCACGCGATAGAGGAGTTGCTGCGGTATCTGAGCGTCGCCAAGACGTTCATGAGAGCAGCGCTGGAAGATGTAGAGCTGGCCGGCCGGACGATCGAGGCCGGGCAGGTGGTCGTCGCATCGTTCCATACCGCCAACCGCGACCCCGAGCGCTTCACCGACCCCCACGCCCTTGACCTCCACAGACGAGTCGACGGGCATCTGGCCTTCGGCCACGGAGCTCACCTGTGCCTGGGAGCTCAGCTCGCCCGCGTCGAGATGCGCGTCGCGTTTCCAGCGCTGATCAACAGGTTTCCCACGCTGCGCCTGGCGGTCCCGGCCGAAGAGGTTGCCCTGCGCCCGGAGACAGCGGACATCTACGGGGTGAAGAGCCTTCCGATCACCTGGGACGTCTGACCTGTCGAACACAATAGCGAGACCGTTGCGGCGGAACATCACGACCAACCCGCTGCAGGTCGCCAGCGCGGTGGGGTAGCCCCAGACCTGTCAGCAGCGCATTGGCAGTGGGCAGAGGGCGGTTGTGCGGCGGGCACGCCACCGGGTCACCCCCGTCGCGGGGCGCGGGTGTCGGAGAGTCATGGGTGAAGCCATAGGTCCCAGCCCAGACACACCAGCGCTGCGGCGAATGCGCCCAGAGCCAGTGCTGCCGCGATCGCCCAGCCACCACCGGTCTCGCCGACACCGGCGACGAAGGCGATCACCGCGAACGCGAGGGTCAGTAGTGGTCCGCTGTAGCGGTACCTGGCCAGAAAAGGTCGTAACACCTGTCGTGGCGGCATGGCGATGCCTCCCAGAGTCCGAATGGATGATGTGTTCACTGTGCTCCCCGTTCGGCGCCAGGACGGGAATCCTTACGGAATCCGAACGCCGTGCAGGTGGTGGTGCGTGGCGCTGTCTGGCTGAATGAGGCCACCGCCGTATCCGCCGGGCCATGGGGACACCCGCCCGGCGTGCGTGCGGGGGATCGCCGGCGAAGGGCTTGCGGTTCACCAGGGCGATATTGCGCGTGCCCGGTCGAGGAGGAGCAGGACAGATGGTGACCGAGACACAGTCCGGTACGTCGGCGCACACCGCGGGTCGTGGCCACCTGCGTGCCGCGGTGGTGGTGGGTGCGCTGGGTGTGGTGTTCGGTGATATCGGCACCAGCCCGATCTATACCTTGCAGACGGTGTTCAATCCGGAGGATCCACAACCCGTACCGGTCAGCAGCGCCAACGTGTACGGGGTGGTGTCGCTGATCTTCTGGTCGGTGATGGTCATAGTCACTCTCACCTATATCTCGTTGGTGATGCGCGCCGACAACGATGGCGAAGGCGGGATCATGGCATTGATCACGCTGTTGCGGCGTCTCGGCGGAACGCGGGGACGTCGCGCAGCCGCCGTGCTGGCCGGCGTCGGAATATTCGGTGCTGGTGCTCCTGGCCACCGCCGCGACGGTGATCGCCTCCCAAGCGGTGATCACCGGCGCCTTCTCGGTGGCCTCCCGAACTGTGCAGCTGGGATATCTGCCGCGGCTGCGCATCGCGCACAGCTCCGAGTCGACGATCGGGCAGATCTACGTTCCCTGGATCAACCGGCTGCTCATGGTGTCGGTGTTGACGCTGGTCTTCGCTTTCCAGTCCTCGGCGGCACTGGCCTACGCCTTCGGTATGGCGGTCACCGCCACGATCACCATCACGACACTGCTGTTCTTCTACGTGGCCCACGCGAAATGGCGCACCCCGCTGTGGCTGGTGTTGCTCGGCGCGATCCCCCTGCCGGCCATCGACGTACTGTTCCTGGCGGCGAACCTGACCAAGCTGGCGCACGGTGCGTGGCTACCGCTGCTGATCGGGCTCACCGCGTTCACTGTGATGATCACCTGGGCTCGCGGCCGTGTCGTCGTCACCGCCGCACGGGCAAAGGCCGAGGGACCGCTGCGTGAGTTCGTCGATCGACTCCGAGACCGTGAACCACCGTTGACCAGGGTTCCTGGCACCGCTGTGTTTCTCAACAGCGGCAGCCGGACCACATCCCTGGCGATGCGCGCCGACGTCGAGCACAACCACGTCCTGCACGAACACGTCGTGATCCTGTCGCTGGACACTCTCCCGGTTCCCCGTGTCGCCGAACCCGACCGCGTCCGCATCGACGCGCTCGGCTACACCGAGGACGGCATTATCCACGTCACCGTCTATCACGGCTACATGGAAACCCCGCAGGTCCCCCACATCTTGCGTGGGCTGGATCCGGCCCACACCGAAGGACCGATCTCAGTGGACGGCGCCTCCTACTTCCCGTCCAAGATCGAACTGAAGAAAGGCGACGCGAACACGATGGCGGCCTGGCGTAAGCGACTGTTCATCGCCACTTCCTTCATCACCTCCGACGCCGCCGACTTCTCGATGAACTCACCGAGGAATAGCCGGCCGGTGGCCGACTCCACTCGCGATACCACCCGACATCCCCGCCGGCTGAGCCACGTCAGTGAATTCCCGTCGCCACCGCACCGGGTCGCCGGTTTGCACGGCGGGGAGCCCGATGGCCTGGTATGTGATCGTGAGTAGTTTCGTGAGTATGGACAATGAGGGACCCAGCCGGACCGCGCTCGCGGCTGCCTACGCCCGTGCCTATCATCAAATTGCCGACCGGCCAAAGATTCTTACCGATCCGCTGGCGGCACGTCTACTCGGTGCCACCGTGGATGAACTGACCGAATTGGGCCGGCCCGCAGAGGATCATCCCGGTAGCGGTGTCGGTCCGGGAATCCAGCGGCTGGCTGTCAGTGATCGGCCGCGCCGCCTGTTCTTTGCTGCTCGTGCCCGTTTCGCCGAGGATCGGGTGGCCGAAGCCGTCGCTGCCGACATGCGACAGGTCGTGATCCTCGGCGCGGGCCTGGATACCTTCGCCTACCGCAACCCGCATCCCGGCCTGCGGGTATTCGAGGTCGACCATCCCGCTACCCAAGCGTGGAAACGCCAACGTCTCGCCGCATCCGGTATCGACCAGCCGGAGCGGTTGACTTTCGTGCCGGTCGACTTCGAAATCGACACACTGGCAACACGATTGGATGCCGCCGGATTCAGCCGGACCGATCCGGCCGTATTCGTGTGGCTCGGTGTCGTCTTCTATCTGACCCCGGACGCCGCCCGCACTACCCTCGAATACATTGCCGGTCGATCCGGGCCGGTCGAGGTGATCTTCGACTACCTGCAGTCAGCAGACACCGACGAGGATCGCGCGCAGCTGCAGGTCCGCGCAAACCGCGCGGCAGCTGTCGGCGAACCCTGGTTCAGCTACTTCACTCCTGACGACATCGCCGCACAGTTACGCGCGCTCGGCTTCACCGACGTCGAAGACCAGTCCGCTGCGGACCTCATCGCTGAGTACCTCGATGGATCGGCGGAATTCGAGGACGAACCACCCCAGGCGCTGCGCCCGGTCCGCATATTACGAGCGAGCCGCTGAGTATTCCCGAACTCGATCATTGTTGAGGTCAAGCGTTCCACAGAAGAGGACCTGCTGTCCCTGCGCCTCCTGCGGCTGAGCAGCGATCGGGGGCCGCCTCTGCTCAGATCAAATCGAGGTAGTCTCGCAGAGCCGCGTTGGGGTTGTCGGGGCGATAGGCAATCCCAACGGTCAGATACTTCGGGGGCCCGTCGAGCTGGCAGAGATGGACGCCGGGAACGCGATAGGTGTTCGCGCGTCCGGCGGGCATGGGGGCGATCCCCACTCCCGCCCCCACAGCGTGCAGGACCTGTTCGTCGTCGGCTTCACTGCGCACCACGCGCGGTGCAGTGTCGGGCCACATCTGTTCGACGATGGAGTCGTACATGCCGGGTCCGTTGGAGCGCGGCCAGAACACGACCGGCTCGTCGACCAGTTGCTCCGGTCGAACCCGGTCCATGGTTGTGAACGGGTGGTTCGCCGGAACGGCCAGTAGTAGTTGTTCGCGGTCCATCACCTCGACGGTCATATCGGGTTCGTCGACGGGAGGCCGCACCACGGCGATATCCACCACACCCTCCCGCACCAACTCCAGATTCCGTTTCGTGAAGCCTCGATGTTCGTCGATCGCGACGTCGGGGAACCGCGTGCGGAACGCGTCGAGGGTGTCGGCGATGGCGCCGCCTGCCCAGGATCGGGTATGCGCGAATCGCAGTGTCGCGCTCCCGCCGGCGGCGGCCTGGATCCGCATCAGTGCCCTTTCCGCGGCAACGAGCAGGAAGCGCGCCTCACGAACGGCGACTACGCCCGCATCCGTGAGTCCGATCCGCGGTCCGTTCCGGTCGATCAACGTCACCCCTACCTCGCGTTCGAGCACTTTGATCTGCTGGCTCAGCGCGGACTGGGCGACATGCAGTGCCCCGGCGGCCCGCGTGAAGCTGGAGTGCTCAGCCACCGCGACGAGATAGCGGGCCCGCTGGAGATTCATCCAGCCATTATAAAGAAAAGTGATCAACGATCGAGAATCTGTCTTGGACGCGACGGTGAGGTCGGAGGAAGCTCTCGTTCGCGCACCGCTATCGCGGTGATGTGGCTGACAACGAGGACTCCCCATGGCATACGACACGAACACCGCAGTAGCGGCGAAGCCGCCCGCGGCGGCGCCACCGCGGACATCACCCGTCGCCACCGGCCTCGCGCTGGTGGGTCTGTTGCTGTCGATCGTCGTCGGCGTGGTTGTCGACGGCGCCACCATGTGGGGACTGCTGCCGATCGCCCTGTACGCGGTGCTGGCGCTGCTCGGTATGGACATCATGATCGCGACGGTCGTCGCGATCGCGTCGGCACTGCTGATCCTGATGCCGGCACCGACTGCGGCAGCCGCTCTCCTCGGGGAGTCGGTCGGCGACCAGATCACGATGATCGGCCTGATCATCATGTTGGGCGCCGGTCTCGCGGAGGTGTTGCGTGCCACCGGTGTGGCCACCCAGATCGTGCGCGCGGTGATGCGCGTCGCGGGGGACAGGAGTCGCACCGCGGTCGCCCTCGGCATGATGATGTCCTGCCTGATCCTGGTCGCCGCACTGGGCACACTCGCCGGCGCCCTCGCCATCGCCGTGCCGCTCCTGTTGCCGATCGCGGCCAAGATGGGGTTCACGCGCAGCGCGACCGCGTCGACCATCTTCATCGGCGGTTGCGCGGGTCTCGCGCTCGCACCGTTCGCAGGCTCCAACGTCGCGATCATGGACGCCGCCGAGGTCGGGTACCTGCAGTTCGTGCTCTACGGAGCCGGGCCGCTGGCGTTGCTGTCGCTGGTCCTGGGCCTGGTGATCGTGCCGTGGATGCAGCGTCGAACCGAGCACGAGGACGACTTCTACGACGAATCGGAACTCGAGTCGGAGACCGAGGTGGCCAACCCACATGTGTCCCGTGCGACGGCCGTGTTCGGCGTCGCACTGCTGGTGAGTGTCGTCTACGCGACCGTGACCTCGGCGGGCACTGCCTTCCCGCTGCTCGCGCTGCCGGTCCTGGCGATGGCTACCGGCCTGGCGGGTGGTTTGTCGCCGAGGCGGATCGCCGATCGGGTCTGTGCCGGTGCCGCGTCGCTGATCAGCATCTTCCTGCTGTTCTGGTTGCTCGCGGTGTTGTTCAACGCGGTGAATCTCATCGACCCGTTCACTGTCGTGCTCGACTCCTATGGCAGCGGCTTGCAGAACCTGGGACCGTTCCCCTTCGCGGTCGCGATCGCACTGCTGGGATGGGTGGGGGTGCCCGGCGCCACCGCCGCGCAGGTGGTCCTGCTCGACAACCTGTTCGGGGAGCTGGCGAGCACCGTCGGTGTCGGTGTGGGCACCTGGGTGATCGTGCTGCTGTTCGCGTCGAAGGCGGACACGTACGGACCGTTCCCGAACGCCAACCAGTTCGGTGCGCTCGGCCTCGCCAGGTCGACCAGCCTGAAGAACATGCTGATCACCGGGTGGTGCCTGCTGATACCGGCGACGGTCATGTACGTCGCGATCATGTACATCGAAACCCGTTAGGAGACAACATCTTGCGCTACGACATCGTCATCTCCGGAGGGTCGATAGTCGATGGGACCGGTGCGGCAGCTCGCCGCGCCGACGTGGCCGTCAGCGACGGTCGCATCGTGGATATCGGTGACGGGCCGTACCGCGCGGACACGGCGATCGATGCTACCGGCGCCGTGGTCGCACCGGGATTCATCGACCTGCACTCGCACGCCGACTTCACCCTTCCCGGCCATCCGGCCGCCGAGACCCAGCTCGTCCAGGGAGTGACGACGCTGATCACCGGGAACTGCGGTCACTCGCCTTTCCCGAATCGGCATCGTGGCGCGCCGCCCGGCGCCGGAGTCTTCGGGAAGGCCGAACTCACCTGGGATTGGACCGATGCGCGGGAGTTCGGCGCGGCGGTCACGGCGTGCGCACCGGCGGTGAACGTGGGCCTGCAAATCGGACACAATGCCCTCCGGAACACCGTCATCGGCGAGCACGACCGCCCTCCGACGACGGATGAGCTGGCGACGATGTGCGATATCGTCCGGGACGCGGCCACCGCCCCCGGGGTGGTCGGGTTCTCGACGGGTTTGATCTACATTCCCGGACTGTTCGCGGCGACGGATGAGTTGCGCACCCTCGTTCGTGTCGCGGCCGAGGCCGGGCTGTTGTACTCGACACACGTGCGTAACGAGGCATCCGAGTTGATCGCCGCGGTGACGGAAGCCATCGCCGTCGCGGAGTCCGCCGGTGCGCGCGTGGAGGTTTCGCATCTGAAGGCGATGGGCCCGGCGAACTGGGGGTCGGTCCGGACAGCACTCGACCTGATCGACTCGGCGCGGGCGCGGGGTGTCGACGTCACCGCCGACGTGTACCCGTACACGGCGTCGAGCACGGATCTGTCGTCGCGCCTCGCGAAGTGGGCCGTCGACGGAGGCCGGGAGGCCCTCCTCGCGCGGCTCGCGGTACCGGAGCAGCGGCGGAAGATCGCGGCCGAGCTGCGGAGCCGGTTCGGCCGCGACATCGACCCGGACGGCGTGGTGATCGTCGACCTCCCGGCCGGCGACTTCCAGCAGTACGTGGGCATGTCGATCTCGGCGATCGGCGCCGAACGCGGCACCGATGCCGCCGAGGCCGCTCTCGACATCCTGGCCGCACACCATGGTTCGGTGCCCATCGTGAACCATGCGATGAAGGAAGCGGATGTGCGGACGGTCCTGGAGCATCCGTGGGTGTCGGTGGCCAGTGACGGCTGGGTGCTCACCGCCACCGGCCCGGGGTGTCCGCACCCGCGTAGTTTCGGCACCTTCGCCCGCGTTCTGGGGCGGTACGTGCGGGAAGAGAAGGTATTGCCGCTCGAGGAGGCCGTCCGGAAGATGACGACGCTGCCCGCGGCACGAATCGACGTCGCCGACCGCGGAACGCTGGCCCCCGGCTACGCGGCCGACGTGGTGGTGTTCGATCCGGGCGAGGTCGAGGACACGTCGACGTTCGAAAATCCCTGGCAGTTGGCGCGCGGTGTCCGGTCGGTGCTGGTCAACGGTGTGGTCGCGGTGGCGGACGGCACGGCCACCGGCGCCCGCGCGGGACAGCTGGTCAGTAGAAGGAAGTAGGAGAATGACAGTGGAAACCCGGTCGTTCACAGACGAGTTGACCGAAATCGTGGGTGCTGCTCATGTATTGACCGAGCAGGAGCTGATCTCGGGTTTCGTCACGGACTGGACCCGCCGCTGGACCGGGCACACCGCCGCCGTCGTGCGGCCGGCGGACACCGACCAGGTGGCCGCGGTACTCGCGGCGTGTCACCGCGCGGGGGTGGCGGTCGTTCCGCAGGGCGGTAACACCGGCCTCGTCGGCGGTTCCGTCCCGATGCACGGCGAGATCGTGCTCAGCACGGTGCGGCTCGACCGGATCGACCGGGTCGATCCGGTGGGCCGGACGATCGACGCGGGCGCGGGTGTCACCGTCGCGGAGGCACAGCGCGCCGCCCGCCACCACGGACTCGACTTCGGCATCGACCTGGCGTCGCGCGATTCGGCGACGATGGGCGGCATCGTCTCCACCAATGCCGGCGGCATCCGGATGATCAAGAACGGCAATACACGAGCGCAGCTTCTCGGCGTCGAGGCCGTCCTCGCGGACGGCACCATCTTCGCCCGGTGGAAAGAACTCACCAAGGACAATGTCGGCTACGATCTGCCCGGTCTGCTCGCCGGCGCCGAAGGCACCCTCGCGGTGATCACCCGCGTCCGCATGAAGCTGGTGGTCCCCCCGCGAGCCACCAAGGTCGCACTTGTCGGCGTGGAATCAGTGGGGGGCGCACTGGGGTTCGTGGACACGCTGCAGCGGTCCGGTCTGACCCTCGAGGCCGCCGAGCTGATGACGAGGTCGGGAATCGACCTGGTCAGGAAATACAAATCGCTCCGGGCGCCGTTCGCGGCGGACACCCCGTTCGCATTGCTGGTCGAGGTGTCGGGTCAGGCGGACGCACAGCAGTTGCTGCTCGACGCGCTGACAGCAGGCGAGTCGGTGATCGTCGACGCGTCGATCGAGGACGGTCCGGCGCACCGACTCTGGAACTACCGGGAGAGCCACACCGAGGCGGTCAGCGCGGTCTCGACGACGCCGCCGGTCAAACTCGATATCTCCACGCCGCTGCGCGAGATCGAAAGCTTCCTCGCGGAGCTGACGGTCCGGGTGCGCGACGCCTTCCCCGGAGTGCGGGCGATCTGCTTCGGGCATATCGGTGACGGCAACATCCATGTGAATCTCCTCGATGTCGCGGACGATCAGCGTGAAGCTGTGACCGATACGGTGCTACGCCTCGTCGCCCGACACGACGGCAGCATCAGCGCCGAGCACGGGGTCGGACGTGCGAAGGCCCCGTGGATCGGACTCGGCCGCACCCCGGTGGATCTCCAGCTGATGCGTTCCATCCGATCCGCCCTCGACCCCGCCGGAATCCTGAATCCCGCAATCCTTCCCTCGAACCCGCAGCCCTGACGAACGCGAAAGGCCTCTCGACCACATGACGACCACCACCTGGACCGAACGCCTGCGCGAGCTCGGCATCGCCCTGCCGACCGTGGCCACACCGGCCGCCGCATACCTGCCCGCGGTGCGCACCGGAAACCTCGTGTACACCTCCGGACAGCTTCCGCTGATCGACGGGGTCTGCACCACCGTCGGCAAACTGGGTGACACCGTCACCGTCGATCAGGGAGCGGACGCCGCCCGGCTCTGCACGCTGAACGGTTTGGCCGCCGTCCACGACCTCGTCGGCCTCGACACCGTCGTCCGTGTTGTCAAGGTAGTCGGATTCGTCTCCTCCGCAGCGGGTTTCATTCAGCAGCCGCAGGTGATCGATGGCTCGTCGAAGTTCCTCGGCGAGGTATTCGGCGAGGCGGGCAGGCATGCGCGGTCGGCCGTCGGCCTGGCCGAGCTGCCGCGCGGTTCCGCAGTGGAGGTCGAGTTCGTGTTCGAGGTGTGACCGCGGCCGTACTGCCCCCGCCGACCGATGTGATGCCAGGGGAACTGATCCGCGCAGGCGTGCCCGCCGCCGAGCAGTGGCGAGAGGGTCAGTGTTCGAAGTCGTCTTCAGTACTGACGTGCGGATTCGGTTCTGATCGGAGAGGATCTCGAACAGGCCGGTCGCGCGCAGGCTCTGTCCTGGTCTCGAACAATGTGGCGAGCAGCACCAGGGTCGTCGCGATCACGATGTGCGCGGTGAACATCACGAGCATGGGGAGGGCGAAGCCCTCGTTGGTGAGAATGCCGTGGTCTCCTACACAGTAGAGGGTGTAGTTGGTGTAGGTGCCGTCGGAGTCGTGGAAGGTATCGGAGACGACCATGGGTTCGGTGGCCGGGGATGAACAAAAAAGGGGCGCGGTGAGTTTCGCTTCGCCGGGCCAGATGGCGACGGGCACGACGATGCTGAAGGCACCGGCGAGGATGCCGGTCGAGAGGATTGTCACCACACGGGGCATCGGCTATACCTGCTGGGCTCGGAGGAAGGCGCCGGTGCGGTCGAATTCGGCGACCACTTCCGAGCGGGCGGAGGCCACGTTGGCGACGATGCGGATATCGCGGCCGAAGCGGCTCACCACGAGGGCGGTGACCTGACCGTCGGGGATTTCGCTGTGTATGCGGGCGGTGTCGACTATGTCTTCGATACGCGAGAGACCGGGCACCTCGCTTATCGTGAAGTTCTCGCCGTCCAGGTCGTCGAAGGAGGAAACCCGCACAGGGCGTGGAGCGCTCAGGTCGCCGAGAGTGAAGGAGTAGTCGTCCAGCACGCGGGGCCGACCGGGCGGCCGGACGCGCAGACGGACAGTGGGTTCGCGGGCGGTGAAATCGCTACCGGCGAGGAAGTCGGTCACCTGGGCGGGCTGGTCGTTCAATACGAGCCGGAACTGGGTGGAGTTCGGTGCCGTGAGGAGGATGACGTTCACCTCCGGGTCTCCGGCACCGATGCGCTGGGCCAGTGCGGCGATCGCGGCCTGCGGCAGGGCGCTCACCAATCCGCCGCCCCGGGTACGAATCCGGTCCTCGAAATCCGCGCGGTCCACCGCGCCGATACATCCGCTGGTACTGCCGAGCACGGTCAGGCACAGCAGGACGCGGAACCATTTGCCACGGTGCATGTCCTGAAGGCTATGCGTTGCAAACCGATTCCGCTGGGTCGCTCCTCGAACGAATTCACTCGTCGGTGTGCTGTCCTGCCGACTGATACGTCACAGGGTATGGAGCAGTTTCTGGTTGAGCAGCGGCAACTTGCAGTCCATTCCAAGGCTGGCGATGTGGCCGAGCCTAGGGCGTGTCCGGCCGTCACTGTGCTCGAGCATGTGGTCGAATCTCGCAGTAGGTATGCGGTCGGAGCTGCCGGAAAGGGTTGAATCCGGCGTTCGGCGCGTCCCCACCGAGAGAGTCCAGGTCCGGTTCCGCTGGTGTCGAGGCGGTGCCGATATCTCCGGGCCGACTGAGGTTGTGCGATCCGGGCCTGTCACATTGTGAGCATCCGAATGAAGGATCAGGCGATGAAGAGAATCATCATCACGTTTGCTGCGGGAGCCGCAATGCTCCTGGTCGGCATTGGTACCGGCACCGCCGTCGATATGAGGGGCACAGCGTTCTTTTCCGAATTCGGGTTGGAAGAATGTGGCGACCTCGCCGGCGACGACGACATGGCAGTCAGGCTGAGTTCTATTGTCTTCACCCGTTCCATGTGCGGGAAACATATCCTCGTCACCGGCCGTGCTGGATCGGTCGAAGTGAAGGTCGTCGGTGTTTGCCCGGGCTGTAACTCCAACGATATCGAACTGACCCCAGCTGCGTTCCAGAAAATTGGCTCCTTGGATACGGGGACGATGCCGGTCGGGTGGAAATTCGTTTAACGGTTCATGCCGCGCAGATGAGGGCGGCATTGTCGCGGTCACCGCCGACCCAGCGCTCGTGAGGCCGTCCACGCCGCCGAGGGGCAGCTCGGGGTCACCGGACGAACCCCTTTGTGCCCCATACCACCAGCATGCCCGGGAACGGGACTGCGCTGTACGATCGTGGATGGAAAGAGGGACCGGAATATTCCCGCGGTCGACCAGTGGAGCTCAGGAGAATCCATGCCTACATCAGGAGAGTTCCCCGGTATCGGTATGCCGGGTTTCGAGGCGTCTTCGTCGCCGGACGGCCTGGGTCCGGTGGAAATGGAATCACCCACCCAGGACCTCGTCGTCGACGGCATCCTCGACACCTTCGTCACCACCGGTCCCGATTCGATGAGTGTCTGGACCGATACCGACCTCGACGGCTACGCCGACCGGCTGAGCGTGGTGGAGAACGACGGCGACTACGCGGCTTGGGAATACCACCGCAATCCGGACGGGACGAGCGAGTGGCGGCAGACAGATCAGGGGAAAGTGGGGGAGTGATCGGGGCGCCGGCCGCGAGGAGCGGGATGGAACCGATGCCCGAGCCGGCGCCGCGAATCGGGTAGGACGAACACTGCCGGGCCGATCGGGGTCACCGGGGAGGGGCGGGGATTCGGAGGGGCAGCTCTTCTCAACAGGGGTGGGAGCTCCCGCGGGAGGAGCTTGACGCGCCCTGGGCCGGCGCTGGCTCGCAGGAAGGTCAGGGTCATATCGATCCCTTCGATTTCCCCGGCCCCAGCCTTGTACCGTTGGGCCGTGAACCCAGCTGATGCGCGATGCCTCAAAGATGGCGATCTCGAGACCCGCGAGGAAAACCTGCGGCTCCTGCTCATGCGGGCGGCCGAGGGCGATACGCCTGCCAAAGAAGCATTGTGTGCGCTCGTCCGCGACTATCCCGGTTACCACCGATCGCTCTACAGCCGGGCCTTGAACCGGGCGGCGGTCTTCGGCGACGCCACACTGAAGGCACCTCTACTCGCTGCGCTGGCCGATACTCGGTACAACTGCCAGGCTTGGGCCGCGATGGGCTGCGCGGCACTCGGCATCCGAGATGCGGTTCCCGGCCTGGTTGCGATGCTGGACCACCCACAGGAGATGGCTCGAGAGCAAGCGGTGATCGCGCTGGGCGCCCTCGGCGACGAATCGGTCGTCCCGGCCCTCACACCCGTCTTGCGGGACTCGATCGCAGGAATGCGTGAGCGTGGCGCCGAAGCTCTCGCCATGATCGGCGGCGATGCGGCCCTGGCTGCGCTGTGGGACGAATTCGAGAACCGGCGGTACTACCGGATCGGCTATATCGCGAGCGCGCTGGCCAAATTCGCCCCGGACGTCATCCCCAGGCTGTGCGAGGCGGCCGACAGCGACGACCCGGACCGACGGTATTGGGCGGCTGTCGCGCTCGGTTCGACCGGCGACGATCGTGCCGTGCCGACGCTGGAACGGCTGATGGCCCACGACCGGGGGACAACAGTCTTCGACGGCATGGTGAGCGTCGCCGCGAAGAAGGGCCTGCGCACGCTACGACGGATCCAAGCCGCGATCGCAGCCCGCGAATCCTGAAATCCAGCTGTCGAACCGCCCCGACCGCCACAGCCGATAGCGTCGCGGTCGGCCGGTCGGCCGCGCGGGCGCGGCTTTTTCTGTGGCGGCGGTGTCGTTGCCCGGTTTTTCCCGGGCTTTCGGGCAGGGTTTAGCCGGATGCGACGTGGGCAGCGTCGCGGGAACACGCGTTCGAAGGCACACAGGTGGACCGGACGAAGGAGAGCTCGTGGCAGTGACACCGTCTCGACCCGCAGAGCTCACCGCCACTCGCCCGTTCCCGGCGCGAATCGGGCCGAAGGGTTCGGCCATCCGCAAGCTGGTGACCACGACCGACCCGAAACTGCTGGGCATCATGTACCTGGCCTCGGCGACCGCGTTCTTCCTGATCGGCGGGTTGATGGCGCTGCTGATCCGCGGGGAACTGGCCCGTCCGGGACTGCAGTTCTTGTCGCCGGAACAGTACAACCAGCTGTTCACCATGCACGGCACGATCATGCTGCTGTTCTATGCCACACCGGTGGTATTCGGTTTCGCCAACGCGGTACTGCCCCTGCAGATCGGAGCGCCGGATGTGGCGTTTCCCCGGCTCAACGCCCTGAGCTACTGGCTGTATCTGTTCGGGGCCACCATGGCGACCGCCGGATTCGTCACGCCGGGCGGCGCCGCGGACTTCGGCTGGACCGCGTATTCGCCGCTTACCGATATCGTGCACTCGCCGGGCGTCGGCGGTGACCTGTGGATCATGGGCCTGGCCGTCTCCGGTCTGGGCACCATTCTCGGTGCGGTCAACATGCTCACCACGGTGGTGTGTCTGCGCGCGCCGGGTATGACCATGTTCCGGATGCCGATCTTCACCTGGAATATCGTGGTGACCAGCATTCTGGTGCTGTTGGCGTTCCCGATCCTGACCGCGGCCCTCATGGCGCTGGCCTACGACCGGCATCTGGGCGGCCACATCTACGATCCCGGCATCGGCGGTGTCCTGCTGTGGCAGCATCTGTTCTGGTTCTTCGGCCATCCGGAGGTCTACATCATCGCGTTGCCGTTCTTCGGCATCGTCTCCGAGATCTTCCCGGTGTTCAGCCGCAAACCCCTCTTCGGCTACACAGCGCTCGTCTTCGCGACCATTGCCATCGGTGGCCTCTCGATGGCGGTATGGGCCCACCACATGTATGCCACCGGCGCGGTCCTGCTGCCGTTCTTCTCTTTCATGACCTTCCTGATCGCCATCCCGACCGGCGTCAAATTCTTCAACTGGATCGGCACCATGTGGAAGGGGCAACTCACCTTCGAAACTCCGATGCTGTTCTCGGTGGGTTTCCTCGTCACATTTCTGTTCGGTGGTCTGTCCGGTGTCATCCTGGCCAGCCCGCCGCTGGACTGGCACGTACACGACAGCTACTTCGTGGTGGCGCACTTCCACTACGTGCTCTTCGGCACCATCGTGTTCGCCACATTCGCCGGTATCTACTTCTGGTTCCCGAAGATGACCGGCCGGCTCATGGACGAACGCCTCGGACGGCTCCACTTCTGGACCACATTCCTCGGCTTCCACACCACCTTCCTGGTACAGCACTGGCTCGGCGACGAAGGCATGCCCCGTCGTTACGCCGACTACCAAGCCGCAGACGGCTTCACCGCCCTACACACCGTCTCCACCATCGGCTCGTTCGTACTCGGCGTCTCGATGATCACTTTCGTGTGGAACGTCTTCAAGAGCTACCGCTACGGCGAGGTGGTCACGGTGGACGACCCGTGGGGTTACGGCAACTCCCTGGAATGGGCCACCAGCTGCCCACCACCGCGGCACAACTTCTACGAACTGCCCAAGATCCGCTCCGAACGTCCCGCATTCGAGCTGCACTACCCGCATATGGCCGATCGCATCCGCTCCGAATCCCACGTCGGCCGCCCCAGTGGATCCGGTGCCGGTGCGGAACTGTCCCAGCCCCCCAGCTCGACCATCGGTACTGCCTCCGACGAACCCGGCCACTGACACCAGCTTCCGAAACACTCCCACCGGGTAGAACACCCCACGTGACTTCCGAGCCTGCGGGGCGCGATTGTGCTGCGCCGGAAGCACCCGAGATGTACGACTTGATCTCGAATGGGCCGATAGGCCGCCGTCAGGATCGGGCTCACGTGCGGCGGTTAAATGCTTCGAGAGGTACTGGACGGGCCTCGCCTCCTGCCTGTTCCTGCCCACTCGCATCGGCCCTACCCTGCACCGGGTCGATCCGCGATGTTCTCGGCGAGGACCTCCTCGAAATGGGTGGCCACCCGGTCTGCCAGGCCGGGATCGATGACATCGGTGGCGTACTCCACCGACCCGAACAACGCCGCGGTCCGGCCGTCGTCGCCTTTCTGCTCCGACAGGATCAGGGAGAGGTCGAAATCCGCCGGGGCCACGACGGTGACCGGCTCCCATTCCGCGGCTATCTCGGATCCGCGCAGGTCGGCAGCCGGGATGTTCTGGAACGCCAGGCGAACACGGAGACGATCGCGGATGCCGAGGGTGTCGGCCAGGAACTCGTACGGAATATCCTGGTGGTCCAGGGCCGTAACCCGAATACGCCCGAGATCATCCACCAGTTTCGGGAAATCCGGATTCTCGGATAGATCGCAGCGCAGGACGAGGAAGTTGGTGAATCGGCCGACTGCGACTTCGAGCCCCGTCTCGGTCCGTCCAGCGGTCGGGGCGCAGACGGCGAGATCGTCTCCGAAGCCGAATTCGCGGAGGGTCAGCGCGAAGGCAGCGTGGAGCACGGTGAAAGCGCTCGTCGTATGGTGTTCCGCGAAACCACGCAGGGCCCGGTAGCGGGCCGGGTCGATATAGATATGGCGCACCCCGGCCATCGGCTGTGGTGCCTCGGGCCGTCGGTCGAGCAGCGAGGGTGGTGGCGGGAGTTCGGCCAGCCGCTCCTTCCAGAAAGCCCACTGCCGGTCGATACCGCCGGTGCGGCCGAGCTCGGAGACAAGGGTGTGTTGCCAGGTCGCATGCTCGGCGTACTGGATCGGCAAGGGTTCCCAGTCCGGCTTCGTCCCGGCGGTACGGGCCGCGAGCGCGCCGGCGAAATCGTGGACCAGTGGCGCGATCGACCACCCGTCGGCCGCGATATGGTGCAGGACGATAACCAGCCGGTCCCTTTCCGCCGGACTCCGGATCAGGCGTACCCGAAGCGGCAATTCGCTACGCAGGTCGAACGGGTGCTCCGGAACAGCGTCGATGTAGGCCGCGGTCCCAGTGCCGGTCACTACGGCGAAATCCGTCGAACCCGGCGGAAGGATGCGCTGATAGCCCGGGAAGACTGTGCGCAGGACCTCATGGCGTGTGGTCAGGTCGGCCAAGGCAGCCGAGATATCGTCCGGATTCGCCGGGTGGGCGAATCCGAGGGCGAACGCATAGGCGCGCCCGGGCCCGGTTTCGCGGCGTTCGCGTTCGTTGAGCTCGACGAGCCGCTGTTGCGGGTACGACAGCGCCACGATCTCGGGACGGGCTGTGTCGAGCCGGGCCGGCAATTCGATCGGACGCGCCGACAGCGCGGCGAGCGCTGCCACCGTGCGGGTTTCGAATACATCCTGAACGCTGACCTCGGTGCCGAGATCGGTGCGCACCCGGTTGCGCAGCCGTACGGCGCGGACGGAATCGCCGCCCATCCGGAAGAAATCGTCGTCGATACCCACGGCGGGCAGGTCCAGCACCTCGGCGAATACGGCAGCCATTGCTTTCTCCCGTTCGGTACGCGGCGGCCGGCCGGTCGACCCGGTATCGAAATCCGGTTCCGGTAGTGCGTGCACGTCGAGTTTTCCGTTGACCGTGGTCGGCCAGGTATCGACCACGGTGATCGCCGCGGGAATCATATGGTCCGGAAACTTTTGCGCCAGTTGCTGCCGGAGATCTGTTGCCGGAGCTGGGCCGGCAGCGCGCACATAGGCCAGCAACCGGTCGTCGCGGATGATTACGCGGGCGTCGCCGACACCGTCGCACGTGGCCAGCACTGCCTCGATCTCACCGGTCTCGACCCGGAAACCGCGCAACTGTATCTGCTGGTCACCGCGGCCCATATGATCGAGCGCGCCGCTGCGCCACCGGCCGAGATCACCGGATCGGTACATCCGGGCACCGGGCGGGCCGGCAGGGTCGGCCACGAACCGTGTCGCGGTGAGGTCGGGGCGGCCGAGATAGCCCCGAGCGACCTGCGCACCGCTCACATAGATCTCCCCGGGGCTGCCCACCGGCGCGGGCCGCATCCGGGAATCCAGAACGTAGGTCGCGAGACCGGGTAGCGCACGGCCGACCGTGCTGCCCGGTGCCTGCCGCTGAGCGGATATCCGGTCCAGCGGCTGGACGGTGACATGCACTGTGGTCTCGGTGATTCCGTACATGTTCACCAGCCGCGGCCGGGAATCTCCGTACCGGTCGTACCATTCGTTCAGCCGCGTCGTATCCAGTGCCTCCCCGCCGAATACGAGATAGCGCAGCGAGTGCGAGGACTCCGCTCCCATCCGGTGGCCGGCGTCGGCCAGTCCGTAGAACGCCGTCGGGGTCTGTGACAGCACAGTCACCCGCTCCCGGATGAGCAATTCCCACAGTTCGTCCGGGGACCGGGAAGTCGTGTGGTCGACGATCACCGCGGTGGCGCCGGTGACCAGCGCGCCCCATAGTTCCCATACCGCGAAATCGAAGGCGAACGAATGGAAGACCGTCCACACGTCGGAGCTGTCGATCTCGAGGCCGGGCAGGGCGGCGGCGAACAGAGCGACCACGTTGCGATGGGTTACCGCAACACCTTTCGGGGTGCCGGTGGATCCGGAGGTGAAGATGACATAGGCCAGATCGTCGGCTCGGGCGGCGACGGTACGCCCGGGAGGTATGGCGGGCGGGACCGCCCGGGCCGGCTCCGCGGAGTCGACCAGCAGCACCGTCCGGTCGCCGACCGGCAGTTCGGGCAGGAGGTCGGTGCTGGTGAGTACGAGCACCGGAGCTGCTTGCGCGAGAACGGATTCCGTTCGCCGGCTCGGCCAGCGCGGGTCGATCGGAAGATATCCCGCGCCCGACCGCAGGACGGCCAGTAGCGCGACCGGAAGCCGAGTAGTGCGCTCGAGTGCCACCGCCACCAGGGCTCCCGGGCCGGCGCCGGACCGGATCAACCGCTCCACAATCGGATCCGCGCACCGGGACAGTTCGGCATAGGTCAATGTGGTGCTGCCGTCGGTGACGGCGCGCCGCCCGGGATGGGCAGCCACGCACGCATCCACGAGATCGACCAGAGTGGCCGCCCCGGCCTCGATGCCCCCATACCGCCGGACCTCCGAGAGGTCGGTGCGCTCGGCGGCGAGGATTTCGGTTCGCTCTTCGTCGAGGAGTAGATCGATATCGCCGACCGGGCGATCGGGTTCTTCGACCACCGCCGACAGGATTCGCACCAGCCGCGCAGCCGTGCGCCGCACGGTGGACTCGTCGAACAGGTCGGCGTCGTAGCTGATCCGTCCGTCGAGTCCGCCGGTGGGAGTACCGTCGACGACGGTGATCGTCAGGTCGAACATCGGGGTGTGGGCCGTTAGGACCGGTACCGAGACTTCGAGTCCCGGCAGTTCGACCTCGACCGAAGGCAGGTTCTGGTAGGCCAGAGCCACCCGGAACAGCGGTGTTCGCTGGTGCGGGTGACTTGTACGCACCGCGTCCGCGACCGTATCGAACGGTAGGTCCGCGTGTGCCATGGCCGCCAGGTCGGCACGGCGGCGGTGGTCGAGCAGGGTGCTGAACCCTTCGGCCGGATCGATACGGGTGCGCAGGACCACGGTGTTGACGAACATCCCCACGAGGTCTTCGAGGGCGGCGTCACCGCGTCCGGCGACCGGCACGCCGACAGCCACATCGGTAGCCCCCGACATCCTGCTCAACAGCAGGGCCACGGCAGCGTGCACCACCATGAACAGGGTTACGCCGCTGCCACGAGCCATCGACCGCAGCCGGACGGCGGTATTCGAGTCGAGACAGAATTCGACCGACCCGGCGGGCGCGGACGATACGGCGGGGCGGCCGCGGTCGGTGGGAAATCCGGTCTGCTCCGGCAACCCGGCCAATTCCTTGCGCCAGTACGCGAGTTGGGTAGCCGCGAGCGAGCCGAGGTCGTCGGCATCGCCCAGCAGCTGCCGATGCCACAACGTGTAGTCCGCGTATTGCACCGGTAGCGAATCCCAGGCGGGCTGCACGCCGTGTGCCCGGGATGTGTACGCCGTCATCAGGTCGCGTGCCAGCGGACCCGTCGACCACCCGTCGACGGCGATATGGTGGGCGACCACGAGGAGGATGTAGTCGCCCCCCGGACCGTCGTGATCGGTGCGCTGGAACAGGAGAACACGGACCGGCACCTCCGCCGTGACATCGAAACCGGCCACGGTGGCCTCACGGATGCGCGCCGTCTGCTCGGCCTCACCGGCAACGGGGATCAGCCGTAGCGCAGTGGCGGCGATCGCATCCGGCAGCACGTGCTGGACGGGCCCGTCCCGGTCTTCGGGGTAGCTGGTGCGCAAGGTTTCGTGGCGGTTCACGACATCGGAGACGGCTGCCCGCAAGGCCGTGATATCCAGGGCGCCCGTCAGACGGATCGCGAGGGGAATGTTGTAGGCCGCAGAGTCGAGAGCGGACTGGTTGAGCAGCCACATCCGTTGCTGCGCCGGTGCCGGCGGGATGCGCGCGGGGCGCGGGCCGGCCGTCAGCGCTTTGTGTCCGGCGCCCGCGAACTCGCCGGCGCGGACCGCCAACTCGGCCACCGTCGATGCGTCGAACAGCGTCCGCACCGGCACTCTGGTGTGCAAGGCTGCGCCGAGGCGGGCGGCGACCCGGACTGCCAGCAGTGAATTGCCCCCGAGATCGAAGAAATCGTCATCGGCACCCACCTGCTCGACGCCCAGGAGGTCGGCGAAGAGCTCGGCGACGATCGATTCGACTCCCTGCGCCGGGGGCCGGAATTCGCGCCGCGACCAGGTGAGGGCCGGTAGCGCGGTCCGATCGAATTTGCCGTTCGGGGTCATCGGCACCTCGTCCAGCACCATGATCGCGTCGGGCTTCATCTGCGAAGGCAGTATGCCGGCCGCCGCCCGGGCCACTTCTTCGGTATCGATACTGTGCCCCGGCGCCGCGACGAGATAGGACACGAGCATGGTTCGGCCGGCCAGCTCTCTCCCGAGAGTGCGGGCGAAACCGACAGCGGGGTGCCCGGCCAGCACCGAATCGATCTCGCCGAGTTCGACGCGGACGCCGCGGATCTTGACCTGGAAGTCCGAGCGGCCCAGATAGTCGAGCTCCCAGCGCACCGAGGCGACGGCGGCGTTCCCGGCGCGCCGGCCGGGCTCGGCGTACCAGCGAACGATATCCCCGGTGCGATACATGCGCGAACCTGCGGGACCCCACGGGTCGGCGACGAATCGGCCGGCAGTCGCGCCCGGCCGGTGGTGGTAGCCGCGGGCCAGACCCGCGCCGGTCAGATACAGCTCACCGGCCACCCCCGGCGGAACCGGCCGCAGACGCTCGTCGAGTACCCGCGCCGAAGTCCCCGGCACCGGGGCACCGATCGTGATGTGCGCGTGCGGCGCCGATTTCGTGAGTGTGGCGACGATGGTGGTCTCGGTGGGGCCGTACGCGTTGATGTATGTGCGCCCGGGTGCCCATTCGGCCAACAGTTGCGGAGTGGTCACATCGCCACCGGCCGTGACCACCTCCAGCGTGGCCGAGCCGGACGGGTCCATGGTGCTCAGCACCGCCGGGGTGGTGAACGTATGTGTCACTTTCTCGGCACGGACGAGTCCGGTCAATTCCGGGCCACCGAGTATCTCGGCGGGGACGACCACCAGGGTCGCGCCGGTCGCGGCCGCGCACATCCATTCCAGCACCGACGGGTCGAAGCTCGGCGAACAGATGTGCAGGAGCCGATGCCCCGGCCGGAGGCCGCACACTTCCGTCGCGGTATCGACCAGTGAGCGCAGACCGGAATGGGTGACCGATACGCCTTTGGGCAGACCGGTCGAACCGGAGGTGTAGATCATATAGGCCGGATGTCGTATGTCGAGTGGGGCCGCCCGGTCGGCGTCGGTGACCGGCGCCGCCGACTGTGCCTCGATCCGCGCGCCGAATACCGGGTCGTCCAATCGCAGCCAGTCCACCTCGGCGGGTAGTCGATCCGCGAACTCGCTGTCGGTCAGCCCCACGACGGCACCTGAGTCGGTGACCATATGCCGTATCCGGGCTTCCGGATACGACGGGTCGATCGGCACGTGCGCACCACCGGACTTCGCCACGGCCCAGAATGCGGTGACCATCGCCGCGGACCGAGGGAACGCCAGCGCGACCACCCGCTCCGGGCCCACACCCCGCTCGATGAGAACCCGCGCCAGCCGTGAGGAGCGTTCGTCCAATTCCCGGTATGTGGTCGAACGGCCTCGGTAGCGGATCGCGATCTGCTCCGGGTGCGGGGCCACACCGTGGGCCAGCATTTCCGGCAGCAGTCCGAACGCCGGGACGGGTCCGTTCGGTGCCCGGGTGAGGAAGTCCTGCTCGGCGGAGTCGAGCAGGGGCAGATCACCCACCGGTGTCCACGGCGCGGCCGCGATCGAGGTGAGCAGTCGGCGGAACCGCTGCGCGAATACCTCGACGGTCGCCGGATCGAACAGATCGCGAGCGAAGGAGAATTCCGCGGACAGGCTTCCGTCCTGCTCCGCCGGCCGGCCGATGGTCAGCATGAGATCGACCTTCGCGAGTCCGGCGTCGATGTCGAGCGCCGCCACACGTAGTCCGGGCAACTCGAATTCGGGCCGCGGCAGGTTCTCGAACGCCAACGCCACCTGGAACAACGGATGCCGCGCCGTCGACCGGCGTGGGTTCAGCAACTCCACCAGCCGCTCGAAAGGTACGTCGGCATGGGAGAAGGCGTCCAGGTCGGTTGTCTTGGTCGCGGCCAGCAGATCACTGAACGGTGCGGCGCTCGTCACCCGGGACCGCAGGACAAGGGTGTTGACGAACATGCCGATCACATCGTCGAGTTCGGCCGCGCCACGGCCCGCGATCGGCGTGCCGACGGCGATATCGGTGCTCCCCGACAGGCGTGCCAGGAATACCGCGAATGCCGCGTGCACGACCATGAACACCGTTGCGCCGTTGTCCCGGGCCAGCGCGCCGAGTGCCCGGGCCGAATCCGCATCGATCGAGAACCGCACCGACCCGCCCGCGAACGAGCGGACCGCCGGGCGCGACCGGTCGGCCGGCAGGTTCAGTTCGTCGGGTAGTCCGGCCAACGCGGTCCGCCAGTAGCCGATCTGCCGGGAGAAGAGACTGTCCGGATCGTCCTCCGCACCCAGCACCGCACGGTGCCACAGCGCGTAGTCGGCGTACTGCACCGGCAGCGGCGCCCGGACCGGTACGCGACCGGCGGACCGGGCCTCGTACGCCGCCATCATGTCCCGGATCAACGGAGCGATCGACCAACCGTCGGCGCTGATGTGGTGCACTACGAACACCAGCACATATTCGGGCAGATCCCGCTCGGCCTCGGTACACCGCAACAGGATCGCGCGTACGGGCGCCGCGACGGTCACATCGAAGCCCGCTGATATCTCGGCGATGATGCGCGGACGGAGTTCCGCCTCGGTCACCGGGATCGGTGTGAGGTCCGCGTGCCCCTGCTCGGTCGGGACGATCTGCTGGTACGCGACGCCGTCGCGCTCCGGATAGACCGTTCGCAGCGATTCGTGCCGGTCGATCACATCGGCCATCGCCTGCCGGAGGACCGTCGGATCGAGGTGTCCGGACAGACTCACGACGGCCGCGATATTGTCCACGGCCGAATCGGTGTCGAGCCGGTTGAGAAACCACATCCGCTGCTGTGCGGGCGACAGCGGAAGATGTTCCGGAAGCGGGCGGTGCACCGGGACCGAACGGCTACCGGTGCCGTCCTGCTGCGGTGCTCGTGATGCCCGGCGGGCGATACCCGCGACCGTCCGAGCTTCGAACACATCCCGTGCGGTGATTCGCCACCCCAGTTCCTGGGCCCGCGACACCACTTGGAACGAGGCGATGCTGTCACCGCCGAGCTCGAAGAAGTCGTCGTCGGCGCCGACCCGCGGCGCGGTGAGCAGTTCCGTATAGATCCGCGCGATCGCCACCTCGGCGTCGGTAGCGGGGATGCGGAATTCGCGCGGAACAATCTCAGCTGCGGGCAAGGCCAGGCGATCCACCTTGCCGTTCGAGGTCGAAGGTAGGTCGTCCAGGACGACCACGGCCGCCGGCACCATATAGGCGGGCAGTGTCGCGCGCATAGCGTCCGACAGTTCGGCCGGCTCGATCCGGGCCCCCGCGGCCGCGACCACGTAGGCAACCAACCGGTCGCCCACTTCCGATGGTGCTACCACCGCGACCGCTTGACCGACCGACCGGTGTCTCAGCAAGGCCGTTTCGATCTCGCCGAGTTCGATACGCTGACCGCGCAGTTTGACCTGGAAGTCGGTCCGGCCCAGGTGGTCCAGCACCCCGCGGGGGCCGATCTCGCGCCAGCGCGCCAGATCGCCCGTGCGATACATCCGGAGGCCGGTGGCGAACGGATCGGCCACGAATCGGTCCGCGGTCAGCCCCGGTTGCGCGGCATAGCCGCGGGCAAGCTGGACACCGGACAGATACAGCTCGCCCACCACACCCGGCGGTACCGGCCGGAGCCGCGAGTCCAGCACGTAGACCCGGGTGTTCCACTCCGGCACACCGATGGGTACACCCTTGTCCCCGGACGCGGTGACGGGCCAGGAGGTCACCGATACGGCGGCCTCGGTCGGACCGTACAGATTGTGTACTGCCGCGCCGGAGATCGCGGAGATCGCCATCACGGTTTCCGTCGGCAGCGTTTCGCCGATCGCGAAGATATGTCGCAGCGTGGGGACGGTGCCCGCAGGTGTGTGCGCCGCGAACGCCGCCAGCATCGATGGTACGAAATCGATTACTGTGACTCCCTGCGCCGCAATGGTCTCTGCGAGATATCCGGGATCGCGATGGCCGTCCGGTTCGGCGACCACAAGGGTGGCGCCGACCTGTAACGGCAGGAAATGGCCCCATATCGAGACGTCGAAGGTGGCCGCCGTCTTCTGGAGATAGACGTCGTCGGCAGTTATCCGATATTCGTCCTGCATCCAGCGGATCTGGTTGTGGATCGCGTCATGGGGCACCGCCACCCCTTTGGGGCGCCCTGTCGATCCCGAGGTGAAGATGACATATGCCGTATTGCCCGGATGTACCGGGTGTCGTAGTTCGCTCGGGTGCACCGGGGTGCTGTCGAACTCGTCCGTGCCGACGGTATCGATGCGCAGGACAGGCACCCTTTCGGGCAGCGGGTCGATCTCGCCGGCCGTGGTGAGGACGCGGACCGGCCGCACAGTATCCAGCACGTGATCGATGCGCTCACGCGGTTGCCCGAGATCCAGCGGCACGAACGCACCGCCGGCGGTGAGGATTGCGTAGAGGGCAACGACAGTTTGCGGCGACCGCCGAGCCGATACGGCGACAACGCACTCCGGCCCCACCCCCTCGGCGATCAGTAACCTGGCCAATCGGTTGACCCGGGCATCGAACTCCCTGTAAGTCCAGGAGACACCCGCACCGGCCACCGCGACCCGGTCCGGATGCGCGGCCGCGGCGCGGATGAACCCTGTATGCAGTAGCTCCGGCGCCAGCACACGTTCGGTGGCATTCCACTCGGTCAGCAATCGGTACCGTTCACCGGCGTCGAGAACGTCCACGTCTTCCACCGATCGATCCGGGGAACTGGATATCACCCGTCGCAAGTACGAAATGAACCGTGAATGATGCTCGTGTGCTTGGGCCACAGAATATCGGCTCGAATTGAATTCGAAATTTATTCGGTAGCGGAGTCCGTTGCCCGATGGGTGGATATTGACCGCCAGATCGTCGACCATGCCCGCCGCCAGAGTATGCGCCCGTCCTGTAGCGGAACCCAGCTGGATATCCCCGAAGAACGGCATGATGTTGATGCGCGGTCCCATCTCCCCGATGGTGTTCTGTGCGGCGGATCCGGCATGACGCCGAATCTCGGCGTACGGGTAATGTTGATGCCGCACGGCGCCGATGACGGCCGATCGGACCGAGCGAACCAGATCGGCAACGGTCATATCCGCATCGACGGCGATCCGCAGCGGCACGACATTGGACACTGTGCCGGCCGCCCGGCGAAGCAGAGCGGTGGTCCGGGCCGCGACCGTGAGGTTGACCAGCACATCACGGTGATCGGTGAGCCGGGCCGAATACGCCACGAACGTCGCTGTGACGAGGTCGGTGTCGGTACAGTTCAACCGCTGCGCTGCTGCTGCGATCAGAGCGCTGTCCGGCTCCGACAGTTCACCGCGGACTGTGTACCCGATCGCGGAGGGTGGGCCTTGACGGTCGGAAAGCCCGGGCCCCGGGCTGTATCCGGCAATCCGCTCGGCCCAGTATGCCCGATCCGCAACCGCTCGTGCGCTCGCCCGGTAGGTCGCTTCGACCTCCATCAATTTCGATAGTCCGGTGGCGCACAGCGGTTCCGGCTCCTGCCCGGAAGTGAGCGCCGAGTAGTGTTGCCCGATCCGCTCGATCAGTTTGATAGCGCCGTAACCGTCCAGAATGATGTGGTGGGCCCGCAAGTACCAGAACCAGCGTTCATCGGCGAGCCGGATCAGCGCTGTTCGAATCAATCTGTCGCGCAACAGGTCCACCGGATTCGCGATATCGGTGCGCATCCACTCGTACGCCGCCGCCTCCGGATCGCCGGCTCCCCGCGTATCGACCCGATGCAGTACCGAATCCAGTGTGGGGTCCACTATTTGAGACGGGCCGACGGCACTGTCCGCGATTCGCACATACCCCGATTCCAGTTCCCGCCCCGCGGCGATACCGGCCGTGCGCAACATGTCCGGATCGATATCGGCGCGGATATCCACGTACATAGCGATATTGACCGGAGTATCCGGATGGAGTTGTTGGAGCTGCCACATCGCCGATTGTGCCGACGACAGCCGAAACCAGCCCCTACCCATCACATCACCAAGAATCTCCCCGACCCCTGTTGACCACTCCCGGCCATCCTACGGCGAATGTGGAACACTGCTTCCCGTCATTGGGATGTGTTCACCCGGTGCGTAGCAGTCATTCAGCGAGCGAGGCGTTCAGAATGCCGGTCACGGGATCCTCGACGGTGAAGCCGCCCGCCGGGCAGAACGCCCGCACCTCGATAGTCGGCGTCTGTCGTCGGCGGCAGTATGAGTTCGAGATCGGCGCGCGATATCAGTCGCACAGGGCGTGGGTGAGCCGGCTGCGGACATCGGAGCCGGTGGGTGTTCCGGTATAGGCGAGGGTGACCGCCCGTCCGGTCGAGGTGGCGCCACTGAGCGCGGAGAAGCCGAAGATTCCACCGTTGTGCCCCACGAATTGTGTTCCGCACGGTAGCTGCGTGTATCCGAGACCGAGTCCGTAGAACATGCCGTCACCGTTACCCATGTCTACGCCGTCCAGCATCTGTCGCAGCTGGGGTCGCGGCACCACCTGCCCGGCCGACAGCGCGGTGTAGAAACGGTTCAGATCGCCGCCGGTGCTGACGAGCGCACCCGCACTCCACAGCAGTGACGGTTCGATGCGTGTGACGTCGGTGATGGCGCCGTCGATGGTCCGATATCCGATCGGATGTGGTTCGCGCAGAACGGTGTCACCGGTAGCCGGTAGGTAGGTCCCGGACAGGTGCAGCGGCGCGAGAATACGGTCGCGGAGCTCATCGCTGTAGCGGTGGCCCGTCACCACCTCGATCAGCCGGCCGGCGACCAGGTAGTTGGTGTTGGTGTACTTGAACTGTGCGCCGGGAGCGAACTGCGCGGGATTGCCCAACGCCTTCGCGATTTCCTCATCCGGGCTGAACGTGCGACCGTCGCGCGCCGCCCGATATTCCTCCCCTCCTGGGGAACCGGTCAGCTCGGGCAGCCCGCTCCGGTGACCCAGGATCTGACGGATGGTGATGGCTTGCCCGTCCGCGTCGGCGCCGGTGATCCGGCCTGGCAGATAGCTGTCGATGGAACGGTCGAGATCCACTTTGTGTTCGGCCACCAGTTGCAGCACGACCGCGGCGGTGAAGGTTTTCGTGATGCTACCGACGCGGACATGCTGCGGACGGTCGGTTGGGATCGGGGCCCGGGCGCTGGTATCGGCGACCCCTGAGGTCAACACGGTGTCGGTGTCGCCCTCGGAGAGGGTGGCAAGGGCCCCGACAGCACCTGAACCGACCGCTGAATCGAGTTCTGCCTGCACACTGTTCACGCGTGCGGGCGACACTGGAGGTTCAATGGGGTCGTTTCCGGCCGTGCTGCAGGCGGTGAGGAATACCGCGGCGATACAGATCGAGGCGGCGGCGACTCGTATACGCATGAATTGACGGTAGGAATCTGCGATCCATGGGCGCACCGGACTGCAGTACGGCATCGGCACGGCACCGTAGTAGTACGACGGGAGATGTCGGGGCGAGGGAGTCGAGGATCGTCACCGCCGGGCCGGGTTGTGCCGCGTTCGGTCAGGCGTCGTCGATTCGGAAGAGCACACACCGGCCGGCCAGCGCGGCGAACTCGTCCGGATCGTCGCTGGACACCACCCCGGACTTGATCATGACCGGCACGCCCGTGGGCACCAGCCGCGGAAACTCCCGCAGCACCGGTTCGCTTTCGCTCGCCGGGATCTCCACCAGCCGCACTGTGCGCCGACGCCGTCCGAGCTTCAACTCCGCGGTGTCCGTGGCTTGTACGTTCTTCACCCAGTCCGCACCGGGAATGCCGCCGAGAACATACTCCACGCCGCCGTATTCGAACGGCGTCACCGGAGTCGTCCGGGGTTTACCCGATTTCCGGCCGGGCACGGTGAGCAGCGCCATCGGCAGCGACACGCCTATCCGGCTGACCGCTACCATCGCCCGGTTGATCGGTTTGAGCCAGCGGGGGATTCGGACGCCGTTCTCGTTTGCCACGTGTACTCCTGGGGAATTCGGGGTCGACGGCCCTCGCCGAGATGAGCGGCCCAGGGTCGAGATCATACTGCGGTGCGGTCGCACACAGATTGATGGATCGGTCTCCGGGGGTGTGGATGCCGAGCTCACCCTACCGAGCGATCCCCGGAACGCGACTCACCGAACCGGCGCTCATGATCGAAGCGATCCCGGCTCAACGGGACAGGCCAACCGAACGCTCGGCGGCGATCCGGCTCGGCCGGCCGCGGCGAGGAGTGATGCCGTCGATGTGGCGGCAAACGGCGCGCTTCGGTCAGTCCGGGAAATAGCTGGACTCGGGTCGGCAGGTGACATCGGTGGCGGGGAGGGTGCCGGTACTCAAGTAGGTGTTGACGATGTCGTTCAAGCAGGGGCTCAGGCCGTTGCGAAAGGTGCCGTGGATCCGGGTATCGGCCAAAGTGACCAATCGTGATTCGGTCAGAGCCCGGTGCATCGCAACGCCTTCCGAATAGGCGGTGCGGGTGTCACCGGTTGCCTGCAGGATCAGCGCCGGCGTGGAGTTGCGCACTTCGGTGGGAGGCTCGACCGGGTCCGGCCAGAAGGCACAGGCGGTGATGTTGTTGGCGAATGCGCCGAACACCGGCTGCGTGGCCCGGACACGTTCGATGTTGTGGTAGTACCAGGCGGGATCTCGAGGTGCCGCTTTATCGCCGCACAGGACAGCGGCCATACCCGGGGTCTCCACCGGAACGGCACCGGTGATCTTCGCCTTCAGCCCTTGCGTATCGATGGGCAGCCCGGACACTCCGTCGGCAACGATGCGTACGACCTCGGCGAGGTCGGCGTTCAGCTTCGGGTTCGACAGGAACGCCAGCAGCATCAGTGGCAGGACGTGTTCATCCACGAGGTCGCCGTCCGCGTAGATCTGGTGAGCTGCGGCGCGGCGGATCAGATCCTCGACGAATGCACGGACCCGCGGCCCGGTGCTGCCGAAGTGATAGTCGGCATCGTGGCGGGCGGCCCAGTTCGCCCAGTCGTCCAGCCCGGCCTCGTTGGTGGCGCCCATGTCCTGGTAGACCCCGATCCAGTAGCGATCCGGATCGATCGCGCTGTCCAGCACGATCCGGTCACTGTGCCGAGGGAACATCTGCGTATACACCGTTCCCAGGTAGGTACCGTAGGAGCTGCCGTAATAGTTGAGCGCGGGTTCGCCGAATATGCCTCGGATGACGTCCATATCCCGGGCTGTGTTGCGAGTGGTGATGTAGCGGGCCTTCTCGGGGTCGGATGCCAGACATGAGGCCGCCAAGGCGGCAGCCAGGGTGGCATCCCGCGCGTAACCGAAAACATCGAAGCCCGCCGAGAACAACATGGTGGGTAGCGGAAGCCCACAGTTCACCCGGTCCGATCGACCGATTCCCCGTGGATCCATACCGATCAGGTCATAGCGGGCACGCACTTCCGGTGTGAAGGGTTGCCGGGCGCCGGCCATCAGACTCAGACCCGGACCGCCGGGGCCGCCGGGATTGGACAGCATGATCCCGCGCCGCCGGGCCGGGTCCGTAGCCGGGATACGTGAAATCATGACCGTCAGCGTCCGGTAGTCCGGACGGCTGTAGTCGAGCGGCACGAGGACACCTGCGCACTGCGCCCCTGAACCGTCCAGAACCGGATCGTCGCACGGCTTCCAGTCCAACTGCTGGTGATAGAACCGCGCCAATCCACCGCCGACGTCATCGACCGGATCGGCGCTCACCGGCCTCGCGGGAAGTACGAACGCCAGTGCGATCACCAGCGCAAGCCACCTGGCCCACCGTGTCGGCATCAAATCTCGCGGCCCTCTCTGTCGAATATCCTGACTCCGCCGGCACTGACTTTTCCGAGGGCTCCGGCCCATTCGCCGATAACGACCAGCCTCTCGCACACACCCGAACAAGGCCGCCTACCGGTATTCGATGGGATACGGCGGCTGCGGCTCCGGAAAACCATGCCCTCATGGGAAGAGCTTCCGATTCACCTCTGCGACCCTATCGTTCCGGGGCTCACTCGCATGCTCTCCGGGAGGAACGCCGCGCCGATTCCGATCACGATGCTCGACACCACTGGGCCATCGTCGGCGGGACCGTCGCCGCCGGACCCGTCGTTCGCGGGGCGCTCGCTGCCGCCGCGACCGCGATCACCGGCCGGCTACCGGCCAACTAGAACACCGGGTGCGTGTGGATCGCCGTTCTTATGCCCAGTTCTGGCCGCACGGCACGGTCGCATTCTGCGCGGCGGGCCGGGGTGAGTAATCAGTTCGGGGCATATAGGGGGTCGACCCAGTATTGCGGGCTGCGGCCGTAGTGCGGTGTCGTATACGCTCGATCCCACGTCGCGCCGGTGGCGATGAGTTCACGCCACGGTGCGACTTCGACATACATGACCCGCATCGAATTCAGCGATCCCGTATGCAGGTCCGGTCCGTCGGTGGTGACCGCGTCCTCGGCGACAGCGACTGCGAAGTTCCGTTCCAGGGCGGCGCGGACCGTGGCTTCCACGCAGACGTTGGTCTGGAACCCGCATACGATCAGGCGGTCCGCGCCGAGGGTGCGCAGGATCGGCTCGAGCTCGGTGTAGGCGAAGAAGCTGTGCCGGGTCTTGTCGAGCACCAATTCGCCCGGCTCGGGTGCGACGGCATCCATGATCTGCGATCGCCACAACTTCTCCGCCTCGGACACCACCGGCAGCCGGTCCGCACGACCGGCGCGGTGCCGAGCCGACCTCGGCGTCGGCACGGCGGGCGAGACCTGACGCGAGTAGATCACCGGAACCCCCTGCGAGCGCGCCTCGGCGATCAACGACCGGCACTCGGCCACTACGTCATCCCGCCTCCACAGCGGCGGCCAACCGTAGGCGGCGCGGGCATCCTGCCTCAGATACGAGTTCTGCATGTCCACGACGAGCAACACCAATGACCCCACGAGCGACCCCTTCGTGATCCGAAACCTGCGCTACCCCAACGCATGATGCGTCCGAATTACCAGTATGGCCGGGCCACCGAGCCGTCGCCCCACGTTTGGCGAACGCACCCGGCACCACGACAGGATGAACTCACCGACCAGTTGAGTCTGCGGTTGCGTGCGGTCAGCAGCGCAGCAGGGCCAGGACCACGGTGAGCGCGGCGGTGAGGAACGCTGCCAGGTAGATCGCGGACATGATCGAGGTCGTCAGTAGTGCGACGCCGCCGCCGGCGACGGTCACGATCAGCCCGGACAGCCATGCGGTTCCTGTTTCGGGCCGCGGGTTCGGTTTCCGGCTCTCTTTTCGGTTCGGGCGCTCACGGTTCTGGTTCATGGCGTCCTCCATCTGAAACCCGGGCGGGGTTCGGGGCCTGTCGGGGTCGCGGATCTCGCCGGATTCAGGCGGCGCGGAGGGGGCGTGGTAGGGGTGCGCCGTCCATGACCTCGGTCCACCAGTGGTGCAGCGGGCTGGGGTCGGGCCAGTGCACATCGGCAGCGGCGTCGTCGACCGCACGGCTTCCGGCAGGGTCTGGAATGCGGCGCCGGGCGGCTGCGGATCGGGGGCCGGCCGGCCCGGCGCGATCGAGGCCGGTGCCGGTCGCTGGCATGGTCATGGCATCGTTCCTCTCGAATCTATGTTCTGCGGAACCATTTCCCGGGAAGCTCGGGTGGGCCCGGAAGACCGTGCTGACCGGGCCCACTCACGGCCGGGCTCCTGTTGTGGCGCCGACCCGGACGATCAGGCGCTGATGGCCTGACGCTCGTGGTCGTGGCGCGCGACCTCGATCTTGCGAGGCTTGGCCTTCTCCGATACCGGGATCACCAATCTCAGCACCCCGTCGCGGTAGTCGGCGCGGATCGCGTCGGTATCGAGGTTCTCACCCAGGAAAAGTTGACGGCTGAACACCCCGCGAGTGCGCTCGGCGGCCAGCATCGACCGGCCCGAATTCAATTCCGGCCGCGATGCCCGCACTGTCACCACATTGCGTTCGACATCCAGATCCAGGGAGTCCGGGTCGATGCCGGGCAGATCCAGCTCGACGAAGAAGTCGTCGCCCTCGCGCCAGGCGTCCATCGGCATCGCCGCCGGACGTGCGGGCGTGCCGAAAACTTGCTGGGTCAGACGGTCCAGATCGCGGAAGGGATCGGTGCGCATCAACATGGTCGCCACCTCCAGTTCACTCCTTTGCTCTCGATGAGAAACCAGATAATCTCTGGCTGCTGACACAGATAATATTTAGCACTCGATAGAGGAGAGTGCAAGTATCATTTGCAGATAATGTCGAAAGGATGGTGAAGAGGGTGACGGGTGCGGATCGCCGGGGCGGTAACCTGCCCGGGGCCGGGCAGGGCGTGTACGCGATATCGGTGGCCGCGGAATTGGCGGGCGTCGGAGTCCAGACGCTACGGCTCTACGAGCAATACGGGCTGGTCACCCCGGCACGCAGTTCAGGCGGCACCCGCCGCTACAGCCATGACGATCTGGCACGGCTACACCGGATCACCGAACTGACCGGGCAGGGCATCCCCCTCACCGCGATCGGGCGCATCCTGGAACTCGAAGACGCCAACACCACGCTCCGCGATGCCAACGCCGCCCTCACCACCGAACGTGACCGGCTCCGCGACCACGGGTCGTCACAACGCTGACATCCGGTGTCGCTCGCGACCGGGCAGCCGTCACGGGGCGCCGGCAATGAGGTTTCGTCCTCGTCGGCCGCCCCGGAGCGGACGAGCCGACATCGCGGTCTGATCTCGTGAGGTTTCCGATAACAGCAGGATCGAGAACCGGCTGCCCACCCGCCGGGATCACTCATCCCCACCGCGGCCAACCCCAGTCCTGGCCCTATACCAACGGGAGCAGGATCAGCACGACCGCAGCTGCGGACAATACCGCGCCGGCGATATCGAGCCGGGCTCGAGCCGGAGCCATGGATTCCGGCAGCACCCGAACTCCCAGCACCAGGCAACGGGGATGTTGATCCAGAAGATCGTCCGCCAACCCAGCCTCGTTGTCGAGCACCACCGCGACGGACGCCTGGTCACTCCTGCGCCGGCTATCGCGCCTGAGTGACGAGTCGGACGTCGAAGAGCAAGTGCTGCAGCTCGTTCCGGAGTGTGAAGTCGGCGCTGCCCGCCTTCGGTGATGAACGATCCGGTATCGGTCAGTGGAGGGCTGAGGTGACGGAGCTGTACATGGTGTTCTTGATAGCGGCGAGCGTTGCGGGGTTCTTGCCGAGGATGGGGGTGAGCCGATCGATCGCTGTGGTGAGGACCTCGGCGTCGGTGGCGGTGGCGTCGACGAGACCGGCGTCCAGCGCGTCTGGGCCGCGGAAGCGGTGGCCGGTGGTCATGGCGGTCACGGCCGCCCGGGAGCTGAGTTTGGCCTGGATGAGGGCGGCCATGCCGGGGGTGAAGGGGATGTCGATGTCGACCTCGGGGAAGCAGTAGTAGCCGCGGTCTTCGCGCATCACGCGGTAGTCGTGGGCGATGGCCAGCATCGCGCCCGCACCGAAAGCGTGGCCGTTGACCGCGGCGATGGTGGGCAGCGGAAACGTCAGGATGCGGGCGAACAGTTCCTGGACGCGGCCGACATACCACTCGGCGCGGTCGCCGTTTGTGAGGAGCCAGTCCAGATCCAGGCCGTTGGAGTAGAACTTTCCGCCGCCGGTGGTGATCAGGCCTTGGGCGTCGCGCTCGACGGTGTCGAGGTGAGCGTTGACCGTGTCGAGCCAGTCAGGGGAAAAGCGGTTCTCGTCGTCGCCGAGGTTCAGCACGGCAATCTTGTCCTGGTAGCGCAGATTCGCGGTCATGGTGTTGCCTTTCACTTCGTTGCAGTGGAGTCGGGGAGCGGTACGGCCAGTACCGCGCGGACCGCGGCCGCAAGGCGTTGGCGCACGGCGGGTTCGGGGCTTCGGCGGCCTCGCAGTAGTAGTGCGGTGGGCACTTCCACCACGCAATCGCGGATGACGGCGACGGCTTCGCGATCCGCGCGGTCGAAGACACTGCGCGACAGGTTCACGAGCAGCTCGGTCAGGGCCTGATCCAGCCGGCGTAGTTCCTCGGCGATGTCGTCGGGAAGCACGCTGGAACCGAGGAGCTCCCCGCGGGGCACGGTCAGCAGGAAACGCCCGGAGACCGGTTGGCGGACCAGGAATTCGGCGGGGGCGTCGGCAGCGGCCACGACCGCCTCGACGGCATCGTAATGCGCCAGTGCGCGGTCGACCGCCTCACGTTGCAGAGTCAGAAATCGTTGCGCGGCGCGCAGCCAGACTCGCCCCATCAGTCCGGCCCGGGAGCCGAAGGCGTGATAAATCGCTCCGTTGGACACCGAGGTGGCCTCCGCGAGTGCGCGGACAGTGACCGCGGCAGGCCCGGCGTCGACCGCCAACTGTTCGGCCGCATCCATGAGCGGATCCAGGGCGTGTACACGAGGGCGGGGCATGATCGGAGCGTAACAGAGCACGCGCTCTGTAATTATTCGGCTGTCTGCTCGGTATAGCATTTCCCCAGATCAACGGGGAGCTCTGGACTGCGGGCGCGAATCGTATGTACCATTTGGTACATGACAATTTCTCGTATTGCCGCGAGGGGCGGCGCCCGGGTGGATGCACGATGAGCGTTCTCGTTGTGGGAGCTGGTCCGACAGGGTTGGTGACGGCACTGGTTCTGGCCGCCAATGGTGTGTCGTGCCGCGTGCTCGAACGGCACCCGCAACCGACCGGCGGCTCCAGAGCCCTCGGACTGCAAGCTCGGTCGATGGAAATGCTTGCCGAGTTGGGTCTTGCCGAAGAGATAGAGCGCGTGGCCTACCGCCTCGGCGGGGCCTCCATCATGCGTGGCGACGCCGAACTCTCGCGTTTGACGTGGGTTCCTCCGCGGAGTCGGTATCCCTACACCTATGTTCTTCCGCAACCCGGGCTCGAGGACATCCTGCGCACGCGGCTACACGCAGTCGGGGTGGAAATCGAGTACGGCGCGGAAGTGCGTACGGTCGTCCAGGACGGCGATCGTGTCGGCGTACAAATCGCCGATGGGCGTGACCTCGAAGCCCGGTGGCTGGTGGGCGCCGACGGAGCTCGCAGCAATGTCCGCGAGTCTCTCGGGATCTCGTTCGCGGGTGGCGCGACGGGTGAAACCTACTATCTCGGCGATATCGTTCTGGAATCGGCGATGTCGTTCCGGGACAGCGCGATGTGGCTCGGTCCCGCCGGCCCGCTCATGCTGATGCGCCTCCCCGGCGCAGGTGGACTCTGGCGGGTCTTCGTGGACATGAGTGATCGAGCGCGGTGCGAAGAACTGCCCGAGCCGAGCCTGGTGGAGCTACAGGAACTTCTCGACGAACGCGGCGCGAGCGGTATGCGGATCACGCAGGTCCAGTGGACGTCGATATTCCGCACCCGGGTGTGTCTGGCCGATGAGTATCGTCGTGGCAGCGCGTTCCTGGCGGGCGACGCCGCCCACATTTTCCCGCCGTTCGGGGGCCAGGGGATGAATCTCGGGATTCAGGACGCGGTCAACCTGGCGTGGCGGCTGGCGCAGGTGGAATCGGGTGCTTCGGTCGATCTGCTCGACGAATACGAAACCGAGCGGCGGCCGGTGGCCGCGTCGACCATCCGCGACGTGGAGAGCCGACGGCGAATGTATGCGCTTCGCAATCCGCTCGCTCGATCACTGCGGGACAGTGTGCTCCGGCTCGGGGCCCGCATCCCCGGGGCGGCCCGGCAAGCGAGTCTGCAGAACTCGCAACTCGCGATCGGATATCGCGGCGGGTCGCGGTGGCCGCTGTCGCGCCGCCCGGCAATCGGTGACCGCGCCCCTGACGCGGCTCTCGCCGAAGGAACGGTGCACGACCGCTTGGGCGTCGACCATTTCACGCTGTTGCACTTCCGCCCCGGCCACCGGGTGGACGCGTCGAACGAGTCCGTCGATACGATCGGTTCGACCGAGCAGATGGCCGTGGTGCCGATCGATCACGAAACGGACCCGGCAGGTGAGGCGTGCGACCGGTACACAATGCGCAAAGGAGGGTTCGTTTTGATCCGTCCCGACGGCCACGTGGCCTATCGCGGTGGCGAAGCCGCTGAAGTCCGTCGCGCCCTCGCGCGATTCTCCGGTGGCGATCGATCGGCATGAACAACGCGCGTGAGGCTCTCCTCGAACGTGCGGTCGGGTGGTTCACCGAGCACGGCGTGGGTGACACGAGTTTGCGGACCGTAGCTGATGGCATCGGAACCAGTCATCGAATGTTGCACTATCACTTCGGTTCTCGTGAGGGGCTTCTCACAGCTGTTGTCACGGCGACATGGGGGCAGCAGTACCGTGCTCTGGCGGAACTACTCGAATCGCCCACGGACCCCTATACCGCGGCCTATGCTCTCTGGGATCGAATGGCCGATCAGGCCGCGCAGTTGGGGCCACTGTTCTTCGAGGTTGCCGCCGCCGCGATGCAGGGCAAGTCATGGGCTGCGCCCCTGGGGCAATGGGTCATGGAATGGAAGAGCACTCTGGAAACGCTCTTCGTCCGGGTCGGCAGCAGCCCGGACCAAGCAGCGTTATCGGCGCAGATGACACTGGCGATGGCGCGTGGACTGCTGTTCGAGCTCGCGATCACCGAAGGGGAGGGTCGTGGCGCGGCGGACACAGCGATCCGTAGCTTCCTCGAGTCGACCCGCGCGGCCGGTGGCTGAAGCCGGCAGCAGCTCTCCAGCGACACGGCCCTGCTGGCGAAGTATCCGATGGGAGTTTCCGTTCGATGGTCTGACGCTGATCGGTGGCGATCCGGTCGCCTCGTCGTGGCTCGGGTCAGGCGGCTTGTCCGGTGGCCGGTTCGTCGAGGGCCTGCTCCCGCAGCGTCGTCAGGATGCGGGCGAGGGCGCGAGAGACCTGCATTTGGGAGCAGCCGATCGTTGCGGCGATCTCTTGCTGGGTTCGATTGTCGTAGTACCGCAGGATCAGTATGCGGCGGTCGCCTCGGGGGAGTTGCGCGAGTAGTGGACGCACCGCCGCCGCGTCCTCGAGGAGGATGTAGCAGGGGTCGATGCTGCCGAGCCGGTCGGCATACGTGAGCGTATGGTCGCCGCTGTCGTTGTCGGTGCCCGGAGTGGCGTCGAGGGAGTCGGAGGTGTAGCCCTTGGACGCGATCAGTGCCTGGGTGATCTCCTCGACCTCGGTGTCGAGTGCGATGGCGAGGTCGCGGGCGGTGAGGGTGCGGCCCAGTTCCTGCATCAGCAGGGGCGTGATGACGGTGATCCGGCCACGGAGTTCCTTCAGCCGGCGTGGGACGCGGATCGCCCAGCTCTGGTCGCGGAAATAGCGGCGTACTTCTCCCATGACGGTGGGCACGGCGAAGGAGACGAACTTGGTGCCGGCCGCAGGATCGAATCGGTCGACGGCGTGCACGACGCCCATGCGCGCGGTTTGTTGTAGGTCGTCGAAATCGATGCCGCGGCCTGCATAGCGGCGAGCTATATGGTCGGCCAGTGGCAGGCAACGTCCGATGATCTCGTCGCGCAGTCCGGCGTGGTGAGGGTCGGCGGGGTCGAGAGCGGCGAGTTCGCCGAGCGAGGGTTCGATTCCGTCGTAGGGGTCGCGGCCGCGGTTGGCGCGGCGGGCGGACGGCGACGGCGCCGGTTCGGTGCTGCTGGAGTGTGCTGTCACGGGGAGCTCCTCACGTGCAGATGATCGAATCTCGGCGCATCTCTGCCCGTCCTACCGGCATGCGAGCGATCTCGCCGCTCTCGTGACAGCAGGAAAACAGTGACCCTGGATGCGGCCGATGGTGAATTCCAGTGCAGATCGGGGACGTGTAGTGCCGCCCGGCCTGGTCGCGCCGGCCTGGTCGTGGGCGGAGTTGGGACTGCGCTCGAGCCGGGCAGCGGGGTTATGCGGCTGCGGTCGGGTGGGAGCGCATGACCTCGTCCCACCAGTCGGCCAGCGGGCTGGGTTCGGGCCAGCGAACTACCGGTGGATTCGCACCTGCCGAGGCAGTGGCGGTGTGGCCACGAACGGTATCGGGATTGCTGTGTATCACGTTGTTCTCCTTAAACCTGCCGGGCGTCACTGGCCGGGTTGCGGCACATCGAGGGATCGGCGTGGCCTTCCGCGCCGGCTTCCCACAGCACCGTCCCCATGGGCAGGACGGCGATGCCGCCGCTGATGAGGGATACCGAGCAGGAATCCGGCGACGAGGAGGACGGCTCCGAAGATGATCATGAACAAAAAACCTGATCTCTGACATTTGTGACTGTCATGGGTGGATACGGTGCGGATTGCGCGCGGTGGCCGACGTCGGTTGTGTCGCGCTGGTGGGCGGGCAGCGATACGGGCGCTATCGCGCCCGGCCCGTCGGCAGCGGGTCCGGATCGGCCGATCCTGCGGCCTGGACGTCGGCTGTCCTTGAAGCCTTCTCGCCCTGGTGTCCACCCAAGTAGACTCCCCTGGAGGCCTGATGTCAACGTTGTAGATCTACGCTTCTTCGCGACGGATTCGTTCGAAGGGATGAGGCCGTCCACCCGTAGCCGGCCCCACCAGCGCCCGAGCTTGATCTTGCCGATTGCTTCGGCACGGAGCACGAAGGCGCTTGCTCATGCGCACCATCGACCAGTTCACCGACCGGATCGGGTACTCACCGACTGCGTCCGGACCGCCCGGCCTCGACCCCGCCACCTCGGCGCCGGTGCCGGGTCATGGGAACAGGCTTCGCCATATCGCGGCAGGATTCGCATGGACCGCGATACGGCGGTGCGCCCGATCCGTCATCTCATCGTCCTGCGGCCCCGGACGTACCGGGCCTGAGGTAGAGGGTCACGCTACCCAGATCCTGTACTTCGACCTTCACATTCCCCGCCGCTGCGATGGAGGTGGCGGCTGTTGCCGCGCCGGCGAGGATCACCGCACCACGATGTAGTTCGAACCCGTACCGTCGGGCGATCGGCGCCAATTCGCGGAGCGCGTTCCACGGGTTTCCCAATATCGCCGATGTAGAGCCGTGTTCGGCCGGCCTGCCGTCGAGGCTCAGGACGACGTCCAGGTTCGCGACCTCGGTGGTAGCGGTCGCCGGTTGCCACTGACCGATGACGAACCGGCACGCCGAGGTGTTGTCGGCCACCACATCGGGAAGGCTGAAGGTGAAGTTCCGATAGCGCGAATCGATGATCTCGAGGGCGGGAGCCACTGCGTCCACCGCATGGACGATGTCGTCGTCCGGGCCGTCGAAGTCCACCGCGCGGCCGAGTCTGAAGGCCACCTCCGGTTCTGCCCGCGGATGCACCAGCCCGTCGAGGGAGAGCGTCCCGCCCGCGGGGATCCGCATATCGTCGACGAGCCAGCCCACGATCACCTCGTCGACTCCCATCTGCGCCATCTTCGCGCGGCTGGTGAATCCGAGTTTCGGACCCAGGTAGCGGGCTCCCTGTGCGCGGCGGCGGTCGAGCAGTGTGCGTTGAACGGTGTACGCATCGTCCAGGGTGAGATCGTCACCGAACTGGTCCACTGCCGCACCTGTTCGCTGCGCTTCGGCCAGCGTGTCGGAGATGCGGGAGAGATCTGGCGATTGCATGGGGCTCCTTGGATGCGGGTCCGCTCGAACTCGTGGAGGAGGGGGCGAACCGTGAAACGTCTCTGCGCCGGCTGGGCTCTGGAAATCATCGATTTCACAGGTATTTTTCGGAAACCGTTGCCCGAGCAGATTGACTGTGATTGATTATAGTCAATTGAAATCGGCACCGACAAGGAGACCCATGCCGAACTTTCCGAAACGTACAAGGGCCTTTGCCGTTGCCGTGAGCTTGTTCGCGACCATCTCGCTCGTCGGTTGCAGTACGAGCGGTTCCGACCAGGACGATTCCGGGGTCAGGCTCGGCATCATCCCGATCATCGATGTGGCCCCGGTGAAGCTTGGTATCGACCGCGGCGTGTTCGCCGACAAAGGTCTCGAGGTGACCACTCAGGATGCGCAGGGCGGCGCCGCGATCGTCCCGGGTGTCATGAGCGGTGACTTCGACTTCGGTTATTCCAACATCGCGAGCCTGCTGGTCGCCCGAGATCAGGGCCTGCCGCTGAAACTGATCGCCATCGGCGCCCGCGCCTCCGACGATGTTCTCGACGACGGATCGGGCCAGCTGATGGTCTCCGATCCGGCGATCCGGACTGTGCAAGACCTGAAGGGTAAGACCATTGCCATCAACACGCTGAAGGGGATCAGCGAGGTCGCAGTCCGTGCGGGTCTCGAGAAGGGCGGCGTAGACCCCGGCGAGGTCACGATGGTCGAACTCCCCATTCCCAATATGGTTGCCGCCCTGGAATCCGGGCGGGTCGCCGGGGCGCTCGTCGGGGAACCGTTCATCACGATCGCCGAGAACGCGGGCGCGCGACCGCTACCGGTGAGTTATCCGGCCATGGGTGCGGGCATCCCGTTCGCGGGCTGGTTCACCTCCGAGAAAATGCTGACCGAGCGTCCGGACGTGGTCGCACGCTTCACCACCGCGCTCGAGGAATCGTTCCAATACGCCGATGCCCACCCCGACGAGGTGCGCCGATCACTGAACACCTATCTGAAGCTCGATCCGAAGGTGGCGGAGAGTGTTCGGCTTCCGGTCTGGGGTCCGGCGATCGATCGGGACGAACTCGGTGGCCTGGTGACACTCACCGTCGACGCGGGCCTGATCGGCAATGGAGACGCACTCGACGGCTTGATCGAGAACTGATGAGTCCCGACCGAGCGTCGACCGCCGATGGGCCGGTACCCGGGGCGAAGAACGAGGTAACAGTGCGAGCTACACACTCCGAACCGATCACCGCCTTCGATTCGCCGGGGCGCGACTCCGAGACCGACGCGGCACAACGCCGTCCTGTCGCCGCCGACCGGGGGCCAGGTATCCGAAACCTACCGGATTCCGTGTTCGGCGTCGGCGGGGTCCTCGCGTTCGCGGCATTGCTGGAGCTGCTGCCGCGGATGGGTGTGCTACCCCGCGCGTACTTCCCGCCACTGAGCGAGATGCTTGCGGCGTTGATCGGCTTGCTGGGTCGGTCGTCGTTCTGGACGGCCCTGTTCGACACCGTGCGCGGCTGGGGGATCGGGCTGGCGATCGCGGTGGCGGCGGGGATCATCATCGGGTTCCTCATCTCGACCTCCGCACAGCTGATCCGGATCACGGCGTCGACGATCGAATTCCTGCGTCCGATACCGTCCGTGGCGCTCATTCCGCTGGCAGTCCTGTTGTTCGGCACGGATATTCGCAGCACGCTACTGCTGGTGGTGTACGCATCGTTCTGGCCGATTCTGATCCAGGTGCTCCACGGCGTGCAGGACATCAATCCGGTGGCAAGGGATACGACTGCGTCGTACGGGTTCTCGCGATGGGCGGTGTTCCGGTACCTGATCTGGCCGACAGCGCTGCCGTATCTGATGACCGGCGTGCGGCTGTCCGCCTCGGTCGCGCTGGTTCTCACCATCTCGGCCGAGCTGATCATCGGCAGTCCGGGATTGGGCACCGAGATCGCGCGATCCCAATCGAGCAACGCGACGGCCGACGTGTACGCCACGGTGATCGTGACCGGAGTACTCGGAATCGTCGTCAATATCCTCGTTCGCTCGATCGAACGACGGGTGTTGAGCTGGCACGCGTCGATGCGAAAGGACGTGTCGGCATGACAACTGCTGTCGCGGTATCGAAGAAGACACTTTATGTGATCGGCCTACCGGTCGTTCTGATCGCATTGTGGTGGGCCTGCACTGCGAACTCGAGCAGCTACTATTTTCCCTCGCTGGGCAAGATTGCCGAAACGTTCGGAAGTACGTGGCTGACCACTGACCGGTTGACGAACGACGTGCTGCCGAGCATGGCGCGATTGGCTGCCGGCTACGCCCTTTGTGTGGCCCTGGGTACCGGGCTCGGAATGTTCCTCGGGCTGCACCGCCGCGCGCGTGCCACCGCCGAACCGGTCCTGGAGTTCTTCCGGGCGATTCCGCCGCCGGTATTGATCCCGGTGCTGATGATCGTCGCGGGTATCGGTGACGGGATGAAAGTCCTGGTCATCGTGCTCGGGGCGGTGTGGCCCGTCCTGCTCAACACTGTCGAGGGTGTCCGGGCGGTCGACGAGGTGCTCTCCGATACCTCGCGGTCGTACGGCATCACCGGTATCGCTCGCATTCGGTACCTCGTCCTGCCCGGTGCGAGCCCGCAGATCATCGCCGGCATGCGTCAGGCTCTGTCCATCTCGATCATCCTCATGGTGATCAGCGAAATGTTCGCCAGTTCCAGTGGGCTCGGTTTCACCGTGGTCCAGTTCCAGCGCGGGTTCGCCATTCCGCAGATGTGGAGCGGAATCATCGTTCTCGGCCTGCTCGGCTTCCTGCTGTCGCTCGCGTTCGGGGTCTTCGAACGCCGTGCCCTCGGCTGGTACCACGGCCTGCTCCAATCACAACCAGGAGAGAAATGATCATGACTCGAACACATTCCGTCGAGACCGCGCCCGAGACCACGTCCGCCATGCTCGACGTGCGCGGGGTGCAGAAGATCTACTCCGGCCACGGCCGTCGCGTGGAAGCAGTGCGTGATCTGACTTTTCGGATCGGCCAGGGTGAACTGGCCTGCATCGTCGGCCCCTCCGGTGCCGGCAAGACAACCCTGCTCAAATGTATCGCCGGCCTGCTCGCCCCCACATCCGGTGAAGTGCGGCTCGGCGCCGGTAAGGTCGTCGGTCCACCGCGCGATATGGCGATCGTTTTTCAGGAGTACGGCAGAAGCCTGTTCCCGTGGATGACCGTCGAAGAGAACATCGAACTGCCGCTCAAACAGAAGAAGGTACCGAAGGCCCGGCGGACGGAGCTGGTCGAGAAATCGTTGAGCGCAGTCGGTCTGCAGGACGCTTCTCGAGCTCATCCCTGGCAGCTGTCGGGCGGTATGCAACAGCGCGTCGCGATCGCCCGGGCCGTCGCCTACGAGCCGTCGGTGCTTCTCATGGACGAACCGTTCGCGGCCGTCGACGCTCAGACCAGGTCGGAGCTCGAGGATCTCACCCGCTCGCTGTGGAAACGACTGGGCATGACCGTTCTGTTCGTCACCCACGATATCGACGAAGCGGTGTACCTGGGCCAGCGCGTGCTGGTGCTGTCGTCATCGCCGACGGTGGTGATGGACGATATCGCGATCGACCTGCCCGACGATCGTGACCAGCTGCAGACGCGTGCACTGTCCCGCTTCGCGGAATTGCGCGCGCACGTCTACCAGCGGATTCAGGATGCCAAGACCTTCCACGATTCCCGGACCGGGAGCTGAACTCGATGGATATCTTCGGCGAATCCATGGCGGAGATGACCTGGTACGAGGTCGCGGCCGCGGCCGCGGCGGGCGCGGTGCTGCTCTGGCCCATCGGAGTGATCGAACAGCACGGCCCGCACCTACCCACCGGAACCGATGTCTATATCCCTACGGATCGAGCCCGCCGGGTCAAGGCCGCCCTCGCCGAGCGCGGCGTCGATGCTCTTGTCGTTCCGCCCTACTACTGGGGCGTCAACGTGGTTTCGGGCTCGTTCCCCGCGTCGTACAGCATTCGGCCGAGCCTGATGCGGGAGGTGCTCGCCGACCTCTTCGTCGGTATGTCGAACGACGGTTTCGGCCACATCTTCTGTTTCTCCGGGCACGGCGACGCACTGCACAACAGGACCCTCTACGAGGGCATCCGGGCGGGTTCGCAGCGAGCATCGGCCGATATCAGCTTCGTTGTCGACGCGGCACTCGCCCAGCGTCTCGAACTCCGTGTGGACGACCCCTTGCTGACCGTCCACGGTGATCTCGCGCCGGAACTCCCGGCGACGGCGCCGCGGGTGCGGACCACGCCTGAAGGACACCCGTTCGTCGACGTACACGCCGGTCGGTGGGAGACCTCGATGATGATGAGTTCGTATCCGGAGCTGGTACGCGAGGACGCACGCAGGGATCTGCGACCCACCGACCACGGGCCCGAGGAGCTGGCCGTATGGCGGCGCGGGTACGACGATGCCCGTCGAATCACCCCTCACGGATATTTCGGCGACCCGGCGGGCGCGACCGCCGACGAAGGCGTGCGCACCCGGGCCGCCTCGGCCGGAGCCGCCGCCGACGCGATCTGCCGTCGCCTCGACGCGCAGCTCACCTGAATATCGTCCCGACAGTCCTGACCAGGTGCCCGCGCGCGCGGGACCGACACGTACACAAACGAACTCGGAGGTATCATGGCGACGATCAGTCTCGCGGTGGCGGCGAGTCACACGCCGGGCTTGACAGGGTGGTTCGACAAGGCACCCGAATCCGATAGAGACACAGTCCAGCGGGCCTACGATGCCATCCACGACGAGGTGGCCGCCGCGGACCTCGATGCGCTGCTGATCATCGGCAACGACCACGTGGCCAACACCAGGGTGAGCGAGCCGTGGGACTTCTCGTTCGGCCTCACCGATCGGCACCCGGGACCGGACGAGTGGTTCAAACCATGGCTCCGCGTGGCGGATTACGATCTGCGCGGTGCCCCGGAAATAGCGAAGACGTTGTTCGAGTCCGTTCGTGAGTGTGGGCCCAACGTGCGCGGGGTTCGCGAGAATCTCCGATTCGACGACAACGTCTCGGTACCGGTCACCATGGCCGGGTTGACCTCACTCGATGTACCGATCATCCCGATCCTGCAGAACTGCACGGTGCCACCGGTTCCGGACGAGCGCGTCTGCTACGACTTCGGGAAAGCTCTGGGCCGAGCCATCGTCGAGGACCTCCCGGCCGACGCACGTATCGGTCTACTCGGCTCCGGTGGTCTGAGCCACGAGCCCGGCGGGCCCCGCTATCTCGAGATCGACGAGAAGTTCGACCGCTGGTACATGGATCTGCTGGTCCAGGGCGACCACGATCGGATTCTCGCCGAAGCGACGTTCGAGCGGATGGAGGAGGCCGGCTCGGGAGGTACAGCGGAGCTGCTCTCCTGGACGGTCGTCATGGGAGCCATCGGGCCCCGTCCGTGCACAGACCTCGGTTATGTCGCGGTCGACCAGTGGAGATGCGGTGTCGGTGCGGTGCGGTGGGACGTGTGAATTCGGTATCGAAAGGAAGGATCTGAGACCATGCCGTTGGATCGGTTCAATCCACTGTTGAAAACAAACGATCTCGTACAGGATCTCAAGTGGGACCTCGAGTTCCGGGCACGTTTCGAGTCGGACGAGAACGATGTCCTCGACGAATACCCGCTGTCCGACGCCGAGCGGCAGGCCATCAGAGATCGCGATTTCCGCGGACTGCACGAAATGGGTCTGCACCCGTACCTGCTCTCCCAGCTCGCGCGCCTGATCTACGGCACCGGTGAGAAAGCCGGTACCTCCGGCGCGGCGACGGCCCTGATCCGCTCGTTGCTGGGTGACGACTACGACGCGTATATGGCCGAGCGAAGTGGCTAGAGCGACGGTGCCGACCGGCGCACTTCCCACCCCCGTCATCGATATCCACAGTCATGCCATGCCCCTACCACTGCTCGAATGGTTGGCGGCCGGTGGACTGGCGGACTTGTCCGATAGGGCAACGGGGTCGGTGTCGATAGATCCGGCGGTATGCGGATTGAACCGCGGTGCGGCGATCCCTTTTCCGCCCGAGCAGTTCGACGTCGAAGCACGGATTCGTTCGATGGACGCCGCGGGCGTATCGATTCACGCGGTGTCGGCCCCGCCGTTCCTGTTCGCGTCCGAATCCACCGACGACGCACTGACATTGGAGGTGGTTCGGAAATCAAACGATGCGCTGGCGGAATTCGTCGGGCAGGCTCCGGACAGGTTGGTGGGTATGGCCACCCTTCCGGTCGGTCTGACCGAAGCGAGTGACGAGCTGCGCCGCTGCGTGGACGAACTCGGATTCGCGGGGGCGACCATCGGAACCTACGGTGGCAGCGCGGAACTGGATGCCCCGGTCAACGAACCACTGTGGGACGAGCTGTCGAAACGGCAGATTCTGGTTCTGGTGCACCCCAGCCGGGTCTCGGACCGGACCCGTCTCGCCGACTATCACCTCGTCCAGCTGCTGGGCTACCCGGTCGAAACCGGTCTGGCGGTCTCGCGTCTGGTGTTCGGCGGTGTTCTCGATCGCTATGACCTCCGGCTGTGCCTCGCGCACGGCGGTGGGTGCCTGCCCGGCATCACTCCCCGGTTGGATCTGGGCTGGGAGCGCAAGTCGTCCGCGCGAAAGGTGGATCGGCCGCCGTCGGACTATCTGCGTAAGTTGATGTACGACACGGCGGTGTTCGACGATGACGTGCTCGCACGCCTGATCGGCAGAGTCGGCGTATCGAACGTCCTGATGGGCAGCGATTTCCCCTTCGATCTCGCGGACCGATCGCCGCTGCAATCGGTTCGGGGGCTCGACCTCACAGACGAGGAGAAGCAGCTGATTCTGGGTGGGAATGCCGTCCGGTACCTGTCGGGGCATACGCGAGCCGGATCGGCGTCGGCGGGTACCGCATCCACGGCAGAACAGAGGGGCGCACTATGAGCAAACGTGAACTGGCAACCCGATCCTCGTCCTCCCGGGCGGACGACGTGGCCCGCGACATCGAGCAGATGATTCGCAACGAGGGGCTCGTCAACGGTCATCGGCTCGGGACCAAGGAGAGTCTGCGCGACCGGTACGACGTGGCGGTCGCGACCTTCAACGAAGCGATCAGACTGTTGAGTGCGCGAAAGATGATCACCATCCGCCCGGGCGTAGGTGGCGGGGTTTTCGTTGCCTCGCCACCACCGCTGGTTCGTCTCGGGCAGAAAATGCTCGAATTGAGTGGGGACTCTGTCTCGGTGACCGACTGCCTCATCGTGCGCGAAGGACTCGAACCACTCATCACTCAGGACGCCACTCGTTTTCGGAATGCTGTCGATATCGAGGAGTTGCGGTCGTTGGCCGAAGTGATGTTCACCCCCGATCTGAGTGCCGAGGCCTATCTCCGGGCCAACTGGGCGTTGCACAAGCGCATAGCCGGGGTCACCACCAACGAGATTCTCAAGCACACGTACCTGTCGCTGCTGGAGTTCGTCGAAAGTCGGCTGGAAGGCGTTGTGGCGCCGGATCCTTCGATGGATATCGGAGTAGGCGCCAAGGTGCATCGCGAACTGGTGGAAGCCATCGCCAGTGGTGACGCCGGCAGAGCAGCGAAGGCGCTCGAAGCGCACGCTGCGCTCACCACCAACGCCGACCGAGGATGAGCGCCGTGGCTCCGAACTCCGGTCGCCCCGCCGAGGCGGTGGTCGTCATCGATATGCAGAACGACTACTGCCACTCGAACGGTGTATTCGCCGGGGCCGGTTTGGTCATCGACGATCTACCGGGCTTGGTCGGCCGCATCAACACGCTGGTCGGGTCGGCTCGCTCGGCCGGCGTTCCGGTCATCTGGGTACGGATGGAGTGGGCCGATGATGCCGCTGTCGGAATCCTGGCCCAGCGCAGTCCTTTCCTGCGGGACTCCGGATTGCGAGCCGGCACGTGGGGCAGCGACTTGGTATCGGAACTCGACGTTCGGCCGGAGGACGCCGTCGTCGTCAAGCCGAGGTTCAGCGCGTTCTATCGGACGGAACTCGATGAGGCGCTTGCCGGCGTCACCCGAATAACGGTCGCGGGTGTGCGCACCGACTTCTGTGTCGAATCGACCGTCCGAGACGCCTTCTTCCGCGACTTCGAGGTCGTCGTGGCACGCGATGCCGTCGCCGGTTACTTCCCCGAACTGCACGAGAACAGTCTGCGCGTGATGGGCACCGTATTCGCCCGCATCGACTCCGTGGACACCATTGTGACGTCCTTCGAGGCGGTGCGCTGATGCCGTTCGTCGAAGTGACACTAGTGGAAGGGCGCAGTCCGCAGACCCTGCGCGACCTGATCTCCGCACTCACCCATGCCACCGCCGACACCACCGGCGCCCCACTGGCCAGTATTCGTGTCGTCGTCCGAGAGGTCCCCAGTACTCATTGGGCCGCCGGAGACGTCACCATTCAGGAACGAGAGAGATGACCATGGAACTGATTCCTCACTTCATCGACGGAAAAGAGATCGAGTCGAAGGACGACGGCCGCTTCGACAATGTCGATCCGTGGACTCGCGAGGTGCGAACGCAGGTCGCGCTCGGCGGAGCCGAAGAGGCCGCGCTCGCTGTCAGCGCGGCTCGCGACGCCTTCGATTCCGGTGCGTGGCCGCGAATGGGTTTCACCGAGCGCGGCCGGATTCTGCACCGTCTCGCCGACCTCATGGACCAGCACACCTACGAGTTGGCGATGGCCGATACGCAGGACATGGGCAAACCCATCAGTGACAGTTCGTCGAAAGATGTGCCGCGCTCGGCACTGAACTTCCGATTCTTCGCCGACCACGCCCGGATGTCGGCGGCGGAGACTCTGCCGATGGACTCCGGTCACCACGCCTACACGCGGTTCGAATCGGCCGGCGTAGTCGCCGCGATCGCGCCGTGGAACTTCCCGCTGATGCTCGAGACATGGAAAATCGCGCCGGCGCTGGCGTGGGGAAACACCGTCGTGCTCAAACCCGCCGAGGACACCCCCAGTTCGGCAACCATCCTGGCTCGACTCGCGCTCGAAGCCGGTATGCCCCCGGGCGTGCTGAACGTGGTCCACGGTTTCGGCCCTGATTCGGTGGGCGAGGCGCTCACCACGGACGCCCGGGTCGACCGGATCACTTTCACCGGAGAATCGACGACGGGCCGCGTCATCGGGCGGGCTGCCGCGGGCAACCTCACGCCGGTGAGTCTCGAACTGGGCGGAAAAGGTGCGAATATCGTGTTCGCCGACGCGGATCTCGAGTCCGCGGTGCAGTGGTCGATCAAGGCCATCTTCAACAACGCGGGACAGGTCTGTCTCGCCGGCAGCCGTCTGTTCGTGGAACGCGGTATCTACGACGAATTCCTGCGCCGTTTCTGCGAAGCCGCCGACGCGCTGATCATCGGCGACCCGAAAGACCCCTCGACACAGCTCGGCCCGTTGGCTACCGAGGAGCACTACACCAAAGTCCGATCGTTCGTAGACGGGGTGGAAGCCGACGGCGGCACGACGATGATCGGTGGCCTCGGTGAGGGCTGGGTGGTGCGCCCGACCGTCGTCACCGATGCTCCCGCTACCGCCCGTGTCTGCCGGGAGGAGATCTTCGGCCCGGTAGTCGTCGTGACTCCGTTCGACTCCGAGGCAGAGGCCGTCGACCGCGCGAACGACACGCCGTTCGGCCTGAACGCGATGGTGTTCACCCAGAATCTGTCCCGGGCTCATCGGGTCTCGTCGCTGCTGCGCGCCGGCACCGTATGGGTGAACTGCTTCTTCGTCCGCGATCTCCGGGCGCCGTTCGGGGGGTTCGGAGACTCGGGTGTCGGTCGCGAAGGCGGCAATTTCAGTCGTGAATTCTTCACCGAGCCCAAGGCTGTGGTGATGGAAATCGACAGCTGACCCGACCGGTAGCTCGAAGTGACCGACCACAGGAGCTGAGCGCCGTGGGACCCGGAGCCCGCGGCCCCCGACGCCGTTCCGCGGTCTCTACGGCGGGGCCGGACTACGCGCTGGCTCTTCTGTGGTTGACGTCACATCTCTGGTGGGTTATCTTTCATTACAAGGCGTAATGTAATGAAAGGCACGGTCCGTGCACGGCGATATGGATTTCTTCAGTGGCGCAGCGGCGCCGCAGAGAGGAACGAGTGCGCAA